>CAJTQO010000004.1 GCA_910578405.1 uncultured Lachnospiraceae bacterium | reverse complement strand
GGATCAAACTCTCATGTTCATACTTCGAACCGAAGCCTTCCCGGTCTGAATCAACTTCCGGCGTTTTCTCTTCCTTTCGCCTGTCATTAACTCTTTTCCGTTTTACTGTTTTGGGTTGTCCCATCTTTTCCCTCCGCCGCGCGACTCTGTCTGGCGGCTTCCGTACTTATGGTCACTCATTTTTTTCTCTGAAATTTTCTTTCGTCCCCTTCCGGCTTGCGCCTTCCGGTTCCTTCAGGAATTTCAGGGTTGCATTGCTGTTTAGTTGTCAAGGTGCTTCTTGTTCGCCATAAATCGTTTTGTCTGACGCAACTCTGATATCTTATCATATCTCTTTGTTTTTGTCAAGTACTTTTTCTTTTATTTTCCAATTTATTTTTGAACAATTCTTTTCGCCTCTCAGCGGATTTTCATTTTATCATCTTTCATTTTGTTTGTCAAGTCCTTTTTTATATTTTTTGAACTTGCTTCAAAATGCTATCTGATAAAAGAACGGAGAAAGAGGGATTTGAACCCTCGCGCCGCATAAACGACCTACACCCTTAGCAGGGGCGCCTCTTCAGCCTCTTGAGTATTTCTCCATAGCCTGAACCATTTGTTTATATTTATAATTTATACTGCACTCAACAGCGCAAGTGTTATTATACATAAGGAATATTCATTTGTCAATTGCTTTTTTTATTTTTTTCTAAAATTTCTAAAACTTAGTAATCCTCCTTAAAAATATGTCCTAAAGTTTACATAATGCAATACCGCTAAAGCCGTTGAATGGAAAAACTTTAGGCTTTCCTATAGATTAAAAGAGCAAAAGGCTATTCTTCCCACTGCATCGTTTGCATTGCTTTCTCAATCCTCGCCTTCACCTCTGCCGCAATCTCCACAGTCTTCTTCCCCTTATATTCCTCGTAATATATAGGCGGCAAATATATAATTTTTACCGTGACTGGCTGAATGGATTTCTCATCAAAAGGCTTAAACGAATCAATTAATGCACAGGGTACAATCGGGCATTGTGATTTCACTGCGCTTTTGAAACTTCCACCTTTAAAATCCAAAAGCCGATTCCCCTCTCTGCTTCTCGTCCCTTCCGCAAAGATTAGAAAATTCTTTCCTTTCTTCACTTCTGCCGCCACCTGCTGTATCACGCTCATAGACTGTCTGATGTCCTCTCTGTCAATGGAGATGGAGCCAAGGGCGTCTACCACTTGTTTAAGCAATATAACATTTCTCGCCTCTTTCTTAATTACAAAAGCAAAAGGAACCGGACACGACTCCAAAAAAGCTAATACATCATACAAACCTTGATGATTGGGATAAAATATGAATCCACTTTCCTTTGGAATATTTTCCAGGCCAAAAGATTCTATTTTCACTTTTCCCGCCCGGTTAGCCGCTATTGTTACTTTTCTGACACAAGCATATGCCTCTTCCAATGTAATCCCCTTTTTCTTCCCGCACCTCCAAATTTGAAAAAAATAGAATGGGGCTTTCAAAAACAGTCTGAAAACCATCATAGCAATTCTATACATATGCGTTACTCCTATACATTCCATTATCTTTGCCCTTTGGGCAGCCGCTGTTCTTACTCTTTTGCACTATTTTCCAAAACCTTCTGATATAAGTCATTGCCCAGCGAATCAATAACTACAATAGCAGGAAAATTCTCCACCTGAAGTTTGCGGACTGCTTCTGTTCCCAAATCCTCATATGCCACAATCCGGGAACTTTTAATAGAACGCGAAAGCAATGCGCCAGCCCCTCCGACTGCAGCAAAATACACTGCTCTGTTTTTTACTATTGCCGCCTTGACTTCCTCTGAGCGTTTTCCCTTTCCAATCATTCCCTTTAATCCCCTGTCTAAAAAATCCGGCGTATACTTATCCATACGGCTGGATGTCGTTGGCCCTGCAGAACCAATCGGGCGGCCTTCCCTGGCTGGAGACGGTCCCATATAATAAATCGTCTCCCCTTGTAAATTCAGCGGAAGCTCTCCGCCTTCCTTTAACGTCTCATACATTCTCTTATGGGCAGCATCCCTTGCCGTATAAATAGTGCCTGTAAGATATACGCAATCTCCTGCACGGAGCTGTTTTGCATCCTCATCACTGATTGGCGCGTTTATATATCGATCCATATTTACCTCTATTCTATTCAAACCTGGAGACAGAGCCTATACCCTGCCTTGTTCCGGCATTTTGAGCTGTTTATATCCGTTTTCCTTCACAGGACAAGCTTGCATGCCCATCCTTTCCCTGCCTTTTCTCCGCCTTTTAAATTTCGCGCACCACATGACGGTTCACATGGCAGCATATATTTACAGCCACTGGCAGCCCTGCGATATGAGTCGGGTATGTATTAATGTTGACGGCAAATGCTGTCACATCCCCTCCCAAACCTCCAGGCCCAATCCCTGTTTTATTTATCATTTCCAACAATTCTTCCTCCAGTTCCTTTATATGAGGCAGGGGAGAATGTTCCTTCACCGGTCTGGACAGTGCTTTTTTGGCCATCAAGGCGCATTTCTCAAACGTGCCGCCAATGCCCACCCCAACTACCATTGGCGGGCAAGCATTAGGGCCTGCCTCCTTTACTGCGTTAAGAACGGCCTCCTTTACCCCCTCTACGCCATCTGAAGGCTTAAGCATAAAAATGCGGCTCATATTCTCACTTCCAAACCCCTTCGGCGCAACGGTTATCCTCACTTTATCTCCTGGCGCTATTTCACAATGGAGGACTGCCGGTGTATTGTCTTTTGTATTCTCACGCATCAGTGGGTCTTTTACCACCGATTTCCTCAAATAGCCTTCCACATACCCTCTGCGCACTCCTTCATTTACTGCATCCTCCAACAACGCCCCTTCCAATGACACTTCCTGGCCAATCTCCATAAAAACAACTGCCATTCCGGTGTCCTGGCAAATAGGAATCATATCCTGGCCTGCAATCTGCAGATTCTCCTTTAGCTGGCATAAAACCTGTTTGCCCAAAGGCTCTGTTTCCTCATATACTGCCTTTTCCAAACATTCTTTCATATCTTTTGAAAGAAAATGGTTCGCTTCGATACACATTTCTTTTATATTTTCCGTAATTTCCGATGTCTGTATGATACGCATATTTTATCATCCGCCCTGTCAATTTAAAATAATATCCCTAATCCCGTCCAATTCTTCCTGCGTAAACTCCAACGGCTTCCATCCCAAAGTCTGCCCATCTTCCGTATAACGCGGAATTAAATGCATATGAAAATGAAACACCGTCTGCCCCGCCGCTTCCCCATTATTCTGCACTAGATTAAAACCATCGCAGTTTAATTTTTCCGTCATATGAAGCGCCATCTTTTTAGCAAGAAGCATAACCTTTCCAGCCACTTCATCCGGAATCTCATATAAATTACGGTAATGGTTTTTCGGTAAAATCAAAGCATGCCCTTTGGTAGCTGGCCCTAAATCTAAAATTACCTTAAACTCATCATCCTCATAAAGAACTTTGGACGGGATATCCCCCTTTGCTATTTTACAAAAAACACAGTTTTCTTCACACATCCTGCCTTACCGTTTTCCTTTCCGCTTTTATTTTTCAAAAATAAAAATCTGATCCAGGGTTCGTAATATTTTGAAGTCCCCCTTCATTTTCATTTCCCCAGCCATAAACGCACGTTGGAAAGTCATCCTTCCATTCATAATTTCTTCCATAGTGCGCCCGCTCAACTGCAGTTCCACATCTGCGTAATCCGCAACCCCAAAAGAACATTGCAGCTCTGCATTTTGCACCTGAACAATTAAATGTTTCTTTTTGCCGTCAATAATAAAACGATATACTCCTTTGAATCCGGGCAAAGGTTTAAAATGCTGCTCTAACTGCGCAATGATTTCCCCTGTTTCCTCGTTTTCCCCACTATTTAACATATCCCGGAACAGACTGGTTAACTCCTGAATATCTTCTTTTTGTCTCTGGACATACTGGTCATCCGACGCATATTGCGACAATTGTTCCGACTCCTGAGGCGTCAGGTCAATCTGTGTCCTGGAAACCATCTGACGTATCGCCTGATTGCTTGCCGGGAGGCTCACAACCTTTTGATTGACGGTACGATACATATTTTCTGCTTTTTTTTCAATCAACGTAATATAATTCTGGTTATCTTCCAAAGATGCGATATCCGCAATATACCCACATACGCCGCTGCATGGCTGACCGCCAAGAATCTCCCAGGCCGATAAAAGATCCAGTTTTCCTTCACGTTCCCCATAAGTGGTTGACATAACAACCGGACACATATAGATCTTGCTTATTTTCTCCTTATCGCCATAAAGCCAGCAGGAGTCCAGAAATTGCTGCATATATCCGCCGATTCCATACCATTCCACAGTAGTCGCCAGGATAATGCCATCCGCTTCCTTCAAAGTCTGTGGCAAAGTAGTTATGCTGTTTTTCAGCTCATGAAGCTGGAAGCGTTCCACCTCTACCCTTAGTTCTTCCAATACTTCCTGCATCTTATTCACTACAAATAAAGTCGGGTCGTCAATCAGCCCTCTGCCTCCATAATAAATGTTAATTTTCATGTTTCCCCCTATTCCGCATATGCCCACTCCATAGTCTAAACCAGCCAGGCAACTGACCACCCAGGGACAGCGCCATGCCGCAAATCAGCCCCCCGATATGGGCGGCATTATTAATATTTCCTTCTATAAATCCGCTGTATAGAGAATAGCCAAGCATAAATGCTATCCGCCAAATGGAAAACTGCTGAAAATGCCCCCTATGCACTACAACCAAAATAAGCAATGCTCCTATCAGGCCAAAGATAGCGCCGCTTGCCCCTACCGAAAGTATATATTCCCCCGTAAAAAATTCATTCACCAACGACAGCAGATTTCCGCAGACGCCTGCCGCCATATAAATCACCGTATACCAGACAGGGCCAAAAGAACCTTCCACCACTTCCCCAAGACAGTAAAGCGCCATCATATTACTGATTAGATGATTGAAATCCCAATGAAGAAACAGACTGGTAAAAATCCGGTAATATTCCCCTTTCCTAACCTCCGTAAGCCCTACTGCCCCTATAGAATATAGCCTATCTCCCACGCATATGCACAAAAAAAATATAAGAATGTTCACCGCTATAAAGAGAGTCGTCACTGCTGGGAGCTGATATTTTTTCCTTCCGGGCTGGAAATCCTCTTTTATCCCTTCCTCCTGCCCTTCTCCTTGGCCGGCAAAGGATAAAAAATCCTCCAGTTTATTGCGCATTCCATAAAAATCACTTACCTGATCCTCAAAAACCATAAGCCTGTTTTCATTTGGATCTATCATCCAGCTCATAGCGTCATCTGCACAAAGCTGCCTTGCTTTTGTTTTGTCCCCGCATACTACAAGCGACAGGATATGGATTTGGGATGCCCCTTTTTGCGCGAAAAAACTTTTTATTTTCTCCTTGAAATGCATATACTGGTCTTTTGATATATATAAACCCTGCTTATAATAAATGACATGAAATACATTCACATAAGCGTGTTCCACATGGAAGTAAATTGTAAACTCCGGCAAATTAGAAGAAATGCCCACATACCCTTCATCAGCAAAAAACTCCCCTAACTGTTTTTCTACCATATTTTCTCCGTTCCATCCACATACGCGGAATGATATGCTGCTAATATGACTTAGGTCAAGGGTACCATTTCCATCCGCCCATGTCAATGAAATTATCTATCGGTAACAAAATGTCATTCTTCCAAACCTTACTTCATCCCCCTGTTCGATTGCCACCGTTTCGTTTGGCTCCAAACGGAGCCCATTTTTAAAAGTCCCATTGGTGGAATTCATATCAGTCACACATATGCCCTCTTCTTGCCTTGTAAACCGGGCATGGATACGGCTCACCGTGCTGTCTTTAATCACCACATCCACGCTTCCTGCCATTTTTCCAACCGTACAGGGAAGCTTTTCCAAATCAATATGATATTTATTCCCTTTATTTGTCCCGTACAACTTATGCTCTGTCTTACAGGCTGCCGCCTCTAAAAAAACAGTGTTTCCATATTCCGTTTCATCCTCCCCGTTGTTGCGTTTTCCCCTTTTTGCATTTTTCATATCCCAGGCTACAGGAACTTCCCCATAAGAATCCAAAGAAGGCGCGTCCAAGACAGGATATGGCTCTGTCCCCTTTTCCTGTCCCACCCATAACGCTTCCGCTTTCTCCATACTTTTTGCGCTTCTTTTCCAATTTCTTTTCCGGTTCCACATATGAAAAATAAAGTATAGGAAGAAAGCAGCCGCCAAGACAATCAGAGTAAGTCCCCCAACCACAAAAAGCAGCATCTCCTGCGCAGATAATACATAATAATACCGGACGCCAAAAACCGCTGCCGCTGCCAGGGCGCACACTGTTCCTAACACCCCTGCCACTCCTAAATGCCTGTATGCCTCTTCCTCCCTGTCTTGTTCCTTTTTCCCGCTAAAATCCGGCTTCTCAAATACCGGCAGTTCCGGTTCCTCCTCCAGCGCAATATCCGTCGGTTCGTCCGGGGTTTTTCCTACCGCTTCCTCTGCTCCTGAAAATATATCCAAAATTTCCGTGATAATAAATCCGTCATCCTGCGCCATTTCATATATTTTATATACAGCAGAGACCGCATCTTCCTGCCCATGGTCTGCCTTTTCCACAAGAAATTCCGCCAAAGGCAAAGAATTTGCCTCCTCTTCCATGTAATATGGATAATATAGAAAAAAGTATTCCTCCGCAGCCGGATTCCTGAAAATATATTCCGGCTGCAGCATCAGTCCCCGGCTGTCTAAAAGATAATTCCCCAGTTCATCCAACGCTTCCTGCATGTCCTCAAACAGGCGCCTGATTTGGCCATATTCCATAGGATTCCTGTCAAACAGGCAGACTAAATTTTGTCTGGAGCTGATTTCATAATAAAAATGGCATTCCTGGTCAATATACCGGATCTTACACGCAAGAAAATGTTTCATCCTGTTTGAAGTTATCATCTTATGCTGATAACTTGGCGCTTCCCTGGCTTTATCCTTAATAATTAAATAATTATGATTTAAATCCTTATAATATTTTACATTTTCCATATCACGTTTCCTCCTAATGGTTTTCCAGCCTCTGCATAATTTTTTTCGCCAGTCTGACTTCCCTTATACATTTTACCGGACAAAGACGTTGCGCCTCCCCTTTGGCTCCAAACTTCCATCCGGCCTGAGCTATTGCGCCTCTGGCCTCTACCGCAACCGCTGTCTTGTCCACTTCTTCCCTATGCTCTAAAAATGAGGCCCCTACATACTTTGTCCCAAACCGCTGTCTGCTCTCCGTTAATACCTGCCGCTTTATTTCTTCTGCATCCTTTCCGCATTGTAAGCTCCCGCGCATCGCCAAAATATACGTATCCTGCGCCACCACACATTGATTATAGAGAAAAAACGTCAGATAAAAAATAAGTCCTGTCACCGCAAGAACCAAAGGCATAACCATAGACGCCTCTACCGTAAAATATCCTCCTGCTTTCCTATAAGCCCTTCTGCGCAAGAAACCCCACCCCCAATCCAATAGTTAGGAACGGCAGAAACGCAAACCTGCTTTTCCTGCTTACTTTATGTGCCGCAAGCAAAATAAGCGAATATAGCGACGATACATACACCCCGATGCAAACTGCCAGGAAACCACCTTTCGCACCAATGAGTATGCCTATTATAACCACCGTCCATCCGTCCCCATATCCGATGCTTTCCCCCGTGCAAAAGCTGATAAGCAAAAGGAGAAAACCTGGCGTCAAAGCAGGGAATATCCACCCCAATTCCTTACTCCCTCCCCTGCTTATCAAATGATACAAAACTGCAAGTATACCAAATATCCATAACAGCGCTGCCGGAATCTCCCTTTCTTTTATATCCACTATGGACAGCAGCGACACGCCTACCAAGGCAATAATCCATTCTATATACATATTTCTTCTTTCCGTTTCCTTCCGTATCCTTTCTATACTCAACTGCCACATTTAGAACATCTTCCCTTTCCCCCCACCTCCGACAAATGGACAAGGTATATGGTTCTTTTCAATCCGGCGCACTGTAACGAACCGTGTGCCTTATTCCCCTGGCTGGTTATGTAGACAACTGCCTGATACTTATTTCTTTTACATCTGTCACAATCCGTATACTTTCCGCCTCCTGTATTTCGCAGTTCATCCACTGCCCCACTGGGAATTGCTTCTATGGAAGGGGAAAGATAACTGCAATTGCGCGCCAGATGATATACCGTTCCATGTTCCGCTATATAAACTACCGGATCCTCGGCTGACATATCACTCTGTCTGATGGCCACATCATACCCTGTCCAGGCTCTCCCATAATACCTGTTTTCCATGTGTAAGTCAGGAAAACCCATAAGGGAAAAGAATGGCTTTACCCGGTAAGACGCCACTAATTCAATAATATCATTCCGCTCCATTACCGATGATTTGATAAAATGAAGCCCAGAAACACCATCTGCCAAACAACTTCCCTCCAAATAGTCCGTTCCCAGAATGCCTATTACCCGGCTTTTCGCATATCCCACAGACAAAATCAGAGAATCCATCCCTTCCGTTAAAACCGCCTCATTCCCTGTTGCCGCTTTATATGCATATCCGTAAAATGCCATCCGGTTTCCTGTCTGGTGCATGGCTGCGGTAAGATTTCCGTGTAAACGGAGCATTTCAAAAGAAGACAGAATATTCAGCAGGAAAAACAGGAAGAACGGCAAAGCCGCCGAAGCCTCCACTGCCATACTCGCCCTCTGCTTCCTGCAAAAAAGCGGGGAAAAGAACGACATCCTCTTTTTGGAACAGAAAGACTGCACATATACGGAGAATCCTTTTATGTACAAAAATAGAACCTTGCCCGGAGAAACAACTGTTTTTATGATATGCCTATAGTTATAAACTGGTTTCCAAAAAGAGAACATCGCTCTTCTCCCCCCTTTCCTGCCATAAAGCCTCACACTTTAGTGATATCCATATCGCTTTTTTATCCGGCCCTGATAGCCAAAAGCGCTGGAGATTGAAATATCCGCCAAAAAAATATCAAAACATGCATCCATACAAAAATATGCATTGCCAGGCGTTTGACGGATATCCATTTCCATAATATCCATTGCCCGCATTATTTTCTTCGTCCCGTCTTCCAGACACAACATAATACGCAAGTAGTCTTCATACTCCAACCCCCTTCCTCCTGCTGCTTTCTCTGGAATAGTTCCCGAAAAAAACAGCAAATCTGACATACTGGTTTTCCAGTCCTCCCCGGACTTCATCAAAGGCGCTTTTCCACCAGCCAACAAGTTCCGCACGTCCCATACGCTTTCCATATATGCCCATGCAAACAAAATAGAATACTTTACTAAATCCTTAAACTCCGGCACAAGCATAACTGCTGTCAGCGTCAGCGCCGCCATCTCAGCTTCCCTACACTTTTTACTGTCAGATAAGATATAAGTGACATTCGCCACTTCCCGCCAAAGCAAAAGCCTTTTCACAACTTTGTCCAGATTTTTTAAGTCCGAAGCTTCCCCTGCAATCAAGTACTCTACCTGGCACTTTAAAAGTGAATTTTCCTTTTCCTTTCTGTAATTCCCGCATTTTTCAAGCAAATAGCAATCAAACATCAGTTCATCCAAAATTCCGGATGGTTCGCGCAAATCCGGATTTATGCCTAATCCGCTCCTGCATGACCTATGGGATATATAGTCTTCCAACCGGATCACCGTCCCAGAAAGGCTGGCATTCTT
The DNA here is from genome assembly GCA_910578405.1 of uncultured Lachnospiraceae bacterium. Lineage (GTDB taxonomy): Bacteria > Bacillota > Clostridia > Lachnospirales > Lachnospiraceae > Kineothrix. Next base: position 122,235 of record CAJTQO010000004.1, on the reverse strand, counting down.
TCCGGTCACTGTCCGTAAAGTAAAGCTGCCCCTGGATGCATTGACATTATCTGCCGGGTTGCTTAGGCTTATTTCGTATTCTTCCCCCTCTTCATCCTCCTGTTTCGGCAGTTCGATAGCATCAATTTGAGCCTGAATACTCTCCCTTTCCGCTGCAATATCCCTGGTGTCCAGCCCCAGACTCTTCACCTTATCCGCCAGCCCCAGCGCATCCAATGCCATCCCCTCTGCCGTACTGTCCTTCATATATTCAAGAGCCTGCCGCTTCATTACGTTGCCCTTATAGTCGGAAGCCAGGGAATATTCCCGAATCACCGCCTGGTCTACCGAAAGCGCCAGCCAATCCCTGCCAGAAGACAGGCCAAAACTGCCCCCTCTCTCTGACCTGCTGCAATTCTTCTGTAAGTAATCCCTCAGATGTTCGGAAGAATTCTCTATTACAGCCGAAGACGTCCCATAAGACATATCCACAAACAGCAGGTCATACTGCTCCAAAAGCTCCCGGTGAAATTCTGCCAAAACGCTGTTCATGCCTATGTCGGATATGCATTCCGCTTCCATACGTACGGCATGCAGCCTTGCCCCTTCCACCATAGTCAGTATAAACGAAAGAATCAGCGTCAGGGATAAGGATAGATATACCGTCAAATACCCTCCTTGCCGCCTCATGACATAACCGTATTGCTGTCCTGCGTTATTTTCTTAAACACATTGGTCACTAAAGTCCGCAACTGATTCTTAAAAATAATCACCAGGCCAATCAGCACCACAATAATCAGAATAAGCTCCACAGTTCCCATTCCCTCTTCTTCCATTATAAAATCCTTAAAACCTTTCAATTTTCCCATATTGCCTCCTATTCCAGTTCCGCATATCCACTAGCAATACCCATCTTCTTCTAAGGACTTCATGACACTCACGCGTCCTGAATTCCTTACGGGTATTTCTGCTTCCTATGCTGTTTTTCCAGTTCCGCATATCCACTAGCAATACCCATCTTCTTCTAAGGACTTCATGACACTCACGTGCCCTGAATTCCTTACGGGTATTTCTGCTTCCTATGCTGTTTTTGATATGTTTGTTGTCTCTGCGCGTGGTCAGGCTGAGAAAGAAAAGTATGCTGGCGCTATAATCAATACCATCACAATCCCAAGCATCAGCATCATTGGCAGAAGCAATTTCGTACCTGCTTCCTCCCCTAGTTTCCGCGCCAGGTTCCTGCGCTCTTCAAAAGCATCTTTGGCTTCCCGGTGCAGCGCCTCTAAGATTCCGTTGCTCCCTTTCTTTAGATTCTGCACCAACAAATTGGTAAATTTCATGTATTGAATCAGACGGCATCTCCTGCCGAAATGTTCATAAGCTGCCGCTTCGGATACCCCACTGTTCAATTCATAACATGCTAACAGCATTTCTTCATACACATAATGCATTTTTCCTCCGGCTTGCCGTTCCTTTTGATAATCCAGGGCAATCTTGCAAAATACATTGCGTACAGTCATTCCTGCCCCCATATAAAGAGTTATCCGGCTGACCAACTGCGGGTAGTCCAAAAGCATCTGCCTGTTCCTCTCTTCCACCCTTTCCCGCAAATCCCTGTTTTTTAAAAGATAAACCGCCACTGCGGCTATTCCTGTCAGCAGGAATAGCATTCCACTGCTATCCTCCCTTCTCTCACTCCAAAACAACTGTTTCCCTTCTATGTTCTCCGGCAATTCCACTTGTAAGCCATATCGGTTCTCCCCTTCTTTATCCTCCAATAGTTCATAAATTTTACGCCTAAGCCGTTCCTCTTCGGAATACTGAGGCGGAAAAATATGTACAGGGAAAATATGCTCTTCTTTATAATCCCCATAGAGGAATACCGCCGTCAAGCAGACCACTGCCCCTTCTTCCCTCAGTTCGTCGTTTGTCACCGTCCCATCCGAAGAGACATACGCATAATCGTCACTTTCCCATTCAATGCGGAACGGATAACCTTCCGCTTCTTTGCACAAATTTAAATCTTCCCTTACTTCCTCCAGGGAAACATTGCTGCCTAAAATCCGCCTTGGAAGTTCCTGTGCCAGCTCCCTGGCCATTTGCTTTACCAGAACGGTTTCATATTGCCGCTCCTCTATCCAAAAAGTAAAATCCTGACAGGCCGCTGCGCCCTCCTCTCCTTCAATTTCCGCCTGCAACTTCGTTTCCATACTCCCCTGACCATATGCATTCCTGCGGATATACTTCCCTTCCTCCACTATGTCTCCCATACTTCCGGCCAGCCATAAACACACGGCCAGCAAATTTCCAAGCAGAAGCATTTGAAGAAATAGTTTAATTTTCCCAATGTAAAACTGCTTTACATATTCTCCTTCCCTTTCCGCCCTTCCTCCGCTGTCCGGCTGCAACAGACTAATATTCTCCCGAATGCCCCGTTGTCCAAACATCCCTTTCCGCCTGCCCATTTCATAAAAATACCCAGAGATTTCCATGCCCCGTTTCCGGGCCAAACAGTGCAGAACTATATAAAAAAGAAATACCATTCCGTAAATAATTATCATCTTTATACCTCAATATTGACTATTTTCCCAGATAGGCGCACAGCAGTCAGATAGACTCCCATACAAGCTGTCATAATCGCAATGCCTGCTGGATTATGATACAGCACATCAAAAAAACCTTTTGATGTTGCACTGATATACAGCAAAATGCCAAATGGCGTTATGCTCATAATTTTTTGTTCCATCCGCTTTGCATTAATTAATATCTGTATCTCCTTTTCCGTTTCCACCTTTTCTTCTATTACTAATGCACTGCGTTCAATCACCTCCGTTAAATTTCCTCCATTCCGCTTAGCGGCCGCAAAAACTTGCGCAAATTCCATGATTTCCCCTACTCCGGAGCGTTTTCCGAAATCGTACATCATGTTTTCCAATACCAAATTATTTCCCAATCCTGAAATAATGGTATACAGTTCCTGGCATATCAGGCTTTCCTTCCCATACAGGAGCCCCATATCGTCGTATGATTGTTTAAAGGAATTTTCTACTGAATACCCTGCTTTCTGATTCGCAGATACTGCCAGTATGGCGTCTTTGAATTGAATAGATATTTCTTTATGACGTTTCAGCATACGGGTTTTCCCTGCATCCTTTTGGTACATCATATATACCGGAACAAGAAACGGCAACGCCCACACAGAGCGGTAGAAGAAAAATGCCAGAATCCCCACAAGTCCCAATCCCACTATTGCGTCCTCCAGCTTCTCACGCGGACTGGCCTTATATCCTGTTGTTCCTTTTGCCGACTTTTGCGTATACTTTTTCTGCACTGTCTCCCCTTTTGCCAATCCTCGTGCATACTTTTCCCACATTGTCTTCCATTTTGCCAACCCTTGCGCATACTTTTCCTGCGCCGGCATTCCTTTTGACAACTCTCGCGCATACTTTTCCTGCGCTGGCATTCCTTTTGACAACTCCCGCGCATACTTTTCCTGCGCCGGCATTTCTTTTAACAACCCTTGTGCATATTTTTCTTGCACTGCTTTCACCGCTTCCCCTTTTGCCAATCTTTGCATACAGTTTTTCCGCACTGCTTTTTCCCTGCCTGATTTTCCGCACGTCCTGATGCGAAAAAGATTTTCCCCTTTAACCGCCAATTCCTGCCGCTGTGAGTTTTCCACTGTTTTTCAACTCCCCCCTTTTCCTTAAACTGCCCCGCACCGTTCCATCGGCATCCTCTCCCTCCTCTTCAAAAGCATACAAAACCGTAGTGTTTATTTCATTCCCTGAAAAATTACCAATTTCCGTAATTTCCAAAACCTTCCGGCTTTTGTCCCTAAGTCTGCCCAAATGGACAATAATATCCAAACCGGAAGCAATCTGCTGCCGGATTGCCATAAGCGGCAATTCCATCCCCATTAAAATCATTGTTTCCATCCTGCTCAACATATCTTTGCAGCTATTGGCATGTCCGGTGGACATGGAACCGTCGTGCCCGGTGTTTAAGCACTGCATCATATCAATGGCTTCACTGCCCCTCACCTCCCCTACCACTATCCGGTCCGGGCGCATTCGGAGACTGGACTTAATCAAATCCCTTATTGTAATGGGTTTGCATCCTTCCACATTGGCATTCCGCGTCTCTAATCTGACCAAATTGGGGATATCCCGTATCTGCAGTTCTGCATTGTCTTCTATCGTAATGATTCTTTCATCCTTGGGGATATAAGCCGAAAGGGCATTGAGAAAAGTTGTCTTGCCGGAACCGGTTCCTCCGCTGATAAATATATTGTATTTGGCTTGCACCAGACAGGATAAAAATTCTGCCGCTTCCTCCGTTAAGGCCCCCATTGCAATCAATTCTTCCATGCGAATAGGATGTTCCGGGAATCTCCGTATGGTGACAATCGGCCCGTTTAATGCCACCGGGCTTAAAACCACATTGACACGGGAACCATTTTCCAGCCTGGCGTCCACAATGGGTGACGCTTCATTGACGGTACGGTTACAGCCTGCTGCAATCTGCTGGATGACATCCTCCAGTTTTTCCCTGGATTCAAACTTTACTCCGTATGCGCTTACACGCCCTCCCCGCTCAATAAAAATCCCCTCTGTACCGTTAATCATAATTTCCGTCACACTAGAATCATCCACTAATTCCTGCAGGATATCCAGTTTCCGGATGGAATAAAATAATTCCTGCCGCAAACGGCTGCGTTCTTCTAACTTTATAAAACGTTTTTTGCTTTCACTAATAATCAGACCGTCTATCATATCCTTAATTTCTTCATCTGACGTTTCCCTTGAAAAATCCAGTTTCTCCAGAATAACTGCCCTCAGCCTCTGTTTGCAGTCTTCCATACCCGCCCTTCCCCTTTCGCCCTCTACTACATCTTCTGCAAAACTCTCTCTATTCCAAACCGTTTTCTTTCCAAGGCCGCTTCCTTTCCAATCCATATCCTGAAACATAGCCTTACCTTTTGTTTCCTTCCCCTGCATCCCTGGCTTCCCCATAGATTTCCTCCTCTATGATTTTCTTTATGCAGACTGCCATTTCCCCCCGTGCCAACTGATCAATCCCTGGCGGCAGCCTGCGCAGCACAGGCGGTTTCCATTTTTTCGTTTTACCAGCTATATCTGCGTACTCCATAGACTGCAGCAACATTTCATACTGGCGCATCTTAGCCTCTGCCATTCCATCCTCCCTTTGCATCGTAAAAATGCAATGGCATTCCCGCAGCACCTCGAACAACCCTTGGACATGTTCGGACAAATCCAGAATGAGAAACTCGTATTCCGATATCTTTTCTATTTCCTGAATGAAACGGAGCCACTCTTCCCCTGTTACGCCCCGAAGCTCCCGGTAGGAAACCGCTGGCGGAATATAATCCAGGCCATTGATGGACTGAATCAGCCCTTCCAATTTATACGCCAGTTTCTCCCTTTCGCAGTTAAAAAAATAAAGAGCGTCCGTAATATCTACCGTATATTCCTGATGCAGCATATATCCAAAACCGGAATAGCTCTCAAAATTCAAATATAATACCTTATGCTTCCTGGCCAGTATCTGCCCCATGCTTAACGAAAATGTCGTCTGGAAACTACGCCTAATTGGCGAATAGCAGCCAATCACTTTCATCCTGTTTCCTGTAGCCAGCCGTTTTGGCACCTTATCGCTGCTGCCCATATAACTGTCCATCACTGCCTTTAAGATAAACTCCGTAGCCTGGTATTTATTAATGTTTTCTACCTGGCTTCCTACCTCATTTCCGCTTTCGTTTAACACTACTGTATGCCCTGTGGAAAGCTGAGCAAGCCCTTCCTCATAGGCATTCTCCGCCACCAACAGCAATTCCACTTCATTGCTTTCCATAAAATTCCGTAACTGCCCTGCATCGGTAAAGCAATGCACTGCAAATGGAAACGTGTCCTTCCTCTCCAGATAGTCTGCCATATGGTACAGATAATCCTGTTCCCCATCGCACAACGCCATAATTTTTTTCACAGGCCCATCCCTCCCTTGTATATTGCAACACCAAGCAAAACAGGCAAGGCAAAATGGATTGTTCCTTTTTTCCTGTTCCGCGCATCTTCCATATCTTCCCCGTATAACTTCCAATTACCGCTCTTAGCCACCTCACAGACATAGGAAAGAAAATAACCTATCCGCTGCCCAAAATTCCTCTCGGCTGCCATTTTACACAGAGATAAAACAGCGCCAGCCAAAAAAGACAGCCCAAGGCAGTACAGATTTTCCCTGATGGGCAAATAACACCCCACAGCCGCCAGAAGTTTTACATCCCCTGCCCCCAGGCCGCCAATCCGAAAAAGCGGGTACAGAATGCAAAACGGAAGAAACATGGAAAACAACGCCTGTGCCAGCCCGCTTGTCCCACCTTGCCACAAAGAAAATGACAATCCTGTCATCATTCCAAGCAGAATCCATTCGTTACATATTTTGTCAAGGCACAAATCCATAGCAGCAGCCACTGCCAGGAAAATAAATAATATAATAACTATTCACACCACCTCTTCCTTTTAAATTATTGAATAATGTCTAATTTTGAAATCATGTTTTGGGATTTTAGGGACGATTTATCTATCCCGTAGAATATCCGACTGCTACCCATCTGCTGAAACGCCTTTGAGCATCCGAAAGTGTCTTGAATCTTAAGTGTTTCGAACTGATATACAGATTATAACTACAATAGCGGGTTTTGTCCAGTGTTTCCAGGCAACGAATAAATCTTCGGCACATTCTATAAAATTTTATACAGATTTATGCCATACAGCATAATCAGCCCCGGAAAACCTAAAATTCCTGACGTTAAAATCGTAAGGGGATTAATTCCAATGGCTATTCCAATTCCCTTTGATACAAGAAACCCATTGATGAAAAAGATTGCCACCGTCCCTGATACCGTCCGAAGCACAAAATTAATAATCCATTCATTCTTCCTACGAAAAGCCCCTATCAGCAATACAAAAATACACGCCGCCACTATCATCATACCGCCCATATAATAATCCATATTGTTTCTCCTATTCCAGTGCCGCAACTGCCCTTCCAATACCTCCTACATACGAAGAATTCCCTCCCTTTAATCCGGTCGGCAATTCTTCCTGGCATTGTTTGGGCCGTTGCTGTTTCCAGTGCCGCAACTGCCCTTCCAATACCTCCTACATACGAAGAATTCCCTCCCTTTAATCCGGTCGGCAATTCTTCCTGGCATTGTTCCGGCCGTTGCTGTTTCCAGCGCCGCAACTGCCCTTCCAATATCACAGTCGCACCTATCTTTTGTTTTATTTATATGCCCGTACTTTTTTGATATTACATGAATATTTGACTTTTTACTGTCTATACTTAGAAAAAGAGGAAAAAAATGTAAAGAGGTGTAAGCATGAAAATTTGTTTCCGTCAGACTACTTATGCGGCTCCCGCCATAAGTGAAAAAGAATTCCAAAGAAATCTTATTTTAGCAGACCTGGACAAAACCCGCCGCGCTTTGGAAGATGCCTATACCGGCTTTGACAGCGTAACGGACCCGGATTTAATCGACTGCTATATTTACGAAGTCAACTCCGTCTTAAAAAGGTACAAGTTTCTATTAGAACAGGCAGCAAAAATCAATTTGCTGCCTGACGAAGAGCTAGACCCGGAATCCCCGGTCAGCGCCCTGATCGGTTAGGTTCTCTGTTAAACTGTTCCTGCCGTACGTTAGCCCGGCATAAACAGTCTGTACATTAGACATCACCGGACCGGAGGTATCCATATCACTGAGCTTTTCATACGCTGCATGAAGCTTCCCTACGATTTTCTCCACCTCTGCCAAAGGCTCTGTGGCATTGCGTACCTCCGCTCTGGCCAATTCCCTGTTCATATAAAGATACAACTGCATAAAATTCATCGCCAGTTCATACTCGAAATGCAGGGAAGCCAGAAGTTCATTGATGCACCCCCGCGCTTTACGTATCCCTTCACGGAACCCGGCGCGCTCCTGCCTGGCATGGGCTTCTTTCGCTTCCCCGGTATAAACCAAAAGCATTTCATATAAAATCTGGATTAATTCTGTCTTATTGGCCTGTGTTATTTTTAATGTGAACTCTTGTTTCATTTCCTTAGTCATAGAAAACCAAGCCTTTCCGCCTAAGCAATGGCAATTCCCCAAACAATGAACCTACTGCAGAAGCTGGAGTACCTGCGCCGGCCTTTCGTTTGCCTGCGCCAGCATGGACATGCTGGCCTGTGAGATTACCTGCATGGTTGTATATTCTGTCATCTCCTCCGCCATATCCACATCCATAATCCTGGAATATGCCGCCGTCATATTTTCCGTCGTAATATCCAAATTACTAATCGTATGTTCCAAACGGTTCTGGTAAGCGCCCAAACGGCTCCTTACACTGGAAATATACTCAATGGCTCCTTTTATATCCTGAATCCCTTGTGTAGCCCCTTCCACCTCAGACATATCCAGATTCTTTAAACCAAGGTATTCCAAAGATGTATTCGGAATACGAATGTCCAAAATCTGTCCTTCTTTGGAGCCGGTCTGCATAGTCATAGCGCCAATGCCTGTGATATCCAGTTTCATATTTGTCGGTAAATTCACCGTTGCGCCAGGCGCCCCTGCAATTTTCAGATTCACCTCAAAATCCGCTTTTGAGGCGCTTTGAATCTTAATCATCGTGCCGTTTACTTCCGTAATCGTTGCATCCGCAGGCCAGTCAGCATTTACAGTGGATACGATTGGCGCCGCCGGAGGAGTTACCGGAGTCGTAATCGTGGAGCCTATCGCCATTCCATTCACCTGTTTTCCAACCAGATTCTGCGCACTGGTTTCATCTATATCTCCTTTATCATCCAAAACCACCGACGCAATATTCCCTCCCGCGCCATCATCAATCCCGGCAATCCCATATATTCCGGGTATCACCTGGTCAGAATAATATCCGACCTTCACATCCGGGCTATTGGTATACCCTTTCAAATCAAAATTCCCATTCAGCAATGTCTCCCCATTGAACTGCGTATCATTGGAAATCCTGGTAAGCTCTTGTTTTAACTGGTCAACTTCCGCCTGTATGGTTTTACGTTCCGCCTCACCGTTTGTCCCGGTAGCGGCCTTAATTGCCAGCTCATTCATCCTCTGCAAAATATCATGCATCTCGGACAGCGCCCCGTCTGCCGTTTCAATAACCGATATAGCGTCACTGCTATTTTGAGACGCTGCGGCGATTCCGGTAAGTTGGGCGTTCATCCTTTTTCCCATGGCCATTCCTGCCGGGTTATCCTTCGCCTCCACAATTTTCAAACCGGAAGACAGCCTCTGCAAAGACTGGGCAAGCCTGTTGTCATTCCTGTTTAACGCATTGTTGGCAATCATTGCCGATGTATTATAGCATATTTTCATACTCTGTCCCTCTACCTTTCCTGTATATACTGGATAAATATCTTCGCGGTTTCATAAAGCTTCTTCGTAGACGCCTCAAGCCGCCCGGACGCCTCCGCATCCTTTTCCCTAACCGACTCTCTGGAAGCCTGAGCCAAATCCAGCCCGCCGCTTTGCGCCACATTCATGCCTGTAACTTCTATATCGGCATATTGGAGCATTTCCTTTAACCTGCCCAAAGACTGTTTGAAATGTTCTGCCCCCTCTGCGCTTTCACAAGCTATGAAACTGCTCATCTGAAATCCGCCGTCTTCTTTTCCCGTAAGGTAAAACTGCGCCGCAACTTTCCCGTAATGCAACGTATCCATAGTTGCCACCGCTTTTCCGCGCTCACCGCTCTTATGTAGGATTTTCAGATTAATGGAAGTTACTTCATCACCGATTTTCACCGGCACTTCATAATTCTCTTCCTTTGCCATACTGCCGCCCAAAGAAATCTGTTTATACAGGTTGCTGATTTCCCGCACGTCTATCTGGCGGATGTCATCCTGTCCATAAACGGCAGCCTCCAACACTTCACGGTAGACCTGCCCCAACTGCTCATAAGCTTCCTGGGCCGCGTCCGCATCCTCCATATTTTCCTGCAGCCTGGCCATCGCTTCTTCCAGTTCTTCCTGGCTTCCGTTTTCCTGCGCCAGTTGGTACAGCCTGGCCGCTGCTTTTCCCCTTTCTTTCATCAGCATCCCTGCCGCTGCCAGATGGTCTGCCGTCATTGGCTGCTTAAAATCCAACAGCTCACGGATTACCGTATCTTCCGCAACTACCTCCCGGCGGAATTGGGAAGCCTGCCATTTCACATATTCCTGCTCCGACTCCTCGTCCTCTTGCGCATTCCCCACCGCTTCCGCCGCCTGTTCCATACTGTTGGCGCTATTTGCCATAAGGGCGCCCATCCTGTCCCCATCTACCTTGTCATAAAGCTCGGAACTCAGCTTCTGGTAATAAAGTATCATAATATTGCTTTCAATCTGTTCCGATATGCTCTTACTTTGTCTGGTGAATTCCACGCCCTGGAAGCTATCGTCCACCTTTATGTCCATGCCCCGCCTTTTGCCGCTCCTAACAGCCGTCAGCAGATTTTTCAGCGTAGGCTCCGCACCCTGCTGCAACAAAGCCCCTATCGCTGCCCCATCCGTTTTCTCCAACTGGCGTAGCAAACGGTATATACCGATATAAGCTTCCTTTTCCTCTTTCGTCACCGCATGGTTCTTCTCTAATTTATATAAATACTTACTGTATTTTTCAAATTCCTGCTCCGGGTTCCGCTCCTGGTTGTTTAAATAGCTTTCCAATTGCTGCATATCCATGGACAACGGATTGATTCCATCCCGTATCATCTGCATAGTGGCGGCAGGCGTCATTTTATTTAACACCCTTTGGATAGATAAATCCGCTATTTTCACCGACACTACATTTTCTACCGAAACTTCCATGTGGTTATAGCCGAGAATCCTCACTGCGCGCCTATTTGCGTCCGACAATTCCATCCCCATATCCCGCAACATACTGTCCACGTTACGGAACGCCTTTTCCAGCGAATCGCCCAGCTCCGCTTTCGGGGCTGTCATCAATGCCTCATAGCTCTCCCCGGCTTTCTCATACGCGCTGCGCAGGGATACGCCCTCCTCATACGCTGCCCGCAGCGTGAATACTCCTTCCCCTGCGGAAGAAGAAACCTGGAGCTGCAGCCGGCTGTGGAAAGAAAATTTGCCAATCAATGCCGCCGGCATACCGGCCAGTTCCTGGACGGTGGACAGAGTGTCTCTATAAATGGCAGATCGGTTTGCAGCGCTCCCCACGCCGCTTTCACCAAATAAACGCTCCTCTGTCTGCCTGTTCACGTCCTTCAGCGCATTTACCAGTTTTTCCAACTGTGCCGTATCTATGGAAAAACCGCTTTTCAGCAAACGATAGTTGGCCTCCACTGTCATCTGTAGCCGTACTTCTTCCAACAGCCGCCTGCTCTCTAACTGCGGCTCATAATGGGAGACGTGACGCTCCACGCCAATGTTGCGGTTTAGCTGCATCTGGCAGGCTTTGAGAATACGAAGGTTCAAGGTCTTCCCTTCGGCCGCTGCCTGATCCACTGCCCTTTCGCTGATGGCTTCCACATCCTCCATGTATTCCACTGCTTTTTCCAATGCGGTACGGCCATCCCCAAGATTGGCGTCCGTCGCTTTCCTCCCATCGGCAATGGCCGAACAGGCTCTTTGGACAATCTCTTTTTCCGTATCCGGAATTTTCAGGTTTTTCAGTTCATACAATTCGTGCAGCGATTGCTCGGTAAGAGGCATCCCTTTTTCAATCAGCCACCGGGCTTCTTCCAAGGTTTCCTCTGAAACGGTTAAACCAGCCTGCGCAATCACCTTCTCCATCTGCGGCTGTAGCTGCTCCCAATTGAAATCCTCCGCTTTCTTTGCATAATAGCCTGCAGCATCCTGGAAATAACCTCTGCCCTGTTTGTTAGCGTCCGAAGAGGAACTGTATTGGGCGCGGTAAATATTGTCCACTGTAGGCTCCATATGATTGCGAATCATATATTTGATGGCGCCATCGTTTAAAGGCTTCAACTGCTTTATCGTATCATAGGCATTCATCACGCCTTCCACATTCTCCTCTGTGGGCGGTATGTCATATTTCCCAAGCTGTTTTACAATTTCTTCAGCCAAAACTACGCTGCCTGTAATTTCTTCCAGTTTCTCCATATCCAGGTCATCCGTATAACCTGCTATATTGCTGCCGCCCCTGACAAGAGCCGCCTTAATTTCATCTACAATGGTAACTACCGTCTCTATTTCCGTACTGCCGGGATGGTATCCCTCCTCTTGAAGCTTTGCAAAATCTTCGTCGGACATCACATTTGACATTACAACCATATAGTCCTTTTGTGTGGCAATGTCCTGCTGCCCTGCATCCTGCATCACTTCCTCCACAGTCTTTCCCTGGCTTTCATACGCCGTATTGTCCATCACTGTGCCGGAAATGTCCAAAGCAAATACTCCCCTGGCATTGGCCGCGCCTCTGGCATTTGTCTGTGAAACAGTCCCCCTGTCCGTATTGGAGCCATTCCACCGGGCATCCGAGGCATATTTTCTGGCTTCCTGTTCTGCCTTGTCACTTTCAAAAATAATATTCATACGCTCTCCATCCTGTACCAAATTAAAAAAAGCAGGTTAGACTGCCGCACAGCCCCTACGCCGCTTTTACGGCCTGTTCCCCTGCATGGGCCTGTGCAGAAAAAGGGTGGATAGCAAAAGGCTATCCACCCTTTATTTCGGCACAATATCACAATTCCTTAACCTTTAGAAAACAAAAACAACGGCTGTATTGGGAGGCAGGTCAAAGGTAATGCTGTAATCCTTGTAGTTTACCGGCTCCTCTTCCTTTACCGCAGCCAGCTCCGCCGGTATCTCATTGCCATTCCCGCCAAAACGCACTTCATCGCTGTTAAGCAACAGTTTATATTTTTTCTTCTTCGGCACGCCCACCCGATAATCCTCACGCATCATAGGAGTCATATTCAATACAAACAACAGGTTGTTCTTCCCATCCGCCGCTTTGCGGAAAAAGCTATACGTGCTTTGCTCCGCATCATCCGCATTTAGCCATTCAAACCCGTCCCAGCTATTGTCGTTCTCATACATGCACGGGTATTTCCGGTATAGGTTAAGAAGCTCCTTCACATATTCATGCATCCCTTTGTTCAAAGGTTCGCCAAGCAGGAACCAATCCAGCTCCCTCTCTTCGCTCCACTCCCTTTCCTGCCCAAAGTCCTGCCCCATAAACAGCAGCTTCTTGCCGCAGTGGCCAAACATATACGTGTAACCCACCCGCAGATTGGCATATTTATCCACCTGATATCCTGGCATCTTATTCACCATAGAGCATTTCAGATGCACTACCTCATCATGGGATAACGGCAGGATGTAATTTTCCGCGTCGTTATAACTCATGGCAAAGGTCATGGCATAATGGTTGTTTTTACGAAACAGCGGATCCAATTTCATATATTCGCAAAAATCATGCATCCAACCCATATTCCACTTGAAGCTAAAGCCCAGGCCCTCATCTTCAATATCGCCTGTCACCTTCGGCCATGCGGTAGACTCCTCCGCAATGGTCATAAAGCCCGGATAAGTGCCAAGCACTACCGAATTCAAATGTTTGAAAAATTCAATGGCCTCCAGGTTCTTATTTCCGCCATATTTATTGGGCACCCATTGACCGTCCTGTTTCCCATAATCCAGATAAAGCATGGATGCCACCGCATCCACACGGATTCCGTCCACATGGAATTCCTTTAACCAGAAAAGCGCATTGGCAATCAGGAAATTCTTTACTTCCGTCTTTCCGTAATTAAAAATCTTCGTTCCCCAGTCCGGATGTTCTCCCAGCCTCTTATCCGGATGCTCAAAGATGCATTGCCCGTCAAACTCAGCCAGCCCATGTTCATCCGTCGCAAAGTGAGCCGGAACCCAATCCAGAATCACCCCAATTTTATTCCTATGCAGCTTATCCACCAGATACATAAAATCCGTAGGTTCCCCATACCGGGAGGTGGGCGCATAATACCCCGTCACCTGATACCCCCAGGAGCCGTCAAAAGGATATTCCGCAATGCCCATCAGCTCAATGTGGGTATACTTCATTTCCTTCAGGTATTCCACAATACGGTCTGCAAATTCACGGTAATTGTAAAACCCGTCCGGCGTTCCGTTTGGGTGCTTCATCCACGAACCGATATTGCATTCATAGATTGCCAGAGGCTCCTTCGTCTGGTCTTTGCCGTCCCTGGCTTTCATCCACTCTCCATCCCCCCAGGTAAATTTGGACAAATCCGTTGTCTTGGATGCATTCCCCGGACGGAATTCTGCATAATTGGCAAATGGATCCGCTTTATATAATTTCCTTCCATCAGGCGTACGAATCAGGAATTTATACAATACGTTCACACCCACGCCCGGAATAAAAAGCGCATGGATGCCGCCAGGTCCCAGCCGCTCCATTTCATGCAGGTTCTCATCCCAGCCGTTGAAATCGCCAATCACATGGACGCTTGCCGCATTTGGCGCCCAAACGCCAAAAAACATCCCTTCCACCCCGTCTTCCACGGAAGGATGCGCACCCAGTTTCTTATAAATGTCATAATGGGTACCCTGCGCAAACAAATACTGGTCTGCTTCCGAAATAAATACCTGGTTCTCCTGCCTTTCCACTTTCGGCTTCTTCTTTGCTGCTGCCATAATACTACCCCCTGTTCCTTTACTAATATATGTATTTTTGTATTTTCTAACTTAAATTGCGTATCTCATCAATTTCCCATTTGCGTCTCAATAATGCATAAAATCCTTCTCCCGGAGAATAATCATATCCTCCGCATCATAACGTTTCCCAAACAATACGTCGAAAAAGTGCTTCGGATTCTTCTTATCTGCAAAATAAATGGCATCATCCACCAAGTCTTTCACCTCAGCCACCGTCACCTCGTGGTCACTGGTCTGCATATCGGCAATCCGGGTATGCAATGCCAGGATGCCAAGCTCATCTATGGAATATTCCATTTCTTCCGCATATTGCTTTGCATATTCCACTAACGCCTGATCGTCCAATGATTCAATGTCAATCCTGGCGTCAAAATTATCCAGGAGAACTTTATTTTTATGGAGGAAAATATTCATCTCATCCCTCTTCCCCTCCAAAATCACGAAGATTCCCCTGCTTTCTTTTTCCAAAGCCTGGTTCAAATCGGCAGCCGTCGCGCTGGACATCCCGGTTGCATGTTCAATAATAAGCGCGCCGTCCGCCAATTTGCCAAGCGTATCCTGCACATCCTTCTTATTTAATTTGCTTCCGGAAATCTTTGCCACCTTACCGGAAAAGTCCCGTTCCACCAACTGCAGCATACGCACCAAATTCCTGGACAATTCCAGCGTGCCTGCTTCCTCTTCCCCTGTCACAATTACATTGCCGTGGTACGGTTCCATACTCATCGCTCCCACTGCATGAAGGACTTGCTCTCTGGATTTGCGGCTATGCACAAAACGGCCAAAAAGTTCTTTTTCTTCCGGCGTGAGGGAACGGTTCTTATTATCCCCTCGGGCCTCCTGCACAGGCTCTTCTACGCGTTCCTCCTGCGCCATAAGAGCTTCCGCTTCGGCCCTGTCCGTCTCCATCCTGGCTTCTTTAAAACCTTGCGCCTGAAAATCTTCTTCCTCTGTCCCGCCAGCCTGCTCCATAACCGTCCACTGCGCCGTCCCGTCCGGTTCCGCTTGCTCTTCCTCTGGCAGCTCCTGTCCTTCCATCTCTTCCGGCAACACAATATCCCGCAAAATCTCCTCTGCAGAAATCCCTTGCTCCTCTTCTTTTGGCCTGCGGTTTTCCCCGTTATCTTGCGCCGGCTCCTGCGCTTGGTTGTCAATGCCCGCCATTTCGGCAATGGTTTTCATATAGGCAAAATTTACAATGCTTTCCTCATCTGGCTCCTTCTCCGTCTGCGGCGGCTGGCTATCCTCTTCTTCCTTCTTACGCCCGACGCTCTTTACAATATCATCCAACTGCTGTTCCGAAATCTGGCTTGGGTCTACGGCGCTCTTGCCGGACTCCTTCATAATCGCCTCAACCACTGCCTTCTCCAACTGTTCCAGCAGCCCGCTCTTTGTCGCCTCATCAAATTCCGAAAACATATTTCCGGTATGTCTCTGCACCCGTTTGCGCACATCTTCCCGGCGTTTTTCTTCATTCTCCCGTTTAGCCCGCTCCCATTCCGCCATAATGTCAGCTATATTCATCTGTCCGGTAATTTGCTTTTCCAACTTTTCACTGTTTGGCACCACCAGACTGATTTGCCCATCGTATTCTTGGGAAAGCATCTGTTCAAAACCGGAGGGCTTATGCCGTCGCATCAAATTGGGCTGGGCCTGCAGCCTTTCCGGCTGCATCTGACCTGGCTGGCCTTGCATGGCGTCCGGCTGTATCACCATCTGGCCTGACTGCACGCCAAACTGCATTTGCATATTTTCCATCTGGCCTGGCGCCATTCCAGCCTGACCTGACATCTCTTCCGGCCGACCGGAGGCCATTCCATACTGTATCGCTTCCATCTGGCCTGGCGCCATTGCTGGCTGTCCCGGCGTCTCTTCCGGCCGTCCCGGCGCCATTGCATACTGCATCTGCATCGCTCCTGCCTGCGGCTGACCCGGCGGCAGTTCAAACTGACTCTGTACCCCCTGCGCCGTCACGGATTGTCCCGGCATCCTGCCAGCATCCGTTTGCATGGCTCCCTGCTGCATAAACGCCTGCTGCTGCATGGCTTCCGGCCGCCCAACCCCTTTTTCCGGCTGCCCAGGCAGCTCTAATGGCCTCTCCTGCCGAGCAGGCTGCCCATTTTGTCCGGCAATGGCATAACGCGTAGGAAGCGCCGTCGCATATGCCGGCTTCCTCCCAGGCACGATTTCTTTTGTGTCTCCCAAATCAATGCGCTTTGTGTCCTGCAATAATACATCTTTCACATCTTCTTCAAAAAACACTTCCTGCATTGCCACCGGATGGCCTGACGGCGCTGGCCTTTCCTGCTCCAAAAGCGCCTCCGATTGCTGGAAAGCGTCCTGCGCCTGCCCATCCTGCTTTTGCATCGACGGTTTTACTGTCTCTGCCCGCTGTCCGGTAAAAAAATGCTCCGGCTTAGAACCAACATCCTCCCCCAGGATTTCTCTCATACTCTCTGCCAGTTCCTTTTGCAGGTTCATCGTGTTATACTGCCCCAAATCCACTGTCTTAACCCGGAATTCTTCCTCCCCGCGCACTTCCTCTGGCTGATACGATATAAGCTCCTCTTCGGAGCCTTGCATTCCTTCTATTCCTTCTATTCCTTCTATTCCGTCTATTCCTTCCACTCCATTTATGCCATCTATGCCGCTTACGCCATCTATTTCGTCCATTCCAAATCCAAACTCCGGATAAGGGTAAGGCTCTTGCTCCGGTTGCATATCTTCCTCTGAATCCTCTTCCTCCTGTTCCAGAACAAGCCCTGACATCCCCTCCATTTCTTCCGGCTCTGCCTCTTCTTCCCCTTCCACATCCACTTCCTCCAACGATTCCGGCCCGGCTGCGTCTTCCTCCTGCGTCTCTTCCGTCGGTTCTTCCATTGCTTTTTTTATCTGAAGGTATTTCTCCTGCTGGGTTTCCGTCAACGGCTGGTGCAATTGTTTCAGCTCCAATGCTTTCAGGACATACCGCCCTTCCCCAAACCAAAGAATCATCTCATCGCACTCTTCCACGCACTTTGTTTCCAATCCTACCCTATGATACAGGTAAGCCAGCTCATATGCCCATTTTTCCCGGTAATCCCTCTTTTTAAATTCTTCCAGGACTGCAATCCGTTCTTCCAGGCTCACATCCTGCGCTTCATATAATTTATACTGTAAAATATACCTTCCGGTATCTTTCGGCGCAATCTGCACAAATTCCTTATAGTATTCAATTCCCTGGACAAACTCGCCCATTTTAATGGACAGCTCACACAGGGAATAGACAATCAGACGGCCGCCCGGATGGCGTTCATATGCCATTAGCAATATATCTTTGCTTTCCTGAAACCTACGGTTTATCTTATATAAGTCGCTGATCGTGCAGAGCATCATTACGCTTTTTACCCTATGCCAATCAATGGTATCCGCTATTTTGACCGCCTCAGCAAATTCCCCATTGGCAATTAATGATTTTATTTCTTCCGCACGTACTTTGTACTCGTACTTATCCAAGGTGCTCACCTCATAAATCTGTCTTCATTCCAACGCCACAAACCTGCAAAATCCCCATTTTTCATTTGTTTAGTTTACCATAGGAGTTTCTTAATGTCAAAGGATTCACACACGAAACCTCATAAATCTGCAACCCGAAATGACATTTTCCTTTTCTTCCTGCAAAACTTTATGGCATAAACCTCAGCCGCCCAGCAAATCACTCAACCGGGCAAACTGCTCCAAAGTCAGCGCCTCCCCCCTGACTACAGGCGGCAGACCCATCCGGCCAAGAGCCTCAGCCGCCTGTTCTTTTGTAATCTGCAGCCCCTCTGCGTGGGAAAGCCCATTGACCAATGTTTTCCTCCTTTGGTTAAAAGAAGCGCGGACCAAAGCAAACATAAAGCGCGCATCCCTTACTTCCACCGGCGGGACAGCATGGCGGGACAGCCTGACCACCGCACTTCCCACCTTCGGCCTCGGCATAAAACAGGACGGGGACACCTGCATCAGAATTTTGGGTTCTGCATAAAACTGCACTGCGAGGGACAAGGCGCCATACTCCTTTGTGCCAGGGCCAACCTGCATCCGCTGCGCCACTTCCGTCTGCACCATAACCGTAACGCTCTCCAACGGCGCACCGCTTTCAAACAACTCCATAAGAATCGGCGTTGTAATATAATATGGGAGGTTGGCGACCACCTTAATCGGCGCCCCGCCATTCCGTTCTTCTGCCAGCCTCCGGATATCCACCTTCAAAATGTCCTCATTCACTACTGTTATATTATGATAGGAAGACAATGTATCCTCCAAAATCGGAATCAGGGCTTTGTCGATTTCCACAGCCACCACTTCCCGCGCGCTTTCTGCCAAATACTGTGTCATCGTGCCAATTCCCGGCCCGATTTCCAACACGCAATCCTGTCTGGTAATACCGGACGCTTCCACGATTCCCTCCAGAACATTGGTATCCACCAGGAAATTCTGTCCATATTTTTTCTGCATGGTAAAATTGTATTTCTTCAATATCTGGACCGTCTTACCGGGAGTCCCTAAAAATGCCATATTCTTTACCCTTCCTTTTCTTGCTGCCCTTATGCAATTCCAAACAGCCTCTTTGCGTTCTGCATGGTGATTTCCACCACTTCATCATAATCCATCCCTTTGATTCTCGCAATTTCTTTTGCAATCAGCGTAAGGTTAAGGGAGGAATTCCGTTTTCCTCTATGGGGCGCCGGAGCCAAATAAGGGCTGTCCGTTTCCAGCAGTATTCTTTCTATGGGGATATCTTCCACCGTCTCTTTTAATTTCCTTCCATTTTGAAATGTCACCACGCCTCCAACGCCAATATAAAAACCCATGTCCAAATATTCCCAGGCTATTTCCTTTGTATAAGAAAAGCAATGCACCACTCCCCCAGCCGTTGCCTGATAACGCTCCTTTACGATGTCTAACGTATCCTTGGCCGCTTCCCTGGAATGCAGGATAACCGGAAGCCCCACTTCCTGCGCCAACTGCAACTGCTTTCCAAACCACTCCTTCTGCACCTGTCTGTCAGGCTCCTTCCAGTAATAGTCTAACCCAATCTCCCCCACCGCGACTACCTTTTTCTTCCCACACTGTTCTTTTAACCAACGCAATCCCTCCTTCGTCAATTCCCCGCTTTCCGAAGGATGCACCCCCGCAGCCGCATAAACAAACGGATACCGCTGCGCCAGAGCAATTGCGCTGGCCGTTGTTTCCAGGCTGGCGCCCACATTTAACACATAACCAATCCCTTTTCCCTTTAATCCCTCTAATAAGCTGTCCCTGTCCTCATCAAAAGCCGGGTTGTCATAGTGCGCATGGCTTTCAAATATCATACGATTCCTCCATGTCAAAACAATTTGTTCCAACGGCATAACTGAGACTCTGACTCAAATTGCCGTTTGATTATCTTTCTTAAAAAAATTTAAAATTTTTCGAAAAAACTCTTGCAATCTTGGAAATATTATACTATAATACTACTTGTGTTGTAAATGATATATTAAATGAAAAGAAATGCGCTGCTAGCTCAGTTGGTAGAGCACCTGACTCTTAATCAGGGTGTCCAGGGTTCGAACCCCTGGCGGCGCACGCGAAGTACTGATTTTGTGGCCAAGTCGCCATGGGGTTGGTACTTTTATTTTACCCGGAATTTCCGGCAGGAAGGAAACCAAAGAATATGGAAATAAAACTTACCTCCGCAAATACTGCAGAACAGTTGTCACAAATTGAACAATTATATATGGAAGCGTTCCCTCCGGAAGAAAGAAAACCTTTCTCCCTGATTCTGCAAAAAAAAGAAGAAGGTTTGGTAGATATCCTTTCCATCGAACCACTCGAAGCAAAACAGGGACATACTCCTGACCTATCCTCCCCCATCCTTGGGGAAGCCATCCTGGCCAGAGAAAACGGACTTGCGCTTCTTGACTATTTCGCCATCTCCCCAAAAGCGCGCGGCGCCGGAATCGGCTCCAAAGCCCTCCAACTTTTGCTGCAGCGTTACAGCGGATACCGCTTCCTTCTGGAAATTGAAAGCGTTTTCCATGCCTCCCCGGACCTGGACTGGAGGAAAAAGCGCAAAGAATTTTACCTGCGCGGCGGTATGCGCTGCATGGATTACCTTGTCTGTCTTTTCGGCGTTGAAATGGAAGTCCTGACCAATGGCTGCCTTGTGACCTTTGACGAATACCACGCCTTGTATCAAAATATTTTCGGTTCCTATATTGCAGGCCACATCAAACTTCTTCCATAAATACGTTAGTCCTGCAAAGCCCTTTTCAAACAAAACTATTTGATTCACATACATTTTGGAGGATCAGCATGGAGCAACTCTCCCTTTTTGATGACAGGAAAACCACATCCACCCCCCTTGCAAGCCGCCTGCGCCCGGACAGCTTAGAGGATTTTATCGGCCAGGAACATTTGCTTGGCAAGGGCAAACTGCTCCGGCAGTTAATTGACGCCGACCATATCTCCTCTATGATCTTCTGGGGGCCTCCTGGTGTAGGCAAAACCACCCTGGCCAATATTATTGCCAATAAGACCCATGCCGCTTTTATTAATTTCAGTGCCGTGACCAGCGGCATCAAGGAAATCAAAGAAGTTATGGCGCGTGCGGAAAACAGCAGGGCTATGGGAATAAAAACCGTTCTGTTCGTAGATGAAATCCACCGTTTCAACAAAGCGCAGCAGGATGCTTTCCTTCCTTTTGTGGAAAAAGGGAGCATTATCCTAATTGGGGCAACCACGGAAAACCCCTCTTTTGAAATCAATGCCGCTCTTTTGTCCCGCTGCAAAGTCTTTGTACTGCAGCCCCTCTCTAACCAGCATATTGCAAAGCTATTAGACAACGCCATCCATAACCCCAAGGCGTTTGGACAGACAAAAATAGACATCCTGCCTGAATTGCTGGAAGCAATCGCTGTATTTTCCAACGGAGACGCGAGAATCGCCCTCAATACATTGGAAATGGCCATAACAAACGCGGCGGTGAGCGCAGGGACCATCCATGTTTCCAAAGATGTCCTAAGCCAATGCATCAGCAGAAAATCCTTATTATATGACAAAAACGGCGAAGAACATTATAACCTGATTTCCGCCCTGCACAAATCCATGCGCAACAGCGACCCGGACGCCGCTATCTACTGGCTCTCCCGAATGCTGGAAGCCGGGGAGGACCCGCTCTATATCGCCAGGCGCCTAATCCGCTTTGCCAGCGAAGATATTGGCATGGCTGACAGCCAGGCGCTTCCCCTTGCCGTGTCCGCCTATCAGGCGTGCCACTTTAACGGAATGCCGGAGTGCAATGTCAACCTGGCCCATACGGTCGCCTACCTCTCTCTGGCGCCCAAGTCCAACGCCATATACATTGCTTATGAGGAATGCCGCAAAGACGCGCTGCAAACCCTGGCTTCCCCTGTGCCGCTGCAGATTCGCAACGCCCCTACGAAGCTTATGGAAGAACTCCACTATGGGGAAGGCTACGAATACGCGCATAACACGGAAGAAAAACTCACCCGCATGTCATGTATGCCCGACTCCCTGCAAGACCGTACCTACTACCGCCCGACCTGCCAAGGGGCGGAAGCTGCCGCCAAGGCCCGGTTGGAAGCTATTCGGGAATGGAAACGGACATAAACGACACGCTTTGAGAACGCTATGTACCATACTGCAGTATATGCTGTGCCAATGCGCACATACTATACGGAACACGCATGATACTCGTGAAAAAATGGGGCTGGCCGCCCCATTTTTACTTCCGTCCTTTTATTTTAAATTTTACTATATTCTGTTCCTGTACGCAGTCCAGAATATTTAAAGAATTAACAAACGAAGAAAATTTGGAAAACCCGAAATTCCGCACATCAAAATCCGGGAAACGTTTTCCAAGCTGGTTCCTCAATTCCGCAGAAAGAATCCACTCATCGTCATCGGAACATTCCTCTACCAAAGACAGGATTGCCCGTTTAATCATCTTTAGATCCGTCTGTGGCTTTAACTCCTCTTTCCTCTTCTTGGCAATCACTGCCGCTGCGGATTTTGTTCCCTTTTTTAGTTTCGCAGACTTGGAAGTCGCCTTAGTGGCTGCCAGCTCCTCTTTCCTGCCAACTCCCTCTTCTTCCTGTTCTTTAGCCTGGAAAATAATGTCCAGATATTTAAACTGGTTGCACGCAGAGATAAACGGCTTGGGCGTCTTGCTTTCCCCCATTCCAATCACAATCATTCCCGCTTCCCGAAGCCGCGCCACCAGCCGCGTAAAATCACTGTCCGAAGAAACGATGCAAAACCCGTCTACCGTACGGGAATACAAAATATCCATGGCGTCAATAATCATGGCGGAATCCGTAGCATTTTTTCCCGCTGTATAACTATACTGCTGGATTGGCATAATGGAATTATCCAAAAGCACATTCTTCCACGACACCAGACGGGTATTGGTCCAATCCCCATATATTCTCTTATACGTGGCAATCCCGCTCTTTGCCGTTTCTTCCAATATAATACTTACATATTTATCCGATATGTTATCCGCATCTATCAATACTGCGATTTTCAAATCTTTATTCATCCAATAACCATACCTTCCCTTCCATCCCTTCTTTCACCGTCCCGGCTTTCTATTTCTTATGCCGATATCCGTTTTTACGGATATCCCGGTTCCGGCGCCTATACCCTCACTTCTCCCTCATGATGCAGCAAAGTCACCTTTCCCACACCTTCTATTTTCGAAATTTCATTTGTCAGGCCGCTGTACTCCTTTGCCCGTATTTCCAGTATCAGGTTTTCCTTTCCATCCCGAATGCTTTTTGAATCCACCCTGTACTTTTGCGCGGACTTTTTGACCAGGCGCAACGCCGCTTCCTCACTGTCCATCTCCATTTGGATTACCAACAGCATAGGTTCTGCCGCCAACGGCACAAATTGTAAAGCAAATAAGCCAAAAGTGGCGGCAATGGCTACGATAACCGCAAGCTCGTACAACCCTGCGCCGCATATAATCCCGGTTCCGATAGACCAGAACAAAAACAGCAGATCCAACGGTTCTTTAATGGCCGTGCGGAAACGCACAATGGACAATGCTCCAACCATACCAAGCGAGATGGCCAGACTGGACTGCATCGCAATCACTATCCCTGCCGTTACAATGGAAATAACCGCCATCGTAATATTAAAGTTTTTATTGTAAAAAGCGCCCCGCGCCAGAAACCGGTATACGAAAAATATATAAGCGGCAATCAGGAACGTTACGCCCAATGTCACTGCCATTTTTGTGGTGGAAAAATCCACATAAGCAAACCCTTCCAAAATTGACTTTTTAATTACATCACCGAAACCCATTTTATGCCCTGCTCCTTTGTCCCTTAAATTTTTGCCTTACCCACACATATTTCGAAATGGACTGCCGCTGTAAATGTTCCAGGTTCACTGCCCGCAAAATCGGCTCCGGCAGCAATTCATCGTATTTGATTTCCAGAATATGCATACCAGGCGCCATCACAAAATCAAATCTTTCCTTCCCCCCGGCCAAAAAGCAGTCCGTATGGACTGTCCCCCGCACCTCCATGTCAAAAGTAATGCGCACATTCCCAACATGGTTTACCATTGCGCACCGGTCATACTCTACGATGCATTTTGGCGTCATATTCCTTGACTGCATAAGATAGCCCAGTTCCTGCGCCAGGCCGCCGCCCTTTTTCATTGGTTTCCCCGCCGCCAGCTTCCGGCATTCCTCCAGCGGGATTTCCTCGGTTATCTTTTTGGTCATTCCCCGCAGCTTACATTTCTTCTCCAAATGCACCACATCCAAATCTCCGTTATATATGCGGAGCCGGTATTTTTTCCGGTTATCCACACCCGATTCACTTTCAAACAGACAGGTATCATAGATATCATCAAAATACAAACTGCGTACCGTGTAAAAGTCTCCTTTTTGGTTTTCGTCATAATCAAGAAACGCTTCCAACCGATACTTAAGTTTCTGTATATCCATAAAGTCCAGTTGAAATTTCAGTTCATTCCTATATTCCATTTCTACTCCAAATATTCCGGCCCCATATGATTTGCAATCATCTGCTCAATATAAACCGGCCTTTCTTTCAAAAAAGCGCGGATGCGTTCTGCATTTTCCGTTTTTTCCGTCCTTAAATCCCTGCCGTTAAACCGCAGATTGCTTAAGCAAAGCGGTTCCATCAAAGTCCCCAGATAAGAGTCGATAAAAGCATCCACCTTTTGCGGCGAATAAACTTCATCCGCCATATAAAGCAACCGTTCTGCAAACCGCTCTTTAAACCCGGTATTTTGAATCAGCGAGGCAAAAACGCTGTCTGCCTCCAATACATAAGCTAACGTATCCTCTTCCACCGTACTCAGCCCGCCGGAATTCACATCATAAAGCAGCCAGCGCCAACGGCCGTCTGCATACTCTGAACCGGACACTATGCTTCTTGTCCTCCATGCCCCTTCGTTTTTCTTCGGCCAGTCACCGCTTCTTCCAATGAAAATCTGTGCGGCGTAGTAATCTATATAACTGCCCATATCCATCAGAGTCTGCGCCTTCTCAAAATTCTGCGCTTGCGCCATATCGTTTCCGGCAATATATTCCCTCATATCCAAATATAGCTGCGCCTCTTCCTCTTTGCCTTCTGTGACCAGCTCTTCCTTTACTACAATCACCTCATCCTGGGAAACGCCATAATGGTCGGCAAAATAGTCGGAATGGTAACTTTCCGTAATATAATACACGCCCCAGAACTCCCCATCCAGGAACAAAGCAGCCGGAAGGAAATCCATGGTGCAAAAATCCAGACCCGCTTCCATAGTATTTACCATATAATCCTTCAGCTTATATTCACTGTCATCCGCGCCGGAAAACAGCACAAATTTGTGGGACTCATCCCCGATACCGAAAATATCTGCGGAAAATTCATCGCTGCCCGAATATTCCCGCCTGGCATAAACGCTCAGGCTCTTAGGCAGCTTGCCCCGGCTGCCATTCCCCTGTACCCGGATGCCGCATTCTTCCGCCAAAACCAACGAGCGATCCGGCCTGCGGATTTCAATGTTCGCCTCCCGCTCCGCCTCTTTCCCCCGTTCGCTGTAATTACCTGTCCACCACCACCAACTGCCGCGCAGCGGCGTATTTTCGTCCGGGAGCAGTTTTTTGTATTCTTCAAAAACCTTCCCTGTCACATAGATGCCATTTTCAAAGCCAAACAAATTATCCGGATCCGTAATCAGGGAAACCGTCCAAAGGCCATTGTACGCCGCTTTTTCGGAAAAACCGATAAAATAGGAACCTGTGATAGAATCTACACAATTGCCTGACTGGTCAAATGCGCACGCCCTGACGATATTGCATTTATCCACTTTATAGTCCGGAACCGTATAGCCAGGATTTTCTGACGAATACTGCTCCACCAGCTCCGTATAGAATGCCGTGGACGTATCTGTCCGGGCGGAGTATACATTCTCATGATTGGAAGCGTCCTCCAGATAAATCTCCCCTTCATAGGGTATGGATTCTTGTGTGGGTTTTGAACCGTCCAGCGTATAAAAAATCCGATACTGCCCACCCCCTTGTATCTGCAGGGAAAAAGGAGCGTCATAATAACCCGGCTGTTTGGAAAACCGTAGCGAAGAATGAAAGTCCGCATATGTAATCCACAAAATGAATAGAAAGAGGAATAAGGCAAGAAATAAGAATTTCCATTTTTCCGGCCTCTTTATCTGAAACAATCCATGTTCGGCTTTTCCCTTCCATTCCTCATTCATTCTGTGAATCCACCTTGTGCTTAACTTATTTAAATTAGTTTCTAGTCTACCATAACTTAATTCATTTGCATAGTTTTTTTTAGCATATGCCGCCGCCTTCCTTAAGCATTATCCAAATCTGCCTGTGCCGGGTTATCCAACAGTTTCCCGCGGCTGTCAAAACGGGAACCATGGCAGGGACAGTCCCAGCTTAGTTCATCCGGGTTCCATTCCAGGGCGCAGCCCATATGGGGACAGCGGGGCGCGGCCGTAAACACTCCTTTGCCAAGCCCTTTTGCCGACTCCAGCCCTTCCTGCGCCAGTTTCCCTGCAGACGCCTGCAGATTCAGCCTGTGCGGAGTAAACACTTCCTCATAACGGCTTTTCCCTGCCGTAATCAAATCGCAAATCAACATAGCTGCCGTCATACTGCCCGTCATTCCCCACTTGCAAAACCCGGTCGCCACATACCAATATGGATATTGCGCCGAATACCGGCCAATATAGGGAATGTCGTCCACAGACATACAGTCCTGCGCCGACCAATGCGCCACTTCCCGCGCTGCCTGGAACAGTCTGCCTGCCGCCAACCGCAAATCCCTGTATTTTCCGCCTCCCTTATTTTCCCCCGTCCGGTGATTCCCGCCGCCTAACAGCAGAATATCGCCGCTTTTGCGAAAAGACAGCCCATCCTCATCAATCCCGTAATAAATGTGGTCCATTTGTCCTGTATTCTGCAATGCCAACACATAACTGCGTTCCTGGTGCATCCGCAGAAAATAAAAACCCGGGACGTTGATAAACGGATAATGGGTTGCAAACACAATGTGCTTGGCTTCCACCCGCGGCCCCTGTGTGCGCACTTCATGTCCCTCCACCGTAAGCACACGGGTATTTTCATATATGGTCAGGCTTTCCGCCAACCGATGCAAAAACTGCAGCGGTTGGAACACTGCCTGGTCGTAAAAACAAAGGGCCCCCTTTACCTGGAACGGAAGCTCTGTCCTTTCCACATACTGCGCACAAATCCCCAGGCTTTTTGCCGCCTCTTCCTCCCGATACAGAGCGTCCCCCTCTTTCCTTGTATATAAATAAGAGTTGCAGTTACGGAACTGACAGTCTATCCCCTCTTCTTCCATTATTTCACGGTACCGCCGGATAGCTGCACGGTTTGCCTGCACATAAAGCCCTGCCTTCTCTTTTCCTTCCTTTTGCATTAGCTTATGATACAGCAAGCCATGCTGCAGCGTAATCTTCGCCGTCGTCCTCCCTGTCTGCCCGCCGCATAAACGGGACGCTTCCAACAACACCGTTTCCACGCCCCTTTGCTGCAATAGCCAGGCCGTCAGTATCCCCGCTATCCCTCCGCCGATGACCACTGTATCTACCGACAAATCCTTCTGCAAAGACGGTCTTTCCTCCCAACCGTCCATCCCCCATATAGATTCCATTTGCCTGCCCTCCTCTGCTTCCATCCGGTTTTCCAGCATATATTACAAAGAGTATAGACACGCAAAATACATTCTATACCATATATCCTTATCTAACGTTTCTCACAGCGCCGCTTTTTCTCCACTGCCACATCCTTTACAGTACCCATACAACTCCAGTTTATGGCCTGTCACCATGAAATCCTCGCAAGCGTCCATATGGGCCGCTTCAAAGGGACAGCCTTTTAACGGAATCCGCTTATGGCATTTCAGGCAAACCGCATAATGCCTGTGCCGTTCCCTGCGCCATTCATAATAGGACATCTCACAGCCTGTCAAGGAAGTCTTCACCACATACCCCTTTTCTTCAAAAACAGCCAGTGCGCGGTAAATTGTAGAAATGGCGAAATTCCCCTTTTCCTCCTGTAAAAGCTGGCAATAAATCTCCGCTGCGCTCACAGGCCCCGCCGCAGACGCCAGAATGCGGTACACTTCCTCCCGCTGTTTCGTTTTCCGGATATCCGCCGGAAACTGCAGTTCCTCTTTGCCGTCGTTTTCCACGTATCCCGCCCCCTTCTAATGCCTTCCTGCCCTGCACGCCATACTTTTGCGCCCTTAACAACCTCCTAAAGCCTTACCCCCTAGAGCGTGTTTGAAAATTGCTTTCCCCAAGATGTACGTTACAATTTGTGGGAAATTTATGCCAAATTTAAGAGACGCAGTGGGCTACATTGATTAAATTTGGCGCAAATATCACGCAAAGTGGGGCGTGCATTGCCAGGAATGAATGTTTAAACATGCACTAGTGTTCCATCCAGACAGAAATTAGATTTGTGGGCTGCATGGTTCGTGCCAGCGCTAGGCAAAATTTTGACGGCGATGCGGTGGCATCGTCTAGAAATTTTAACGACGCAATGGTGCGAAACAGGCGGTTCACGATTCTAATTTCTGACTGGATGAAACACTAGCATAACATATGGAAATGGGATTGGCTGCGCCAGTTTACAGCGCAAGCCCTGCCGCATCCAGCAATATGCCCGCCGCAACGCCAAATACATACAAAAGCAACAGGAATGCCATATTCTCTTTCCCGTTATGGTTCACCCGAAACAAAACCAGAAGCCCCACACCGCTCCCAACAAGCAACCCGGCCATCATCGGCCCAAGCCCCATAAGCCCTTCCAGATAAAGCTCTGTCAGCGCCACCGACGCCGCACAGTTGGGGACAAGCCCCACCAGCCCGGCCAATAGCGGGCCGACTACGGGCCGATTGAAAAACAGCCCGGCCAGAAAATCCTCACCGGCTAATCCAATCAAAGCATTCAGCGCCAGGGAAAATAAGAAGATAAATCCGAATACCTGCACCGTATGGCGCGCCGCAGGCCGAAACACCCCTTCTTCGCAGCGGCATGCATCTTTGATATGACAGGAATGTCCTTGCCTATGCCCCTCCACATTTTCCCCCTTCCGGCATACTGGCCTTTGCCCGCCCAGCGCAAAGTCCGTTAAATATCCGGCCAACATACCAAAGATGACTTTTAACCCTAACAATTTAAAAATCACCTGGATATTTACCTGTTCCGATAACAGAATTGGAAGCATTTCATCGGATGTGGACAGGAAAACAGCCAATAACGTCCCCATGGTTATCATCCTGCCCGCATACAGATTGGACGCCGCCGCCGAAAAGCCGCACTGAGGGAAAATCCCACATACAGCGCCCAGGGCCGGGCCGGCATACCCGGCCCTTCCCACCGCCCTTTCCGTTTTCCTGCCGACTTTGCGCTCCAAATATTCCATCGCCACATAGGTAAGGAACAAAAACGGCAATAATTTGATGGTATCCATAAAGGCGTCCCAAATCATATCCCACAACATCAGTATCATATCCTCCCTGCAATTGCGACTCATTTGCAATTGTAAAGCCTATTATACTGCATTGCCGCTATTTGTCAACCCATATTCCATCGCCGCCTTTTTCCAATGCCGCCTGTCTTGGCCCCTGCGGCTCTCCTCTTTGTCCAAAGCAAAGCCAAACCGCTAACTGACGCTTATGTCCCTTTCATTCACAAACACACCCTTTAACCGCTCCATTCCAAATCTTTTTGTAAACCAGTCGCATTTGCATAAAAACAAATAATAGATATTCCGCCCGCAGCCATGCAGCGTCTCAAAATTCCCCTGCCCTTTGGACACAATGACGTCAGCCCGGTTTACCGCATCCAAAGCTTCTGCGGACAGCAGGTTTAGCTGGGTTCCCGCCACCCCATTCCCATTGCCGAGAATATCCGCCACTTCCGCTATGCCTACCTCCCATGCATCTTGCGCCACTGCATCATTCAAGGCAGGCATTCCCCTGACCATAGCCGTGATATGTATATGCGGATACTGCTCCTTCATCACCTTCATAAACAGCTTGTCTGCCACAATCTCCCCACAGTTGTCCAAAAGATAAACCACCTCCCTGGCTTGTCCAAGCTCCTCTCTCAGTCTCTCATATGCCCGCCTGTCCACCTCTTCCCCCTTCGCTTTTTTCAGTAAATCAAATAACGTTTCCTTTTCCACATGATTCATAGCCCCATAATCAATATAGTTCCCCGTCCTGGCATAATTCAGCGCATTTTCAAACACCTCATCCGCATCCTTCCCGGAATGGATTTCCGCTTCCAATTCCGGTTCCAACTCTAGCATCAGCCGGTTAAACGCTTTCTTTTCCTCTTTATAATCAGGCAATTCCCCAAAGCGCTGTCGGTAAACTTTATTTATCTCATAGACTAAATACGGCGCTGACGCTTCTTCTGACGCATTTGCAATGACGCCTGCAACTTCCTTCAGATAAGACGCCTTCTGCCCCTCATCTTCTATCCTGCTGATTTTCTCTTCCTGCCTGTCAATCAGGCACCTGATGCATCTTGCGCTTAACTTCATTCCCATACCCTCCCTGTTCCTCCACGCTAACGCTGTCTTTGCTGACAGTTTCCCTACTGTTTGCTTTCCCGCTATCCCGGTTTATTTCTTCTCACTTATATATACACTTGCCCGATTCTGAATAATGTCTGCAACACTATCTATATTCCGGCCATCATAAAACAAATAATCCGCCTCTTCCAATACGATGCTGTATAAATTGGAATCTGCCGCCATGCTAAACTCAATTTTGCGAATCACAGCCTTTAGCGTTTCTGCATCCTCCTCCGATATTTCATAGATATTTACGGGAGCCTCACCATCAAAAATAAGCTGTTCTTTCACTATCTTTTCACCCTTTGAATCGTATTCCGCCTTTATGGAAGCTTCCAGCTTTTGCTCCAGAGAGCTAATCCGCAGCGGCAGTCCCCTTTCGACGCTATCCTGAAATTCCCTGTCAACCATGCTTTTCAAAAATTCCCATGCCTCATCCTTATATTGGCTATTCGAACCAATGCCGATTGCAATATCCGCGACTGCTGCCAGATTGCCATTGCCTGAGTCAAACGGATACCCTATATAAGCGGGCGTTTTGCCATAAAGCGTCCTAACTCTGGCCGTCCCATAAACATTGTCAATCGAAACCGGATACAAAAGGGCGCGGCCCTCTGCGAAAATTTCCTTTGCCGAATTAGCATCCGTCATGTTCAGGTTCAGTGGGAACTGATTGGCAAATTGCAAAAGTTTTTTAAAACTGTCACTGTCAAAACGACAGGTTCCCTTTCCCCAATCAACGTAATTTCCCAGATTCCCATAGCAAAGCATTCCAAAAACCGCCTTTTTCGTTTCCCCAGGAAAAAGGATGCTCCCCTCATCCAGCATACGATAAGCATCCATTAACTGCTCCATATCCATGCTTTCTAACTCTGAAAGCCTTCGGTCAACCGTAGTATAAGTGTCTATTCTATAACTTGGCACAAATACATAGAGACAGCCTTCCGTTTCAAAAGATGCAAGAATATTATAGTAAATATCCCGCTTTTTAAATGACGCGTCATTTTCTATCATAGGATACAAATCAGCCAACATTCCGGAAGAAGCATCCAAGGGGGAATATTGCCTGCCAAAATGAATCATGTCAGGGCCTTTTCCAACACTGATTTCAAGCTTGATTTGCTTAAGGGCCTCCTGCGCATCTTCATTCCGCTCCAAATAATTGATAACTTCAATTGTCACCTCAGACTGATTTGCATTATACAAATTCACCCATTGCAATAACTTTGACGCAGCCAACTGTGATTCGCTTTCAAAAACCGCTAACGTTAAAATTTTTTTCTCTGTCTGCGCTGACTGCTTCCAACTGCATCCGGCAAGCGAAAAGCACAATAGGAATGCAATCCACAAAATATGTTTTTTCATCCCGCTATGCCTCATTTCCCATTTTCATGCGGCTCTTTACTGACAGGAACGTATCGGAAAAGCCAATCCGGAAAGCTTTGCCCCTCCGCCATTTTTGCAACCAAAAGAAGTCTGCCATCCGGCAGAAACGTAAGAGGCCAGCATTCCATACCGGCGCCAAAACCAATATCCGACAACGACACACGGTTTTCTACGATTCCCCTTTCGCTGTCATACGCCCATACGCCGCTATAAGGGCTGAACAACAAAAGATTGGCGTCTGTGCCGCAAGACATTGCATTAAAAACCTCATCGCCCGCAAAAAAGAGAGCGGGGTTTTCATTTTCCAGAAAGCAATCTGCCGTATCAAGCTTGCCAATCTCCAATTTTACCCCGGAATCGCCATAAACAAGATAAATATGGCCATCCTTTCCAACAGCAGCTTCATATATCCACTTTGTCCCAAGGGATTCCGGTGTGAATTTGTGCTTAAGCGCGCCTTCACCGTCCACGATTATCCCGTTCCTGTCCAAAGGCCACTGAAAAAAATATGCGCCATCCTTATCTGTCAGAAACCAAAGCGGTATATATCTTGTTTCAAAACAGGAAGAAATATCAATGGTTTTTTCAACTTCATAGTTTTCATCCAACCGCCAGATAAACCACTCCCTATTATCCTGGCCCGCCATAAGCAAATGGATTCTCCCATGCGCGTCAAGGGCAATATTGCAGACATCCATTCCTTGCGGATTTGCAATGCCTGCCGGATAATGCTTGTTTGTGCCTATCGGCATAACATATATGTCCGGCCCGCCATAAACAAAATATATGTTTTCCCCATCCGACACACAACGATGCAAAGCTCCCAGCAAATCAATGCCATCCTCACTGTAATAAGGAATGTCCTGCGCCTTTTCGCTTATCGCAACCTCAGACAGTTCCGGCAAAATTTCAGAAGAAGCATGGCCTTTTCCCTCTTGTGCCTTCTCTTCGTTTTCCTTAAACTTCATATCGCCGTCTTCCTTACCGCTGCCATTTACTGGCTCCGCACTGTTTTCGTTCTGCCTGCAGCCGGATAAAATAAGCATTCCAATAAGAAATGCAAAAAATGCTTTTCTTTTCATAATAACTTGTTTCCCACTCACCCCTGCCATATGCCATATAAAGCGCAACCATTGCCACGTTTCAAAAACGCCTGTTTCCAGGCGTTTTTGAAATAAATCTTCTTTTTCATTTCCCATCTCTTATTTTATATCCATGCCTGCCCCGTAAAGGCCGCCAAAGAGACTGTCTTCCCCCGCCAGGGAATCCACAATGCGGTCCATCTCCCTTTTGGACTTAGCGTCCCTGCTTCTGGCAATCGCCTGTTCCTTCTCCGCTTCCGTCATATTGGCAAAACGTTTCATCGCTTTCTGGTTCATGGCAAGCGACAGGCCAAGGCCGATGGGTAGCTGTTGATTATCCATAGCATTCTCCTCTCAGATACGCTCCATAGATATGCAATGCTTTCCGGTTTCCTCCTTAGTATGGGGAAATTCCATCCAAATCAAACAGCCATTTTATTCCATCCTAAAAAACACGCTCCCCTTCTTTATATTATGCCTCTGCCATTACAGCCGTTCCTTTATCTCCTCATTAATGCAATGCCGCAGTCTGACCAGGAATTCTTTGGTGCGGGGATATTGGGCAAAGGTAATCCGCATACCCGCCTGCTCTTCAATCAATCCAGCCACATATTCATAGGATGTGAGACTTTCCAAAAACTGCATGGCGCGCACATCTTCCATTGCCTGTGCCAGAACCGACAAACGAATGGAACCTCGCGGCATATCATCCTCTCCCGGATACACCAGATAAGCGTCACCCGCCGGAAAGCTTTCGCCGCTGTCCGTTACCGCATACGGGTTAATATGTTTCGTGGAAAAACTGGTATTGTAAAAATTATAGCCCCAATGCAGAAAACCCTGGAGCCGGTACAGATAAGCCTGTACGCCCAAAATACGGTTCCGGTAAGAGGGCATCGCAAAAAAGCGGTTGCTCACATCCACTCCCTGGGCGCAGCAGTAATACGTCCAAAGTTCTGGCGTCCCTGCCGCCAGAAAGGGTTCTATATGGTCATTGCTGACCACCGGGCGTGAAACCGCGCCCTTCGCATATAGCTCATAATCACTGCAAGCGTCAAAAAGCGGGCTGTCCGGCAGATATTTTGCCATACACCTTTGCGCCGCTCCATAGGATTCCATCTGCCCTTCACTCGGTTCATCGGAAACATGGAACCAGCAATTTTGCAATATGCCAAGGTCACTCAGATGACGGCGAAGCTGAGGCAGAAAAGCCTCCAGAAACGCTTGGTACGCTTCCCCGCCTGCAGGCGTATCCCAACCAAAGATACGCATTTCCCCCTCTTCCGTGTCCGCCATAATCTTAGGCGGATAATATGCGCCCCACTGCGTAAACAACGGCACCATTTCAATATACTTCACGCCGCATTCCAGACAAAGGGCAATCCACCGGTCCAGCTTCGTAAAATCAAAGGAATAGCCCTCCTGCGTTTTCCTTACGCCGACTAACTGTACGGTAGTCCGTTCGCCGCCCTCTGCGGTATCCATAGGCGGGGTAAAAAGCGGAGTGAAAATCATGTTGATTCCATGCTTTACCGCATACCGAATATAATTCTCCAATAATTTCCAATGGCGTTCTGAAAAAACTTCCGTCTGGTAATAATCCGCCAGACAGTCTGCGTGCAGCATTTCCGTATGGATAAAATCCATCTTTGGCAGCTTTGCCCCCAATACGGTCAAACTGGTCTTTGCGCTCCATACAAGCTCCTGCCTCCGATTCCTAACCTCCACTGTAACCGGATAACAGCCAGGCTTGCAGTCTTTGGAAGGAATCAAATCTATCCAAACGCTTCTCCACTGCCTATAGATTCCATGTAATCCTTCCTGCGGCATGGTATCTAACAAATCCGGGTAAAGTCCGGCCTGCGTGGACAGATAATCATCATCATGCTCCCCATAGCACACCATGCCTCCCGGCATCAGACACACCTTGCGCACCAATGTCTCCCCATCCCAGCCCTCCTCTGCACGGACGGTAAAATACAGCGCATTTTCCGACGGCGGCGCGCTGCAGCCCAGATAGTAACCCACCTGAAACGAAACGGTTTCTTCACAAAAAGCCTCCATGCCCCCTTCCATCGGTTCCGGCTCCCAATCCGAAAAAATTTTATCCATTGCAGATGCAATGACAAAACGGTATGAAACCATAGTTTTCTTTCTCCTCTCTCATTTTCCTTTGTTATCCCGGTTTTCTTCCTAAAGCGCTGCGCTCATTTAAACACTCAAATGCCCATTCTTTATTACACCAGATTCTACCCGCCTTCCTAAAATATGTCAAGTGAAAGATAGCCTTAACGGTCCCTTGGACATACGTATCATAAGGCAGGCAAGCGACAGGAGCGAAATCAGTCTATGCTCTGTAAGCAAAAACTTAAAAGAATATTAAATTAATGAAATTCAAATTGTGGTTTTGAAAAAAAAGCGTATAATAGGGAAGAGAAAAAATTTTAAGGAAAAATACCGATTTATGTTTACAAAAATGTTATATGGCAGTATGATACTGAATTAGATTTCCATAGAAAACGATAGGTACCAGGAGGATAAAGATGTCTGATTTCACTGTACTGTGTGTCAATACATTTGCTGCATATATAGGGGTTGTCCCATTTCTCATACTATTACAGTTGCTTTTTCGCAAATACAGATTACCGAAACGGCACCAGTTCGGGCTGTACCTTTACGCTCTGGGAATCTGTCTTATTTTGATGGCCTCCGATACCCCTTCCATATACCAGTTAAATTTCTATCCTCAGTTTAACTTCATCCCTTTCCATGGGTTTATAGACAATTGGGGACACTACCTGAAAACCTACCTGGTTTTTATCCCCTTGGGCCTGTTCCTTCCTACCTTATGGAAACGCTTTAAGCGCATTGGGAACACCATTTTATTTGGGGTATTGCTCTCTGTTATCATAGAAGCGTCACAAATTTTCTGTTTGGAAACCACGGCTGTCACTGATATTACCGATGTCCTTTTGAATACCCTTGGGACAATAACCGGGTATTTTCTTTTCTTATCGGTACACCGTATGCGTTTTATGCGCCGCATGTGCCTGGGGACTAAGGACTCAAAGAAGAGATTCCTAGCCAAATGGGAAGTGTATATTTATTTCTTCACCCCATGGTTAGTCACATTTCTTCTTACCCCCTTTATCTCCAATGCGATATGGAATATTGTATGGAACTATGCGCTTGGCATGCCTATTTAAAACAATCTGAAATCTTTCCCGGCTGTCTGGCGTCCGCCTTACGCGCCGCCAGACAGCCGAGTTATAGAATTCCCTATAAACTATCCTTACCTTCCGTCTCCTTATCCTACCGCTCTTCACAAACCTGAAAAATATAGAATTTCAAATAATATGATTCCTCTGCCGCCCACAAAATCGGATGATCTGGCGCTTGGGCTCTAAACTCTACCTGCCGCAGTCTCTTATGGGCGCCCTTTGCCGCCTCTTTCACCGTCCTGGCAAAAAGCTCCGGTTCCATAAAGTGGGAACAGGAACAGGTCACAAGAAATCCGCCGTCATTTACCAGCTTCAATCCCCTCAGATTAATTTCCCGGTACCCCTTCACCGCATTTTTCACAGAGTTACGGGACTTCGTAAACGCCGGAGGATCCAGGATTACCACATCGTATTTCTCCCCCTTCTTTTCCAGTTCCGGAAGCAGTTGAAAAACATCGGCGCAAAGAAACTTCACCCGGTCTTCCAGATGGTTGAGCCTGGCATTCTCCCATGCCTGGTTCACCCCCGTCTGCGAGGCGTCCACCCCAAGCACACAAACCGCCCCGGCAATGCCTGCGTTCAATGCAAAAGATCCGGTATGGGTAAAACAATCCAATACTTTCTTCCCTTTACAAATCTTATGAATGGCGGCGCGGTTATTCTTCTGATCCAGGAAAAAGCCTGTTTTCTGCCCTTCCTTCACATCCACCATATACGTTACGCCATTCTCCACAATTTGCACTCTTGTGTCAAAAGCCTCTCCGAGAAACCCTTTGAAGCATTCCATCCCTTCTTTTTGCCGCACCTTAGCGTCGCTCCGTTCATACACACCCCGTATGGCGACGCCATCCTCTGCCAGCGCTTTTTTTAGTTTCTCCAAAAGCAATGGCTTTAAACGGTCTATCCCCAACGCCAGCGATTCCACCACCAGCACATCGGAAAATTTGTCCACCACCAGTCCGGGAAGGAAATCCGCCTCCCCGAAAATCACGCGGCAACTGGATGTGTCTATTATCTGCTTCCTATATTCCCAAGCATCCCGCACCCTCTGCTCCAAAAACTCCGGCGTAATCCGGTTTTCCCTGCGCCTGGACAACAATCGTACAGCAATCTTGGACTGCATATTCAAAAAACCATATCCCATAAAATAACCGTCAAAATCATGAACCTCCACTATGTCTCCATTTTCAAACGAGCCGGAAACAGAAGCAATTTCATTGTCAAAAACCCAAAGCCCTCCGGCCTTTAACGTACGCCCTTCCCCCTTTTTTAACACTACCGCCGCATCTTCCATGGCATCCTCTCCTTATCTCAAACACAAATGCAAACCTAATATATTACGCTTTGCCAAACCAATGCCCAGGCAAACCGCTATGCCATCCTTTTCCGTTTCCGGCCCCACACCACCGCCATAGAGCCTGTTTATCTGGCATATTTTCTCATCCGCACAAAATAACTGCTGA
Source organism: uncultured Lachnospiraceae bacterium (assembly GCA_910578405.1). Lineage (GTDB taxonomy): Bacteria > Bacillota > Clostridia > Lachnospirales > Lachnospiraceae > Kineothrix. Next base: position 84,247 of record CAJTQO010000004.1, on the reverse strand, counting down.
CCAGAATCACATCCGCGCCCGCCCAAGCCATAATCTCCGCATAAAAAATGCCTTCCTCCCCAATCAGAAGCGGCAGCAATATAGCCGTGCCTGTCCGCATTACAAACTCAGCCACCCCCGAAACCATAGGAAGCACCGTGTCCCCCATCCCCTGCAAAGCAGAACGAATCACATGCAGAATATACAGCACCGGAAGGAATACGCTCATAATGGTCAGATAGTGATACGCCACATACATCGTCCGCTCCGCCTCCTGCGGGGAACCGGAAATAAAACAGCCCAGAATCTGATGTCCGAAAAGCAGCATTCCCGCCGCAATGACCGCAGAGGTAAGCAAAGCAATGCCCAAAGCCGCCCGCATCCCTTTCCGTATTCTGTCAATGTGCCCGGCCCCCAGATTCTGCCCCACATAAGTTATCATAGCGTAACCATAGGATGTCGCCGCCACCTCCAACACGCCGTACAGCTTATTGGTAGCCGTAAACCCGGCAATAAAGATAACGCCAAACCCATTCACCACAGATTGCACAATCATTCCCCCCACAGAAATTATGGCATTCTGAAACGCCATGGGAAGACCGAGAAAAACCAGTTTTTTATCCAAATCCATATCCATGGAAAAATCTCCCTTGCTTAAAGAAAGAATCTCTATCTTACGGATATGTAAATAACAATACACGCTGGAACTAAATTGCGCAATCACCGTAGCCGCAGCCGCTCCTGCAATCCCCCAGCCAAACAGCATGACAAACGCCACATCCAATATAATATTAATAAAAGCCGCCAAAATCATCGCATGTAACGGCGTCTTCCCATCCCCCAGCGCACGGAGTATGGACGCCAGCAAGTTATAAGCCATCACAATGGGAAGCCCTGCAAACATAATGCGCAAATACAGCAACGACTTGCCAATAATATCCGAGGGCGTCTGCAGCACATGCAAAACGGGAAGAGCCACAAGCTCTCCCAAAACCAACAGCAGCGCCGCGCTTATGGCAGACAACACAATGGCATTGCCAACCACCTTTTTCAGTCTCTGTATATTCCCCGCGCCAAATTCCTGCGCCATCAAAATGGAAAAACCTTGCGCAAACCCCTGGACAATCCCAAGCATCATCCAGTTTAGCCAGTCGGAAGCCCCTAACGCCGCTAAAGCATTGACGCCCAATACCTGCCCTACCACCATGGTATCCACCACCGTATACAATTGCTGGAAAACATTCCCAATCATTAAGGGAAGCGCAAAAGCAAAAATAAGCTTTGCCGGCTTGCCTTCCGTCATACTTTTGATATTTGTATTCGCCGCCATTTTTCCACCCTGTCCTTTTCTTCGTTAAAATGTATTGTTTTTCCTTGTCCATCATAGCATATTTGCATATTTATGGCAACGCCCCCAAACAGCCGTAAACTCTCCTTTAACCTTTCCCCAATAAAAAAATCAAAAAATATTTCTACAGACATTGACAAACAGGTATAAAATATTGTATGATAATACTCGTTGCAGGACATTGTCAAAACTGCAAAAGCGGCGTGTGGCTCAGCTTGGTAGAGCGCTACGTTCGGGACGTCAAGGTGCAAGTAAAAATTTCATATTTTCGGCGTGTGGCTCAGCTTGGTAGAGCGCTACGTTCGGGACGTAGAAGTCGCAGGTTCAAATCCTGTCACGCCGATTTTTCCTTGAAAATACGGGCTTTTTTGAAAGCTCGTATTTTTTTGCTGTCATTTTTTTACTGAAGATTTAGACGTGGGGAAGATTTTTTGACTGGAAAAAAGGGAATGTGCCAAGGATTGAAAAAGGGGGCGTTCCAACAAAGTTCCAACAAAATTTAAGATAATGTATGCCAGAGGGGTTTTTAAAAGGGGTCTGGGGAAAATACTGTATGAAATATTTGGACGTGGTTTAAGGGGGAAATAGAGAGGATGGAGAGGGTTCCAACAGTTGGGTGAGGATTGGGGCCTCTATGTGAGTGAAAAAGAGCCAGTTTCAAATGTTTCAAATGTTTCAACTTTTGTTGATATAAAGAAATGTCTGTATTGAAAAGGATACAGGCATTTTTATTTTTTAAAGTGTACTTTTAATTCTGCTCTGAAAAGAAAAGGGGATAAATGAAATATGTTTCAAGAAGTGTTTCAAAAGTAGGGTATACGCTCTACTGGAACAGTTTCCATGTGCGAAAATTGTATGATTGTTTCGCATGGGTAGGGTATAGCTTTTTAGGACACTTTCTGGAATGATGAAAATTTTTGATATCTCACATCTTAATGTCTAGTTGAGAAAGGAGCAGACACTATGAAAATCGGATATGTCAGAGTCAGTACAAAAGAACAGAATACAGCAAGACAGGAGGAACTTATGAAGTTACTGAAGGTAGATAGAGTGTACATTGATAAAATGAGCGGTAAGGATATGGAAAGACCTTTCTTACAAGAGATGATGAATTTTGTGCGTGAGGGTGATTCTGTAGTCGTGGAAAGCATTTCAAGGTTCGCAAGGAATACAAAAGATTTACTGGAACTGACAGAGCAGTTAAGCAACAAGCGTGTGCAGTTTATCAGTCAAAAAGAGAATATCGACACGGACACTCCGGCTGGAAAGTTCATGCTTACGATATTTGGAGCGGTAGCAGAGTTGGAAAGAGAGTACATAAGGCAACGGCAGAGAGAAGGCATAGAGATAGCGAAGCAACAGAAAAAATACAAAGGCAGACCAGCAAAACAATTAGATACATTTGATGAAATTTATCAACAATGGAAGTCTGGAAATATAACGGCTACTTCTGCCAGTGAACAGCTAAATGTCAGCCGCAGTACTTTCTACAGAAAAGTCAGTGAACATGAAAAGGACAATATGCCTATAGATTTTTGAAAGGAGAACTTAACAGTGGGAACATATACTATCCAGAAGATAGGAAAAATGTCTGAAAAACGGGGCTGTCCTATTTTTATATTGCTTTTGATGATAGTAGGTGCAGTGATTATAACATTATTAAGATGGATAGGTATAATAAAACAATTAAAATAAGGAGAGAGAAAAAATGGAAAACATACACGAGAAACTAAAATATATTGAAGATAATATAGAATATATTGACATTATGGATAAATGTGATTTTTATTTTTATAGATTAAGCGTGAAGAACAGACCTGTGAAGGGCAGAGAAGTATTTACATTCCTTAATCCAGATAATAGCTTAACGGCAAAAAATTATTTTCGAATGTTAATTGAAGATATTGTAATAGGCAGGACAAAGCAGCATATAGAAGAAAAGAAAATGTTAATAGAGCGACAAAAGGAACGGGCTGCATTATCAGAAGAGGACAAAAGAAAAGAATTTGAAGAATTACAAAATATAAAAAGAGATAGTAAAGGAAGGCTGAATAAGGGTGCAAAGCTGGCAAAAAAGGCTTCATGTAATGAAACAAAAATATATTTGATGTATGAATTGGGGGCAACCGTGAAAGAGATTATAGAAATGTACGGATGTTCAAAAAGCGTAGTTTATAGAGTCCTTGCAAAGCATAAATGATAAGGGCATGGTTGTTTTGGGGGGAGTATGGCTTCTATTTGGGAAAAATTTTTACAGCTAGTAAATTAGGTGACATTAGACTGAAATATAGAAAAGGTGTGGATAGCATAGAGAGGGAGTAGTTACTGTTTTCTCATAATATAACATTGAAAATGGGAAAAAATTATGGATTACATAGAGGAAGTAGTTCCCAGTTCCCCAAATTAAGACATTGAAAATAGGAAAAAATTATGGATTACATAGAAGAAGGTGGTTCCCAGTTTCAATATTATAACAGTATGGAGGTGAGGAAAAGCAACAGCTTCCCCACCTCCTCATTAAATAAAAAATTTACATGCAACAGGGCTTTCACAATAGTGACAATAGATGAAGAAATTAAGAATAAATATACCTTCCCCCACCTGCTATAAAAATATAGCCTCTATACAACATAAGAAATGTCAGTGCGATTGGCAGATTGAATTATACTAAACAATATAAGTATGAAACAAATGTCAGTATATTTGAAAGATTGAGATTGCAATATTAACGAAATATATAACCTATAAGAAATGTCAGTGCGTCTGACATTTTTTATTGTTTAAAAGAGATTACATTTTTAATGTTTATTATAACTTTATGAATGAAAGATAGGCTATTGCCTTTCCATTTATTCAGCGTTACAATCTCCACCCATTAAAAAGAAAGGAGATTGAGCAGTATGGAAGAAACAAAGAACATTCGTAAAGAGTTAAGAAGGCTGGAAGATGTGGTTGATAACATTCAGACAAAGCTACATAACACAGCCGGGCTTCTTGAACTTATAAGGCTGGGTATGGAGAGGCTTTATAAAGAAGAGGACACATATGAGATTTCAAGTGTGATTGTGTTGAAAGAATATCTGCTTACAATCAATAACACGGAGATAGCAAAGATTCAAACTATGCTGACAGAGATGAAAGAACGGTTCTGACATAAGTGTGTTGAAAGGCGGTGATAAAAAACAGAAATGACAGGGCATGTGATACAGATACAGCCTTGTCATTTCTGTAAACTTAGTAAAAAGGATTGTAAAAGCTTGTATTGTTTATCATCCAGCATAGATACATCAAGAAGTTTAACAGTATCAGCTTTATCAATGCCCAGCAGATAATCAGCGGAACAGTGATATAAATGTGCAAGTGATATGAGGTTTTCAATGCTGGGTGTCCTCTCTCCGCTTTCATAGTTTGATATGACGGACGCAGACACGCCAATAGATGAAGCAACTTCTTTTTGAGAAAGATTTCTTAAAATGCGCTGTTGCTGTAGCCGCTGACCTAATCCATTTATCATATAAGCACCTCCATGTAAAGATTGTACATGATGCCTATATGCTCTAGGAAATGTAAAGTTTTCTAAAAGCATTGAAAGCTATGCAGGAAGATGATATAATCAACACCAAATAAATTTATATACGAAAGGAAAAATATAAATGACAAATAAGAAACTGTTTAAATCAGCACTCATAATAACAGCGGTCATGTTATCCGTAAGTGGATGTGCAGGTGGTTGCAGTAAACAGGCAGAGCCAGTTATAGCGGATGCAACAGTAGAGACACCAGAGCCAGAGGAAAGCATAGAAAGCGTAGAAAGCACAGAGCCTACACCCTCTCCCACTGTTGAGCCTACACAAGAAAGTATAGATGATACAATTTCATCTGAAAGCGAGGACAATATAGAAAGTGAAGAAAATACAATAAATGAGGAAGAAATACAAAGTAAAGAAGTAGAGCCGGACTTAGGCTACACAATAATTGCAATAGATGAAGTTACAATGTACGCTACTACTAATGCAAATCTGCGTAGTGGCCCAGATACTACATATGATATAGTAGGAAGTTTAACATATGCGCAAGAGATAGTATGTAATGGAAAAGTAGAGGATGGAGACAAAGAGTGGTTAGTACTCAAAACCGAGGATGGTAGTACACAAATGGTAAGTGCGAAGTTAGTATCCCGAACCAAGCCCCAACCCCAATCCAGTAGTGGAAGTAGTAGTAGCGGAGGTACTACTACCACACCAAGTAGTGGAGGCAACGGTGGTTCCAACGATGGAAATGGAGGCTCTGGTGGTTCTGGTGGTGGAAACGGTGGCTCCGGTGGAGGCCAACCATCTGGAGGTGAAGACAGTGTAGGTTTCGATGACCCAAATGGAATGTTCTCAGACCTTCCAGAAGTAGGTGCTGGTGGCCTCGAAGATTCTGGATATCAATGGGATATAGAATAAACAAATAGGTTTTAACAGGGTTAGCATCAAGTTAACCCTGTTAAAACAGTTACACATATGTGTATTCATTATACAAGGAGAAGAACATGAAATATAAAAAATTATTTACATCAGCATTACTCATAGCAACAAGTCTGTTTTTGTTTACAGGTTGTGGAGAGAAAGCAGAGCCAGTAAGTGCAGAGCCTACAGAGACAATAAACGAAGTTGACACAGAAGAAAGTTTAGAAAGCACAGAACCGTCACCCTCTCCCACAGTTGAACCTACAGAAGAACCAGCTGAGGAAAGTTCAGAAAGTGAGGTCGATACACCAGAGACAGAAGAAGATACAGAGAATACAAGTGAATCAACAGGAATAGAAATTGTTGAAGAACTTGATTTGCAAATGTACGTTCAGACTTCTGCAAATGCAAGAAGTGGTGACAGTACAGATTATGAGGTAGTGACAACATTTAGTATAAATACTGAATTGCATGTGACAGGCAGAACAAGCAATGACTGGTATCGTGTAGAATGGGGAGATGGAGTTGTTTACATTGCAAGTAATTTATTAGGAGATAAAGCACCCTCTACGCAACAGCCAAGTAGTGGAAGCGGTTCTGGTGGAGGCACTACCACCACACCAAGTAGCGGAGGCTCTGGTGGCGGTACACCCCCAGCAGGCGATGAAAGTTTTGACCCAGGAGCAATAGGTTTACCCGAATGGGGAGCCGGTGGAGTAGGTTCTGGCGGAGGAACTGGTCTTAACTGGACAACAGACTAATAAACAATTACACACATAAGTGTAAAAAGAGCCACTTGCAAAACAAGCGGCTCTAGTGTATAATCTAATCAGAAAGGTTTATCGGACACGAAGTTCCGATTGCCCTCAGTGAATTTAATAAGTTAAAAAAGAAATAGCATTCACTTTGGACGGTGGGATGCTATTTCTTTTTATGATTGTCTATGTAAGACAGAGCCGCAAAAATAACAAGCAATAATGTCAAAACTTCCATCACGCTCATGGGCACCACCCTCTTTCGTAAGACTAGAGGGCATCTATCAGAAAATCGCATCCTGCTTTCTGTTCAGTTATACAATCCTATTATAACATAAATACACATATTTCTCAATTAAAAAATCGAGTCGACGATTATACAGTACAGACAGTTTGTTTCAAATGTTTCAATTTTTAAAGCATATTTCTGCAACATATAAATCAGACCTGTTAAAAATGGATATATGATACATAAATCAATACAGTATATAAAAATCACTATCCATGAATGAGTTTAAAAGACCTGTCAAAATTTCTTCTTTAAGAATATTGGAAACAATGTACATATTAAAACAAGTATTGCATTATGAAAAATTGAGTTGAACAAGTTGATAGAAATTACTGGCTTATCAGTATACAGTGGCTATTTTCCTGCATTATCTGATTGAGTTTGTTTGTGGTGAGTATTTCATAGTAATAAAAATGCTGTTTCAGACATCAGATTAAATGCTGTTGGAGATTTGACAAAGTTGTATAAATCATTCTTTTTGCGTCAATCTCCCTAAAAATATATGTTACATAATGGTTTATTTCCTTGCACTATCACGTCTATGCACATAAATGTTTCAGCGTTAGGATATATGTATAAGTTAAATAAAGTTAGTGCTGAGGCACGGAAAGAAAGAGGTAGACATTATGTGTATGTATTTGACAAACGGTAACTTTTTAGGACAGCGGCTGATTGGCTATGACTTCTACGACAGCAAAACCAGAGGATTTGTAGGCATGACGGAAAAACAGGTCATTACAAAACTGAAAAACAAGGAAAAGGTTTATGGCTTTGTTCTTGGGGAAGAAGACGGGAAAGAAGTCCTTAAACTGGATACTGAAGGCTTTAACATGAGCAACTTGCAGTTGAAAACCGGCGTGAACAGTCTGTCATGGATGAATGAGGATGATGGTTCTGATATGAACATGGAACTTATTGTTGTAGCGGTCAGTGGTGACAAGAAGAAAGTTTTTGAGACAGTGAATGCCCGCCATGCAAGGATGGAATATACCGAGGATAAGTTGAAAATGATGTTGGAACTGGGCGTTCCGGTGGCAGGCGTAAAGCTTGAAAAGAATAAGCTTGTTGCATGTGGGGGTGTGGAGATAATCAGTAATGAGGAAGAAGTAAAAGAGGGGGCGTAAGCCTCCTCTTTTGAGGATAGGGCATAAAAGGGTTTAAAGAGGTTCTGGAGAGATTTCAGAGAGGTACAGGGAGAAATGATTGAACAGTATCGAGGTTATGAGATAAAGGTTTATTGGAGCAACATTGAACAGGGATATGTATTTTGTATCTTTACCAGTGACGGTACAGGCATCATAGAAAGCAATGTATATCATTATGAAAAGTTCGCATTAATGGGGGCAAGGGAAACAGTGGACAGATATATAGAGGTTAAGGAAAGGGGGCTTGACAGGTGGACTATCTGACATTTACAACCATCCATACAATGATAATCATTTCATTATGTGGAATTGTTTATTTAGGTAAACAGTGCTATTCATTCGTAAAGTGGGTAGCAAAATGGACGCTAAAGGAATTAGAAGAAGAAGAATAAACAGCATTATCAAAAATGGTTTATCCGGCAGAATGGATAAACTATTTTTGATATATGACTTTTCATCAATAGAAAATCTCATTGTCGTCATGTACAGATACATGGGATTGATAAGGAAGTGAAACTTATAAAAATTTAACAGAAACGAGAGGGATTGAGCAATGGCTGGGAAGAATATCCGTGTAGTGCCAAAGATAAGCAACAATCTCATAGCGGTCTATATCTGCATACCGTCTACTGGGGAGAGCAGACAGGTCGCACTGGTTGAATGTCCGAATGATAACCAGTTAAACGATAATGTGGAACTGGCAGACGAACTATGCAAGACATATAGAAAGAGACTGAACAAGAGCATATGAGTTTAAAAGGCAGTTGCTTTAAAAGCGGCTGTCTTTTTTTGTGTTTATTTTGATACAACTAAGGAGCAGTAAGACAGGAGGATAAATTGAAAAGTTCCGACAGACAGGTTTAAAAGTCTTTGCAGACAGTAAAACAGAAAAGCGGTTACAGATACAGACAGGGCATACAATCCAGATTTCTCAAGTTTGTATTTCTGATTTATATAAAATTTTGAAGTTTCTATAATATAGTATATTGATTCTGGTAAATATTCCTTGAATTGTAAGTTTTCAATAAGGTCTGGGAAAAGAAAATATTTTAAAAAGAGTTGATTTTATAAGGATTTCAAAGAGTTTAGGGAAAATAAAAGGATGGAATGTCTTTAAACGGGTGTATTGATAAAATTTTATTAAATTGTAGATTTGGAAATCTGGTACAAATTCCCGAACAGAAAAAAGGGTTGTTCCGAATGACAATGATAGACGCATCACTTTTTTGACTTCAACATATAAAGTGCATACTTGTTATGAAATACAGAAAACAAAATGTAATACATAGGTTGCAGACCGAGCCAGCATAAAAGCGACAATAAATTTAAGTGATAAAGAAAAGTACAATGATATGTGTTAATCGGGTTCAGTTGATAAATTAGGATGGTTGCAGAACCGTGTCTTGTTGGAAGAACGATATTGCATGGGGGAGACTGAAAGAAAAAAAACAGATTGACCACCAGAAATCAGTTTGTTTCAAATGTTTCAAGTCTATATATAGAAGAAACAGATTGGAAATGGTATAATATGCAATAAAATAAAAAATAACAAATTATGCAAGGAAGGAATACATAGGAAATGGGAGAAAGTGAACGCAGAAACATTCTAGGCAAAGAAGATGGCTTTAATACAAGGGTCAATCTGTTTATCATACGCCACATGTATTACCATATGAAGAAAGCAGAGCAATTTATGGTGGAAGGCGAAGGCAAACGCAAGAAATCGGTTGACCTCAAAACATACATATCCATCTCGGCACACCGTTTCACCAGAATGTATAAAGGGGAAAATTTTGAGCTTACTGCTGACGAATCAAAGACTATAGCAAATTGCTTTAATATCAGTGCGGACTATTTCAAAAAAGAGGGAGAACTGATACCAGTTTATGGAATCACACGGGATGACTGGAAATGTTACTTTTATACACACTATGGCGAGGACGTTTCCGTTTGGCTGGTCAATACACCCAGCCAAAAAAAGGAAGGTGAAAAAAAGGTTGCGGACTGTCTGAAAAAAATCATAAGCAAGAAATATATTATAAGCCACTACGATATGGATGCACCGCTCTACCGAATATATTATTTTTTTGAGAATGGAATAGCGTACAAGGGAACTGATATACTGAATAAATTGCTGGAAGATTTGAAACTTTTAAAAATATCCAATTGGAAGGAGTTTGCAGACGATCCAGAGATGTTAAAAGAATATCTGTATTTGTTGGAAAAGCATTGCAGATATTTGAAATCTTATCTTGAGTGCAGAGAATTGGAACAAACAAATTAAACAGAAAAATCTGGCGGACATACAATTTATGTATGTCTGTTTTTTTTAATAGCAATACATCCAATTCATATAGTGGTTCACAAAATAAATATAGCAGTATATTTTAGCAAAATAATTCATTTAAAATTCAATATATATATCTTTTTGTGTGTAGACACATCGCAAAAAACGTATGCTAGAATAAGCACATAATCAAAAATGATTAAATACTTAAAGAAAGGATGAAAATGCAGAGTTCCTTGAAAATATCATACGGTCAAATTTTCTGAACTGCGCCGGAAAGTGGCAGTATGTGTACATATGGAACTAATAACCAGAAGTCGGAGGGGGAGTCCGTCCATCTATCAAGCGCAGTATAGGTGGAGTCTGCCCAAAAATAATCAACTGTAGAACAGGAAACCAAGGCCATCATAGAAAGGATATACGTTATGGGAGAAGATTTCAATATTGAAAAATATGCGCAGGAGGTAAATGCAATGATGGATAATGCCATCAAAAATTTTGAGAAGGAGGCAAACACTATGGAAAACAACAATAATACGGAGGTAACAGCTATGACAGACAACACAAACAATAATACGGAGGCAGAGGCTATGACAGACAGCACAAATAATAATAATGTGGAGGCAACAGATATGATGAACGAGACTAACAATAATATGGACGGCGTTGGAACATTAGGGGAAGTACCTTTTGACGACCTTGCAGAAATTATTCCCCAAAATGAGCAGGCTGTCGTGGAAGGAAATAATGCACAGACCAAGATTGAGGTTGTGGGCATAATTGAACCGTCGGAAGATGCAATGTCAGAAATTCCACAAGACGAACGCGAAGGGATAGAAGAACCTCCGGTCGAACTGGCGGATATTACAGAATGTGGATTATTTACCCCCACGTTTGGAATGAAAGGCTTCATAACAGATACAGGACATATATTTTGGGGCAAACTCCTTACGGAGCCGAAAACAGGATGCAACCTTATATATCATCAGCAATATAAAGATGGAACATTTTCGCCGCAAATGAGAATAAACAAGGCAGACCTGATGCTTGCGGCAGGATGCCGTTTTGTACCAGAAAATATGACCAACAGGGCGTTAAGGGCAGACGTGGAAAAATTTATCATAGAGACCACAAAAGATTATTATAACAAGCTTTTATATCTAAATGAAGGCTTGGATATGGTGTCGATATTAAAGCTATTTACATCAGAGTTTGCGAAACTGCCCTTTGAAAACAAACTTCCATTGCTGGAGCAGCCAAAGAAACTATATTCAAAAGTCATCCAGATTATCAAGGACAGGCATCTGGATATCGTAGACGAACACGAGGCATATTATACGCTTGACAAAAATCACATAGATACATTGGCTGAAGATTTAAACATAAAGAAGAACGAACTGTTAAAAAAGCTGAAGGAATATCGTTTTCTGTACCTTACAGATTCGTCGGAAGGATATCAGACTTGTATCAGATTCAAGCCGTATGGGGAATTTTTCCCAAAAACTTATACCCAATGGTGCTACTGTATCCTGAAACTGGATTACCTTGCAAAGAAGAGACTGCAAAGGACAAATAAATAATTTTCTTAGGCAACAGTCAATTTCAGTCTTGACAAATGGGGATGGTCGGCGTTACCATCCCCAGACAAAATAGAACAGGAGGAAAAATCTATGTCGGACAATAAGAGTGTAAGAGGATGCCTTATCGAAAGGAAAGGAAGATATTATGCGGTTATCAGTTATTATGTCGGCGGATACCGCCAACAGGATACGAAGTCAACAGGAATTTCAGTGACCTCACATAAAAAGAGGGAAGCGGAAAAGATAAAAGACCAGCTTGTGCAGGAGAAAGAAAAGGAACTTGAACAGTTGGCTCGGAAAAAGGAATCACATTCATTTGCGGACTGTTTGGAAAGGTGGATTGATTATAAGTCGGCTCAGATAGAGAGTACTACGGCATGGGGATATAAGAACCGAGGCAAGACAATCATAGAGTATTTCCGTGAGAAAGATATCAAGATTGAGGAATTAGAAGCGAAAGACCTGCTTAATTATTGCGAATGGGCTTTGGCAAACGGACGCAGGAATATTTATAGTGAAAATACTCCGACTGGTTTGAGCAGACGGACAGTAAGAGACCAGCTGACCTTGATAAAGGGTTTTCTGAATGATGCAGTGGTACAGGGTGTTATTATGATAAATCCGGCAGATAAGGTAAAGGTGCCGAGGGTGAAAGAAGATAATACGGAAGAGATTGCCTATATGGATAAGGAACAGTCGAAAGCATTTCTAAATTATGTCAGAACCGTGCCTGTTTTTGAAAAACTCTACTGTATTACAAAAGTAGGCATCTGCTACGGGTTCAGACGTTCCGAGCTGTTGGGTCTAAAGTGGAGTGCGATAGATTTTGAAAAGGAGGAAATCATAATCAACCATACAATCGTGAGGGTAGAACAGGGAGACATTGGACGTGACAATGTAAAGACAAAAAGTTCACACCGTTATCTTCCACTGCTGGAAAGCGTAAAAGGTGACCTTCTGGATGTCATGGAGCATCAGAAAGAACTGGGCATCTATTCCAAGGATGGATATGTGTTTAAATGGGATGACGGGAGGACATACAGCCCGGACTACATAACAAAAACATTCAAGAAAGCAGTGATAAGGTGCGGATGCGTGCCGGAAGATTTGACAGTGCATGGTTTAAGGCACAGTTGTTGTGCTATCCTGTTTGAGGATGGTTGGGAACTGGGCAAGGTTCAGAACTGGTTAGGACATAGTGATATTACAGTGACGGCAAATATTTACAATCATGTCAGTAAGAAATGGAAAAACAAGCAGGGGAAAATAGCTGATAAATCATTTGGATAAGCTGTAAGGGGGTATCTGATATAAAGGATATCCCCCTTATTTTTGTGTTGATTTCGTGCCGGTTCTATGCTACAGTATTTAAAATAAGTAAACATTGACAAAGGCAACAGCCAGCGCATGAAGTCTAAGATATGCAATAATTTTTGGCGAGGGCCAACAAAGTTCCAACAAAAGTTTGAAAAAGTGCCAGATATAGGTGTGGACAAGGTAAAAGTAGACGTGTCCAAGGGTATATAGATGTATACCATGGGGGAAAATGGACGTATAGGTGCTTTTTAGGTGCGGGCACTTTGTTCGGGACGTAGAAGTCGCAGGTTCAAATCCTGTCACGCCGATTTTATTTTTAGTTTGGATAAAGGGTTACAGATATTATATTTATTAAGATTTCTTCTATATTAAATAGGGAAATCTTTTTTGTTGTCCTGTCAACACCCCTCCCCCCAAACTTTCCATCCATGCCGTTGCGCTTAGTGAAACAATCACCTCCCTCCCAAATAATCTTCTTCAAAATACTTCTCAATAACGGAAAACGGCGCAGGCCCCATATCCAAAAGGAATTTGTGAAATTCCACTTCCTGAAACCCACTGCCCAATTTTTTCTCCGCTTCCTTGCGCATATCGGCAATCTTCAGATAGCCCAGATAATACTTCATATAATTTCCCGGATTATCCACAATCTGCTGGTAAGCCTCCTCCACCATTTCCCTCTCTTCAATCCTCATAGTTTCTGCCAGGTACTCCGCTGTCGTTTCCACATCCCACCCATAATAATGGATATATAAATCCAACAGTGCAGTAATGCCCATATTTATGGAAGAATCCTTGGCTAACAGCGCCCCGGTTCCCTGGGTAAGGCCATTGTCAAACCCATAGGCCAGATACTCCACATAAGTCGCCCAGCCTTCTGAATAGCTTGTATATTTTAATAAGTTCCTCAAATTGGACACACCGCTTTCATGGAAATAGATATTCTGATACAGATGCCCCGGATATCCCTCATGAGCCAACAGTGTATACATATCATAGTTTTCATAATCTTCCGCTCCATTGATGTAAATTACGTTCTCCTCCGGGCGGTCCAGCGGAGGCGGCAGGCAGGCGGCAGGGCTAAAAGCATCCTCCAAAGCTTCCGGCACATATTTTAAACGATAGTTTGCCTGCGGTATCTCCGGGAATCTGCCTTGAATCTGCCGTTGCAGGTCAGTTAAAATCTCATCCGGATCTGAAAGCGCAAACGCATAGTTTCCCAACCCGTCCAAAATCTCCGGGTTTTCCATAAGCAATTCCTTCATCTCCCTCAGTTCCCCGTTGACCCTATCCAGGATTTCCTTTTCCAGCTTCCCCATATCCTTATAGTTTACGCCTGCCGTTGTGCTAAGCAAGTATTGGTAATACTCTTTCCCTTTCGGAAAATAGTACAGCCCCTGCTCATTCACCCCTGTCCCCTTCAGTTCTTCCAGCCCCTCCATTAAATCTTCGTATGCCGGAATAAAATCTTGCTCCATAATCTCCAAATGCTTCGCCTTGTACGCCTCTTTTTCCTCTGACGACAGCCCTTCCACTCCATCCAGCCTTTCCGCAAAAGTCTCGGTCAGGAAACTGTCCTTTGGCGCCGTCAGATAACCTCTGCACGACTCAATTACCTTGTCCGCCGTCCTATCTGACATAAACAGACCCTCCTTGGACTTCATCCGTTCATAATCCATAATCTGCCCGTAATAAGCATCAATCTGGGAAAGCAGTTCCAGGTAATCCTCCACATCCCGCTTGTCATAAAAATTATAGTCCGCAAAAGTCAACGGCAATTCCACCTGGGCGCCAATGGTGGGCGAAAGTGGATTGGCATACAAAAGGAAATCTTCTCCGCCAAGCTCCGTATCCAGATAATAGTCCAGCGTCTCATAAGTAATCTGCTGCTCTTTTGTCAGGAACCTGTATTCCATCCCCTCCAGTTCCTCCTTCACCTGCCCCATCTCCTCCAGGGATTCCTCCACCTCCTCCAACGTATAGCTGCCAAGCGTCACCTCATACTCTTCAATCCCATAAGCCTCCGGATCTGCCAGCAGAAAATGAAGGTTCATCGTATTGCTTGTAATTTCCTCCAAAAACAAACGCTCCGCCATCTCGTCAAATTTCTGCCGCTCCCTTGCCGCTCTCTGCCCGTTCCAGGGCATATCGGCCCAACCGCACCCTGCCATGGCAAGGCATACCGCCATGCCTGATGCAAACATCCTGCCTTTCCAACGCTTCCCTATCTTCATTCCAGCGCCTCCATCCTTTCTTTCGTGCCTCTGCATACGCCCCTTGTGTTTACAAAATCATCACTTTAATTCCATTATATCATACCGCATCATGTTTGAAAAACGCTTTCTAAACGCATATCATTTTCTTCCTATGCTTGCACATAGTTTTCTCTATTGACATCCCTATTTCCACATTATACTATTAAGAAACGGAAAGCCTAACTTTCCTATCTTTTATACAAAAAAGGAGGATACCTGCCATGGCAAAAGCAAAAATGCTGCTTGATAAAGATTTTAAAATTGCGGAAGTAGACAAACGTATCTACGGTTCGTTTATTGAACACCTGGGAAGGGCTGTATACAACGGGATTTACCAGCCAGGACACGCCTGTGCCGACGAAGACGGCTTCCGCAAAGACGTACTGGAACTGGTCAAAGAACTGGAAGTTCCCATTATCCGCTATCCGGGCGGCAATTTCGTATCCAATTTCTTCTGGGAAGACAGCGTAGGGCCCAAAGCCGACCGGAAGCCACGTCTGGATTTAGCTTGGCGGACATTGGAAACCAATGAATTTGGCCTTGGGGAATTTGCAAAATGGACAAAAAAAGCAGGGGCGGACATTATGATGGCCGTCAACCTTGGCACACGGGGCATATCCGATGCTTTGAACTTGTTGGAATACTGCAACCTGGACGCCAACAGCCATTACAGCGCCTTAAGAAGAAACCATGGCGTCCAAGAGCCATACCATATAAAAACATGGTGTCTTGGCAATGAAATGGACGGCCCCTGGCAGACAGGCCACAAAACGGCTGCCGAATATGGCCGTCTGGCTGCCGAAACCGCAAAAGCCATGAAAGTCATGGACCCTTCCATAGAATTGGTTTCCTGCGGCAGCTCCAGCGTGGATATGCCTACCTTCCCCGAATGGGAAGCCGTTACCCTGGAAGAAACCTACGACTATGTGGACTATATCTCCCTCCATAACTACTATGGCAATGCAGAAAATGACACGGAAGACTTCTTTGCGAAAACACAGGATATGGAACGCTTTATCCATACCGTTATTGCAACCTGTGACTATATCAAAGCCAAGAAACGCAGCAAGAAAACATTAAACCTGAGTTTTGATGAATGGAATGTATGGTTCCATGCCACACAAAGCGACAACGAAGAAATGGAAAAGCATCCTTGGCAGATAGCCCCTCATTTATTGGAAGACATCTATGACTTTGAGGACGCCATTCTCGTTGGTTTAATACTTGTTACATTCCTGAAACATACCGACCGTCTGAAAATGGCCTGCCTGGCGCAACTGGTCAATGTCATTGCGCCGATTATGACGGAAAATGAAGGAGGCGCATGGAAGCAGACCATCTACTACCCCTTCCTCCATGCATCCAAATTCGGACGCGGCACAGCGCTCCAAAGCGTGGTGCATTCCACCATGCATGACAGCAGCAAACATTCCGACGTTACCGATGTGGAATCCGTTGCCGTATACAATGAAGAAAAAGAAGAAGTCACCATATTCGCCGTTAACCGCAGCGTAAAAGAAGACGCTTTGTTTGAAGCTGACGTAACATGTTTCGAAGGCTACCATGTAATCGAATACCTTGCCCTTGAAAATGACGATATGAAAGTCACCAATGCCATCACAGGGGAAAAAGTCACTCCTTGCCGCAAAACACAATACCAGCTTTCTGACGGCATTTTCACTGCCAATCTGAAAAAATGCTCATGGAATGTTATAAGGTTTGGCCGTAAATAAAAACGCCTTATGTCTCCCACATCGCATACCCGGCCTACCCGGGATATTTAGCGCAACAAGCTGCAATATCCTGGGCAGGCTTTTCATACTCCTTTGGTTCGTCGCATCCATAACCCAATCTATAATGAAATCCTTAGAAATTCTTCAGAAATAACCCTCCTAAAAATTTATAATCTGCCGCTAATATAAAAAAGCAAGAAAAATATGCATCCGCTATGAAGATTTTTACAAATCTTCTGCGTTATTACTATATAAGATAAGGCAATAAAACGAACCGTAACGCTGATGCAAGCAAAAAGGAGGCAACTTATGAAATACATTACCTTTACTGTACCCTGTTACAATTCCGCAGCATACATGCGCCGCTGTCTGGACTCCCTGCTGGTCTACCAAGAGGAAGTTGAAATTATTATCGTGGACGATGGCTCCACCGACGCTACGCCGGACATTGCCGACGCCTACGCCCTGCAATATCCGGAAACCGTCCGCGTTATCCATAAAGAAAACGGCGGCCATGGCTCCGGCGTAAATGCCGGGCTTGCCGCCGCCAAAGGCAAATACTTTAAGGTGGTGGATTCCGACGACTGGCTGGACGCCCGCTCCCTTCAGAAAACGCTTTTCCGCATCATGCAATGGGAGCGCAACCATGAACAGGCCGACCTGATTGTATGCAATTATGTTTATGACCATTTATACGAAAACAGGAAAAAAAGCATGGCCTACCGCAACGTATTCAAAGAGGAACAGATGCTTGGCTGGAATGATATCGGCATGTTCTCCCCTTCTCAATACCTTGTAATGCACGCCCTAATCTTCCGCACCAAAATACTGAAAAAAAGCGGCGTTACACTGCCGGAACATACTTTTTATGTAGACAACATCTTCGCATACCGCCCTCTGCCCTATGTAAAGAATATATACTATATAGATACCGATCTTTACCACTATTTTATCGGCCGCGAAGACCAGTCCGTAAACGAAGAAGTCCTGAAAAAGCGGATAGACCAGCAAATCTACGTAACCAAAATCGTAGCGGACTGCGTTGACCTTGGGGAAGTGGCAGACCAATACCCTAAGCTGGCCAAATACATGATGCGCAACGTTTCCATTATGCTCGCCATCTCCTCCATCCACCTGCTCCTGATTAATTCAGAGGAAGCCTGGAAAAAAAGAAGCGAACTTTGGAATTATATCAAACGCCGCCATAAAAGCCTGTACCGCAAACTACGCTTCACTACCTTAAGCGGCTTTACCTTCCTGCCTGGACGGACAGGCCGCCTGCTCACCGTCACAGGCTACCGTACCGCCCGCAAAATATACCAGTTTAACTAATAATCTTAACGAATTAATTATAGAAAGGACTCCTCCCATGGAAAAATTATATATAGCTCTGGTAGACACTCCCGGCCTTTTCGCCTGGCTTATACGCAAAGTTATCAAAATCAACTATATCCACGTAGCTCTTTCCCTCGACCCATGCCTGCAGGAAACCTACAGCATAGGCAGGAGGAACCCCTTCCTCCCTTTCTTTGCAGGCTTTGAAAAAGAAAACGCTCTCCAAATAGCCCGCGCCTTCCCTGCCGCCCGCTACAAAATATACGCCATTCCCTGCACACCCCAGCAAAAAGCCCAAATCAAGACACAGCTCGCCAACTGCTACCGACAGCGTTTCCGCTACCACTACTGCATCCTTGGCCTCCCCTTCCTCCTTTTGGGCAAACCCTTTTACCAAAAAAACCACTACACCTGCTCTTCCTTCCTTGCCAGAATACTAACCGAACACAAAGTGTTAAACTTCCACAAACACTTTTCTCTTGTCACCCCGAGAGATTTTTACGGCTGCAGCCAAGAAAACGTCCTTTATGAAGGCTCTCTGGCAGATTTTAATGACAAACATTCGTTCTCCTTGAAAATAACTGCTCTCTGCTCGCCGCCCTCAAACCTAACGCCCTCAACAAACAAAGCATAAGGAAAAGAAAGGAAAATGCCATGCAGCAATTATTAACGTCCCCTAAAAAATATATGCAAAAACTCCTCCAGCCTCTCTTTTTTCTCCTCCTTATGCTGCTGACCTTCCACACCGTCTTGCGTCAAAGCAGCCTGACAGCCATCTTTACCGCCGTAACGGCCCTGCATCCCTTATACCTGTGCCTTGCCGTTCTTTGCACCCTTTTTTACGTATGCGCGGAAGGTTTTATGATTTGGTGGCTTTTGCGCCTCACCCGGCAAAGCGTCCGCCTCTTGCGCTGCTTCGTCTACTCCTTTATCGGTTTCTTCTTTTCCGGCGTCACTCCCTCCGCTACCGGAGGACAGCCTGCCCAGCTCGTAGCTATGAAAAAGGACGGCGTTTCTCTGGGAGACGCTACCCTCACTCTGATGACCGTAGCCCTATTATACAAATTCGTCTTAGTCCTCATCGGCGCAGCGCTGCTCTGCTTTAGGAGGGACGGCATCCATGCCTGCTTTGGCCAATATACGGTTCTTTATTATGTCGGTCTGTCTTTAAACGTACTGCTCGTCGCCCTTTTGCTTCTTATGATATTCCACGGGGAATGGATGCATAAGCTGCTCCTTTTAGCGGAAAAAACCGCCCTGCGCTTTCGCCTGTGCAAACCATCCGAAAAAAGAAAGGCCGCTTTTTGCCGCATGGTTGCAGACTATCAAAGCGCCCTTCATTTCTTCCTTGCCCATAAATATGACCTGCTGTTTGTCACCGTCTGCACTTTCCTGCAAAGATGCAGCCTGTTCCTGCTCACTTACCTTATTTACCGTGGCATGGGCTTAAGCGGCTCCTCTGCATGGACTATTTTAAGTCTGCAGGCCGCCATCTACATTGCCGTGGACATGCTCCCCTTACCCGGCTCCCAGGGAATTTCGGAGTTGATATACCACACCGTCTTTTCCACTGTCTTTACAGGAGGCAGCCTGGCAGCTTCCATGTGTATCACCAGAGGAATTAGCTTCTACTTTTTGCTAATCCTCTCTGCCATCATTGCCTTCCTAAATTACCGTTTCCGGACAGCGCAGCCGTCCGCCGCTTCCTACTTCCACAGCAAATAGACAAGCGTCAGTATCAGCCCGGCGCAAAAGAGCAATAACCCAAACGACAGGCTCCGGCTGATAATCGTCCCGTTTTCCTCCCATTCCTCATGCTTCATTGCCAGCCTGTGTTCGCATTCCTCTTTATGGGGCGTCCGCTTCCAGGCTGTCCGGTTTAAGAAATGCACCATACGGTCCATTTCCATCCCCACCACATGGGTAAAGAAAGTCCCTTCCTGCAATTCGTGAGGAATCCGGCTGTCTTTATAAACTGTCTTGCGAAGCAAAATCACAAACCCATCCAACAAACTGTCCAGAATACGGCATATTACCCCAAAGACCATAGGCAGGATTCTTAAAAGTAAGGGGCGGTAAACCGCATTCTCCAAATCCCAATACCTGTTCCAACGGTTCACATATACCAGGCCGTCCCCCTCTTTTTCCATCATCCCTTTGCGAATCACCAGCCAATAAACCGCCAGGCCAATCAATATGGAAAGCAACGCCCCTTTTAGGTTGGCCACACTGAAATACTTTATGGTCACTTCCACTGCCGGATGCATAAAATCCTCCCCCAAATCTGCAATATCATTCATAATAATCCCAGGCGCCATACCCATTACCGGGAACAGACATGCCCCTACCGTCAATGCCGCCGCACTCACTTTCCCCATATACTTCCCTTGCAAAGCATCAAACTTCTCCTGTATGGCGCCGTCTTTATTTTTCTCTAAAAACAACGCCACATACAATTTGAGCATATAAGCCACCGTACAGCCGCCGCTGATGAGAAACAGCCATTCCACCCCTTTCATCCATCCTACGCTTAATATCCCGGCCTGGATATGCCCCATCCTAAGGGCATTTATATATTCCGCAATGCTTTCATGGATTAACGTTTTGCTTACATATCCGCTCCAAAGCGGAAAACCGCCGATTCCCATAGCTCCCATAAGAAATATAAAATGAAGCAACGGCTTCTTACGTCCAAATCCCCGGATTTCGTTTAAATCCAATTTATGAATGTTCATATAAACCACCCCTGCCGCCAGAAATAGCGTTAGTTTAAACAGCGAATGATTCACCATATGAAGCAGCGCCCCCCGCACCGCCAGACTGTCCTCCTGCCCTAACAGCCCCTGCATCCCAATTCCTATCAGGATAAAGCCAATCTGGGAAACCGACGAACAGGCCAATGTCCGCTTCAGATTTATGGAAAACAACGCCAGCACAGCGCCCAATGCCATTGTCACCACGCCAAGCAAAAGAAGCAAGGCGCCCCACTTCACGTCATGAAGGAACATATCGCAGCTTAATACCAGAATGCCAAATATCCCTGCTTTCGTCAAAATGCCGGAAAGCAGCGCACTGGCCGGGGCAGGCGCCACCGGATGCGCTTTGGGCAGCCAGATATGCAGCGGAAAAGCGCCTGCCTTTGCCCCAAAGCCAAACAGCATACATGCGCCTGCCACATAAAGTGCTTTTTGGCTCATTTCCTCTGCGGGGTTAGAATCATGCATAATCCTGCCACATACTTCGTACAGCCTTCCAATGCTCAAAGTGCCTGTTGTATGATATAGCAAGAACAACCCCATAAGCATTACCAGGCCGCCAAGCGTCGCCACTGCCAGATACGTATCCGCCGCCCGTATGGAATCCGCCTTTTCTTCATGCACCACCCATACATAAGAAGTAAAGGACATCATCTCAAAGAAAATAAACATCGTATACAAATCCGCCGATAAAAACACACCCATAATAGCTCCCAACGTTAGGAGCAAAAACAGATAATATCTGTTCCGGTTCCGATAGCCGGCAAAATACTCTTTGGAAAAAAGCGTGGACAACAGCCACATAAACGCCGCAACCAACCCATACAATGCCCGGAAACCATCCAAAATAAAATGCAGGCCCATTCCGCAGACCCCCGGAATGTTCCCATATGTTACATAACCCGGCGCCGCTTCCAGCCCGGCCGGGTTTTGGCCAATCCAGCCTGCCGCCGTAAAATAAGAAACAAATACATAAAGCATTGCTGCGAATTCCACTGCCACTACAAAATCCGCGGCATAATCCCTGCCTGTCTTATGCTTACGCCCCACCAGGTAGGAAACCACTGCGCCTGCCATAGGAAAAAACACAAGAAAAAACAGCATCACATTCCCTTCCATCCGGCAAACCTCCTTTTCCAGTTTTGCAACCGACACTATATGCGCCGCTGCTGTTTTTATTCTTAATTTCTGTTGTGCAACTGCCGTCCCGCTTTTAATATAACCCAGCGGCTACATCATTGAAAAATCTCAGGCATGGCACAGAGTATAAGCCAAGCGCCACTGTCATAACCGCAAACACTGCCAACGGCACAAGCATCTTCCAGTTTGGGTCTTTTACATCCTCCAAACCGCTGTTGTCAAAATCTGCCGGCGGAAAAAATGCCCTTACCACAATAGTCAGCATATAAATTGCCGTCAACAGCGCCGACAGCAGCAGACAGCCAATCCCCAAATAAGCCAGTGCGTTTTCACTCTCCACTGCCGCATAAGCCAGATTCCATTTACTAATAAACCCGGCAAACCCCGGCACGCCCATCAGGCCCAGGGCGGAAATGGCAAAAACCCCAAATACCCACGGCATCTTTCTTCCCATGCCGTCCAGTTCATGCACATAACGTTTTTCTGTCTGATGCATAATGGCGCCTGCGCAGAAAAATGCGCCGATTTTCATAAACGCATGGAACACCATATGGCACAAAGCTCCTACCATTCCCATAGGAGAAAGCAAGGTCGCTCCAAAGAGGATGTAAGACAAATTGCTGACCGTGGAATAAGCCAGCCGTCTTTTAATGTGCGTTTCCTTCACTGCCCGGCTGCACCCATATACAATGGTAAACATAACCACAGCCATCGTCACATATTGCGCCCATGTCCCTTTTAAAAATTCCGCTCCATAACTGTAATAGGTCAGCCGCAGAATGGCAAAAGCCCCTGCCTTCACCACCGCTACCGCATGGAGCAGCGCCGTCACTGGCGTAGGCGCCACCCCGGCCTGCGGCAGCCAGGAATTGAAAGGGAAAATCGCCGCTTTCACGCCAAATCCCATAAACGCTATAACATATATTAACAGCAGGACATTTCCCCTATCCCCTATCCTTTCCATATCCAGCACACCGCCCAGCACAAAGTCCGTCGTCCCTCCATAAACAATAATAAAAATCAGGCCAATAAAGGCAAATGCCGCCCCACCCAGCGAATAATACAAATACTTCCGGCTTGCCAGTATTGCTTCCCTCGTTAGCGTATGCATCACTAAAGGCACTGTCACCAAGGTGAGCAATTCGTAAAAGAAGTACATCGTCAGTAAATTCCCCGCCAAAGCTATGCCCAACGTCACCCCATAGGTTATGGTATAAAACATAAAGAAAATCTTTTCATGTTTCTCCTTGGTCATATATTCCAATGCATACAGCGTGGCAAACGGCCACAGGAACGAAACCAGCCCGGCAAATACAATTGTCATCCCGTCTACTTGAAAGGAGATGGTAAGGTTTCCTATAAAATTCGCCAAAACAAACTTCTCTTCCGGCCTGTGGGCAAGCAGCGACCACACCAGCAAAGTATTGAATACCACCAACGTCTCCAGAAACGCTTCCATATGCCATCTTTTTTTAAAAGGAATCGCAAAAGTCAGTACACCTGTCAGCGCCGGCAATAAAATAACGGTAAATAACATCACTTCACTCATACCCTGCCCCTTTCTACAGAATCCCCATCACAATCTCCGAAATATAAGCGACAAGCCGTTCCGGAAAAATTCCCGGCAATACGGACAACGCCGCCAATGCCAGCAAAGGCGCCATCATCACAAACGGCCCTTCCTTTTTCAGGGAAAAGAAAATCCCCCTCTCTCCTTCCTGTGCAGGGTATAAATAACCCGACCCTGGAAAGAAAGCCCGCATTGCCACAGGAAACAAATAACCGGCCGTAAGCAATGCGCTGATTAATAAAACCACCGGCCCAAGCCAGGAAAATACCGGGACGCCAGAGGAAAGCGCCCCTTGGGCCAGATACCACTTGCTGATAAAGCCATTGGCAGGCGGTATCCCCACCAGTGCAAAGGAAGCCAGGGTAAAGCACCACATAGTTACCGGAAGCGTTTTCCCAATCCCTCGCAGTTCATCCACCTTCGTTTTCCCTGTCTGATGGATAATCATTCCGGCAGTAAGGAACAACCCGCACTTGATAAATGCATGGAACGTCATATGAAGCATAGCCCCGCATACCGCCTGCGGTTCCAGCAAAGCCAGCCCAAATAAAATATAAGATACCTGGCTTACCGTAGAATAAGCCAGCCTCTTTTTCAGCCCATTTTCCCGGAAAGCCAACATAGACCCCATAAACACCGTCAGCAGAGTGAGCGTCAGCCATACCGTCTGCACCCATGTCCCACGCAGTAAATCCGCGCCAAACATATAATAAACCACACGCACTGTCCCAAGCACACCAGCCTTTACAATTACGGATGACAGCACAGCGCTGGCAGGCGCAGGAGCCACCGGATGGGCCGTAGGCAACCAGGCATGTACCGGAAACATCCCTGCTTTTACCCCAAAACCCAATATCATAAGGAAAGCCAACGCCAGCCATATCCCTTCCCGCCCTGGAGCCAATGTCTCATCCAATACACCGCCCCCCGTAAAAGTAAGGGTCTTCGCAAACCGACAGAGAAAATAAAGTCCAAACAAAACCAGATATGCGCCGCCCAAAGAATAAAACAGATACTTCAGCCCGGCCATAATCGCCTCCCTCGTCCCCGTATGCAAAACAAGCGGCAGCGACAGCAAAGTCATCAACTCATAAAACAAATAAAAAGTTACCAGGTTCCCGGCAAACCCTAATCCGTTTAACACCCCGAACACCATTAGGTAAAAACCATAAAACCGCTTTTCCCCTTTCGCATTTTCCCCGTGGCCCGGCGCCATATAAGCAAAAGAAAAAAAACCGGCCAGCGTCCACACTGCCGACACTATAGCCACAAACAAAAGTCCCAGCGCATCCGGCCTGAAATAAACAGGCAAGGCTCTGGTCAGATGAAATAAAATGATTTCCCGGCCCTGTGCATAAGACAGCGCATATACCGCCGAACCCCCGGTAAGCGCCAGGGAGACGCCTACCATGCCAGTCAGCCATTTTCTATTTTTCACTTCCTTCATTGCCAGCAGCAAAAATCCGGCAATCATCGGAAATATAATCGGAAACAGCATATTAATCCTCCTATTCCAGTTCCGCATCCTTTACCCTTAAGGAAATTCCTTCCAACTTCATGCAAACATATTCAGCCCCGTCCAGATAAGGTTCATAACAGGCTGGGAAAGAACGCCCAAAAATACATTCAATACGATAAAACAGACCAAAGCCAGCGCATACACTTTGTTCTCTTTGCAGGTTACGCTAAAGTATTCCGTTTTCCCTACCGGCGTATAGATACGGATAACAGTCTTCATAAAATAAATTGCATTCAAAATAGTGCTGATCCCCAGTACAATCAAGGCCGGAAGCATTTTCACATCATTTTGCACAGCGGCCTGCGCAAACAACAGTTTACTGATAAAACCGGAAAACAATGGCACGCCCACCATGGAAAGCGACCCGGCCACAAACGCGGCGCCTGCCATTTTATTCCGGTAGCCGGAACCAGTCAGCTCCGTCAGCTTCCTGCTGCCGCCCGATACGTCAGTCAGGCCGATGGCCGCAATAAACAGCAGCGATTTTGTAGCTGCATGGGATAGTACATGGAACACCGAAGCCACCATCCCCGCCTCTGTCCCCATCCCAATGCCCATATAAATGTAACCAATCTGGGCAATGGAAGAAAAAGCAATCATTCTGCGCACATCATTCTCCTTAATGGCGCTTAAGGAGCCAAAAATCATCCCCATTAACCCAAAAATGAAAAGGGCGTCAATAATCTTGCTGTCATGGAACACTTCAAATCCAATTACGCGGTATATAATTTTAAACAAGAGGAAAATATATCCCTTGGACACCAAACTGGAAAGAATGGCGGCCGAAGATACCGTGGAATACCCGTAGGCATCCGGCAGCCAGGCATGGAAAGGAAACAGTGCGCTTTTAATGGCCAAGCCTACCGAAATAACCGCAATGGTCACTAACAGTGGAATATGATAACTGCCTCCTGCGCCCGCCAGATAGATTTCCCTTACTTTCGCTTCAATATTGGACATCAGCAAATGCCCTGTAATATCATAAAGCATACACAAACCAATGAGAAACAGGCCAGAGCCTAGCAAGCTCATAATCATATACCGCACCGCCGCCTCTATGGTACGCCCGTTCTGCCGAATCATAATCAGCCCGCAGGCGGATATCGTATTGATTTCCACAAATACATATGCCGTAAACAAATCATTGGTATAAATCAATGCCAAAAGGGAGCTTAACATCAGGTCTGTCAATATGTAATACAGACCATGTTTTCCTTCCTCCACTTCCTGAAGCAGCTTATGCCGCCCGCCCATCAAAGACAACAGCATAATTATGCAGAAAAACAGCGCCATGCCCGCTTCCAATACGCCTACCCGCAATTCATTTCCCCAGGGAGCGGGGAACTGTCCCATCACATATACATAAAATTCCCCCTTAGCCGCCACAAATGCAAGCGTTGCCGCCGACATAAAGATATTCATACAAAGCACTGCCATATTGACCCATTTGGCCGTTTTCCCTTTCAGCGCAGAACTGATAATCCCGGCGAACATACAGAGCATAATTGAAAAACAGGGAAAATTCTGCACAAACTCCATCTGTCCTGTCATATCCTACAATCCCTCCTTGTTTAACTGCAGGGATATCTCATCCAAATCCAGCGTATGGTACCTTTGGTATAGCCGTATAGTCAGCGACAGCATTAACGCAGACACAGATACCGATACCACAATCCCTGTTAAAACCAGGCCGCTTGGCACAGGATTAATATAAGCTTCCACACTTTGCACCCCATCCGTCACAATCGGGGCTACCCTTCCGCTGATATACCCCTTTTCCGCTAAAAACAGATAAACTGCCGTATCCATAATATTTAGTCCGATAATCTTCTTAATCAGGTTGCTCTGCAGCAGCAGATTCCCAAACCCTATGACAAACAGCGCCATCGCTACCATCTCTCCGTAATTCGCAAACAAATTCCTTCCCATTCCAAACCAACTCCTTTCAAAGAACCTTCACGGAATTATAATCCTCCCCTTCGGAATAAGGCATAAAACGCATACATAGTGCAAGCCACTTCAATCCCCACGCAAATATTAATCGGGAAAATAATGCCCGCACTGACAATATGTCCGGGAATCCCAAGCGGGATATGGTTTTCCAGCCCATTTGCCCCTGTCACATAATAATAAATCCCAATCAGCCCATACATACAAAGAGCCGTTACCTTGGCTGCTTTGTAAATCCCCTCATGAAAAAAGCGCTGCGTTTTCTTAAACCCAAAGGCGCTGACATATAAAATCAGCCCAGCGCCTATCGTCGCGCCTCCGGAGAAACCGCCCCCTGGAGATAAATGCCCGTTTAAAATAATATAAATCCCGAAAATAAAAATAACAGGCACAAGAATCGTAGCCACTCCCTGCAAAATCGCGTCATTTTTCGGCTCATAACGGCGGTCATTCAACAATTCCCGCTTCTTTAATTCCGCATCCTCCGCCATCAGCATAATCATAACGCAACAGGTAGCGATAAAAAGCACATTGGTTTCCCCAAACGTATCAAACGCACGGTAAGTCAAAATCATACCCGTCACAATATTCACCGCGCCCGTTTCCTGCATTCCCCGCTCAATATACCTGGCTGCCACCTCGTTATTATCCGGCTTGGCCACCCCTCCGGTAGGCGGCAGAAACGAAACCGTTACAATCAGCAGCACGCCTAAAATAGCGCAGAACACCGCCGCCATAATCCGGTAAAACCACCGAAACCGAAACAGCCACTTATTATTCTGCGTATCGTATACCTTGTCACGTATCATCTGCTGCTCCCGCATACGCTCCTGAATAGTAGCCTCTTCCTCTTTATACTCCTCCTGCGGCTGCATCTCCATATTCCCTACATAATAATCCTTGCTCCCGGATAGCCACCGGAAAAAATGGAACGCCGCCGTCTTTTCATATTCCTCTTCCGACTTAAGCCTGCTCATCGTCCACTCCGTCCTCCTTTGCCTCCTGCCCCTGCTTCCCAAACTTCCCCATATCCTCTATCGTCTCCATAGCGTTAATCTTTTTCAATGTCACAAAAAACAGCACACTCGTAACCCCGGCCCCCACCGCCGCCTCTGTAATCGCCAAATCCGGAGACTCCAGGCAAATCCATATAATCGACATCACCAAACTATAAGACATAAAAATCAAAATCGAATTCAGCAGCTTCCTGGAAAAACTCACTGAAATCGCGCACACCACCAAAAAACCAAGTAAAATATATTGAAATACCCGCATACCAAATCCCTTTCTATTTCAGTTGCGCCTCCATTCCAGTCAAACCTCCCTCTGCAAAAGCGCCCGTTTAACGGCATTCCCCTCCCCTTTTTGTCAGCTCCCCTTCTTTTGTCAAAATCATATCCTCCTCACAAAACTCGCCCAGCTTCCGGTTCGTAGTTACCTCCAGCCTGGCAATCAAATGCGAAGAAACCGGGGAAGCCAGCCACAAGAACACCACGATAAGAACCATTTTCAAAGTGGTAAAATTGAATCCGGAAAAAATCATCAGCCCCACCAGCGAAATACTGATTCCCAAAGTGTCTCCCATCGCTGCCGCATGCATCCGGTTTAATACATACCGCATATGGAAAATGCCAAAGATTTCCACAACAAAGATTGCCAGCCCGCAAAGCAACACCATAGCGCCTGTAAGAAAACGCACCCATTCAATCACTCCCATTTTCCTGCCCCTCCCTTGAATTTTCCTTTTCCTTATGCACGCCCATATATACTTTCGTCAGTACAATCACCGCCAGGAAACTAATCATAGCGTAAATCAGGCAGATATCCACCAAATACCCCTCTTTGAGCAAAAAGGCCAGTATGGCAATCATTACCATAACCATAGTGCCCATCATATTCACCGCCACAATCCGGTCTGCAATGCTTGGCCCTTTCACCGCCCGTATCAGACACAAAACCACCATCAGCGCAAGGAAAATCAAAGCGCCTACCAAAACCGTCCGGTAGGCCGCCCCCAATGCCGTCAGCTCACCCGTCACTACCATACCTTTTACATCCTTTCCAGCTTTTCCAACAATTCCACAAATATGGAATGGTTCATTCCCTTTGCCAGCTCCTTGTCCAGACAATGCACTACATATTCATCCCCTTCCAAAGACACGGTTATCGTACCCGGCGTTAAAGTAATGGAATTTGCCAACACTACCCTGGCCTGTCTCGTCTTTAAATCCGTTTTAAAACGTACCAGCGCCGGCTCCAGCTCATACCGGGAAGCGGTCATCAACTTTATCACTGCAAAATTCGCTTTTATAATCTCCCATGCCAACACACAAATATACTGCAAAATACGCGGCGCCCGTTTCAAATAAGCAATGTCCTTTTGGACGCTGTACCCCAAAAATTTACAAATGAAAACATACATTGCCGCAGAAACCGCCAACCCGAACAAAATAATCTCCGTTGTCACCGCCCCGTTAAAAATCAGCCATACCAGGAAAAACAGTATGTACATTTTTCCAGCGCCTCCTATCCTTTTTCTTCCTGTCTTGTCCCATCCTTGCCAAATCCATTCATAAACGCTTTTCCAAACACCCACAAGAAACAAACACCCGCTATGCGAGTGTCTGCTTCGTACTTCCTATTCCGCTGCGGCCTGGAGCTTGCTTTCCAGTTCCGCCTTTGACAATGACCCCACATGGGTATCCACTGCCTGGCCATCCTTAAATAAGATAAAGGTAGGGATATGCATTACGCGGTATTTTTGCGCAATCTCCATATTATCATCTATATTGCACTTCCCAACCTTCACTTTTCCTTCAAAACGGCCTGCCATCTCCTCCACTACAGGCGCCATCTTCTTGCATGGGCCGCACCAGTCCGCATAAAAATCCACCAACACCGGCTGGCCGGACTCCAACACCTCTGCCTGAAAGTTTTCCGCTGTAAACTTATATTCCATTTCGTTTTCCTCTCTTTCCATTACATATTTTACGCTTTTACCGTTCCGCCACATACTTACAAATTGCATTTCCCATGGAAGAAAACCGCTCTTCATATTCTGTCATAATGTTCCCTTCCATCATTCCTTTGTCATGATGCAGGTCATAAGTAACTTCCTTTGCCCGCCATCCGGCCGGTTCCAACTCTTCCAGGGAAAATGCAAACAACTCTTTGTTGTCTGTTTTAAATTCCAACTGTCCGTCCGGCTTCAAAAGTTTATCATAGCGCGATAAGAACTCCCTGCTTGTCAGTCTGCGTTTGGCATGTCTGTCCTTCGGCCATGGGTCAGAAAAGTTCAAATAAATCCGTCCGACCTCCCCTTGCCCAAATACATCCGCTATCGCTTCCGCTTCCATCCGGATGAAACGCACATTGGGCAATGGCGCAGGCTCCTGCTCCATCTTCTGTACGGCCCGCAGCAATACGCTGGAATATTTTTCTATCCCTACATAATTAATAGCAGGATGCTCCTTTGCCATATCCATAAGGAAACGCCCCTTTCCCATGCCTATTTCCAAATGTACAGGATTATTATTCCCAAAAATCCCCGGCCAATTCCCCTTTTGTCTTTCCGGGCTGTGAACTACAAACCCGCTTTCACCGATTATTTCCCTTGAACCTGCTATATTCCTTAAACGCATTCCGCTTCTCCTTTCCCCGTGCCTATTTTACACCCATTGCCAGAAAAAGGGAAGAGTGGATTACGCGATAAATAGAAAAAAAATTCCGTGAAATTTTTATGAAATTAGTTTGGTTTTCACAAAAAATAGTGTATAGTGGGAAAGAACACTGCCACTGCAAACTGTGTGGATAAAATTTGACGAATAAGAAATATTTTAAGATAAATGCATAGCCCGCCAAGGTGGACAGACAGGAGGTTAAATGAGGTTTGAATTGAAATTCAAATGGAATAGATTGAAATATATAAGCTGGAGCAAAGCAGGAGCCTTGGCGCTTTCCCTTTGCCTTTTTTCCTGCGGACTTTTAAGCAGCGCAGTGGATGCGCGCGCCGCTGCCCCGGATGAACGGACCGCGGCAGAAGAAGCCCGCAAGGAGCTGCCCATTGCGTCCAATGAAATAGAAAACTGGCCGAAAGGGCCTGTGGTAAGCGCCCAGTCGGCCATTGTTATGGAGGCGGATACCGGAATTATTTTGTATAGCAAAAATATTCACGAACCTCTTTATCCGGCCAGCACCACCAAAATCCTTACCTGCCTGGTGGCGGCGGAGGCTTCTTCCCTGGACGAAATGGTTACTTTTTCCCAAGACGCCGTTTTTTCCATAGAGCGTGGAAGCTCCAATATGGGGATGGATGTGGGAGAAGCTCTGACCATGGAAGAAGCGTTATATGGCATCTTAGTCGGTTCTGCCAATGAGACGGCAAATGCCGTAGCGGAACATGTGGGCGGCAGTATCGAAGCCTTTGCCGATATGATGAACCGGAAAGCCAAGGAACTTGGGTGCGTGGATTCCCATTTTGCCAATCCAAACGGCCTACACAACGATGACCACTATACTTCCGCCTATGACCTGGCCGTCATTGCCCGCGCCTTTTTTCAAAATGAGCTGCTGGCCAAAATGTCCAACACCCCTACCAGACATTTCCTGCCTACCGATACCCAGCCGGATGACTTTATCCTGCGCACCCACCACAGGCTGGTCACAGGGGAGTATTCCTATGACGGCGTCCTGGGGGGCAAAACCGGATATACGGATATGGCCCGCCAGACATTGGTAACATGCGCAGAGCAAAACGGCATGAAACTTATTTGTGTGGTAATGAAAGAAGAGTCCCCCACCCAGTTTACGGATACCATGGACTTATTCAATTACGGCTTTAGCAACTTTGAAGTCGTCAATGTGGCAGAGCATGAAACCAAATACAACATCGACAATGCGGACTTCTTCCAGACGGAAAACAGTATCTTCGGCAGTTCCAAACCACTCCTTTCCTTAAATAAGGACAGCTTCCTGATTCTGCCCAAAACCGCTTCCTTTGAAGATCTGGAATCCTCCATTTCCTATGAAACCGGAACGGAAAACCACCTGGCTGTCATTGACTACAATTACCATGGCATTTATGTGGGCAGCGCTTCCATCGACCTTGCCGCCGACGCTTCCTCCTACGACTTTGACAGCCCCGCAGAACCAGCCCCTATGCCGGAACCGGAGCCTCCTGAGGAAAAAGAAAACGTAATCTTTGTCAATGTGAAAACGGTGCTTATTTGTGTCCTGGCCGGCGCCGCTGCCCTAATCCTGTTTTTTATTATCAAATCATCCATACAAAACTACAGCTTTGCAGGCAGACGGCGGCATAAAATCCATTACAGCAGAAGAACCCGGTTTAAATATAAAAAACGGCGCAACATGCCGCCAAGATACGGGGATTATGACCAATTATAAAAAAGCATACGCAAACCGGACTGTCACAGCAATAATTCTTTACTGTGACAGCCCCTGGCAAACCTAAAGGAGTTTGGGCTTCATCCGCTTTTGTTTCATTCTCTCCAGCTCATCTTCCCCTATCAATTTAGTGGTTTTCACAATATACACTTTATCGTTTTCCGACTTCCGCACACGCACCTTCACCTTCACATAACCATGCACGCCACAATACCCTGCACAATAATAATGTTTGCCATTGGGCGTGGCCCACTTCATCTTCCGCTTAATATTATGCCCGCACAAATAGCATTTAACGCTCATAACCTCCCTGTCCTCCAGCGCCTCTGCCTTATTTTCAAATTCCCTGGAGATATACTTGGCATAATTGTTGAAAATTACTTTTATTTCATCCTTCCTTGTCTTTGGCGGCACAAATACATCAAATGAAAAATTATCAAAGACAGACGGCTCCAGTTTTTCCATTATCTTTGCCGTATAATATGCATCGCTGTAAGCCCGGTGGAACGGGACGTCCTTTTCCAGTCTCAGAAAGTCAATGGCATATTCCAAAGCCCTCCTGGATTTCCGGTCTTCAAAACCTATGCTGAACAGTTTCTGCACATCATAGTATTTCAGAGGCCCGCTTTCCAACGGTTCCATCCCGTAATACTTCATGTTCTTTTGCAATTCCATTAAATCCATCTGTCCCCAGGTACAGAAAATATAATCTTTCCCACACCATTCCAGGAAATCTTTCGCTACCTGTGGAAACACTTTTTCCCCTTCCAGCTCTTCTATCGTCATATGAACCAGCTTCCCGGTAATCTGATTCATCTCATGGTAAATCTGTGGCTTAACCAGGCGGCTGAATTCTCCTGTCATATGGAACTCTTCATTCAATTTCACTGCGCCGATTTCAATAATTTCAAAGGGGATTTCCTTCACTTCCTGCCCGGCTGCGCCCTGGTTCCACTCTAGATCAAATACGATATAATCCATCCAAATCCCTATTCCTTCTCAAAGCCCTTCGCTTCGCGCCAGAGCATTTTCATCACGCCCAGATGCCTTTTACAAGTCATCCCAGTCTTTTTTCAGTTTACATTCCACTGCCGCCTTTAATAACCCGGCCGTCCCATCCACCCCAAACTCGCTGCTGTCCATTAACAAATCCTTCCCCTCCTTTTGATCCCAATTATTATCTGTAAAATACTCATAATAATTCTTCCTCGTTTTATCCATGTAACGCACTACCTTCTCCGCTTCCTCCTTTGAGAAATTGTATCTCTCCATTACGGTTTCCACACGGATGCTAAACGGCGCATAGATATAAACTTTCAACACCTCCGGACGGTTTCTCAACACATAATCCGCCCCCCGTCCTACAATCACGCAGGATTCCCCACTCTTTACAATCCGGCGGATGGTTTCCTCCTGCGCCCGGTAAATCTTCTCATTCGGATTGTCCTGCACAAACTCCAAACCAGGGGCGAACTTCAACACCCGCCCAATAAGCTTCTCGTCCCCCTTCCCCATCATCTTCCAGTCAATCCCGCTTTCCCTCGACGCCCGCTCAATCAGATTTCTGTCATAGAAATGAATCCCCAGCGATTTTGCCAGCTTTTCCCCAATCCTGCGCCCATTGCTCCCAAAACTTCTTCCTATCGTAACGACTATCTGCCTTTCCATACCGCTGCCCAACCTTTCCCCGTCTATTGTCTTTCCTGCTTAACTTACTGCTTCCGGCCTTTTCTCTGCCCTTTACCGATACAGGACATAATCCCGCATTTCCTTTAAAAATCCGGCTGACGCAAAAGCCTCCTCTGCCCCTTCTGGATATTCCTTCACTACAATCCGCTTTAATAACGGAAACAGCCTGCCCCTCTTATATTCCTGCGCAAACAGTTGCAACCCGTCTTCCTGCCATTCGCTGCCCAACATGCGTAAAGTCTTTCCCTGCCGTTCCATCACTGCCACTGGAAGCCCTCCCAGGCAGGCTACTGCATTTCCTTGTATATTCTGGAAACTGCGTCCGGGTAAATGAGGCAATGTCTTCCCCCATGGCTGGGCAGGGTCTGCCGCATTGACCCAAACCAGCTTTTTCTCCGGACGCTGCAGCCTCCGCACTACCGCCGCATAATCCGTTCCCCGGATAAATTGCGCCCCGGACAGACCCTTAACAAAATATCCCCTTCTGGCCTGGCCCGTATACTCCCATATACGCAGTACGGACAACGCTTCCTGCCATGAAATCCCGCAAACCGCCGCTGTCTCTTTACTCAAAACCAGGCATCGGGCAAAACAGCGCTCCAGCCTCGTCTCCAAAGGCTGTTGCTTTACAGGCCGCACCACATCCCACCGGCCTGCCTCCATCGTTTTCACACGGGCCTTTACACGCTGCCTGACCGTGGCTTTTTTTGTCTTTTCTTTCTGCAGCCACTGCCGCACCGGAAGATAGCTGTCTGCGCATACTAACCCTTTCTCCATCAGTCCCATCAAAGCGTCATAAGGCGATTCCCCGCAAAGCAGCCCATGCAATGCCTGCTGAAAACTGGCGCCTCGTTTTAACAACGCCTCGTACACCGTCCGCTCCTTTTCATCCAACGTTTCCTCCTGCCTCTCCAAATCAGCTTCCCAATCCGTTTCCTCCTGCCTTTCAAAACACAGCCCGCCTTTTCCGTCCATATGCCAAAACAGCTCTCCTTTGGCAAGGAATGCATCCAGCATGGATTCCCGGTAATTTCTGATTCGCCCTGAGAGCAGTATCCCCTCCCAAAATGCTGCAGGAAAAACCATCCCCGCGTATTGCTTCAATAGATTCTGCATCTCTTCCTGCGCCGGCGCGCTGGATTCCATCTCCGCAAGCAAAAGGGCCGCATAATTTTCCGCCGGACAGGTAACGGCCTCTTCCCGGCGTTTCTTTACCGTCTGCCTTCTGGCACGGCGGTACAACTGGGCATGGTAATATTTTCCGTCCTGTTTTACCGCCTCCTTACTCTGGCGCAATTCTTCCAAAATCCCTTCCGCCCCATGGACGCTCCAGCCATAACGCTCTGCCACGTCCTGAGCGTTGGCCGCTCCCCGGTAACGCAACATACGCCGCACGATATGGAGCCGCTCTTTCCATCCCTCCTTATTCCCTTCCTGACAAAGGCCATCTCCCTCTCCCAGCGCTTGCGCATACTCCCTTTCCTGCTCCGCCGCAATCCAAAGCCCTTGCTCCAGATAAAGCGCCCTGCCCTCACGGGCCAGACTGTCCAGCCATTCCACCGCAACTTCCAATTCTCCTGCCGCCAAATCCCCCTCTGTCATCAAAAGGGAATGTAACTGTTTCTCATTTTCCGGCAGCCTGCCCCTGGCCTGTGCCTCGAACAGTTCCTGACGGCCCGGCGCAAGCAGCTTCTCCTCCTGCTCCCATTCTTCGGCAACCGCCTTATGGATGCCCTGCGGAGTTGGCGCATAATCATACATCACAGCCGCCTCCTGGCCCCATTGCAGCGGAAGCGACATAGGGGAAGGCGTCTCGCTGTACACCTCTCTCACCTCCACAATACCGGAACGGATATCATATAACAGCTCCCTCAAGCCTTCCGCGTCCCACAACTGCTCCATGCACTCACGCCTCGTCTCCCGGATTAGCGGATGTCCCTTTTCCGTCACAGCCTGTGAGAGCATCTCCGCGCTTTTGAGCCGCTGCAGCCAGAGAGGATGCCTTCCGTTCCCTCTCACCCCCATCATTAACGCCCGCCCGCTGTTATACCGGAATGCCATGTTAAACAATGGCGTTCCCGGCAAAAGGATTTCCAACTGCTTCCGGCAGGCATCCGGATCCACCCGCTGCAAAATCCCCTCCGGCAGCGCCCCGTCCCCATAGGCATACAGTAAAAAACCATCCTCTTCCTCCACATGGCCGATTTCCATGCCAAGCTGCCCGCTGGCCACCTTCGCCGCCAACAGAGCCAAAGGCGCGTTAATCCTCCGTCCGAATACGGAATGCACCATTAACTGGCTGTTCCCTGACATATCCCTAAAATGCTCCACAATTACCGTCCGGTGGTCCGCAAGGGCGCCAACCGCTTTTATCTGCCGTTCCAAATACCCATAGGCTAAACCCACTGCCGCCTCGTCCAGACCCAGCTCCTTTAAAGCCTCTGCAAGCTTTCCATCCCCATATGCCTCCTGCAGGGAATGGAACATCCGCCCGAATGCTTCCCCTGTCCGTTTGTCCCTTCCTTTCAGCTCCCCCTTCCAGAAAGGAAGCCTGGCTCCTTCCACCGGAGCCTGTGTCACCGTCACTGTATCACGGCTGATATGCACCACTTTCCAGGCAAAGGAACCGAGAATAAAACGGTCCCCTTTTTGGGATTCATAAACGAATTCCTCGTCCACTTCCCCCAGCTTTACCCCATCCTCTGTCTTTACGGCATACAGCCCCTTATCCGGTATCGTCCCTCCGGCAGAGACCGCTAACATCCTGCTATAGCCATCCCCTTCCACCCGTTCATGAATCCGGTCATACAAAACCCTGGGCCGGGCGGGGATATCCCTTCCATGTTCATAGTCCCCCGCCAACATGCCAAGCACGGCTTGAACTTCCTCCTTTGTCACCTGCCGGAAGGGCCAGGCGCGGGGCAGTATTTCCATGACCTCCTCCAGCCCGTAACTGCCAAAAGCCGCCATGGAAACGAGATGCTGGGCCAGCACATCCAAACAGCCCGACGGCGGGTTCAAATGCTCCACCCCACCCTCTCTGGCAAGCTGCGCCGTCATACCGCAGGACACACATTCCGCTGCCGTGCGTGGAAAAAGATACATTACGCTCACACGTCCCGGATTATGCCCGGCGCGTCCCAACCTTTGCATCGTCCCGGAAACCGTCCGGGGGCAGCCCACCTGCAGCGTCTGGTCGATTTCCCCCACATCAATCCCAAGCTCCATGGAAGACGTGGCGCACAAAAGCCGCAGCCGTCCATCCCTTAAAGCCAACTCCGTTTCCATCCGCTGTTCCTTGGATAAGCTTCCATGATGGACTCTGGCAAACCCCTCTCCCCCTAACAGGTTCACATAATAGGCCAGCTTCTCCGCATACCGCCTCCCCTCCACAAAAGCAATCACACTGCGGCTTCCCTGACAATACCGGTAAACCAACGCCCCCAGTTCCTCCCACACCGGATCCTTGCGCCTTCCCTTTGACGCATCCGCATAGGGGCTGAGTATCTCCAGCCGTACCTTTTTTGTCATCGGCGGAGCGGCAATGGACACATCTTCCGGCGCCAGATAGCGCGCCGCCATATCCAGCGGCTCTATAGTAGCCGATAGGCCAATACGCTGCAGGGCTCTCCGGCATATATAATCCAGCCGCGCCAGGGAAAGCATTAAATGCGCCCCTCTTTTTGTGTCAATCAAGGCATGAAGTTCATCCAGGATAACGGCCCTTGCCGTCGCCAATACCCTCTGTCCTGTTTTACTAGTCAGCATTAAATATAAAGATTCCGGCGTTATAATCAGGATATGGGGCGGCGTACGCACC
The DNA here is from genome assembly GCA_910578405.1 of uncultured Lachnospiraceae bacterium. Classification (GTDB taxonomy): domain Bacteria; phylum Bacillota; class Clostridia; order Lachnospirales; family Lachnospiraceae; genus Kineothrix. The sequence continues at coordinate 45,926 of CAJTQO010000004.1, read as the reverse complement.
ATTTTCTGCCTGTCCCGCTGGGGCGTATCCCCGGTTCGTATCCCTACCGTAATTTCCCCGGCCCTCATCCCCTCCAGCGGCCGTTTCAGGTTTTCCCGGATATCCGCCGCCAGGGACTTTAAGGGAGAAACATAAATAAGCTGCAGTTCCTGCTTTAACACACCTTCCTGCGCCTGCCTTTTCATCTGGTCCAGAAAAACAAGGAAGGCTGAAAGCGTCTTCCCAGTCCCAGTGGGCGCCGATACCAACACATGCTTTCCCGATGCAATCAGTGGCCAGGATATCCGTTGCACCAATGTAGGCTCCCCAAACGTATCCGCAAACCACTCTGCCGTCCCTTTTTCAAAAAGCTCCCATGCTTCCTTCATTCCTGCCCCTTCCCGCCTGTGTGGCAGAGCAAACGGCCACTCCATCCAGGCCGGGATTAGGATTCTAATTTCCGACCGGATACACGCTGCCCTTATGAGAAAAACAGGGCCGCCAATTCCCCGGCAGCCCTGTAATGCATAGACATCCTATCTTATTGCTAAATGCATTGTTTCAACAATCACTCTTCCAAATCACTGACCTGTTTTCCCGGCCTATCCTCCGGCTTACAGTCTCTTTAGCAGCTCTTCCCTCTGCTCTTCATACCCCGGTTTGCCAAGAAGCGCAAACATATTCTTTTTATAGCTCTCCACGCCCGGCTGGTTGAACGGATTCACGCCTAACAGATATCCGCTGACGCCGCAGGCAAATTCAAAGAAATAGAACAGCTCGCCCAAATAAAATTCATTCACTTCCGGCACATGCACCATAAAATTGGGCACATTCCCATCGGTATGCGCTAAAATCGTACCGTTCATCGCACTCTTATTTACAAAGTCCACCGACTTGCCTGCCAGGTAATTCAGTCCGTCCAAATCCACCGGTTCTTCCTCAAGCAACACTTCTTCCCGGCTTGTTTCCACATCAATTACCGTCTCAAACAAAATTCTGGCGCCGTCCTGTATAAACTGCCCCATGGAATGCAAGTCTGTGGTAAGGTCTACGCTTGCCGGGAAAATGCCTTTCTGGTCTTTGCCTTCGCTCTCTCCATACAACTGCTTCCACCACTCGGACACATAATGCACGCTTGGCTCATAGTTTGCCAGGATTTCCACCGATTTCCCTTTCCTAAGCAGGATATTGCGTAACGCCGCATACTTCACCGCGTCATTTTCTTCAAAAGAAGCTTCCAGCGCACGCTTTCTGCCGCTCTGTGCCCCTTCCATCAATTTGTCAATGTCCGCGCCGCTTACCGCAATGGGAAGCAGCCCCACCGCCGTCAGGACGGAAAAACGGCCGCCCACATCATCAGGCACTACAAAAGTCTCATACCCCTCTTCCGTCGCCAGATTCTTCAAAGAACCCTTTGCCCTGTCCGTAGTTGCATAAATCCTCTTAGCCGCCTCTTCCCTGCCATACTTTTCTTCCATCATCTTCTTAAAGACACGGAATGCAATGGCAGGCTCCGTCGTTGTGCCGGATTTACTAATCATATTAATGGAGAAATCCCTTTCCCCGATTACCTCTTTCAAATGTTTCATATAAGTGGAACTAATGGAATTCCCTACAAAATAAATCTCCGGCGTCTTGCGGATTGCCTTGTCCACATTATTATAAAAACTATGCCTTAAAAACTCAATAGCCGCTCTTGCGCCAAGGTAAGAACCGCCAATCCCAATGACCAGCAACACTTCGGAATCCCCCTGGATCTTAGTAGCCGCTTTCTTAATCCTGGCAAACTCCTCTTTGTCATAATCCACCGGCAGGTCAATCCACCCAAGGAAATCATTCCCGGCCCCAGCTTTGGAAACCAACACTTCCTTCGCGTCCAATGCCAGCTTCTTCATAAACTCCACTTCATGCTCGCTGATAAAAGAAGAAGCCTTCGAATAATCAAACGTAACCTTATTGCCCATCTGTCTCTCTCCTTTGCTTCCCGCAAAACCGGGATCTTTTTTTGCAAACAGTTCCTTATGATCCAACTATTTTTAGTTTAGCAAAACTGTATTTTATTTTCAAGTTAAATTTTGGCAATTCCCACAGGTATTTTCATATTTCCCCCTATTCCCATGCCAAACCTGCCATGATTTCCTTTTTCTCCAGTATGCTTTTTTAATGCCGCGTCCATGCTAACGTTCCTTCCACTTAAAATGGAGTTGCCATCCTCCAAAAAATGCCTTGGCGCTTACGTAAAAAATTCTCTCAACAATTCCTCCAGCTCCTGTTCATCCTTCCTGGAAAACGTCTGGGCAACCTTACCTTCCCCGGACAGCCTGTCCGTTTCTGCCTCCTGTGCCCCATATTCCTCTTCCCAATTCTCTTTGGAATGCCGTCCGGCCTGTGCGTCCATCCGCCAAACGCTCTCCATGCCTTCCCGCCACCCGGCGTCCATACTCTCCTGCGCCACTGCCGCGCTTCCATGCCTTCCTGTTTTGCCTTCCCTTTTCCCCGATGCGCTTATCCGTCCTTCTGAGTCGCTTCCCTGTCTTCCTGCCGCCCTATCCTGTTTCTCTCCTGCGCTTTCCTTTCTTTGCGATGCGCCTTCCCACCGTCCTGACTGCGCCTCTTCCTCCTGCTCCCGCAGCCTCCGTTCCTGTTCCATCCGTTCCCTCAGCTTGCCGATTTGCTCCCCGGTCAGCCCTTCCCAATCAATGGCGGACTGACGCAGCTTATTTACCATATGATTCTCCAAGTAATCCACCAGGTTGATTTTGAGCCGCTCCCTTTTCCCCTGGATATCCACCATGCCCGATATTGAAAAATATACATATAATCCAAGAAAACTGGCAATATAATAAGGTAGCACATTCCCTATGCTTTCCCCCCGGATGATTTCCTGACAAGCGCCAATTCCCGCCACCGCCACAGAAAGAAGCGTAAGCTGCCCAGACAGATGCTGGAGCCCTGTCAAGGATATTCCAAAAAAAGTCAGTTTGCCAAGAAACTTGTCCACAAATACAGGAACATTGGCCACGCTGCCATTAAGCTGGTAACAGTTCACAAATTTTAGTTTGCACTGTTTCAGGCGCTTGTTGGAAGTCGCGGACATATTATCCGTTTCCCGTATCATATTCCTGAAAATCACACCTATTGCCATCTGGCATATTATGCTTAATAATAAAAGCAATAAAAACACGATACAAATCATCCTGTGTTGTGTAAATACCGTAACCATACCTGCCCCCCGCTCCTGTTTTCCTTTACCTGATTCCATTATTATAAAGCATAAACTCCCCATCCCACAATATGTCCGGCCTTGTAACCCATCCGCAAATTTCGACAAGTTTGCGGAATAACACTGGAAATAATTTGAACTATCTGTTATAATCGTTCCAATGGGGTACGGACGGCAAAGGCAGTTCCCGCAGGACAGCGCATAACAAATACGACAATAGAAAGAGGGGCTATCCATATGAAATATCAGCCAAAAGGAGTTTGTTCCACATCCATAGACATTGAACTGGAAGACGGGGTTGTAAAATCCGTTGCATTCACTGGCGGATGCAACGGCAATTTGCAAGGCATATCCCACTTAATCCAGGGCATGAAAGCCGAAGAAGCCATACAAAGGTTAAAAGGCATCCGCTGCGGCTTCAAAAGCACCTCCTGCCCTGACCAGCTTGCACAGGCGTTAGAAAGCATGATTTCGCCCTGACCGGGAATAGGTATAAATACAGAAGAAGAGAGAATCCTAGTATCATCGAAATCAATCTGGAGGTGCCTGACAGATGGCAAAAAAAATAGTCCTCACCGGCGGCGGTACCGCAGGCCATGTGACCCCGAATATCGCCCTGATACCGAAGCTAAGGGAACTTGGTTATGAAATCTATTATATAGGTTCCTACGACGGAATAGAAAAAAAACTAATCGCCGATTTCGATATTCCCTATTATGGGATTGCCACCGGCAAATTCCGCCGCTATTTTGATCCAAAGAATTTTTCTGACCCGTTCCGGGTATTGAAAGGTTTCCTGGAAGCCAGGAAATACTTAAAACAGATTGAGCCAGATACACTGTTTTCCAAAGGCGGTTTTGTCAGCGTCCCGGTAGTGCGTGCGGCGGCGTCCCTGGGCGTTCCCTGCATTATCCACGAATCGGATATGACGCCAGGGCTGGCCAATAAGCTATGCATTCCCGTAGCGGAGAAAATATGCTGCAATTTTCCGGAAACCGTCCCTATGCTTCCGGAAGGAAAAGCGGCGCTTACCGGTTCCCCTATCCGTGAGGAACTGGCCAAAGGCAATAAGATAGCCGCTTATGATTTATGCAAATTCACCTCCAACAAACCGGTTATTATGGTGATAGGAGGCAGCCTGGGGGCAGAAGCCATCAATAAGGCAGTACGCGACGCTTTGCCGAAGCTATTGGAAGATTTCCAAGTGGTTCACATTTGCGGCAAAGACAAAGTGGATAACCTAATGCTCAATATCCAGGGCTATAAACAGTTTGAATATGTGAAGACAGAATTAAAAGATATTTTCGCTATGGCAGATCTGGTCATTTCCAGGGCAGGCGCCAATTCCATCTGTGAACTGCTGGCTTTAAAAAAGCCTAACCTGCTTATTCCCCTCCCTACTCACAGCAGCAGGGGCGACCAGATACTGAATGCCAAATCTTTTGAAGCGCAAGGCTTCAGCCTTGTCATAGACGAAGATTACCTTACGGAAAATCTGCTGGTTGAAAAAGTCCACGAACTATACTTTACCAGACAAACCTTTATAGACGCCATGGGGCGCAGCAACCAGCTCAACTCTATACGAACCATTACAGAACTGTTAGAAAAGGCATCGCAGATGCAAAAGGCATAACAGGCATAATTTTGCTATTAATAAAGAAGGATGGGAGAAAAAAAGACCGCCGCATTCCAAATGCAACAGTCTTTTTTCTTTGTCTGTTTTCGCTTATATTTCAATCAGCTCATACTCCGCATTGCCAATGCCAATCTTCACTGCATGTTCAATTGCGGACTTCCAGTTTGTCTGGGGCGCGGAATCCATAAAATGGTCATTATGTACATGAGGCATACGATCCAACTGACTATTGGCAATCACTGGCTGCCTGTTCACGGCATCGGCACAGGCAACATCCAAAGCTACCGGATCAAAAGATGCGAACATGCCTACATTGGGCACAATAGGAATGTCGTTTTCCCCATGACAGTCACAGTTTGGGGACACATCCACCACCAGGCTGACATGAAAATGCGGCCTTCCTGCCAAAACTGCCTTGCTGTACTCCGCAATCTTCCGGTTTAGGATATCATTGGACTCATCCCCTGCCGCTTCCACCGCATCCATAGGGCATACGCCGATGCAACGGCCGCAGCCTACGCATTTATTCTGGTCAATGGAAGCTTTTGCGTCTGTAACGGAAGGAGCGTCATGGGCGCATATTTTTATGCATCTTCCACAACCTACACAAGCCTCCCGATTTACAAAAGGTTTCCCGGCGCTGTGCATCTCCATCTTCCCGGCTCTGGAGCCGCAGCCCATGCCAATGTTCTTCAACGCGCCGCCAAATCCTGTAGCTTCATGCCCTTTAAAGTGATTCAGCGTAATAAACACATCCGCATCCATAACCGCGCGGCCAATCTTAGCCTCTTTTACATATTCCCCGCCTTCCACAGGCACTAAAACCTCATCGGTCCCTTTCAAGCCATCCGCAATAATTACATGGCATCCTGTGGAAAAAGGGGAAAACCCATTCTGATATGCCGCATCCATATGATCCAGCGCATTTTTCCTGCCGCCCACATACAGAGTGTTGCAGTCGGTCAGAAATGCCTTGCCTCCCAATTCCTGAATCACCTTCACTGCCACAGCCGCATAGTTGGGCCGTAAATAAGCCAAATTCCCCGGTTCTCCAAAATGAATCTTAATCGCCGCATATTTCTTTTTGAAATCAATCTCCCCGATTCCTGCCGTTTTCATCAGCCGTTCCAGCTTCTGCGGAAGGTTCTCACTAAACGATGTCCTCATATCGGTGTAGTATACTTTTGATTTTGCCATACGCTCCTCCATTTTTCCATATCATCTTTTCCCAAATGCATCGTCTGTAGCCAATGCCGCATCTAACCACAGACTGCATTCCCCTTTACTTTTCTCCATTACATTCCAGACCCTTTAAATACTCCAGCATATCCAGCAAAGTAGTAAATTTACCAAATAACATCTCCTCAATTTCCGGGGTAGGCGCAATCATGTCGGGAACCATCACAGGTTTCATTCCCGCACGGTATGCAGACCGGATTCCATTGGGCGAATCTTCCACCGCCATTGCATCTGCAGGAGCCGCTCCCAGCTTTTCACATGCCTTTAAATAGATATCCGGTTCCGGCTTGCTGTGTTCCACCATATCCCCGGTCACAATTACTTGAAAAAACTGTGTCAGCCCGGATTGCTCCAAATGTCCCATCACACCTTGCATTGCCGTGGAAGACGCCAGGCCGACCAGATATCCTTGTTTTTCCAGATATTCCAGGATTTCCCTAACTCCCGTCTTTACCGGGAGCCCTTCTCTGGCAATGCGCCTGTCCATCCGCGCATGGGCGCGGGCGCGGAATTCTTCCCAGGGAAAATCCTCGCCATAGAGCCTGTGTATCAGAGCCGTTGCATCATTTTTATTTAACCCGATACAGCCTGTAACCCCTTCACTGATATCCCCAAGCCCCATCTCTTCCCCGGTTTCTTTCCAGCACTCACAGCTTATCCTTTCGGTGTCAAATAATATTCCGTCCATATCAAACACTACTGCTTTCATCCGCCATCCAGCCTTTCTCCATTCCCATATGTATGCTTACCGTCCGGCATCCTGCCTTCTCTTTGTCAGGGTACAGCCGTATCGCCGCAAATTTGCGGTACAGAAAGGGATGCATGTTCTCCCGGAACAATTCCTCATCCTCCACCAGACAGTTCCCATCCGTCACCAACAGGATTAATTTTGAACGGGCCTGGAATTTCTTCAGGTATCCTGCCAGAAGTTCCGCCCTTTTTCTGCCTTGGATGCAGCGGTACCCCTCCAGGCCGCCGCCCATTTGCAAATGGGGAAGGGAAATTACCCCGTTCCCTATACTGCCATCCCCTTCCCAGTAAATCCTGTTCAGCCTTACATTACGGAATATTTCGCTGTGTGATTTCAACAATGCCGCAATATCCCGTCCCGCTTCTTTCGCCTGCCCTTCGGAAAGGCTGCAGTCAAAAACCAGCGCCATTTCCAAAACACTCCCTGCATAATTCCCAGGCGCATGGAGCGCTTTCTCAACTGCATTTTTTATCTGCATCTTCTCCACGGGAGCAAATGCCATAACCATCCCCCTTTCCTTAGGCGCGTTCCCTTTCCGGTCCCGCACGATGCCTCTGCCTGTGCGCCTGTGCGCCTGTGCGCCTGTGCGCTATTATACCCTATTCTTCCCTTTGTCGCAAGAGCGCTTCGAAAATTGTCCGTTCTATCATATCCACTGCCCTTTCATTTTCCTGCTGGCACTGGGCAATCACTTGTTCATCCCCTTCCTGCGCCGCCTTTGCCGTATCCGCCCCAAGCTGCACAAAGCAGACATACTGGTCAATGATTTCTATCCGGGAAGCCAATGCCTTCCCAAGCTCCTGCGGCCTTTCCTTATATTTTACCAATAAGGAATCCCTGTATGCGTTCAACAGTGTCTCAATTTCCGTCAGACATTCCGGCCTGGCCTTTATCAGAATCATCCGGTCAATGTCCGTTTCCACCTTCTGCTCCTCTGCCAGGCATGCCGTATATAGCCCAGGGCCAATCCCCGTTTCCGTTTCCAATTCCTCCTTCGTCATTTCCTTGTCCGGCCAATAATTTTCCCCTAATATCCCTATGACCTCCTCTCTCACCATCCCTAGCAATATCTCCCCGGACGCTGCATCCGCATCCACTTCCCTTCGGCCACTTTCCACGCGGCCCGCATTCGACCCAGCCACTGCCCCTTCGCCGCATCCGGTTAAAACCGGCGCCGCAAACGCCCATAATACAACCGCCAGGATAAATGTAACTGACAATGCACGCATCTTTCAAACCTCCTATTCCAGTACCGCCTCTGTATGCAAAAGCGCCTCATTCCATCTACTTTTATCATTATTTCCCAATTTGCCGCTTTTATGTCCGCCTATTAAAAAAGTATAAAATACTGCCTTTCCCCATAAATGTTACGATTTTCCTTAAAATTGTGTTATACTATCTAAGTGTGTTTGACCATGCGCCAAAATGCATCCCAAAACACATGCCAGTCTCCTGTCCGCACCCACGCATTTTAGGAGGGGAGCAATACAGACGCTGAATATATGCCGAAACGCCGGCAAATTTCCGAATTATACAAAGAAAGGTATTTTGATATGCTTTTTAATTCCTATATTTTTATATTAATTTTCCTGCCCCTTGTCCTTCTTGGCTGGTATGGCCTGAATAAACTGCAAAAATACCAACTGGCACAGCTCTTCCTTGCCGGAATGTCTCTCTGGTTCTATGGGTATTTTAATATATATTATTTGCTCATTATCGTCCTCAGCATCCTGGTAAACTACCTGTTAAGCTATGCCCTCCAATTCCTCCCGCCTCTGCAGGCGCGGCATATAGGGCTGGCGGCTGGCGTCACAATCAATCTTGGCATACTTTTTTATTTTAAATATTATGATTTTTTTATAGAAAACATCAACTATATATTCCGTACGGATTTTAACCTGAAACATATCCTGCTCCCCCTTGGCATCAGCTTCTTTACCTTCCAGCAGTTATCTTTTATCATTGACCGCTGCACCGGGAAAGCAGGGCATTATCCCTTTGCGCATTACCTTACCTTTGTCACCTTTTTTCCGCAGTTGATTGCAGGCCCCATTGTATTGTACAAAGAAATGATTCCCCAGTTCGAAGCCTTGGAAAAGCGCGCTTTTTCCCCTGCCAACTTTGCAAAAGGCATCTCCCTTTTTGTACTGGGCCTGGCGAAAAAGGTTCTGTTGGCCGATGTACTGGCGCTTGCCACCAATTTCGGCTTTGCACAGACCTATTTCCTGGACGCCCCTTCCACCTTTTTGGTCATCCTGGCCTATACCTTCCAAATCTATTTCGACTTCAGCGGCTACAGCGATATGGCTATGGGGCTTGGATATATGTTCAACATTGCGCTTCCGGTAAACTTCCGTTCGCCTTATAAGGCGTGTTCCGTAAAGGAACTCTGGCAGCGCTGGCACATGACCCTTTCACGTTTTTTTGTCACTTATGTTTACATTCCCCTGGGCGGCAGCAAAAAGGGAAAAGCCAAGATGATTTGCAACACTATGGTGATTTTTGCGCTTAGCGGCCTATGGCATGGCGCCAACTGGACTTATGTTGCATGGGGGACAATGCAGGGCCTTCTGGTAGTTTGGGACAACCTGGGGATTGTAGGCGTAAAAGGCTGTGAGGAAAAAGAGCCAGCCCGGTTCCATATCCCGCGCTGGCTTGGATGGCTGTTTACCTTTTCCTTTTTTAACCTTTCGCTGTTTTTCTTTCGCAGTGAAAGCATGACACACGCCTTCCAAATGTTTAAAAACCTATTTTCTTTTAAAAATACAGGATATATTTATAAACTGGCGGCCACCATGGATATCCCGGAATTTTATATTTTTAAACAGGCCATTTCCATGTTTGCCCCCAACCTCCTAAACACTGCCTATATTGCCGTATTCCTATTGATGCTTGCCATCAGCGGCTTTGCGCTTACCAGAAAAAATACATTGGAAATCGTGGAAACATCCAATTACCGCTCCGGATTTTGCTGGTATATTGTCTTCCTCTTCCTCTGGTCATTCATCTCTTTTTCACAGGTGAGCGCCTTTATTTATTTTAATTTCTGACCGCACACGCAACAACAGGAAATCCCTCCGGATTTTGCCGCTTCCACGTCAGAACCGAATAAAACAGGAAACAACAAAAAAATGATAAAAACAAAGAAAAGCGGAAATAAGTAAAGTCAAACAAAGAAAAGCAGAAACAGATAAAGCAACGGCAAAGAAAAGCAGAAACAGATAAAGCCAACGGCAAAGAAAAGCAGAAACAGATACCGCTTGGAATGAATTAAAAAGACAGGAAAGGATTTGTATGCAGCAGACATTCATAAACAAACACACCCATTCACAGGACATTCCATGCCTCTTCCTAAAACAGTTTTTTTTAAGAAGCCTCTTTTTCCTGGCCGTCATAGGCGCCCTGACATTCCTTGCAGACCCCTTTTTCCATTACCATAAACCATGGTTCGGGCTGAAAGCGGCGCTGACTGACAAAGAATACCAATGCATCGGCTCCCTGCGCACTTTTGATTATGACAGCCTTATTGTAGGTTCCTCCGTTGCGGAAAATTATAATAACGGCTGGTTCAATGAAGGCTTTCACTGCAATGCCATCAAAGCGGTGCGTTCCTACGGCGCCACCGCCGACCTGTGTTACCTGCTGGACGCCGCCTATGAAAAGCACAACTTAGACTACGTGTTTTACAGTATGGATACCTCCTCTCTTGCCGCCGACCCAACCCCCACCTATGAACTGACTGGATGCCCTATGTACCTGTATGACAAAAATCCTTTCAATGATGTGAAATACCTTTACAACAAAGGGGTGTTGTTTGAGAAAATCCCTTATATGGTTGCCAATTCCCTTCTTGGCAATTATGATGAAAACAACTCCTACAATTGGGCGCAATGGAAAGAATTTAACCAGGATATGGCATTGGGGCTGTATCTGCGCAAAGCGCAGATAGCTCCCATGAAAGAAGCCAGCCATTACCAGGCAGTCCTGGAAGCCAATGTCTCCTTGGTAAAAACCCAAGTGGAAAACCACCCGGAAACCAAATTCATAATATTTTTCCCGGCTTATTCCATGCTTTTTTGGGACAACCTCTACCGCACCGGCGACCTGGAAGCCTATCTTTACAACATGGAGCATGCTATCGGAACGCTGGTTGCTTATGAAAATGTGGAAATGTATTATTTTCAGGACGAAACAGACATTATCACCAACTTGGAAAATTATATGGATACCCTGCATTTTTCACCTGAAATCAACCATTATATGGCTGACCAAATCATCAGGCAAAACCCGGCCTACCAATTAACCAAAGAAAACTATAAGGGCAAACTGGCTAATATGCGTAACCTGTCCTATCAGATTGTGGAAGAATATATGCTTCCTTATGTGGATTTAATCAAAGTGGATTATGAATAAAAAACAATAACCGCCTGCCATTCCTGTTTGAAGTGGCAAGCGGTTATTTTCTGTCCTTTATGAAAACGACGATTCGCTTTTATTCCGCATCTGTACCTTCCGCCGCTGCGTCCGTTGCTGCATCCGCATCAGCCGTTGCATCTGTGTTTGCCGCATCTGCATCCGTATCAGCCGCTGCGTCTGTACCTTCTGCCGCCGCGTCCGTATCAGCCGCTGCATCTGTGTTTGCTGCATCTGCATCCGTATCAGCCGCTGCGTCTGTACCTTCTGCCGCTGCGTCCGTATCAGCCGCTGCATCTGTGTTTGCTGCATCATCTGCACCTTCAACCGGAGCCTCTTCTCCTGCATCTTCACCCTCAGCCGGAGCTTCCACTGCTGTATTGTCGTTTGTCGTCTGCTCGGTATCTCCACAAGCCATCATCAAGGTTGCGCATGTTGCTACTGCTGTCAATAACATAACTACTTTCTTTTTCATATTTATTCTCCTCCTAAACATATAGATAATGTTTTGCCGAATCGGCCCTATGTAGCCTGCCCGTCCCTCTTCCTCCCAAAAAAGAGGCTGGCAGTTCGTGGCGTCTATAGGCGTCTCCATCGACTGTAAACATAATATGCCTTATTTGTGACTAATCTGTGAACAAATTCTTGAGAATTTATGAACTGGCAATTCCCCGATATCCAAAAAGACTGAAAATACGTTCTGTAACTTCTGCATTTTTATATTTTTCACAATTTAATACGGCAAAAGAGCCTTTATTTTATGCTATTCTACCTTTCCTGTATGCACACCTGTCCATACATTTTCTTTTGCTTTGGAGAAATATCCAAAAATATAAATTTACAAATCCTGCTTTTAAGGATACACTATTGTCAATGCCATTTTCAGTGTCTAAGTCTGCAGCAAATATTTTCAGAAACCAATCTGTTACTGAAACAGAGTAAACAGTAACGCCAATCTTAAAACAAACAGGAAAAAATAAAGGAGATGCAAAATATGAAACTCATATCATGGAATGTAAACGGTCTGCGGGCCTGTATCGGCAAAGGGTTTTTGGACTTTTTCAAAGAACAGGATGCAGATATCTTCTGCATACAGGAAACGAAACTGCAAGAAGGGCAGATAGAACTGGAACTCCCCGGCTATTTCCAATATTGGAACTACGCAGAGAAAAAAGGATATTCCGGCACTGCCATTTTTACAAAAAAAGAACCGTTGTCTGTTTTCAAAGGAATCGGGATAGAAGAACACGACCATGAAGGCCGGGTCATTACCCTGGAGTATGACGCATTTTACATGCTCACCGTATATACCCCCAATTCCCAAAATGAATTGGCCCGCCTGGATTACCGGATGAAATGGGAAGATGATTTCCTTCTTTATATAAAAGGGTTGGAAAAAAAGAAACCGGTTATCTTCTGCGGAGACCTGAATGTGGCCCACAAAGAAATCGACTTGAAAAACCCAAAGACAAACCGTAAAAACGCCGGATTCACGGATGAAGAAAGAGAAAAATTCACCGTCCTGGCCAAGGCAGGCTTTACCGACACTTTCCGCTACTTCTATCCCGACAAAGAAGGCGTTTATTCCTGGTGGTCTTACCGGTTCAGCGCCAGAGCTAAGAATGCCGGATGGCGCATCGACTATTTCATTGTGTCAAAATCCCTGGAAAACTGCCTGGAAGACGCACTCATTTATACAGATATACTTGGTTCCGACCATTGCCCGGTGGGACTGGTTTTGAAATAATGTATCTGGCTGGCGCCACACCCGCCAGCCAGACAAACCTTCGCTTCCAGGAATACGCCCTTACAAACGGCAGGCGGTAAATTTCATTCCTGGCACAAATTCTCATTCCAGTAGCGCACACATGCCAAATAATCCTCACTGCTTTTGAAATGGTTTTCCATATAATCCACATAATCCGGAATATTTTCTTCCACAATCGCCATATCTTCCCCACCTCGGTCATCATGCGCCGTCATTTCCATACGGAGGATACAAAGCAACAGGCCATTGGCCTCCAATTCCCACATCTCCTGCTCCTTCTCAGAAAGGGACGCATCTGTCGCATAGTTCCAAATTCCATCCTTTCCTTGCACGATATCGCATAAATGAAGATAATCCGCGCTTCCTGTTTCAAAGTAACTGCGAAAATCGGCTATCACATCATGAATAATATCCAAACTTTTCGATGAGATATCATTCTTGTAAGTCTCCGCTGTAAATTCAGCAAGATGTAATATTCTTTCATATAAGCTGTTCATCTAAAGCAACCTCTTTTCTAAGTAAAACATAAATTTATTGTTACGCTTATTCATTATACCATAAATTGTTCTATCTGAAAACAGCCACTTTGACAAATTTATGTTGTTTTTAATTGCTATTTATCCGCTAAACGTATTATTTTCAGACAATAATTTGTTCTTTCCCGCCTTACAGTTTCCCCCACTTCTTCTTGTCATCCCTCCTCTTCCATAGTATACTAACATTGAAAATACATCCAACGAAACCAAACAAGGAAGCGCGCCTATGGACTATATAAACACACCAGACCCTCAAAAACTATCCTCCCTCTTAAACACTCTGGAGCAAAGCCATACCCTCCCACTGTCCGGCTACGAATACCTTATTACCCACCGCAGCCAGGAAACCGCCTCTATCCTGGCCGAAAAAGCAGCCTCCCTCCGCCGCCGAATTTATGGCAATACCGTATATATACGCGGCTTAATCGAAATCAGCAACATATGTAAAAACAACTGCCTGTACTGCGGCATACGGAAAGATAACCGGGAATGCAGCCGCTACCGTCTCACTGCCGAAGAAATACTGGAATGCTGCGCCGAAGGCTATGCCCTGGGCTTTCGCACCTTCGTACTCCAAAGCGGGGAAGACCCTGCCCTCACAGATGAAGCCATGTGTAGCGTCATCCGGCAAATCAAGCAGCGGCATCCTGACTGCGCCATTACCCTCTCCCTGGGCGAAAGGAGCCGTTCCAGTTACCAAAGGCTTTTTGACGCCGGAGCTGACCGCTACCTGTTACGTCATGAAACGGCCAACGCCAGCCATTACAGACAGCTCCATCCGCCGGATATGTCCTTTGACCGCCGGATGCAGAGCCTGCAGGATCTGCGTGCCATCGGCTATCAGACAGGCTGCGGTTTTATGGTCGGCTCCCCATACCAGACAGCCGCAACCCTGGCCCAAGATTTAAAATTTATTGAAACCTTCCGCCCGGACATGTGCGGCATAGGTCCCTTTATCCCCCATAAAGCCACTCCCTTGCGCCATATGCCCGCCGGGGATGCAGACCTCACCTGTTTCCTGCTCTCCATCCTACGCCTCATCCACCCTCTGACGCTGCTCCCCTCCACCACTGCCCTGGGAACCATAGCTCCGGACGGAAGAGAAAAAGGAATACTGGCCGGAGCCAATGTCATTATGCCCAATCTGTCTCCCTGCGCCGTCCGCAAAAAATATGAACTCTATAACAATAAACTCTGCTCCGGCGCGGAATCCGCCCAGGGCATAGACTCCTTAGCCCAACGCATGGCGGCTATAGGGTATGAAATCGTCACAGACCGTGGAGACGCTGCAGCCTACGAAAACAGCCGGCTTCAAAATATTGGATACGCACAGCCTAAATAACAGAAAGGAAGGAAAACTACCATGGCAAACTATAACCCAAAATCATTAAAAGCGGAAGAATTCATTCATGACGCGGAAATCCTTGAAACGCTGGAATATGCGGAACAAAATAAACGCAACCTGGCTTTGGTGGACGAAATCCTAAACAAAGCCCGCCCCCGCAAAACCCCGGCTGGCTGTGTCTGCTTGGGCTTAACCCACCGGGAAGCCTCCGTCCTCTTAGCCTGCGACATCCCCGAAAAAGTAGAGGAAATCTACCGCATTGCCGAAGAAACTAAACTGGCTTTTTATGGCAACCGCATCGTTATGTTCGCTCCTTTGTACCTGTCCAATTACTGCGTCAACGGCTGCCTGTACTGCCCCTACCATATGACCAACAAACACATAACCCGCAAACAACTGACACAGGAGGAAATCCGCCGGGAAGTTATCGCGCTGCAGGATA
This sequence comes from uncultured Lachnospiraceae bacterium, assembly GCA_910578405.1. Lineage (GTDB taxonomy): Bacteria > Bacillota > Clostridia > Lachnospirales > Lachnospiraceae > Kineothrix. The sequence continues at coordinate 30,594 of CAJTQO010000004.1, read as the reverse complement.
TGGGCCATAAACGCCTGGCCATTGAGGCAGGGGAAGACCCGGTGCGCAATCCCATCGAATATATCCTGGAATCCATCCAGACCATCTATAGCATCAACCACAAAAACGGCGCCATCCGCCGTGTCAATGTAAACATTGCCGCTACTACGGTAGAAAATTACCGTCTTTTAAAAGAAGCCGGCATCGGCACCTATATCCTGTTCCAGGAAACCTACCATAAGCAAAGCTACCTGGAACTTCACCCCACCGGCCCGAAACATAATTATGACTACCATACCGAAGCCATGGACCGGGCGATGGAGGGCGGCATCGACGATGTGGGCCTGGGTGTTTTGTTTGGGTTGGAAAGGTACAAATACGAATTTGCCGGGCTGATTATGCATGCGGAACACTTGGAGGCCGTCCATGGCGTAGGCCCTCATACCATCAGTGTGCCAAGGGTAAAACATGCAGACGATATAGACCCAGATGTCTTTGACAACTCTATCCCGGATGAAACCTTTGCTAAGATTATCGCATGTATCCGCCTTGCCGTACCCTACACCGGCATGATTATATCCACCCGGGAATCCCAACAAGTCAGGGAACAAACGCTCCGCCTTGGCGTCTCGCAAATCAGTGGCGCTTCCCGCACCTCCGTGGGCGGTTATACGGAACCGGAACGTCCCCACGACTCAGAGCAATTTGATGTGGCCGACCAGCGCACGCTGGACGAAGTGGTTTGTTGGCTGATGGAAAATGGCCATATCCCCTCTTTCTGCACTGCCTGCTACCGGGAAGGCCGCACAGGCGACCGCTTTATGAGCCTTTGCAAAAGCGGCCAAATCCTAAACTGCTGCCACCCCAACGCCTTGATGACGCTGACCGAATACCTGGTGGACTACGCTTCCACTCATACAAAAGAAATCGGATTTGCATTGATTGAAAAAGAACTTGCCAGAATCCCCAATGAAAAAGCGCAGACATTAGCCCGGCAAAACATTGCAGACATTAAAAATTCCAACCGCCGGGATTTCCGGTTTTAGATTTTCCCACAAAGAAAATAGAAAAGGAGCGTAACCACTATGCCATTTCCTAATACCCCATCCTCAGAACGTATCCACATCGGATTTTTCGGTATGCGCAATGCCGGAAAATCCAGCCTTGTCAATGCCGTTGCCGGGCAGGAGCTTGCTCTTGTTTCCCCTATCAAAGGAACCACAGCCGACCCGGTTAAAAAGGCCATGGAACTCCTCCCCCTCGGCCCTGTCGTCCTTGTCGATACGCCAGGCATGGACGACGTAGGCCCTTTGGGGGAACTGCGTGCGAACAAAGCCCTCCAGTCCCTTAACTATATGGACGTTGCCATCGTAACCATAGACGCATCCGAAGGAATACGGGAACCAGACCGCAAATTAATCAACCTTTTGGAAGAAAAAAGCATTCCCTTCCTAATCGCTTATAATAAAGCGGATTTACCGCAAAACAGAAGCGGCGCTTCTGGCAAAGAAACCGCTATGCAAGAAGCTGACCGCAAAGAAACAAAAGATGGCGCAAACCAAAATGCCATCTATGTCAGTGCAAAAACAAAGCAGAATATCCACGAACTGAAAGAACGGATTGCCTCCCTTGCTAAGGGAACGGAAAACCAAAAAAGGATTGTGGCCGATTTATTACAGCCTGGGGATATCGTAGTCCTTGTAACGCCCATTGACTCCTCCGCCCCCAAAGGCCGCCTTATCCTTCCGCAGCAGCAAACCATACGGGACATCCTGGACGCGGGGGCCATCGCCACCGTATGCCGCGAACACGAACTGCCGCACACCCTTTCCGCCCTGCATGAAAAGCCTAAACTGGTCATTACCGATTCACAGGCATTCGGACAAGTGTCGCGCAATACCCCGGCGGAAATCCCGCTGACTTCCTTTTCCATCCTTTTTGCCCGTTACAAAGGCAGCCTAACTACCGTTGTGGAAGGGGCCGCGCAACTTAACCGGCTCCGGGACGGCGATATAACGCTTATCAGCGAAGGCTGCACCCACCATCGGCAATGCGGCGACATCGGCACGGTAAAATTGCCCGCATGGATTCGGAAATATACCCAAAAAGAACTCCGCTTTGCCTTTACATCCGGCACGGAATTCCCGGAAGACCTCTCTGACTGCTCGCTTGTCATCCACTGCGGCGGATGTATGCTTACCGAGCGGGAAATGCAATACAGACTCCGCCATGCCGCCGGATGCCATATCCCTATCACCAATTATGGCATAGCCATAGCCCAGATGCATGGCATACTGGAACGCAGCCTGGAGCCCTTTCCGGAAGCTCTGCGCATTTTGAAACGGTAACTCGCAAGAAAAGGCCATTTTCCCTGCCCCTCTTTCCCCTACCTATCCGCCGGAACCATCAAGTCCCCTTGGTACCCCTTCTCCATCTTATGCCTTGCCTTTCGGTTCTCCACCGTATCAAAAATAATGGAAAAATCATAATCTTCCGGATACAGCTCGGATGCTGCCACTTTCAGTTTTAATCGTTTCTGGTTTACCGTCATTTTTTCCCCTTTTACCTGAACCAAAACATTTCCCCTCTCATCCTCCGGCGTTACTACAATGCCAATCACGCCGTCCGGCAGCACAGTTACGCTGTCCCCCCTTGTAAAAATGGCGGCAGAAGGCTGTGTCCCTGTTTTGCGGATACGCCGGATGGACGGCGCAGACTCTTTTTCCAGCCAAACTCCCTCTTCCAGCTCCAATTCCTCCCTTAATCCTTCCTTCACTTCCCCGTAAGCTTCCTTCGCTGCCGTAAAAAGCATATTCCCCGGCATCCCAAGCCTTTTTGCAATATAGAGAGCGCAGCTATCCCCGGACTTTCCAATTTCCATTCGGTACAGCGGCTTTAAATTTTCCCGGTCAAATTCCATCCTTGCATTGACAATTTCTTCATGTCTGGCGGCATAAGCCTTCACCTCCGGATAATGGGTCGTCACTAAAAACAAACAACCGCTTAACCGCAACTGCTCCAAAATGGCAATGGCAATCCCCATCCCTTCCGTCGGATCCGTTCCGGAACCCAGCTCATCCATAATAACCAGACTCTCCTTTGTCGCTTTGCGCAGAATCCGAAGCACATTGCTTATATGGGAAGAAAACGTAGACAGGTTATCCGCTATGTTCTGCCCATCCCCAATATCGCACAACGTTTGATTGTTCATACAAATATCCGCCTCCCTGCATGGAAGATGCAGACCGCAGCAAGCCATAACGGCAAACAGCCCTACCGTCTTTATTGCCACGGTTTTCCCCCCGGTATTAGGCCCGGTAATAATAATCCCCTTGCGCCCGTTCCCCATTTCGAAATCCAGCGGGACGCATTCTTCCCGTTTCAGCAGCGGATGCCTGCCCCCTTTTAACTGCAGATGTCCTGCCGTATTGATTCCAGGCTCTACTGCATCCATATCCGCACTTAGTTTCCCTTTGGCAAAAATATAGTCCAGCTTCACCAACATTTGGATATTCTGCCGGAAATCCTCCTCCGATTCCGCAATCTGGTCAATCAGCATATAAATAATCCTCCGGGTTTCGTTATCTTCTTCCATTTCCAACGCTTCCTTTTCCTCCCGATGCTTCGCCACTCCGGCAGGCTCTATAAAGAAAGTCGTGCCGGACGCCGACTTATCTATAACGCTTCCCTCTACCCTGGCTTTATAATCCTTTTTCACGGGAAGACATATCCTGCCGTTACGGCTGACAATAAACGCTTCGCTCATATACTTCCTCTGCGAACGTAAAAGCCCTTCCGCCTTCTCCCTGATTTTCTCTTCCAAACGCCGTATTTCCCTGCGCAAGCCGTACAAGGTTGCGGAAGCATGGTCGTCAATCTGCCCATACCGTACGCAGCGGCTAAGCTCCTCTTGCACCGCATCCAACGGCTCCAGGTTCTCCTCATAATAAGCCAGTGAAATCCGGTACGCCTTCCCCCGTTCCAGATAACCCTTCATCCGTTTCACCGCTGCCAAAAACGTCCCCATCTGCTCCAATTCTTCCGGCGCCAACAACTCATACCTCACCGCCTTCTCTAACAGTATCTCCACATTTTCCATAGCAGGCAAGGGAGGCGTCCCTATCTTATCCAACATCTGTCTGGCTTGTGTGGTATCGGACAGATTCTTCCTAAGCTCCAGCTCCGATAAAAACGGCTCCAAATTCCTAATCATTTCCTTCGCCCGCCCGGAATTGGCATACTCAGTTAAACTTTCTATTATTTTATGAAATTCCAATGTCTGCAAATTTTGGTCCATCTCTTTTTCCTCTTCTTCCATTCTTATGGGGCTGTTGCAAAATGCAGCCTATATACAATATCCCATCGTTTTTTCCCAACAAAATAAAAGCCTATGAAGCCATCCGTTTCCATAACAGATGCGCACCATAGGCGTATATACAAACAAATATAAAGGTAATCTGCAAATACGGAATCCAATGCATATACCATCCTTTTTTTGTCTGTCAATTATTCTCTGTTATGGAATTTGGGTACAACAAAAAGACGTATGTATCTTTGACAACACACCTTATCTCTTTCTTCCCAAAATAGATTCATCGCTTTTATCTTCCATAAACAGATACAATTAACAAAAAATTCCCTGCCTTTCTTATCTAACTTATCTTACTTTTCTCATTTCCCGTGACTCTTTATTTTTAACATATAAAAGAAAAGAATGCAACTGTTTTTTTCGTTTCCATGAAACTTTTCCATAAAACTTTCCCGGTAATCCAAAGGCTTTAAAAACGGTCAGCCATTTTGTCCATAATAAGCATTCTCCCCATGTTTTCTATTATAATGTTTATCCTGCAATTCCTGTGGGGCGGGTTTTACCTGCGGATTTATCCACTCACACCGTGCCGCCATTTTCGCCACTTCTTCCAATACCACCGCATGATGCACAGCTTCATAAACATCTTTCCCCCAGGCAAAAGGCCCGTGATTTTTGCACAATACTGCCGGAACCGCCTCATAACTTTTATCTGCAAAAAATTCCGCAATCAAACGTCCTGTATTTCTCTCATACCCTTTCTCTATTTCCTCTTTCGTCAGCCGCCTTACACAAGGCACCTCACCGTATATGTAATCCGCATGGGTCGTCCCATAGCACGGGATGCCCCTCCCCGCCTGCGCCCAGCTCGTCGCCCAGGAAGAATGGGTATGCACAATGCCCCCTATCTTCGGAAATGCCCGATACAGTTCCAAATGAGTCGGCGTATCGGAAGAAGGGTTCCATCTGCCTTCCACCTTTCGCCCTTCCAAATCCACCACCACCATATCCTCCGGCGACAGCCTGTCATATTCCATGCCGCTTGGCTTTATTACAAAAAGCCCCGCCTCACGGTCTATCCCGCTGACGTTCCCCCAGGTAAACGTTACCAGTCCATACTCTGGAAGCAGCATATTGGCTTCATACACCTTTCTTTTCAAATCCTCTAACATCCCATGACCCCTCCTGTTTTATTCTTCTGTCCTATCTATTTTCTCCCATTTTGCATTTTGCGTTTCTTTCCATATCCTTTTTTTATCCTCCTCCCATCTTATCCCTTTAACTTTTCCACGGCTGCCCGCTCTATCGCCAGCCCGTCTTTATATAATTGGATAAAAGCGTCAAAACCAGCCACATCTGCCGGATCCGGCTCCATCCTGCTCCCCTTCTTGCCTGCAAATATCTTCTTATCCAAATATGCGGCCAGACTTTCCCCTTCTTCCTTGTCCTTGCGGTAGGCCGCCAGCGCCGCAATGCCCCAGGCGCCGCCTTCCCCAGCCGTCTCCATAACTGACACTGGCGCGTCTATGGCCGCTGCCAGGATACTCTGCCCGACCCCTTTTGTCTTAAACAGCCCGCCATGTCCGAAAATTTCATCCGCCTGCACCTTCTCTTCCCGGAACAAAATATCCAGACCAATCTTTAAAGCAGCCAGAGAAGAATATAAATGGGTGCGCATAAAATTAGCCAATGTGAACTTGCCATCCACCTTCCGCGCAAACAATGGGCTCCCTTCTTCAAAACCTGTCACCGGTTCGCCGGAAGAGTAACAGTACGATACCAGCCCCCCGCAATCCTTATCCCCTTCCAACGCTTTGCGGTACAGCGTGCCATACAATCGCTCCATATCCGCCTCTATTCCCATCTCTGCCATAAATTCTTTAAAAATATGCACCCAGGCATTCAAGTCAGACGTACAGTTGTTGCAATGCACCATACCCACCAGGCTCCCGTCCGGAGTCGTTACCAAATCAATCTCCGGGTAAACCCTGGAAAGTTCTTTCTCCAGCACAATCATGGCAAACACACTGGTTCCTGCCGACACATTTCCCGTCCGCACAGCCACACTGTTTGTCGCCGCCATGCCCGTCCCTGCATCGCCTTCTGGCGGACAAACAACAATCCCAGCCTTCAGCTTGCCGGATACATCCAACAGCCTGGCCCCTTCCTGCGTCAACGCTCCGGCGTCTTCCCCGGCCACCAAAACCTTGGGCAGGATATCCTTTAACTTCCATGGATACTGTTCCCCGGCCACAAGTCCGTCAAACTGCTCTAACATCCTTGCATGAAAATCCTTTGTCTGCGTATCAATCGGGAACATTCCGGACGCGTCGCCCACCCCCAATACTTTCTTCCCTGTCAGTTTCCAATGCACATACCCAGCCAGCGTCGTCATAAAATCCACATCTTTTACATGCTCCTCTCCCCTTAAAATCGCCTGTCTCAAATGCGCGACGCTCCACCTTTGCGGTATATGATACCCAAACAGCCCTGTCAGTTCCTCTGCCGCCTGGCCTGTCATCGTATTTCTCCACGTACGGAACGGAACCAATAATTTTCCGGCTTTGTCAAAGACCAGATACCCATGCATCATGGCGCTGAATCCGATACTCCCCACTGTCTCCAAAGTCACGCCGTATTGCTCCCATACATCCCCGGCCAACTTACTATAACTGTCCTGCAGCCCCTTCCAAACCATATCCAGGCTATACGTCCATATATTATCCTCATATTGGTTCTCCCACTCATAACTGCCTGACGCTAACGGCACGCCATCCTCTCCAATCAATACAGCCTTAATCCTGGTCGAACCAAACTCAATCCCTAATGCCGTCCTGCCACTGACAATCCGCTCCCTTACATCCATCACAATTCCCTGCCTTTCTCCTTATCCTTTTTGCAATATGACAAAATTTCTTAGACGCTTCCCCTTTTGGCCTGCTGCAATAACGCTTGTCACTCTTCCATCATACTCTCCAAATATTCCCTGTCCCACAATAAAATCTTTAACTTCTTCGCTGCATTCACTGCCGGGGTGGTAAAATACTGGTTTGTCAACACCACCCCCACCATACAGTCGTAATAATCCCTCCCCGCATACACTTCCTGCACCGCCCGTATGCCCACCGCTTCGCTATGGCATTTGCACTGGAACGCATAGGTAATCCCATCCCTCTCCGCCAGGATATCCACCCCGTAATCGCCGCTTCCCTTAGTAACCGCCACATCTCCAAACCCCTGTTTCACCAACAGTTCCGCACAGAAATGCTCAAAGTCATGCCCTTCCATCCCATCCACAGCGTCCAGCCGCCCTCTCCTGTGCCTCAAAAGACGGAAAATCAAAACAAAAACAACCGCGGACACTACTGCCACAACAGCAGCGGCCACCCAGCTTTGCCCTTCCATTTTTTTCTTCTCCCTCTCTTCCTTTTTCTCAAGTTTTTATTAAATTTATGAATTTCCAGTTGCACACAAAACTTTCCTAGTATAAAATAAAAATGCCTGTTATTATGAAGCAATATAGGCAAAGACAGTTACAAATACGCAGCAGGAGGCATCATTACTATGTTTGATTTTAAATTTGACTGGTGTAAGGAAATGGAATGCGGCGTCAAAATCATTGACGAACAGCATCAGGAATTGTTCCGTATCATCCGTGATATCGAACAACTTATTATGCATGAATGCCAGCATGTCACCCAAAAACAACTACTGGATATTATCTGCGAATTGAGGGAATACACATCCTACCACTTCTATACAGAGGAAAATATGATGGCAAAGTATCAATATCCCAAACTTGCCACACACATGGCGGATCATATGGATCTGAAAGATTATATCCTCCATTTCGATTTGTCAGCCCTTGTACAGGAACCTAACCGTACCCTTACTGCATTAAAGGAACATATGCAGGAATACCTGTTCAATCATATATTGCAAGAAGACCGGGACTTATGCCTTTATTTAATTCCATATGTGGAAACCGGCATTTTGGAACCACAGGCAATTTCTTAGCGGCTTTCCAGTTTCCTTTTATAGGAAACCGGAAAGCCGCCTTCTTTCTTCCAACTTCCAGTTACAATTTCAAATTCCGGTACCGGTTAAAGCAGGCAAAAATTTCCTGCCGCCGCGGCAATGCCAGTCCCGAAGGCAGATAACTGCCCGGCACTACACTGGCCAGCCCTTTCTTCTCAATCATATCCATCAACGTATCCACTGCCTTCTGCATAGTGTCCCGTCCATTGAACAGATTCCCCTCCGCATATGCCAGCAAATACCCAAGCGTCATTACCTGTTCGCTGTCCGCAATCTGCTCCACATAACGCAAATCCACCGTCTCTTTGTTCAGGCTGACCGCCTCTTTTCCCATCCCCTTTATCTTCACTCGGCTGTCACGGTCGCCGCCGTTTCGGTCATTCCCGCCGCGTCCGCCGCGGTGTCCTGCCCCGCCGCCATGCCTTGCGCCGCCAGCGCCCGGCGCCCGACGGTAATCCGGCCCGCCCGGCTCCTGCTCCGGAAGCAGCAATACCGGATATTTGGCCGCTTCTTCTTTTGCCAATGCCGTAATCTCCTGTGGAACATAATTATCCATCTGTACAATCTGATCCGCAATATGGAAATAAGCCCCGGAACTTCCGGCCACTATCACACAGGAAATCCCTCTCTTTTCATAGAGGTGCCGCGCCCTTTCTATAAAAGGCGTAATCGGCTCTTTGTCCCTATGCACCACCCGCTGCATCAGTTCATCCCTTACCATAAAGTTAGTCGCACAGGTATCCTCATCAATTAACAACAACGACGCCCCGCTTTCCATAGCCTCTATTACGTTAGCCGCCTGTGAAGTGCTTCCACTGGCATCCTCCGTATAGAAATCCGCTGTCTGCTTCCCATTGGGCAGATTGTTTACGAACATCGAAATGTCATCCTTCTTTACGCATCTGCCGTCTTCTGCACGAATCTTCACTGCATCCGGCGCCGTAATCACGTACTCCCTGCCGTCCCCTGCAATATGGTCGTAAACGCCAAGCTCCAAAGCTTTCAGCAAAGTGGATTTCCCATGATACCCGCCGCCTACAATCAGGGTAATCCCCTTTCGAATCCCCATTCCCTTCACTGCTCCCTTATGGGGAAGCTGCAGTTCGATTTCCATTGACGCCGGCGAGGTAAACGTTACACTGTTTTTCATTGGTTTGTCCGACACGCCGGACTCTCTTGGCAAAACAGAGCCATTGGCCACAAACGCCACCAGTCCCCAGCCTTCCAAACCGTCCCGGATGTACTTCCTGTCGTCAGCCAGAAACATGGTTTCCTCCACTTCCCGGCTGTCCAGCCTTTTGTAATACAGCACATCCTGTACGCATTTCGGCAAAAAGTCAAATAAAATTTTAATCAATTCATAAGAGCAGATGGTACGCCCATTGGCCGGAAAACCCACTTCCAGACGCACTGTCAAATCCCCGGTGGCCGCATCCATTTCACAGGCTGTTCTCTCTAACACTTCCTGTCCCGGACGGCTGGCAGACATCAGCCCGCTTTTGCCGGAACCCTTTGCTTTGAAATTATATTTGTCCACCTCTTTACGGAAAAGACGCAGCAAGTAATCCTGCAGGGCTATCCTGCGCTCCCGCTTCCCATAATACTCTACAGGGAACCCGGCTTCCTTCCCTGCAATGTGTATGCTTACCTTGGAAGGCGCTGCAAAAGGATCGCCCTGCACATGGTCTATGGACAGGATATAACGCCCAAAATTATAACTCCCCTTCGTATCTTTATAGGCAGGATATCCCCTGCGGTCTATATTCCTTAATAATGTCTGCAGTTCCGTAGCTATCTTTGCCATCTTAATAATTCCTTTCTAATTCCTTTTTCTGCACGATTTCCAATCTTTCCTTCTTTTGCTTACCATCCAACATATTGGGGTTTTTATGCCAAATATTCCGGTACATCCGCTATGCCCTTTCCGCTTTTTACAGTCCTTTCCATAACGCGGCTCTCCTGCATAAGCTAAGACGCACAAGGCACGATACGGAAGGAACAGCAAATATCTTCCCCCGCATCCACATGATAAGCTTCCTCCACATCCGTCCCCCAGCTATCAATTCCTCCCACGCCCCGGACTGCCCCATAAATACATACTACAGTCCGCCGCGGCGGCGGAAGCTCTTCCTGGTGGGTTGCGTTTTCCAGTTCCTCCGCCGTGTAAGGCAGACAGGAAAATGCCAGTTTATCCATCTCAAAACGAAGGGCTTTCGCCTCTTTCCCTCGCCTGCTGTTATCCAGTCCCGTACTCCGCCACACCTCCAGCCAATGGCTGTCCACATGCATCCCACAGTCCTGGGGAACCAGATAAGGAGTCACCGGAAGCCCGGCCACTTCATGGATTCCTTCCACCCCTCCGGCTTTCCGGTCAGGGTAAGTTTCCCCGGACAATCCTTCATATACAAACCGCTCCGCGCAAGTCGGCATCACAAAGCGCATACCAAATACCGGAAGCTCCGGCAGACCCTTTTGCCCAAAGTACCGGGCATCCACCGTTATCTCCCCTGACGCTTCTGTCCGGTAAGCCACCGTTACCCTGGCCGACGGATTGGTTATTGTCTCATACGTATAGACAATTTGTACGCTATGCGCCGTTTCCGTTCCCGTATATATATTGTTGGCCGGAGCGCATGGCAGCGGAATTTCTTTCCCATCCACGGCCACGGAAATTCCCATGCAGCGGATAAACATATCCGCCGCAAGCCATATACCGCTTGCCAGCGCAAAACCGCATCCTCTGTCATTGTCCGTCACTGCCCTCCAGAAAACAGGCCGGGGCGCACGGTACAGCCATTCTCTCCCGTCTATGCAAAACGACGCCGGCCCGCCGGCTGCATAAGAGAAAATATAGTGGAACGCTTTTCCCTCCGCTTCCCCCTTTACCCCAAGCGTCACATCCCCATAGACCACATTCAACCTGTCCGGAATCTTTCTACCTATATTTTCCATAATAGTGCCTCACCTCCTGCATGGCAGGCTTCTCCGTCCTGTCCGCAAACACAATTCCATTGCCCGAAAATTCATAGTCCGTTGGCCTGTCGTCAAAATCCCCGCCATAACGCAGCGCCTTCTTCCCGGTTACACTGTCCTCCACCCAAAGCGCCTGGTCAATAAAATCCCATATAAAACCGCCCTGATACATATCGTACTCCTCCAGCAGTTTCATATAAGAATCCATACCCCCCAGTGAATTGCCCATATCGTGCATATATTCACACAGGATAAACGGCTTGTCCGGCTCCTTGTCCAAATATTCCCTAATCTCCTGCGGTTTGGCATACATACGGCTTTCAACGTCAGTGACAGTCTTTTTATATTCCCGGTTGTTGAAAATGCCCTCATAATGCACCAGCCTGCCATCATGTTTCTCCTTATAGTACCGGTACATACTCTCTATATTATCTCCCGCATAAGACTCGTTTCCCAAAGACCAGAACAGAATGGAAACATGGTTCTTAAAATATTCAAAATTATTCCGCGCCCTGTCCAGGACGGCTTCCTTCCACTGCGGCAGGCTGCCCGGCACATTCCAGGACGGCTCTATAGCCCCCAGCTTCTGCCAGGAACCATGGGATTCCAGATTAGCCTCCGCCATCACATATATCCCTTTTTTATCGCACAGATAATACCATGGAATCTGATCCGGGTAATGGCAGGTTCGCACGGCATTGATGCAATTTGCCTGGAAACATTCCAAATCCCGCTCCATTTCTTTCCTGCCAATGCATCTCCCGCTTTCCGGGCTCCATTCATGGCGGTTCACTCCATGCAAAACCAACCGCTTTCCGTTTAAATGCATAACCTTATCCACAAGCTCCAGCCGGCAAAAGCCAACCGGATAAGGAACCGCTTCCACCAGTTCCCCATCGTTATTATATAATTTAATAAGCAAACTGTACAAATAAGGATTTCCATTTTCCCAGGGAATTACCTGCCCTGCACACTGAGGCTCCATCTCATACCGCACCCTTTGCCAGCCTCCGCTTTCCTCCTCAGTCGCTTCCCCCTCCTCTGACGCCAGAAACGTATGCCCTATGCAAACGCCGTTTTCCGCATCGGACAGGGATATTTCCACTTTACCGCCGCGGCCTTTTGGCATGGAAAGCTGCAGCTCCAACCCCAGGCTCCCTGTTCCGTCGTTTTGCAGCGTTGGCTTCGCCCAAAGATCTTCCACATGCAATTCCGGCTTCCCGAACAATGACACTTTCCGGTAAATCCCAAAAAAACGGAAAAAATCCTGATCTTCCAAAAAAGCAGCCGTACTCCGTTTATATACCTCCACTGCCAGCACATTGCCCGTCTTTTTTATATAAGGCGTCAAGTCAAACTCCGCAGGGGTAAAACTGTCCTCCGAATATCCGATAAAATGACCGTTGAGCCAAAGGAACATCGCCTGTTCCACCCCTTCAAACCGGATAAATACCCGCTTGTCCACAAGCCCCTCATCCAAGTCAAACTCTTTCCGATAAGAGCCAACCCGATTATCCTCCGCGGCGCTGAACATCCCCTCCCAACGGCAGGCGCCATCCAAAGAATATGCCGGCCTGCGAAACACATGCCCTTCCCATGGATACATAGTGTTAATATATTGAATCTTATCATACCCTGCCATTTCAATATGGCAGGGCGTTATTATTTCCTCAAACTCTGATGCATCAAACTCCTCTTTATAAAAATCAGCCGGCCGTTCTGCCACTTTCCTGCTGTAATGAAACTTCCATATCCCATCCAACGGCTGCTCCAGTGAATTCTCCCCCATTCCCATTTCTTCCATATCTTTATAGAAAACATGGTCGCTATGGGCCGGAAGCTTACCGACACGGAACACTTCCGGATCATCCAGCCATTTTAAATCCTGCTTCATAACCCTTTTCCCTTCCTCCTGTTCCACTTCTGCTCCTGCCATTCCGTTACGCATTTTACTTTTTCGTTACATTTCCATTCTGCATTCCTTTTTGCTAAGTTTCTGTTCGCTGCCTTCCTTTCGGTTACATTTCTTCATTACGTTTCTGTTTATTCGCTTCCTGTTTCCAACCGCGCCTGCCCTAAACATGCTCCCAAAAGCTCTCCTACAAACCCAGCCAGACAACTTTATGCCTTGGAAAAAGATGCTATCCATAATCATACCCGCATTTTTTTAAGCTGGCAACTGTTATTCCAAATAATTTTGCCAAATGCCAGGAACCCCTTTTCACACAATCCCTTTGACATAACTATCCTAGTGTTTGAAAATTCATTCCTGACATCTGCCAGAAAGCAATTTTCAAATACGCTCCGCCCATACTCAGCCGGCCATCCGGGAAGCCAGAACCACGCTGGCCGCAATTCCTGCCAACGTGGCCAGCAAAGCGCCCTTTAACGTATGTCTTGTCTTTGTTACTTTTGCCGCCAAAAAATACACACTCATCGTGTAAAATATGGTTTCCGTACAGCTCATCATAATGGAAGTAATCAACCCGATATGGGAATCCGGCCCGTAAGTCCGGAAGACGTCCAATACCAGCCCCGTTGCCGCAGACGAAGAAAACATTTTTATAAATACCAACGGCGCTAACTCGGAAGGGAATCCAATCCGGTCAGTCATGCCATGGAACAGACTCCCGATAAAGGTCAGAAAACCGGATGCGCGCAATACCCCCACAGCCACCATCAATCCGACAAGAGTTGGCATAATTTGTACGACTGTCCGTATCCCATCCTTTGCCCCTTTGATAAAATCCTCATAAACATTCTGTTTATGCGCCAGCCCATAGGCCACTACGTAGAAAATAACCACCGGAATAATAATATTGGATAAATTGGATAAAACGTTTAGAATGACAGCATCCCCCTGCCGTAAGCCCTTAAAACAGTTTATTAACCAAATGGGGCATGTATTCCTGCTCCTTCTCTTTTTTAGCCTTTGGGACGGCCCAGCCAGTCATTTAGGAAATTTACATCCTTCGCTTTCTTCATAATATCCGTTGCATTGTCCTGGATATAAACCGTAAGTTGGTCAATTTCTTCTTTCGTAAATCCGGATGCCTTTACAATCTCCCCTCTGGGAACTATCCCTTCCGCATAGTCGCTCTTCCCCCGCTCAAAGCACACCCTTACCATTTTCTCTTTATCCTTCAGCAATAGCCCGGAATATGTCATCCGGAGTTCTCCGCCTTTTCCCATACCTGCCCTCTCCATCAAAATTCCCTGCCGCTACATTTGCTTGTTAATTGTAACCATTATACCTTAATCTGGTGAAAAGCACAACGCTATATCAGCCGATAATCCATAAAACAGAAGCGGGCGTTTCCTATATAATAGAACATTTAAGCATAAATTTATAGTGAAAGAAAGCGGTTTTTCTTTTATAATACTATTTAACACAATACACCGGACAAACAAAAAGGAAATGGAGGCAAACATGAAAACCATAGAACGATGGGACATATTTGAATTGGAATTAAAAGGGAAACCGGAAGGAAATCCTTTTATGGATTATGAAATTTCCGCCACCTTCAAAGGGGATAGGGAGGAAAAAACAGTGGAGGGATTCTATGACGGGAACGGAACCTACCGCATCCGTTTCATGCCTTCTTTTGAAGGCGTCTACCATTATGAAGCCAAAGGAACTTTCCAAAACGAACTGACGCAAAAGGACAAATTGTGCGGCAGCTTTACCGTATCCCCCGCTTCCTCAGAAAATCACGGCCCTGTTCGTGTCCTGGATGAGGTGCGTCTTAGATATGAAGACGGCAGCAGCTATTATTCCATTGGAACCACCTGCTATGCCTGGGCGAACCAGACACAAAGCCTGCAGGAACAGACGCTGGAAACACTGAAGAACAGCCCATTTAATAAAATCCGCTTTTGCTTTTTCCCGAAATATTATCTATATAATACCAAAGAGCCTTTGACCTATCCTTTCGAACGAGGCCACGGCGAAGGGTTAGACATGGCCCTTGTGAAAAAAGCCAAAGAAGAATGCCTCACCTTCCCTGGAATGAAGCAGGCGGAATTCGACCTTGCTTTTGACTATACCCGTCCCAATACGGCTCATTTCCGCCGTTACGATGAACGGATCCGCCAACTGCGCGATATGGGAGTGGAAGCTGACATCATCCTGATGCATCCTTACGACCGTTGGGGTAATATTATGATGGACGCCAAAAGCTGTGACAGCTACCTGCGCTATGTGAACGCCCGCTATGGCGCATACCGCAATGTATGGTGGTCGCTGGCCAACGAATACGACCTAATCCGGACAAAGTCCACCGCAGACTGGGAAAGGTATGGGACATTTTTCCAAGAGAAAGACCCCTATCAGCATCTGCGTTCCATCCACAACTGCGGCGACTTCTACGACCATAGCAGGCCATGGATTACCCATTGCTCCCTGCAGCGGATTGATTTTTACAAAACAACGGAAGAAACCGGGCTTTTTATGGAGAAATACAAAAAACCCATTGTTTGGGATGAAATCTGCTATGAAGGCAACCTGGAATTAGGCTGGGGCAACATTACCGGCCAAGAGCTAGTACGCAGATTCTGGGAAGGCGCACTGCGCGGCGGCCACTGCGGACATGGGGAAACCTTCCTTGCAAAAGATGACATCCTCTGGTGGTCACATGGCGGCCGTCTGAAAGGGGAAAGCGTCCCCAGGCTTCAGTTCCTGCTGGATATTTTAAAGGAAGTCCCAGGCGGATATCTAAAAGAAGGGCATGGCATTTTCGACGAAACGGTGGGCATTGCCGCTACGGAAAAAACCGAAGGACGCAAAAACAGGCAATCCCCTTTCGCACCCCATACCTCCGGTTATGAAATCCACTACCTTGGAATTATGCAGCCTGCCTACCGCGACCTCTATCTTCCGGAAGAACGTAAATTCCAGGTTGACCTTATTGATACTTGGGAAATGACTGTCACCGACATGGGTGTCCATAGCGGAATTGCCAAAATTAAAATGCCACAGCATCCATATATGGCTGTCCGGATTGTGGAAGTATCTTCCTAAAACCTGGCCTAGTGTTTGAAAATTGCTTTCCGGCAGACATACGTCACAATCTGTAGGATGTTTGCGCCAAAGGAAGGGAGTATAACCTGAATTTTGCGCAAATATCACATAAAGTGGGGCGATGCCGCATCGCCCCACTTTGCCTAGAGATAGAGTGAATGCTAAATACGGAATTCCCCATCATGAGAGATACAATTTATCTGTGTGAAAAACTGAGTCTTACCCAATTCCTGTAACAGCGTCTCCTTTTGCCCGGTACGTATTTCAATCATAATTTCCGTTTCGCTGTTTCTTGTGGAGCGGGCCTTTTCTTTGTAATATTTGCAGTCGCGTTTGATAATTTCATAAAGGGAAGCATAATCAATCCCGGCCTGCGTCCCGCGCAGCACAAGCAATTCCGGCGCCTTTGCGCTGGGCGCCCTGTCCACCAGGAATAAAAGGGCCGTCATAAGAAAAGATAATGCGAGAGCGAGCATATAAAGCCCTACGCCTACAATAATCCCGGCGCTGATTGCCCAAAACAGATAAAGCAAATCCAACGGATTCTTCAAGGCATTCCGGAAGCGGACAATGGACAGCGCGCCAACCATCCCAAGGGAAACCAGCAGGTTGGACTGCATGGCAATCATAATGGCGGCTACGATTACCGGCATTCCCGCTATGGTCATATTTAAATCTTTGGAATAGAAAGCTTTTTTGCCAGACAGCCTGTACACCGAAAAGATATAAACGCCCAGCAGACAGGCGGCCAGCAAAATCAGCGCCACTGTCCTAACCGTCATAGTAGTTCCGCCCCCCAACGACTCATATACACTGTTCTTAATTACATCCTTTACCGACATACTTTTGCCCTCCTATTTTCTTTTGTCATTTTTCAAAAAAGATATTGACTGACAGGCGTCGCTTCATACCGTTCTCTGCACAACTGATACTTGGAATACGCTGTCTGGCGCATGGATTCCAACTCCAAAAGCTGCTGGATAAATTTAGGCAACAATTCATCATACTTTATTTCCAACACCGCGTCCTGCCCAGGCAGCGCGTCATAAACCATCTCCCGAACGCCAAAATCCATCACCTGGCGGCTGGCTCTCACACTCCGGTCAAACGTAATGCGTACATTGCCTGGGTCATAAATATATGCTTTCCTCTCATAAGCCACTGCCACCTTGGGACGAAGAAGCCTTGTCTGTATCGCCGCGTTAAATAAAAAAGCCGGATCCTCAGGCGCAGGATACGCCTGGATACACTGGCCGCATATAAGTTGTCTCATTTCTCCCTCTGTGATGCGGCGTGATTTCTTCCAAATCCGGCTGCCTTTCTTTTCCTTGACTTCCAGTTTAATTGTCTCAAAGGAACCGTTATAAATCCGGATACGGTACTTACAGCGTCTGTCGCTCCCTTCTTTCGTGGCATTCAGACAGCTATCCGCCAGGTCGTCAAAATACAGGCTGGCCACCTGATAACCCTTTGCGTCCTCCTCATTGTCATCCGCCCGCAGCGCCATGCTCAACCGATGCTGTAACTGAACCATTTCCTGAACGGTACAGTCGTATTTATCTTCTACGCGGTACATTTTCATTTCCCTTTACCGCCTTTCTTCCCTTTATGCGTCCTTTTCAAAAACAGCCTGTAAGGAAACCGCGCCATCTTCAAGGGACAGGCTGACTTCCGCCTCCGTACCGGAAACATCGCCCTGCCAGGAAACGAAACGATAACCTTCCCTTGGAGTCGCCATAACCGTTACCGGAAAATCACTGTAATAATAACCTTCCCAGACGCTGCATTCCTCCAAAGGAGCCGTATTCACAGTAACCATCCCGCCCTCTGTGTCATTTACGCCAACCTTTACCCTGGTAAGTTCCCCTTCCAACTGAAATGTCTTTGCCAGGCTCTCCATGGCAAACTCAAACCGCCCTTTGAAGAAATCATCCATCGCTGCAACCTCCTGCCAAAAATCCTCCCGGCTATAAGCAGAATCATAAAAACGTTTATGGTCTTTCACAATCTGCCTTTCGTATAAGCTGCCCCACTCAGCCAGCATGGAATGCATCCTTTCATAAGAAAAGGTTTCATTGGCAATATCCATAAATGAAATGCAAAACTGCCGCCGGAAACTTTCATTTTCCAGCAGGCTAAGCACTGCAGGCTCATTTAACAGCGGATGTTCCGCCATCCAGTTTTCCCTGCCGTCCCACACATTGCTGTCCGGAAAAATACAGTCATCCATATCATAAAGCATAAACCGCCATTTCCCATCGCTATAGGCAGTCCCTTCCTGCACCGTACGCCACAAAGCGGTATTATATCCAAAAGCCACATCCCGATTGTCCAAATACAGATGAATGCAGCAATAATCAATCAGGCTTTGGATATCCACCAGGCTGCTGGCAAGAGCATAGGTGTCGTCATAAACCAGTTCACATTCCGTAACCACATCTATCATATACTGGTAAGCCGTCAATGTCTCTTTCGGCGCAGTCACTGCATTGCCGGCTTTAACGACCATAACCCCATCCGGCTCCAACCCAAAATGCGCCGCCGGATATTGTGCATCATACCTTTCCCGGATATGATATATCCCCCAGTATTCCCCATTCAGGAAAACCACGCACGGCCTTGCGCCCTGTATGCTGATATTCCTTTCCCTGGAAGCTTCCTCCAAAAAAGCGTCCAGAAATTTAACCTTATCTGTATTTCCCCCTCCGTTGCGCAATTTTATGGATGAGTAGGCATAGCCCTCCCCAAAAAAGTCATAGGGAAGGCTTTCCCCATCCTCATAGATATCCCTGGCAAACACATTTAAAGACTTCTGCGGCGCGCCGCAAGTGGAATTTCCGGCAATGCGTATCCCGACACTTTGAGTGAAAATATGGGAACGGTTTTCATCAAAATAAGCAATGACCGCCTTGCGCTCCCATTCCCTGCCCTCTTCAAATGCATTGGAAGCCATATAACGGAACTTGGTTTCTCCATTTTCATCTAGATACTGATCCAGGATTTCGCCATCCTTCCTGCCACCTCCAGCCAAATACTCTTCATATTTTGCGCCGTTTCCATAGATTCCTGTCTGGTTATCAAACAAATCCCCGGGATCCGCCGTCAAGGATATAACTGGCATTTGCGCATATTCTGTCCGTTGTCTATATCCAATGAAATACGTTTGCGTCACAATATCGCTGGCCTGCCCCGTAGCAGGATTGTAACACATTGCCCGCACCACCACCGCCTTATCCACCGGGAAATCCGGGATATAGCTTTTCGTTGGCGTCAGGTCACTGCGGCTGGCATACCGATTCTCTTCCCCGGAATTGTCCGCTATCCAAAGTGGCTCCTCATAAACAAAAGAATCCTTATCAGGTTCACTGCCATCCAGAGTATAGTATATTTTTTCACCGCTGCGGGAATATAAATGAAGTGAAAAAGCCTCTTCATAAAACCCGCTTTCCGTTTCAAATACCGGTTTCTCCAACGAAACAGCAGGCAGAAGCGACGCTTCGTCATTTGCACTGCCCAAGGTAGGGCTCATTATAGACCACTTTGCTTTGCCATCTTCTACCCTGCCATAGCTGGTATCATAAGAAAGTTTAGGAATCACTGCCTGGTCCAGATAAATGCCGCGGTTTGCGTCTGCCAGAAAAATCCTATCCCCGTCCTTGGAAATACGAAGCCCGCACTCTTTATCCAGCCAGACAAGGGTATACCCTTTGGCCGGAACCACAAACCCCTCTAAAGGATATTTTTCCGGCTCTTTTTCATCGTCCGTAAGGAAGTAGCCATCCAAAGTTACCGCATACCTTCCCGGATTATATAATTCAATGCAGTCTGCGTATTCCCCATTCTCATTATGCCCGGCCGAAAAATTGTTGCTGCAGACTTCATTGACGACAATATCCGGCGTTTTGCCGTAGCCGCATATGACTGCCGCCAAGGCAAGACCGCCCGAAAGCAAAGCCAGCCTTTTCCAACGTTCTTTTTCCATGCTGCTATCCTTATGTAATAATTATTTTTCAAACGACATTTAGTGAGTGTCAACTAAGTATTAATAATATCATATAGTGTAATAAATGACAAGCAGTGAATGTCAAAATATGGATGATTGACCATAAAGCTGCGGTAAATATATAGACACAGGCAGCGCAAATACTAAGCCTGGCGCCTGCTTAAGCCCCCCGGTGGACTGCAACGTTCCGGGAGGCTTAAGTAAACGGCATTGTACTTGCATTGTTAGAAAAGAACAAAGGAAAAATAATATGAATCCACAAATCCATACGGAATGGACATATGGAGGTAGACTATGTACAAAAACAGAGCAAACTCGGGAAAGAACAATATATCCGGCAGCAACATTGCCCGCATCCGCAAAATGCTGTACCCGAAAGTGTCCCAAAGACTCCTGGCAGACAAAATGCAACTGGAAGGCATTGAACTGGACAAAAACGCCATCCAGCGCATTGAAAGCGGCGCCAGGTTTATTACGGATATTGAATTGAAAACCTTCGCTAAAGTTTTAGACGTCAGCTATGAAGAACTGTTAGCGGAATAAAATACAGACGAAGCATCGAAAGGAAACGAACCAGTGCCTGACTGGAATGCAGGCAGAAACCTGGCCCGCCTTCCAGCGCAACATCCCAGATTCCTCCCTGCATTGTCGTCTATACAAAATAAAGTTTCCCGTTTATGCTATTTTCACAATACAAATCTGGCTCGCTTCCACACAACCGTCCCAATCGCTTCCCCATACCTCCACCAACTGCCCGCAAGCTAAATCCGCCGCCGTTGCCTCTGACATTTCAAACCTGGCCCCGCCCTCATAAATGGTTTTTATTTTAAACAAAGTATTTTCATTATATGTAACTGTCACCTTATGAAACTCGGAATCATCCTCACCGCTGGGCAGAACCATAATTTCCGCATCATCTTCCAACTTCTCGGTCGCGGCTTCAATTATGGTAATCTGCCCATCGGAAATCTCCTTAATTTTCCCTTCCATATCAGGAACGCCGTCCATCCATGCCCCGGATGCGTTTTCCACATCCGCCTGTCCTTGCCGCGCTATGTCTGTCTCACCATCGTTTTCCCCACTGATTTCCGGCTCTTTGGTTTGCGGGTCTTCCCAATCCTCTTGCCTTGCCGCCTCTTCCAAAGGGATAGGAGCCTCTTTGGCCTCCCCCGTCCCTTTCCCGCAGGCGCATGCCAAGATGCACGCAACGCTCAACATCCCTGCCCCTAATACCTTTTTTCCTACTCTGTTTTTCATTCCAGTCACCTCACGTTTCAAATTTAACCAACCGTCCCTTCCATATTCCGGCTGCTATGCAACTGATTTTACCAGAGTAATCTCTAACAAACATCTAAAACATCTTAAGGAACCATAAACCGCCTGCACTCATTGTGCTGCTGTTTTGCCTTAAACGGACAAATCCTTTTTAATCCGCTCCCTCTCATAGCAATCCACAATTTATTCCGTCAAAACCCGTCGTTTCACCACAATAAAACGTTTTCTTGAATGCCGTCTGCGATATCCGTTTGCAAATATAAGCGCAGCTAACAAAAAGATGGAACATCCTCCATATAAAAACAGATTATCCGTAACTGCTTTGCCCGCGCCGCTTCTGGCAAAGCTTCCATATGGACTATTTTCCATGCCGCTTTCCGGTGGCTGTTTGCCAGCGTCTGACAGCTCTGCTGGGAATTCATTGCCCACAAACGGAGGCTGCGCACTCCCCTCCCGGCTTCCTGCTCCCTTTGCCCATTCACTTTCTTCTGCATGGGCATTCTCCGCCTTTTCCGTATTATTCCAGTCCCTCATACGATCTCCCGAACTCATGCTGCCCATAACACTCAAGTCCAGATGCGACGCATCAATCAATGCGTTGGAAGTCCTCTGCGCCTCCTCTGTAGAAGGAATCGTTCCATCCATCTGGCCACGTATGGACTGACCGCGAAGTTTTACTGCCTCATAAAGAGTATTTGCCGCTTCCTCGTATTCCCCATAGGCATAAAAAGCTGTGGGATCACTTTCTATAAGTGAATCAATCTGGCTACGGGTGCGGCAATAAAACGCTTCCAAACCACCGCCGTAAATGTAATCCTCTACGAGCTGCCGCAAATATCCGTAATACCTGGTATGATATTCTTCCTTTTCCATAAGCGCATCAAAGAATTCCGTACCGGAAAAGGCATAGTCAATGGCGTCATTGACCATACTGGTTGCACTTGCACTGCCATTTCTTCCACCCATCCCTCCCATGCCGCCAAAAGCAAGGTTATAATCCCATGGAAGGATATTCAACTGCCCGCCAGACTCATACAGATAATAATTATGCGCCATATTTCCTAAAAGGCTGTCTTCATTGACGGAAAAAACATGAACCGCCATATATTTCAATAAATTATCCACCTCCATATATTTTTCAAGATCTGTGCCTTCCGAAATATTCCGCAGCGCTTTTACTACACGTTTATGATCTGCATCTGCAGTATCCGTCACCTCCCCTTCCCAAATCGTCGAATAACTGTCCAAATCCTCATCTATGTAATTCAGATTGGCGCCATTGCCACCCATGGAAAACCTGCCAAATCCCTCTTCCTTGGGAGGAGAAAACTCTTTTGTATCGGGCTCCTTTTCTGCCAAACCCCTTGCATTCACAGCTTCTTCCTGCGTAATGGCCCTGACGTCACTTTTATCTCCTTGTTCCTGTGGATGCGTATCTTTAAACCGGGAAGGAGCAAAATCTTCTGCAAATCCCTTGTTCCCTTTTCCCATCTTCATACTGTCCGGTTTATAAAGCTCACCATTTTCCGTCCCATAATTACGCAGCAAAAAACTATCCTCCACTGCTTCCAGCGCCAAGTATACCCCCCAATATTCTCCGTTGACCGATATTTTTGCATAATTATAAAGAGAAGCATCCGCATCCAAATATTGATACATATCATAAACCAGGGCTTCCTTCATGCTGGTGGCATCGGCATAATTATTATTTAAAACCAATTTGTCCAACCCAAAACAAGTCTGCCCATCCACATACTGGTCAAATTGAAGCTTCAGACTGTACCGGTCCGTATCCGGATCGCTGGCGATGGATGTAAGGCTTGTATTTCCCTTTGGACGGATGCCCACCCTGTAAAATATTTGCCCGTCTATTTCCACATCACATGGATAGTAAGTTTCCTCCATGGCATTTGCAAGCATATCTTCCCAGTCGGCTTCGTCTATTCTGATATTGATGCTAAGTATTTTTTCCGTATCAAAAAGCCTGGACTCATATTCCATCGCAATGCCGGCGCCATCAAACGCCTCTGCCCTCGTTTGTGCAAAAACAATGGCAGACAAGCATAAAAAGACAGTGACAGTCACAAGCAAAGCTACCATTTTCGTCATGTGTTTGTGTGCGATCATGCATCTTCCTCCGTTAAGACATATATTCACCGTTATAACTCACTAAAATAGCATTCTCCACTCCTGAAACATCATGAATTTGGTTAATAAATGCCGTTGCTGCATCCTTTATGCGAAATTCCGCTGTAAGTTCAATGCCGGCTGCATTCACTGTTTTGGATTTTACCGCAAACCGATCCACCACTTGCTGTAAAATATGTAAAGCGGCCTCTTCCGCCTTTTCATCCTGTAAATTTAGGACAAGAAGATACGGGTTATTATGAACTTTACGATTTCCAAACAACAGCAAAATCACACCAATGATTACCGAACCGATGATAGCTAACGGAATCATGCCTGCCCCAATCACAATGCCTATAGCCAGCGCCCAAAACAAAAATACAATTTCCATCGGTTCTTTAATTGCCGTACGAAAACGGACAATGGATAATGCGCCAACCATACCGAGGGAAAGAACGACATTGGATGTAACAGCCATAATAACAAGCGTTGTCACGAGGGACATTCCCACAAGAGTCAGCGCAAAATTATCAGAATACATTACACCGGCCAACGTCTTTTTATAAACAATGAAAATAAATAAACTGATTGCCAAAGCGGCCGCTAACCCTAACAAAGTGTCAATCATAGAAAACTCCGATACGCTTTCCAGAAAACTAGACTTAAAAATATCATTAAAACTCATAATATAGTTCCTCCCAGTTCCATTTAACAAATTCCCATAGCTCTATCTATTCGTTGTTTTTATTCAGCCAAATCTGCGGCAGGCGCCATATTTGGAATATGCCTGCTGCCTGATTCCATCCGTCTGCAGAAGGAGCTGAATCGCCTCCGGAAGAAAAGCATCGAATTTCACTTCTAAAATCATCTCACCCGGACTGTCTGCCACAGCGATATCCGTCACCGTTTCTTCTAAAAATCCCCTGTGAAAAAGAGCGCTTCTTATATTGGAATCAAAAGTGATTCTAACATTTCCTGCCGCATATATATATGGTTCCCGGACATAAGAAACCAAAATTCTGGGACGAAGCTGCTGACTTTTCATTTTACAATACAGCTCCTGCACAAGGCCGGAAGAATGTTTCATCATCCATCCAGTATCCCCAGCCAGCATTTTTCTGCATTCTTCTTCCGTAAGCTTTGCATCCATTTTCATACACAAACTATTCCATTTTATTTTTTTCTCCAATGTAATAAAAGAAAAGTCATCGTTGTAATAGCGAATACGGAATTTTTCTCTCTTTTGCACACCGTTTCTTTTTTCACGCAATGCTTTATCCTCCACATTGTCAAAGTAGACGCTTCGGATTTCATACTTCCCATCCGCCCTGACATGCTTATCTGTCTTCATCACCGGGCGCAGCCTCTGGCGCATGCCATAGTAATCAGCAAAACTTATCTGATATTTCAATTCATGGCGAAATGTTTCCTTCTTGTCATTCAACTCAATGTCGCTCCTTTCAAACCTGCGGCTTATCCTTTTCCTTTTGCATCCTTCTTATGCCTTCTCTTCGTGTTTTTTACCGGCAATGGCACCTCCTTTTTTATTTTAGCTCCACTTTGAAACCGATGGTTTTTCCCCTTTTATATGCCCCAATATCCCCATGATGATTTTTGGCAATTGCTCTGGCGATGGACAATCCCACCCCAAAATTTCCGTCAAAAGCACGCGATTTATCCGCACGGTAAAAACGGTCAAACAACCGCTCCAGTTCCAGACTTTCCACATAACTGCATGTATTCTCAACAAGAATGGTCGGATGGCGCTTTCTATAGGCCATAACCTTTATTTCACCGCCATCATCACAATATTTCACTGCGTTATCCAAAAGGATGACAAGAAGGCGCCGGATCAGCCCTTCATCACCGTTATATTCCACAGATGGCTCCACCTTAGTCAACAGCCCCTTATTCCGTTCCGCTGCCAGCTTCTGGAATTCGGACACAGTATCCAAAACCGCATTGCTTAAATCAAACGGACAAATGCACAAATTCGCGTGATCCTCATCCATTCTGGATAAAATCACCAACTGATTGACCAATGTCCTCATCCTCTCGCCTTCACTTCGCATATCATCAATCCACTCGTTTTTCCCCACCTCTGATTCCACAATATCCAAATTGGACAAGATGAGTGTAAGAGGCGTCTTTAACTCATGATTTGCATCCGTAATAAACTGCCTTTGCTTTTCATAGCTTTCCGCAACAGGATAAACCGCTCTCTTTGAAATAATAATAATCAACACTAAAACAGCGGCGCCACTTCCCACTAAAACCAACAATGCGTTTAGCAAAAAACGGTCTGACATCATCCGGTTCATTTCACCATTCACAAAAACGATTGCCCTTCCATTCCCTGACTGAAAGATACGGAAACGATAATCAAACGCCCATCCCCTTTCCCTTTTCTTTTCCAATACGTAGTTGACATATTCCTGTGACTGCTCCTCTGTAATGGAAAAAACGGATTCCACATTTACGCGCACGATATGGTCATCCCTTCCAAGCCACACCGTAAAAAAACGGGTGCTGAAGGGAGTTTCTTTTGTAATAATGTCCATATGCGGGCCGCCGCCTGACGGAAAGGGCTGGCCATGTTTGTCGCGTTTAGGAAACACACCATCATTAGAAACAATCGCATCCACCAGAGTATCCATTGCGTGATTTAACTGCGCATGATTCATCACATACAAAATTGCAAAAATAACTAAAAGCACTGAAAAAACCGAAACCGTGGAAATTAAAATAAACTTTCTGCGCAAACTGTAAATCATGATATTTTCTCCAACGCATACCCTGCATTCCGTATGAAACGAATCTCCAAAGGCGCATGAAGCGCGCTGATTTTCTTTCGGATATTGGAAATATGCACCCACACTACGCTGGTGTCCACATCACTGTCCCATCCCCAGATATGGGATATCAATTGTTCGGCAGTAATAATCATATGTGGTTTCTGCATCAGCATCTCCACAATCTGAAACTCCTTACCGCTTAATGGCCGACTCTCTTCCTTATAGCCTAGTTCATAAGTGGAGCGGTTTAAAAATACTTCTCCAAAAAACAACAAATCCGGGCAGTAATTGTCCTTGCGCCTTAGCATAGCTCTTGTCCTTGCCAAAAGTTCAGAAGCCGCAAAGGGTTTTGGAAGATAATCGTCCGCTCCGGCGTCCAGACCTTCCACCCGCTGGGATACTTCCGTGCGCGCCGTCAAAAACAGCGCCGGAGTTGTGACGCCCTGTTTCCTCAGTTTTTGCAACACTTGCATCCCATCTAAGCCAGGCATCATAATATCCAATATCAATCCGTCATATTCTTCCGTCTCTGCATACGCAAGGGCATCCTCCCCATTGGATACACCATCTGCTGCAAATTTATTGCTCTGAAAAATATGAATCAATGTTTTTAACAACCTGGGATCATCCTCTGCAATCAGTAACCGCATTCTGCCACCTCATCCAATCTATTATTTTCCTTCCATTATCTTCCATATAAGCCCCATATCCACATGCGCTTCTTTTTTCTTATTATGAAAATACTCTTAGGTCGCTGGCCTGATTACTTTCATAACGTGAATAGGCTGAAAGTAATTAGCAGCCAGCGCCCTGCCAAAACCTCGGTTAATTTCTTTTCCCTTATCTTACACCCACTGCCTAAAGCCAGACTAAAGACTGCAAATTTTTTTCAATTCCTATTCCCTATTACCCAAAAGCAATCCTTAATCCCTGTTTCTGCGAAATGTTTCAAAACCTTTATCTTACAGGCATCCGGAAGTCTGTAAGCGCCCGGTTGAGAAAATCATTGAAGGGTTTCATAAGCCGGAACAGCCTCGCTGCCTCTGCCAGAAACAGCTTTTCATCGGCAACAATACCGTCGCCGACCGGATATTCCAAATACCAACTTTTAAATTTCAAAAACTCCGCCTGCGGATGCTCTTTGTCATAACCGGCAGGCACATTTTTCAGAACCGTCCCCTGTACGGTAAACTCCTTTTGAAATTCCGGGGCATGCACAATTTCCTCCCATTCCTTTCCATTCACCGAAATATAATTCCTAATCATAGATGTTGCGTCTTTAAACATATCCGCAAACAGCCCTCCGCCAAGAAAGGACTGTCCGCCCGGTTTAATCATCAAATAATACCCCACCGGCACAGGCAGCTTCCCCTCCGGGCCGATATGCGCCCGGAACGCCGGATTGTAAGGTGACTTATCATGGCTGAAACGGGTGTCCCTCATCAACTTAAACGTCAGCTCCTTTGCTTCTCTAAACTGGATACTATCGTCAAATTTTCTAATCTGCAAAATCAGCTCCTGCACCAGCGTCTCAAACCGGGCATTCGCTTCTTTATATTCCTCCTTATGGGCATGATACCACTCCCTGTCATTATGTTTTTCCAACTCTTTCAGATAATCTAAAATAACCTGCATATCCCTATCCTCCATCTCTTAGCTGTTTCCAATGACAGAAAAAGAAGTTCCGCCCAAAAATTCTTCAATAAACCGTTTCAGATTTTCCGGCGATTGATAAGCCTTACAAAAAGAAAACTCCTGCGACAAGCCATCAATCTCCTCCATGGCTTCTTTTACATCCATCGTCACCTGGACAGGGGTTGCCGACTGAAAATAAAGCTGCGTCGGCTCAATCCGGCGGCTCTGGATGGCATAGTTCACCCTGTCTGCACAACGGCATTTTCCTTTTCCGTATTCACCGCAGTATTCTGCCAAAAAATCCGCCATTTTCTTGCGCACTCTCGACAAACGCTGGCGGTATGCCTGTGGCGTGATTCCCAGGATATCCCCGGCAATCCGGCTGTCTACCTTAAACATGGTTCCCAGGATGAAAATGCATCTGCTCTCAGTGTCCAGGCACTGCAGCATCACATTGGTACAGGACAGTTTCAACTCCTCTGCAAGAATCGCCCTTTCCACATTCTGCGTCAAATCCGGCACATCCTCCGCCCTGGCATTGCGGATGTCATCCCCATAATATTCAAAACTTAAAGGGAACTTAGCAAACATATGTTTTTTATAGTCTTTAAGATGATTGACCGCAATTCGGAATACCCAGGTGGAAAAAGAACTCTCCCCTTTAAAGGAAGACAGATGGGTCATAACCTTCAGCAGAATGTCCTGGGACGCATCCTCCGCATCGGGAAAAGTCCCAAGCATACGAAGGGACAGGTTAAATACCAAATCCTGCACACTAAGCATCACCGTCTCCAGAGACTGCTTATCTCCTGCAGTAGCCTTTTGGATCAGCTCCAGTAATTCATCACTTGTAAATGGATTCATAATTCCTCTTTCTGAAGTGCAAATTGTATTTTTGACGGAGAACCTATAGAACAAACCCGTTCCAGGAAACAAACTCTGTGGCACTCCCTGACAGAATTTTCCCCGTACACTGAATTAGACGAAACCTTTCCCCCCGTGTGACAGGAAAATGGTATTTTTGAGCTTCCTGTGTCATTTGCCAAACCTTCTTTCCTGCACAGTTCGTAAAAATCGCCATCCCTATTATGTCTCTGCCATTCAAAATAAATTTGATATCATTTCACATAATACTCAAATTCTTCCACAAGCTGCGGTTCCACCGTTTTTTCTGAAAAAATCTTATTTGCCACACCCTCTATAGTTTCAAATTCCTCCTTTGTAACGCCACAGCTTTCTGTTTTCGACTTTTTTCAAGAATTTCCCCCATGCTTCTTTTATGCTGCCAAACAGCATAATCTCCCACAGTTTTGGCATCCGCATATCCATATGCAGCGCTCCAAGAACCACTGCTGCGCTGCCCAAAAAATCCGATAAAGTATAGCATTAGCCGCCGCCTCATTTTCCTCAAAAAACTATATGAAAAACAAGGCCAGCCTTGTTCTAAACGTGTCATTTCTCCTGCTGCCCGCAAAATTCTTTTATAAATTCCAGTTCTTCACAGATGGAGTGCAATGGGCATCTTTCAAAATTTGGTTTTTCTTTCTTCCAAAACACAGGCTCTCCTTTTTCCGCTTTTGAAATTATGGAATAAAATTATGCTTAAATGTTTCGTTATGCAGGAGGCTAAAGCGGCAGTCTTATGGTAGGCCGGGAGTCAGAATGTACATAATCCCCAAGGTTTCTATTAACACATGTCAAAATTCAAGCAACTTTGCAACGTATCTCTCCTTCCTCCTTCCTTCTTTCTTCCTGGGATTTTCAAATACTGCCTATTCCTGTTTACATTACGCCATGGGATAAAACTTCAAATTCAAACTCCTCATCCAGAGAAGCAATTTCCGTGACGAAATCGAGACTCATGTAATCATCTTCCTTTCCTCTTTCCGCTCCAGTTAATCCAACCTGAATAAAAATATTATAATATTTTGTA
The DNA here is from genome assembly GCA_910578405.1 of uncultured Lachnospiraceae bacterium. GTDB lineage: Bacteria > Bacillota > Clostridia > Lachnospirales > Lachnospiraceae > Kineothrix. The sequence continues at coordinate 507 of CAJTQO010000004.1, read as the reverse complement.
ATTTCATTACTGTCCAACGGGAGATAAAATTCCTTTCGTTCATTTCCTTTATAACTTACCTTCTTATACTGTCCGTCTTTGAGATAATAAGGCCGGTAATTGTTATCCTAAGTGACGCTATAACTCTCATATACAACATAATAATTTCCCGTAAAATAGCGGATATCAGGAAAACTGTCAATCTCCGAAGCAAGGTCTTCGCTGGTTTCATCAAAATAATTGCTGAAAATAATTGCTTCAATTTGTTCCGACATTTCATTCCTTCTTTTTGCAAGAAGCTGATAGCCTCCCTGCGGGAAACCATCATCAATAGAGAGGCGGGGCTTTATCTTTAATTCAAAATCCGCATACTCATTATCCACATTTTCTTTCTCAAAAACAACCTGTTTTAGTCTTTTTACATTCTTTTGCTTTTTAAATTTTTTAAAAATTCCCATAATTCAATCTCCTAATGTTCCATCCAGACAGAAATTAGATTTGTGGGCTGCATGGTTCGTGCCAGCGCTA
>CAJTQO010000003.1 GCA_910578405.1 uncultured Lachnospiraceae bacterium | reverse complement strand
CCCATATATGAACTGCATCGCTCCCTGCATCCATGCCGCGTTTCCATTCCACAGCCCTTTCCAGCAATTTCTTATCCCATATCAAAAAAACTATTTTCCCTAACATACATTCACCTATTTACTAACCAGCCTTAATCGGATAAAATATAATAGAATATTTTTATCATAAACTATATCTAAGCAGAAGGGAAGCAGGACAATGGCACAAAATCCAATGGTCACATTTACCATGAAAGACGGCGGAGTTATCAAAGCAGAGCTTTACCCGGAAACCGCCCCTAACACAGTCAACAATTTTATCAGCCTAATCAAACAGCATTTTTATGACGGCCTGATTTTCCACCGGGTTATCCGTGGCTTTATGATTCAGGGCGGCGACCCGCAAGGCACCGGAATGGGCGGCCCGGATTACTGCATCAAAGGAGAATTTAGCGGAAACGGCTTTGAAAATAACCTGAAACACGATGCAGGCGTACTTTCCATGGCCAGAAGCATGGAGCCCAACTCCGCCGGCTCACAGTTTTTCATTATGCACAAGACAAGCCCGCACTTAGACGGTTCTTATGCGGCGTTTGGAAAGGTAGTGGAAGGACTGGAAGTCGTAAACCGCATCGCGGAAACCAATACGGATTACTCCGACAGACCGTTAGAGGACCAGGTGATGCAGACCGTTACCGTAGAATGTTTCGGCGTGGAATACCCGGAACCGGAAAAACACTAATTCATCCTTATGGAAATAATTCATCTTTGAAAATATTTGACAGTGTATTTCCTGCCAAAGCATATCGAAGGGGATGCTGCAAAACTTACTGTTTTATGCAGCATCCCCTTTTCTGCATAAAACAGTAAGCTCCGCCTTACCCTTGCGCCACTGTCCAAATATATCCCAACCCGCCCACAGTCCGTATTCTTTCAATTCATTTGCCGGAAACAGCCAAAAAACCTCCGGTTCTTAAAAAGAGCCGAAGGTTTTCCACTATCCTTTTCTGTGCAGGACGCTTAACTCACATAATTGTCAAAGTATCCCTGCACCAAAATCACAGGAGTCCCCTTATCCCCGGAACCGCTTGTTAAATCACACAAAGAACCAATCAAATCCGTTAACCTTCTGGGCGTAGTTCCCTGGGAAGCCATATCTCCCACCAGATTCTCTTTCTTTTCCCTAATCCGGTTGGAAATTGCCTCCCGCAGCTCCTTACCGGACAAATTCCCGAAATCATTATCCGCCAAATATTTCAGTTTCAGCTCATTGGGCGTTCCCTCCAGCCCAGGCGTACTCGCCGGAGATACGCACGGGTCTGCCAGCTCCCATATTTTTCCTACCGGATCCTTAAAAGCCCCGTCCCCATATACCATCACTTCCACATGTTTCCCTGTCCTGTCCAGGATTTCCTTTTGGATATCCATTACCAGTCCGGTGCATTTCCTTGGAAAAAGCTTTACGGTATCTTCCGTTGACTTGTTGGAGCCAAGCAGCCCGTACTCCTCGTTGCATCCGCTTCCATGGATTGGGCCGTTTAAAATATTGTCCAGCCCAAGCGCCACTTCCGCGCCCGCTTCCATCAAAAGCCGTTTCGTGCGCACTCTTGTGTGGATATCGCAATGCAGCACTTTTTTTGTATAAGGCAGAATGCTGCGGCAGTCGTTGGCAAAAATAATCTCTACCTCCGCGCCTGCTTCCTGAATCAGCTTTCCGTAATAATCCACATAATCCACCCCGGTAAAAGGATGTTTATTTTCTCCAAACAACTCCCGATACTTTTCCAGCGTAAGCACATCACTGTAAGGATTTACCCCCGCCGCATCCAACTGATCCAAAGACACCAACTCATTCCCTACTTCATCACTGGGATAACTTAACATCAACACCACCTTGGACGCTCCCATTGCAATCCCCCTTAAGCAGATTGCAAAGCGGTTCCTGGACAAAATCGGGAAAATAACGCCAATCGTTCCCCCGCCCAACTTTGTGCGCACATCCTCCGCAATGGCCTCCACCGTTGCATAATTCCCCTGCGCCCTGGCTACAATGGATTCCGTCACCGCAACCACATCCCGGTCACGAATCGCAAATCCCTCACTCTGCGCCGCTTCCAATACACTGTCTGTGACAATTTCCACTAAGTTGTCGCCCTTGCGTATTATCGGACAACGAATTCCCCTCGATACCGTTCCTACTCTTCTTTCCATTTCCTTTTTCTCCTATTCCAGTTCCACAACTGCCCCATTCCAGCCTCCTCCCTCGAAGGATTTCCGCTCTCTTCCGTTCCCGTAAATCCTTCCGGCATTCCATGGGGCTCTTGTTGTTCTCCAGTTCCACAACTGCCCCATTTCTTCCCCCATACCCTTCTTATTATAATATAGTATGTTAAAAAAGGGAATATCCCTTGTGTAAAATGTTCCTCTGTCCCCTTTTCATTTTAATACCGCCCACGCCCCATCTCATTGTCTTAAAGCGCTTGGTTAAAGCGTAATCAAGATTTAGCGCGTTTGTTCCATTTCTTTGTATTTCTCTTTCACCAACTGCTCCAGCCCATCCAGTTCCTGGCATAAACTGTCCTCATCCAACCCGTCCAAATACGCTTCCACCAAACCGGATACCGTAATATCCGGACAAGCCTTTTCTTTGAAATCATTCACCATCCTATCCATCTCAAAATCCTTCACATCAATGGTCGGCTGATAGCATCTGCCAAAGACGCTGCCGCTTCTGGCGCGTCCGGCAACCTCCAGCAGATTCCTCTCATACATAGACCGGATGGTGGCGCGGGCCGTGCTTATATTTAGTCCGCGTTCCGCAATCTCGGAAACCAATAATGGCTTTCCTGCCTTCCATAATACATATAATATTTCAATCTCATATTCATTCAACTGATATTTCCTTGCCATACTGTCGTCTCTCCTTCTTCGTTCTTTCACCAACTCCCCTATGGAACGCCGTTAATAAAAGCTTGTCCATTCTCCCCAAAAACAATTATACACGAACTTCCCCCTATGGCAACCTCCTTTTTCTCTTCCTGATTCAATTATTACTTTTATAAATATAATATTAGCGCTTTGTTAAATAAATTTCCACTTTTACTTAAAATAAATATGAAAGGTGGATTGCATATGAAAGAACGGAAAGAACTTAATGTCAAAATCGGCAGCCGGATCAAAGCGGCACGCGAAGCTTCTGGTTTTACCCAGGAAAAGCTATCGGATATGGTTGGGGTGTCCGTACAATATATTTCAGATTTGGAACGCGGCGTTGTAGGCGCCTCCATCCCGACTCTGCTCAAAATATGCCATGCGCTCTGTCTCTCCAGCGACTATGTCCTGACCGGAAAACCGGGGCATACCCATACTTCCGCAGTGATTAACCGTTTATGTGAATTGCCGCCGGAACGGTTAAAAATTATTGAGCCTGGCATTCATGCCCTTTTAGAAGCTCTGGATTACCGCGGGGAATAACTGGGGGCGGCTGCCAACGTCCGCCGGCCGCCCCAAACCTCCTATCCCCTGCATTCCCCCATATAATATCCCGGCCTGCCGCCTTCTAACGTTCACACTTCATTCATATTTATTTTAAAAAATCTTTAATTCCATATCATTCTTTAGACATTTCTTTCCCCTATACTAAATACATAAGATACAGAACAGCAAAGCCAATAACAGTTAACTGATTTTTTATAACTTTTTCATAATAAATGCCAGAGGAAGGAAACTTTCTCTGGCATCCTCCCTTTTATCCCCTTATAAACTTCCCCATTCCATTTCTTGTCTGTTGTCAGAAACCCTGCCTAACATCCAGGAACATATGTTGTATGGCATCAGTCAGCGCTTCGTTCATATTTCATTCACATTTATTTAAAAAAACTTAAATTTCACATCATTCTTTATCCATTTCTTTCTCCTATACTGAATATATCAAAGGAAGTAAGCAAACGCCAATAACAGTTAATTGATTTTTTAATAACTTTTTCATAATAAATGCCAGGGAAAGGAAGCTTTTCCTGGCATCCTCCCTTTTATCCATAAAAAGCAATTGGAAAGGCTGTCCAATCCGGACAGCCTTTCCAATTGCTTTTCTTATCTTTCCGGCAAAAACCGCTTAAGCTTTGCCCACAGAACCAAATAATTCCATTTTCTCTTTTACTGTTGCTTTGATTGCTTCAAATCCAGGCGCCAACAGCTTCCGGGGGTCAAATCCCTTGCCTGTCTGATCTTTCCCTTCTTCAATGTACTTGCGTGTAGCTGCCGCAAAAGATAACTGGCATTCCGTATTTACGTTAATCTTTGCAACGCCAAGGGAAATCGCTTTCTGAATCATATCCGCCGGAATGCCTGTACCGCCATGAAGCACCAAAGGCATATCGCCTGTTAATTTCTGGATGGCGTCCAGAGTTTCAAAAGACAGTCCCTTCCAATTCTCAGGATATTTACCATGGATATTGCCAATGCCTGCTGCCAGGAAGTCAATGCCAAGATCTGCAATCGCTTTGCACTCATTCGGGTCTGCGCATTCGCCCATACCTACTACGCCGTCTTCTTCGCCGCCGATGGAGCCAACTTCCGCTTCCAGAGAAATCCCTTTGTCATGAGCCGCTGTAACCAATTCCTTTGTCTTTGCCACATTCTCATCAATGGGATAATGGGAACCGTCAAACATAACTGAGGAAAACCCTGCCTCAATGCATTTATAGCAGTGTTCATAGCTGCCGTGATCCAAATGAAGAGCTACCGGAACCGTAATGTTCTGATCTTTAATCAGCCCGTTTACCATACCAACCACTACGTCATAACCGCCCATGTACTTGCCTGCGCCCTCGGATACGCCGAGGATAACCGGAGAATTATTCTCCTGTGCCGTCAAAAGGATTGCTTTCGTCCATTCCAGGTTATTAATGTTAAACTGTCCGACAGCATAATGGCCGGCTTTTGCTTTTTGAAGCATTTCTGTTGCTGATACTAACATTTTATCTACCTCCATCTTAATAAGAAATACATTTTTATAAAATTTATTATAACCCATTCCCTCCAAAAAGGAAATAGTTTCTTCAAATTTAGCCTTTGAAAGTTATAGCTGCCTGCTCCTGTCCGCTGCCCTGTCCCGGAACGATAATTTGCACCGCCTGCTTTCTATTTTTTATGCGCACGGTTTTATGAATCCCGCCAAATTCCCCGTCTGTAGTCCAGGGCAGTTCTTCCTGCGCTTCAAAAGTAATCTCCCCTGTCTTAAAACAGTACATATAATCCGTATTAATATTCCGGTTAATCAATGCGGCAATAATCATATTAATGTCAAGCGGATTCGAAGGCTTTCTAATTAACGTAACTTCAAATTCGCCGTCGTCCAGCTCCACATATTTTCCGGTAATCCGCTTAAACCCCCCTACCGATAAGGAATTAGTGACCATACCAAAAATAAATTCATCTTCTATGCCCTTCTCTTCCCCGCCTTCTCCCTCTTTATAAGAAACTTTCATTTTATATGATTTGATGGAGGAAATCCGTTTGACCCCTTCCAGCAGATACGCCATATGCCCCAGCACGTTTTTAATCTCCTGGCTCGTTTCATAGGAAACATCGGTAAACAGCCCGAACGCCGCAATATATACAAAACATCTCTCATTAAAAGCCCCGATATCGCAAGGATAGGCCCGGCCTGACACAATGCTCTCCGCCGCTTTGCACATATCCTTTGGCAGCCCCAGGCTCATGGCAAAATCATTGGTACTGCCCGCCGGGATATAGCCAATCGGAATCTGCTGCGCACACTGGGTCATCCCATTTACCGCTTCATCCAAAGTCCCGTCCCCGCCACTGCATACCAAAAGGTCATATCCCGGTTTCTTTTCCGTCACCGCCCGAACGGCGTCCCCTTCCTGCTGCGTCGGATACACGGTCACTTCCCATCCCGCCTTTGTAAAGATATCTATAATGTCATATAATTTATTACGTATTTTTGCCTTTCCGGCACGGGGATTGTATACAAACAATACCTTTTTTGTCTCCATACCCCCACCTCCGTTTTCTATATCATTTTCCTATTCTTATATTTTATTCCGGCCAGCTTTCCTGTTCCCCTCTTCCCACTGTATTTCTCCCTCTTTATCTATTTAAAAACAGGAGCACCTTTTCGATGCTCCGTCCATTCTTCTCCTGAAAATAAAATACTAACTCACTTTCCCTTTCAGTAAGTATGCTTCAATATCCTCCACTGCCTGCTGTTCGTCTGCACCGTCTGCAATAACAGTCACCTTTTCCCCACTGTCCAGGCCAAGGCTCATCATGCCCATAATGCTTTTGGCATTTACCTTTTTCCCCTCCGCCTCAATATACACCTTGCAATCATGTTTACTGGCCACTTGCACCAGAACGGCTACCGGCCTTGCCTCTAAACCGGAAGGCAATTGGATCTGCATAACTTTTTCAACCATAATGTTCCTCCTTTAATCCCTAAGCTTATCAGCAATTTCACTTAATTTCCTCAGTCTATGATTCATTCCCGATTTACCCATCGGTGGTGCAAGGATTTGTCCTAACTCCTTTAGCGTTGCATCCGGATACTCTAATCTTAATTCCGCTGTTTCCCTTAAGCTGTCTGACAGATTCTCAAATCCATAATGTTCCTTTATCAGGAGGATATCCTCAATTTGCCTGGATGATGCATGGACCGTTTTAGTAATATTCGCCGTTTCACAATTTACTTTCCGGTTTATGGAATTGCGCATTTCCTTTACGATTCTGTAATTCTCAAAATCCATCAAGGAAATATGCGCTTCCATAATGTTGAGCAAATCCACGATCCCAGTCCCTTCTTTTAAGTAAACTACATAATATTTTTTCCTGCTGACAATCTTGGCTTCTACTTGAAATCCCTGTATGAGTTTCTTTAACTGCTTAGCCCCCTCTTCGTAAGTGCATACAAACTCCATATGATAGCTTTTCTCAGGGTCACTCATAGATCCAACCGACAAAAATGCCCCTCTCAAAAATGCCCTTTTACAACAGGCGTTTTTTATGACCATTGGATCAGGCCCCTTCTCCGCTGCCTGCCCAATTCCATATCCATCCTTCATCTTAACGGCCTGAAGCGCCCTGCCAACCCCATCCCGGCCTCTTATAAGGGTGATATATGTATGCTCCTTCCCCTCACCCAAAGAGGTTTTCAAAATACCAGTATTTATATTAAATGTTTTTTCCAATAATGTAAAGCTTTTTCTGATAACAGTTTCATTTTCTGTCTGCAGGCAAAGACGCACGTTTTCCGTCCCCTCCCCTTCCAGCCTGCCCAGGAAACAAATAATTGCCGCCAGCTCAGCCAATTGGCAATGCCTGGAAGCGCTTACCTGCCTGGCAAGTTCTTCCTTTACTTCACTTGAAAAAGACATATTGATCCCCCATCTTCCCAGCTATACCCCTTGCCTTTCATCCCTGTGGTATATCTTTAACCCATAGTTCCCCTGGTTGCGCAGACGCTTGTACAATTCATTGGCAAGGGTGACGCTTCTGTGTTTTCCTCCGGTACACCCTATTCCGATTACAAGCTGATATTTGCCCTCCTTTACATAATTTGGAATGAGGAAACGCACCATATCTTCTAATTTGGCCAAAAACTCCCCAGCCTCCGGGAAACCCATGACAAAATCCTGTACCGGGCTGTCATTGCCTGTCATATGCTTCAGCCCTTCCACATAATAAGGGTTTGGCAAAAACCGTACGTCAAATACCAAATCCGCATCTGCCGGAATCCCGTTCTTAAAGCCAAAGGAAAGGATTGTCACCATAAGACTATTATACTCTTCATTCATAACAAAAATTCTATCAATTTCTTCCTTCAATTCCCTTGTAAGCAAATTGGAGGTGTCAATCACGTAATCGGATTTTGTTTTAATTGTCTTCAGGATATCCTTTTCCCGGTTAATCCCATCCTCTACCCTGCCCCCCATAGACAGAGGATGCATCCTCCTGCTTTCCTTATACCGCTTTAAAAGCACCTGGTTCGAAGCATCCATAAACAGTATTTCAAACATATATCCGCTTTTTTTCAAATTTTCTAAAGCCAGGCGGGCTTCCTCAAACAACTGGTCCGAACGCACGTCCAGCCCTAATGCCACCTTATTGATTTCCGAATTGGGCATGGCAATCAATTCCACAAACTTCTCTAACAAAGGCACCGGCAGATTATCCACACAGTAAAACCCCGCATCCTCCAACATCTTCAAAGCTGTCCTTTTTCCGCTGCCGCTCATTCCGGTCACTACTACAAATCTCATCCGTTCCCCTACCTCCGTACCTTTTGTGCATCCATATGAAATAGGCTGCAATTTTTCCTGCGCAAACCCATCCGGCCACAATTGCGCCCGCCCTTCCGCTGTCCTTTTTGCACGCCGGACGTTATATCGCCAGTTTCCTTATAAACGCAATTTCCAGGCATACATAACTGTATGCCTGAAAACCAACAAAGCCTTATCCATGCTCTTTTAGAAATCCCCCAAAAATATAACTTCCCTTTCCAGTCTTACCCCAAACCGTTCCTTCACCCGAAGCTGTACCTCTTCCATAACCTTTTTAATGTCGGCGGCGGTTGCGTTCCCGGTATTCACAATAAAGCCGCAATGTTTCTCTGACACCTGCGCACCGCCTATGCAAAAGCCCTTAAGCCCTGCCTCCATAATCAATTTCCCGGCATAATAGCCTTCCGGCCTTTTAAATGCGCTTCCTGCGCTGGGATACTCCAGGGGCTGTTTGGCCCGCCGCATCGCTGCCAGTTCTTCCATCCTAGCCGTAATCTCTTCCGGGCTGCCCTGCTGCAGTTTCATCGTCACTTCCAATACTACAAAAGGGCGGTTCTTTATTACGCTGGTGCGGTAGCCAAACTCCATCGTTTCGTTATCCAGCACGAGGATTTCCCCCTCCCTGCCCATAACTTCCACGGACTCCACCACCTGTTTTAACTCGCCCCCGTAGGCCCCTGCATTCATCACTACGCCGCCGCCTACCGTACCCGGGATTCCGGATGCAAACTCCAGTCCTGACAGGCCATGGTCCCTGGCTGTCCCTGCCGCTTTGGACAACGGCATCCCCGCTGGAACAGATATGCGGCTGCCCATAACACGAACCTCCCCCATACTGCTCTCCAGTTTTACCACAAACCCGGAATACCCTTTATCCCCCACAAGAAGATTACTGCCATTCCCAAGGATAAAATAATCCTGTCCCGTAGCCTGTAAATAGGGCGCCAGCTTCAAAAGCTGTTCCTTGCTCTTTATTCTGATGAAGCAGCGCGCCTCCCCACCTACCCGGAACGTGGTATGCCTGCTCATCGGTTCCTGCAATAAAATATCCTCTTGCGGGACTATTTTCTTTATATAATCATAGATTGTACCATCATGGATTGATGCCTTCACTTTAAGACCCCTGCCTGTTTTCTATTATAATATGTAATCAGGGAATAACTTATTCCAATACTAACTTCGCAGCGCCATAAATGCCTGCGTCATTTCCCAGTGTGGCCAAAGCAAATTTCGCATTCCGGCAGCCTTTAAATACCGTACGCTCAAAATGCGGCCGGATATAATCAAATAGCACTTCCCCGGCTTTGGAAACGCCGCCGCCGATTACAAACATTTCCGGGTTGGTTACGCCTGCAATCATTGCCAAGCCTTTACCTAAATATTCACCAAACTGGCCGGCAATCTTAATTGCCAGGGCATCCCCTTCCTTCACAGCGTCAAACACTGTTTTGGCCGAAATCCTTTCTAAAGGTTTCTCTCTTAATACGCTTGGCTCATCGCATGCCTGCAGCGCGCGCTTTGCCAGCCTTACCACGCCAGTCGCGGAAGCATATTCTTCCAGACATCCCGTATTGCCGCAGCCGCATGGTTCTGTTTCGTTGTCCTCCATATGGATGTGGCCAATCTCGCCGCCGGCTCCAATGGCTCCTGTCAGCATACTGCCATTGACGATAATGCCCCCGCCTACGCCGGTCCCCAAAGTAACTGCCACCATATTCCGGCATCCCTGACCGCCGCCTTTCCACATCTCTCCAAGAGCCGCTACATTAGCGTCATTACCGGCTTTCACCGCCATCCCCTCTAACAGCCCGGAAAGCGTATCGCTGATGCTGAAAGTTCCCCAGCCCAGATTCACGGCCCCATATACGGTGCCTGCCGCGTCAATCGGCCCTGGCGCCCCTAAGCCTACTCCAACCACCTGCTCCTTTTCCACCGTTTTCTCCGCCATCTTCGCTTTGATGCTTTGCGCAATATCCGGCAGGATATTTTCCCCGCTGTTTTCCGTCCGGGTGGGAATCTCCCACTTATCCAAGAGCGTCCCTTCCCCGTCAAACATCCCCAATTTCACTGTAGTCCCTCCTACATCCACGCCAAATACATACTTGCCCATTTCTTTGCTCCTCCTTATTTATTCTTAATTCCAGTTCCGCATCCGGCCGCTCACGCGTCCATTAATCCTTCCGGCATTCCGCTCTTTGATGCTGTTTCCGGTTCCGCATCTGGCCGCTCCATGCCCTTTCCCCTTACTCATCCTCTTCTTCTCTGCGTTTTGCCAGGGATTTTTGTACACGGGTGTACAGTTCCTGGGCCGCATTGTAGCCCATTTTCTTCTGGCGGTGGTTGACTGCCGCCGATTCACAGATAATCGCAAGATTCCGTCCCGGACGGATTGGAATGTTGTGGCACACCACCTTATTTCCCAGGTACTCCGTATATTCCTCTTCCAGGCCCAGACGGTCATATTCCTTATCTTTATCCCATTCTTCCAGGCGGATGACCAAATCTATATTTTGGGTATCCCTTACGCTGGATACGCCAAACAGCGTTTTTACATCCACTATCCCGATTCCCCGCAATTCAATGAAATGCTTTGTAATATCCGGCGCAGTGCCAATCAGCGTCTCGTCACTGACTTTACGGATTTCCACCACGTCGTCCGTAACCAGACGGTGTCCTCTTTTAATCAGCTCCAACGCCGCTTCCGATTTGCCGATGCCGCTCTCCCCTGTAATCAACACCCCTTCCCCGTAAACATCCACCAACACGCCATGGACGGAAATGCACGGGGCCAGCTTTACATTCAGCCACCGGATGATTTCTGCCATAAAAGCGGACGTTGACTTTTTTGTCATAAGCAAAGGGACGTTGTTTTCCACCGCTGTCTTTAAGAACAAAGAATCCGGCTGCAGTTCCCGGCAGAAAACAAAGGCCGGGATTTCACGGGACAATAGCCTCGAGTAAATCTCGTTTTTTCTCTCCTCCGGCAAACCTTCCATATAAGTATATTCCACAAACCCGATCACCTGCAGGCGGGTCGTGTCAAAATGCTCAAAATACCCTGCCATCTGTAAAGCCGGGCGGTTGATATCCGGCTGAGTAATCTTTACCTTGGAAATATCCAACTCCGGCGTCAGGTTCTCCAGTTTCATCTTGTCAATTATTCTTTTTAAACTTACATGTGCCATGGCATTCTCCTTTATCCCTTATATTTGGCATTCAACTGTCCCTTTTTCCTTCATTCTAACATAGTCGGATTATAATATCAATTCATCCTGAAATTTTTCCTGAAATCAAAAAAGTAATGCAGAAACAGAAATAATCAAGTATAATAGAAAGTAGAATAGCAACCATGCATCCGCACCCCAATTGCCCGCAAAACAGCCAGGATGCTGAGGGACGCCGGACGGACTGCAAACAGGAGCTATAAACAGCAGATGTAAAAATAAGGAGAACGCCTATGAAATATAAAATATTACTAACCGGAAATAACAAACCCCTTATTGACGACCTTTTCGCAAAATTGGGCGGCAGTTTTGAATTCCAATGCACCTCCGCGCGTTATGAAGATATTATGTGCCATATAAAATATTTTCAGCCGAATGGATTTCTTTATTGTATCAACCATGAAATGCCTGAGACTTTCCGCCGGATGGCTGACCTTAAGAAAACCCCGGAAGCGGCCAAAACCGCTTTCTTTGCCATCGGCACCAGAGCGGAGTGTGACGCTTATATGCGCATGGCTCCTGAAACCGTTGACCTGGTTTTGGAAAAACCGATTACCCTTAACGCAATGGAAGAGAAGATCCTGACCTATTTTTTCAGCTTGGAAGCGGATCCGGCCTCTTCAAACTCCACACCGCCCATCCCGATACCTGTAAAGATGCAGCAAACCGTGGACACAATGGTGCAGTCCATTAGCCAGGCATGGACTGCCGCCGACGCCCAGCCCACTGCCCCTCCGGCCGCAAACCCTGCGCCGGCTGCAAAACAGGCCAACCCGTCTTCCGGGCAGGCGCAAGCCCCAGTCCAGCAGCCGCTCTCCGGCCAGGCGCCAAGAGCCGCTGCCCCACAGCCTTCCGGACAGACACAGATTCCCGGCGCACAATTTTCCGGACAGACACAAGCTCCTGGCGCACAGCCTTCCGGGCAGGCACAGGCTCCTGGCGCACAGCCTTCCAAACAGACGCAGGCTCCTGGCGCACAGCCTTCCAAACAGACGCAGGCTTCTGGCGCACAGCCCTCGTCCAGCCAGCCGGGCAATAAGCCCGAAACGCCCGCCGGAAATGCCAAACCAGCGAATGCAAAAAACGCGCCAGAAGACGAACAGGATGCCCTGCTTCTTGCCCTGACCGCCCAAATTGGCGAAGCTTCCAAAGTTCTGGACACCGTAAACGATTTGGATCTGGATATAGAAGAAGCTGCGGATACCTCACATTCTAACCGGAAACATATCCTGGTCGTGGATGACGATTCCCGTATGCTTAAAATTATTAAGCGGCACCTGGCAGACAAATATGATGTGGCAACCGCTCTAAACGGCAGAATTGCCATGAAATTTCTGGAAAACAAAAAAACAGACCTAATCCTTTTAGACTATGAAATGCCTTTGGAAAGCGGTCCTGCCGTATTGAAAAGATTAAGGGATAATCCTTCCACCCATGATATACCAGTGATTTTTTTAACTGGCATATCCGAACGTGACAAAATCGAAAAGGCTCTGGCCCTGAAGCCACAGGGATACCTCTTAAAGCCTATCGACCATATTAAACTGCTGTCTACCATCAGCAAACTTGTAAATTAACAAACAGACAATGAAATCAGCGAGCTGTCGCAGAAAGGCGGATATATATCTATGCTGGATGATGAATTATATATTACAGATTTCATCAACGTGGATATCTTACAGAAAGTACAAAACGCTTTCTCCAAACTGACCGGGCTGGCATCCGTGATTACGGATGCACATGGCGTTGCGGTCACGGAGGGAACCAATTTCTCTGATTTTTGCAAAAAATATACAAGAAAATCCACCCTTGGATGCCTGCGTTGTGAGCAATGCGATAAATACGGTGCGGAAACCTCTATGAAAAGAGGCGCGGTCAGCCAATATACCTGCCATGCGGGGCTTTTGGACTTTGCAGCCCCGATTATGGCGGATGGCAAGATGATCGGCTGTTTCATCGGCGGACAGATTTTAACCGAACCGCCCAATATGACCAGAATTATGGAAACAGCAAGGGAAATCAATGTGGATCCTATGACTTACTGGCATTGCGCCACGGCAATCCGCATTGTCCCAAAAGAATCTTTGCATGATGTGGCCACTTTCCTACATACTATTGCCAGCGTTTTGTCCAATATTGCCCATCATGCCGTTTTAATGAACCAGGCCAAAATTGAAGTGGAAAAAGCAGCGCGGATGAAGTCCGACTTCCTGGCCAATATGAGCCATGAAATACGCACCCCGATGAATGCAGTGATTGGCATGGCCGAAATGGCTTTGCGGGAGGATTTGCCCCCCACTGCCCGGGAATACGTGAATCAAATTAAATCCTCGGGAAAAACATTGCTCACCATAATTAATGATATCCTGGACTTTTCCAAAATTGAATCCGGAAAACTGGATATTGTCTCCAGCGAGTACGAAATGTTTTCCATTATCAATGATGTAACGAATATCATTACGGCACGGATTGACAGCAAAGATGTGGAACTAATTCTGGACATAGCCCCGAATATCCCTACCAAACTGCATGGGGATCTAATCCGCATCAAACAGCTTATTATTAACATTGCCAATAATGCGGTCAAATTTACCGAACATGGCCAGGTTCTCCTAAAAGTGGATTTTATCCGCAAACATAACCTGCAGATTGATTTGCTTGTTTCCGTAACTGACACCGGCATCGGCATCAAAAAAGAAGATTTTGGCAATCTCTTCCAAACCTTCCAGCAGTTGGACAGCAAGCGGAACCGGAATGTGGAAGGCACAGGGCTTGGGCTTGCCATTTCCAAGCAGCTTCTTACTCTGATGCACGGAAATATATGGGTCGAGAGCGAATATGGGAAAGGCAGCCGTTTTTCCTTTATTGTCCCACAGAGGGTGGAAGATATCACCCCCAGTATATCCTTAAAGGACTTAAAACCGTTTACCGCCTACCTATACATATCCAACCCTTATGTGAAAGAACAGTTGGAATTGGATATCCGCCGCCTTGGAGGCTCCTATCGGCCGATTACTTCCCCGAAAGATTTGCCGGAACTGGAGATAGATGAAAATACGTTCCTTTTTATTGAACACTGCGTTTTCACGGAAGCAATCGAAGGATTTATCCAAGGACATCCGGAAGTTACCGGGGTGCTTATGCTGGATTTCCATTCCTCCTACACCAGCGATGTCAAAAATCTGCTGATTGTGAAGAAACCCCTTTATTCCTTAAACATTGCCGCAATTATCAACCGGGAAGATCTGCATATGTACCTTAGCCATACTTCAGACGATGATTTTGAATTTATTGCGCCGGATGCGGAGGTTCTTATTGTGGATGACAATACTGTCAACCTGACCGTTACGGAAGGGCTGTTAGAACCGATACAGATGCATATTGACACCGCCCTGAGCGGTAAAATCGCCTTGGATAAAATTGCACAGAAACATTATGACCTGATTTTTATGGATCACATGATGCCGGAACTGGACGGTGTGGAAACCACCCATATTATCCGCAGGTTCCATGAAGATTATGACGACGTGCCGATTATTGCGCTGACTGCCAATGCTGTATCCGGCACGCGCGCCATGTTTATCCGGGAAGGGCTGGACGATTTTGTGCCAAAGCCTATAGAACTGCGTTTCCTTATATCCACACTGAAACATTGGCTGCCCAAAGATAAAATACAAAAAGTCAGCCAGCGCAACAAACCAAAGAACACGACAGAGCAAAAGCCTGCCTTAAAAATTGAGGGCCTGGATGTGGATGCCGCCCTGGAGCTTCTTGGCAGCGAGAAACTATACTGGTCTGTGCTGAAAGACTACTATCACCTGATTAAGAAAAAATCCCAGCTCATTGAAGCCCTGGAGAAAGCCGAAGACTGGCATGGATATACAATAGAAGTACATGCTTTAAAAAGCGCTTCCAGACAAATCGGCGCCATCACGCTCTCGGATATGGCCGCTGCCTTAGAGCAGGCAGGAAATGCCCACAATGCTGCCATGATTCACGAACAGACTCCTTGGCTGTTAAAAAAATATGCGGAATATGCCAATATTTTAGCTCCCTACTTCCCGGAGGAAGACCGCCATGATGAGGATAAAGTTCCCGCTGAAGCCGAAACCTTGAAAGCTCTTTTTCAAAATCTGCGGGACGCGTTGGACAATCTGGATATGGATGAGATGGAATCCGCTTTCCAGGAAATGGACCAATACCGCTATACAGACTGGCAGCATGAACTGATTGAACGGCTTCGGACTGCCGTAGATGAGATTGACGTAGACTCCTGCGAAGCTATCTTGCAGGAATGGGAAACGCACAGCAACTAAACATGTAAAAATATCTTTTGTTTTCGAAACCGGGAATACAATAACTGGCTGGTATGGCCAGTTATTTCCCCCTTTCTTTGCGCCTATCCTCCTTTTCACCTATCCTTCTTCTGCGCATTCCTTATCCTTATGGAAAAAATCATATATCCCCTGCGCAATATGCGCCGGGATTTCCGGCGCCTGCGCCAGTTGTTCCACCCCGGCCCCTTTTATCTCTTCAATGGATTTAAAATGACGCATCAGAGCTTTTCTCCGGGAAGGGCCTACTCCCGGAATATCATCCAGGACTGATTTCACCTGGGTCTTGCTTCGCAAAGAACGGTGATACTCTATGGCAAAGCGGTGGGCCTCATCCTGTACTCTTGTCACCAGTTTAAACCCTTCCGAATGCCGGTCGATGGGAATCTCCTCATTGTTAAAATACAACCCCCTTGTACGGTGATTGTCATCCTTTACCATACCGCATACCGGAATATTAATCTCCAATTCCTTTAAAACCTCCAGCGCAATATTGACCTGCCCCTTTCCACCGTCCATCAGAATCAAATCCGGAAATTTAGTAAAGCTTCCAAACTCCTTTTCCAATTCCTTCAAATCCAAGGATTTCTGTTCTTCCATCCCGTGGACAAAACGTCTGGTCAACACTTCCTTCATACAAGCATAATCATCTGGCCCGGATACTGTCTTAATTTTGAATTTACGGTAATCACTCCGTTTCGGCTTCCCTTTTTCGAAAACCACCATGGAGCCTACATTGGCAAAACCGCTGATATTGGAAATATCGTACGCTTCCATCCGGCTGATGCCCTCCACTCCAATCAATGCGGCAATCTCTTTTACCGCGCCTATGGTTCTCCCCTCTTCCCGTTTGATTTTCTCCTTGTCCTGACTGAGAACAAGCGCTGCGTTTTTGGCCGCCAATTCTACCAGCTTTTCCTTTGTCCCCTTCTTCGGTATCCTGATATATACCCGGTTCCCTTTCCTTGTGGACAGCCAGCGTTCTAAAATGGCAATGTCTTCAATCTCCTCCTGCAGCATCAGTTCCCGCGGAATAAACGGAGTCCCTGCATAAAACTGCTTGACAAAATCCAACAGAATCTGTGCCCTGCCATTTCCCGACACATGCGTCATATAAAAATGTTCCCTGCCAATCAGTTTCCCGTCCCGGATAAAAAATACCTGCACCACCGCATCGTTTTCATCCGCCGCCAAAGCAATAATATCTTTGTCCTCTCCATCGCTGTCGGTAATCTTCTGCTTTTGCGCCACCTGTTTCACACTGTTATGCAAATCCCGGTATTTCATAGCGTCTTCAAATTCCAGATTTTCCGAAGCTTCCTGCATCTTTTGTTCCAGCTCTTTTAGAATCGGCCGGTAATTCCCATTCAAAAAGTCCAACGCCTGCTCCACCCGTTCCCGGTATTGCTCCTGTCCGATATTGCCCTGACAGGGCGCCATGCACTGCTTGATATGATAATTCAGGCATGGCCTGTCCCTGCCCTCCTCTCTGGGCAGGCTCCGGTTGCAAGTCCGCAGCATATAAAGCTTATTAATCAGCTCTATGGTATCCTTAACGGCAGCCGCGCTGGTGTAAGGCCCAAAATAACGGGACTTATCCTTTTTCATCTCTCTGGAGAAAAGCACCCTTGGATATGCCTCCCCTACCGTCACCTTTATATAGGGATATGTTTTATCGTCTTTTAACATCGTGTTATAGCGTGGGCTGTATTCTTTAATTAAATTATTCTCTAACACCAACGCTTCCAATTCCGAATCTGTAATGATATATTCAAACCGTGCAATCTGCGTCACCATCTTATCAATTTGCGGCCCCCGTCCTATGTTTTTGCGAAAATAAGAACGGACACGGTTATGGAGGTTAATGGCTTTTCCCACATAAATAATCGTGTCATTGCCGTCATGCATAATATAGACCCCTGGCCTGGCAGGCAGCTTTTTCAACTCTTCCTCAAAATCAAACAATATCCCTCACCTAACCTCTCCCTATCCGGCCTCCCAAACTGCACGGCATTCCGGCTTCTTCAAAATATCCATCCACAAAGGAGGTTCTCAATATTTCATAAGAACCTCCCGTTATTATTTCTGTTCCTCTATTTTCTTCTGCAGCGCTTCCTCAAAATTCGCCGCCGTGTTGGAAAAACGCCCAACTGGCCCAGCCTCTTCCTCTTTCCCTTTTGCCTCCTCAGAAACATCCTCTTGTTTCTGCGCCTCATTTTCTTCCTGCACAGCGCTGACCGCCTCTTCTTTTTCTTGCGCAGCGCCAGGCGCCTTCTCCTTCCCAAGCCCCGTTAAAATCCTATGCCCTGGCTTCCCATCCTCTTGCGTTTCCTCCGGTTCCGGAATGCCTTTTTCCTTCCGGTAAATCTGCATAAATTCCTTCCCGGTAATCGTCTCCTTCTCAATCAAATGAGCCGCCAGTTTATCCATTAATTCCCGGTTCTCGGCCAACATGCTTTTGGCTTCTTCATAACATCCCTTTAATATCAGCATTACTTCGGTATCCACATCTGCCGCCGTCACATCGCTGCAGTTCAAATGGGAACCGCCGCCCAAATATTCATTTTCAACGGTAGCCAGCCCCATCAGCCCGAATTTATCGCTCATGCCAAACCTAGTCACCATATTCTTGGCAATGTTCGTTGCCTTTTCAATATCATTGGCCGCCCCTGTGGTTACAGTGTCAAACACAATTTCCTCTGCCGCCCTTCCCCCCAGGTACCCTACAAGCATATCATGCAATTCCGCTTTCGTATTCAAATATTTCTCTTCCTCCGGCACCTGCATCACATACCCCAAAGCCCCCATGGTACGAGGCACTATGGTAATTTTCTGCACTGGCTCCGAATTCTTCTGCAAAGCGCTGAGCAAAGCGTGTCCTACCTCATGATAAGAGACAATTTTACGTTCTTCCTTACTCATAATGCGGTCTTTCTTCTCTTTCCCCACCAGCACCTGCTCCACAGCTTCAAATAAGTCATGCTGGCATACATATTCCCTGCCCCTTTGCACGGCATTGATTGCCGCCTCATTAATCATATTTGCCAAGTCCGCCCCCACAGCCCCGCTGGTCGCCAGCGCGATAGCGTCCAGATCCACACTGTCATCCATCAGCACATCTTTGGCATGAACTTTTAAAATCTCCACACGTCCCTTCAAATCCGGCTTATCCACAATAATCCTGCGGTCAAAACGCCCTGGCCGCAGCAAAGCCTTGTCCAAAATCTCCGGCCGGTTCGTAGCCCCAAGAATTAAAATACCCTTCGACGTATCAAAACCATCCATTTCCGATAGCAACTGGTTTAAAGTCTGCTCTCGTTCTTCATTCCCGCCGCCATACTTGGAATCCCGGCTGCGCCCTATGGCGTCTATTTCATCAATAAAAATTATACAGGGCGCATTTTTAGTCGCTTCCTTAAACAAATCCCTGACACGGGAGGCGCCGACCCCCACATACAGCTCAATAAAATCAGAACCTGCCAACGAGAAAAACGGCACATGAGCCTCCCCGGCCACTGCTTTGGCTAAAAGGGTCTTCCCGGTTCCGGGAGGCCCAACCAGCAATGCCCCCTTGGGCAGCTTTGCGCCTATCTTCGCGTACCTCCCTGGATTATGCAAAAAATCCACTACCTCCTGCAGCGATTCCTTCGCCTCGTCCTCTCCGGCCACGTCTTTAAACGTCACGCCGGTTTCCTTTTCCACATAAACTTTCGCATTGCTCTTGCCTACGCCCATCATCCCGCCGCCGCTTTTTGACATCCTGCGGAACAGGAAGCTAAGCAGCACCCACATAAGCAGAATGGGAAGGATGTAAGTCAGGATAATGGACAGCAGCATCCCGGAGCCATCCGGCACCACGCCGCTCACCTCCACCCCTTTTTCCAGCAAATACGCAACCAAACCCTCATCCGCTACCTTCCCGGTATAATAAGTCACCGTGGGGACGGCATATGGGCTGCTGTTCCCCCCCTGCTGTTTCGGCGCAATGCTGATTCGGTCTGTGTCAATTTCAACGCTCTTTACCTGCCCCTTTTCCACCATATCCATAAATTCATTGTAACTGACCTCACGTTCTGTGCCGCCGGTCATCAGCTTCATAAAATAACTCATGCAAAGAAGAGTCACCAAAGCCGCCACCAAAAGCAACACAATGCTCTGTCGTTTCGGATCCTCCCCATTTCCTCCGGGGCCTCCGCCGTTATTATTTCCGTTATTATTCCCGCCGCGGTTTCCATTATAGCCGCCGCCGTCATATTGATTTAAATTATTATTATCCATCTTCTGCTCCTATTCCTATTCCTCTTGCCTTTTCTATTATAGAGATTACTTTTCGATAAATCAATATGATAATTGTGAAATCTTTTTCCATCTATTAAAGATTTCTAAATTTTTTCCTTTAAACAGTAGATTTTTAGCCCTTGGGCGCTGTATAATACATAAGTTATTTTAAATCGGCATTGCGCCAGACGCCAGACATCCAGTCCGGCGCGGGAAAGCCTTTGTCACCGAAGAAAGTCCGGGCCAGGCAGGCCAAACCCTTTGTTTCGGAGATTTATTGCCTCTGCAAAAGAGCGAGAAAGCAAAAGGTAACAGAAATAAAATATGAAAACAGGATTTGACAACAACCAATATCTTAGTATGCAGTCCGAGCATATCCGCGAACGTATTGCCCAGTTTGGCAATAAACTATATCTGGAATTCGGCGGGAAGTTATTTGATGACTACCATGCTTCCAGGGTTCTTCCAGGCTTCCTGCCCGACAGCAAACTGAAAATGCTGCTCCAGCTCAAAGAACAGGCGGAAGTCGTCATAGTCATCAGTGCGGACGCCATAGAAAAAAACAAAGTCCGCGGCGATCTGGGCATTACTTATGACTTGGATGTGCTGCGCCTTACAGACGCCTTCCGCTCCAACGGGCTTTACGTAGGAAGCGTTGTCATTACCCGCTATGCCGGACAGCCCGCCGCCGACCACTTCCGTGAAAGACTTTCCAATCTGGGCATAAAATCCTACCTGCACTATCTAATCGAAGGTTATCCCAGCAACATCGCCCACATTGTCAGTGAAGAAGGCTATGGCAAAAACGATTACATAGAATCGTCCAGGCCATTGGTCATTGTCACCGCCCCCGGGCCAGGCAGCGGCAAGATGGCCACCTGCCTTTCCCAGCTTTATCACGAACACAAACGGGGGATAAAAGCCGGATATGCCAAATTTGAAACCTTTCCTATTTGGAACCTGCCGCTGCGCCATCCGGTCAATGTAGCCTACGAAGCAGCCACTGCTGATTTGAATGACGTTAATATGATAGACCCTTTCCATCTGGAAGCTTATGGCGAAACAACGGTAAACTACAACCGGGACATTGAAATCTTTCCGGTGTTAAATGCTATGTTTGAACAAATCCTGGGCAACAGCCCCTACAAGTCTCCCACAGACATGGGAGTTAATATGGCCGGAAAATGCATCATTGACGATGAAGTCTGCCGGGAAGCGTCCCAACAGGAAATTATCCGCCGCTATTATCAGGCGCTCTATGACCAGAAAAAAGACCGCATGGGCGCCCGGGAAACCGTATATAAACTGGAGCTACTGATGAAACAGGCTTCCATTAGCATGGAAGATCGCAAGGTAGTCCCCATCGCCATGATGCGTCAGGAAAATACCGGACACCCTGCCGTTGCCATTGAGCTGCCTGACGGGCAGATTATCACCGGAAAAACTTCCGATTTATTAGGCGCTTCGGCCGCCGCGCTGCTTAATGCCCTGAAAGCCCTGGGAGGCATTGCCCATAACCGCCATCTGGTATCCCCGGCTTCTATTGAACCGATACAAACCTTAAAGACCGATTACCTTGGCAGCCATAACCCGCGCCTGCACACCGATGAAATACTGATTGCCCTGTCCACCAGCGCGGCAACGGACACCGCAGCACGGCTGGCGCTCTCCCAATTGCCCAAATTAAAGGGCTGTGAAGTCCATTCCACCGTAATTTTATCTTCCGTGGATGAAAACACTTTCCGAAAACTGGGTATGCACCTGACCTGCGAACCGGTATACGAAACAAACAGAATATTCCATATATAATTTTTTAAGCCAGCCTATACCCAAACGTTTCCTTTTTAAAAAGCGCATATTATTTTCCATACCGAACAAACTAAAAGCGCATCTATCAGATGAACTTTGGAAGAAAAGCAAAGGAGAATAAACTGACAGCTATGGAAAATAGAAAAAATAACGGCACAGAGACTTTGGGCGAAGCGCTGGCCCGCAACACTCTGGATGATATCCCACAACCCAAAAGCGATGCTAAGGAAATCGTGGGCCTTGTCAAAAGCAGCGGCCGCATCACCGGCTACCAGCTTTCCGACGGTTCCACCGTTTCCAAGCAGGAAGGGGTAAATCTGGCGAAAGAAGGGGAAATAAAAGGCGTGGGCATTGCCCACCGGAAAGATACGGAATATTTAAAGTCCCTGCCCGACGATTCGGAAAACAACAACCTGAGCAACCTGCCATCCGTATCCGGTTAATCATTTTAAAAACAGGGAGCGGGCATATGCCCGCTTCAGCATTCTTTCAGCATAGCCTGCAACAGCATAATATGGTATTCCTCATCTATCATAATTCTTGCCAGCACATCGTTCACACAGTCGTCATTTATCATACTGATATGCATCTTATATTGATTGATTGCCGCTTTCTCCGCTTCTATATCCGCAATCAGCATTTTTCTTACATGGCTTGGCAGCTCCACGTATTCCGGCGTCCACAGTTTCTGCTTCCCATTGTTATATTTCGCTGTAAAGTCAATGTCCCCACCCAGCAAAACAATGAGTTCGCCCAATTTCTGCAAATGCATCATTTCCGCCATAGCTATCCCCAATAAAGTCTTTGCCACAGGACACATATCACAGGATAAACGGTTTTCATTATTAATATACTGCGTAATTGCAGACAATTCCGAAACGGAACCGCAATAATCTATGCTAAGCAGATTGGCGTAAAACGGGTTCTTTCCTCTGACCTCTACCGGAGGATAAGACAAATCCGCCATAACTGGCCTGATTCCTGAAAAATTACAGTTATTAGCCAATGCGTTTCTTTTTCCGTCCATATGAAAATCTCCTAAAACCACTGCTTTGCTATTAATATATTGCTTTCCCTCATTTTGGTGCATCAGCCTGCCCCTATTTCCCGGAAAATTCCCCTGCACAAACAAACGCAGCCGGAAAATTACTTCCCGGCTGCGTCATTTGTATTTGATATCCTATCCGCTTATTTACTTTTGCTTATAGGTTCTTAATACTTTCCAAATCCATCCCCAAGGGAGATAATCTGTTCATTCATATTAGACCTGGAAGACGATGCGGAAGAATACGACGCTGTTTCTCCTGTGCTCGGGGAGGAATAATTGTTGCTTCCTCCGCCCAGATTGTAAATAGAAAGCAAATCCCGCATCCTGGTTGCCTGGTTGGAAAGTTCCTCACTGGCTGCAGCACATTGTTCGCTCGTTGCAGAGTTTGTCTGCACCACCTGGGATACTTGTGCAATGGCCTGCTCAATCTGCGCCACTGCCGTTGCCTGGTAGTTGGAAGAATCTGCAATCCCCTTAATCTGGCTTTCACACTGCACTGCCGTATTGCTGATTTTTTCCAAAGCTTGTGCTGTTTCATCCGCAATATTGGAGCCAACCCCCACTTTGCCAATGGAATCCTCAATCAATTCCGCCGTTTCCGCTGCGGCTGCCGCACTCTTTGCCGCCAGACTCCTTACTTCCTCTGCCACTACTGCAAAGCCCTTCCCGGCCTCACCTGCCCTTGCCGCTTCCACAGCGGCATTCAATGCCAGAATATTGGTCTGGAATGCAATATCGTCAATTACTTTAATAATCTTGGAAATGCTTTCGGAGGATTTATTAATATCCTGCATCGCTGACATCATATCCTGCATCTGCACATTCCCCTTGTCAACGTTGCCTATCACCTCTGACATCAAACGATTGGTATCGTTTGCCTGCTCTGCATTCTGCTTTGTCTTTTCTGCAATCTCACTGATGGAAGCGGTAATCTGCTGGATAGCGCTGGCCTGTTCTGTAGAGCCCTGCGCCAAAGCCTGGCTTGCGCTGGCCACCTGTGCCGAGCCTATCGTAACCTGTGAACCTGCATCGCTGATGTTGCTTAGAGCGTGGAAATTGTCCTCCACCAGTTTTTTCAAGGAATTGCCAAGTAAATCGTCTGACGACTTTGGCACCACATTGATGGTCAGGTTTCCGCTTGCCACTTCCTCCGCAATGTTTGCCTGAGATTTAATATTCTCAATAACCGCCATATATTCATCCACCAATTCGCCAAACTCATCATTATTGTATTTCACCATATTGATGTCAACTTTGCCGGCTGCAATCTCTTTGGCTGCATCTGACAATTGCTTTACGGACTTTTCGATAACTTTAATTAGCGCCAATGCAATCCACACTGTTATAATAACGGATATTACCGCAAATGCCGCCGTAAAAATAGCCGCATACACTATATATTCTTCCTGCTTTACAGGATCCGTAATTCCCACGGCTCTCTTTGTTGATAAATCGCCTATAATTATGTTAATTATAGTAATTGCAATGGGAATTAAAAATCCGATTATCAACTTGGTTTTCATTTTAATATTTTTCATATTTATACACCTCTCATTCTTCTACACCCATATCATTTGCCTGTTCCACCATTGACATATCCGTATCATTCAAAAGTTTATCAGGATCCAGCAACAGTTTTACGGAACCGCCCACCTTGCCGATACCATATACATATTTATTCTGTACCTTGTCGGCGCGTACAATGGAAGGCGGAGGCAATATATTCTCTTCCTTAATTTCCACCACTTCCGCAATTTTTTCTACAATCAGCCCCACCACTGTAGATTTCACGCTGATTACGATGATACAGGTTCGGTCATTGTACTCAAATGGCTCCTGCCCAAACCGCAGCCTTACATCAATTACCGGAATGATCTTGCCTCTCAGGTTAATCAGCCCTTTAATATAATGTTCTGTCTCGGGTATAGCCGTAATTGCCTGAAATCCGATAATCTCATTGACATACTGGATTTTCAGCCCATAATGCTCATTCCCGGATTTAAAAGTCATATACTTCCCTTTTTGGGCGTCCCGCTCATCCGAAACGTCTTTTGAATCCTGTGGCAGACTTCCTAACGCATTCGTTTCCTCCATATCGGTCCTATTCCTTTCTGAATATTTATTCTATTAATCCGCTTGGATCCAATATCAAAGCAATACTCCCATCGCCCAACTGTGTACAGCCTGAAAGCCCCTTTACTTTCTTAATATAAGAAGGAATCGGTTTTACGACAATTTCCTGCTTTCCTATCAGCTTATCCACAAACAGGCATATTGTCCTGCTGTCCACTTCCAGAATAAGCATCATCCCGTCTTCTATATTGGTGCAATAATGATCCAGGCCATACCACTTTCCTAAGCGGATTACCGGATAACAGTCCCCGCGTATCATAACATATTCTTCCCCGTTAGGTTCATGAATCATCATATCTTCTTTTACACTGAAGAACTGCTTAATCACACCTGTTTCCATAACAAAAGAAGAATCTCCGGTTTCCATCACAATGCCGTCTATAATAGCCAGCGTCAATGGAATCTTCAGGCTCATAGTTGTTCCGGCTCCGGTTTCACTCTCAATATCCAGCACCCCTCCGATTGCCTGGATATTCTGCACTACCACATCCATGCCTACGCCTCGCCCGGAATATTCCGTAACCTGCTCGTTGGTGGAAAAGCCAGGCAAAGTTATGAACTGGAATACCTCCCTGTCCGTGTAAGCCGACTCTGGCTTGCCGTCGTTTAGCAGATCCTGTTTCCTTGCCTTTGCCATAATCTTTTCACGATCCAGCCCTTTTCCATTATCCGATACGCTAATCCACACTTTACCGGCTTCCGTCCTGGCCGAGAGAGTAATCTTAGCCTTTTCTGACTTACCGCTTTTCTTGCGTTCTTCTTTTGTCTCAATCCCATGGTCTACCGCATTCCGCACCAAATGCATCAGCGGATCAGAAATATGCTCGATAATATTCTTATCCACTTCCGTGTGTTCGCCGACCATTTCAAAATCCACATCTTTCCCCAGTTTTCTCGATACATCAAACACAATACGGTTCATCTTCTGGAAGATATTGGTTAGAGGGACCATACGCATGGACATAATCACGTTCTGCAAGTCAGTGGAAATCTTCGCCATCTGCGCCGCCGCCTTATTAAAATTAGTCAGATTAAGCCCCGGCACCTTCAAATCCGGATTCTGCAGCACCACCGATTCCGAAATGACCAATTCTCCGATTAAGTCCATAAGCTGATCCATCTTACTTACGTTCACGCTGATGAAAGAAGCCTTCTCTGCTTTCGGCTTATCCTTTGCCAATTGCTTTTTCTTTCCTGGCTCTTTTGATTTAATTACAAAATCACCCGGCGCCATAGGCTTTTCCTTCGGCTTCTCCTTTAGTTCTTCTTCCGCGCTGCTCTGGTCTATGGCCGCATTTACTTTAGCCTCTATATCCTCTACGCTGGATTCCAAATCAATCTTCAGCTCATGCTCGCCAAAATCAAATCCCTGCAGGAATTCATCCGCCTTGCACTCGTAGATATCCACCGATTCGATATCATACCCTACTCCAATCAGTTTGCGAAGCTCCTCTTCGCTTGACTGCGACTGTAACAAAACCCGGAAGCCCTCTTTCAGGATTGTCTCCGCGCTTTCCGCATCGGAAATAATGTCTTCCGGCGAATATAATAAATCCTCCGCCACTTCCTTTAAGGCATACACCGTCTTATACGCATGTACGTTTGCCATCTCCGTGTCTGGGAAAAAGGTAATGTAAATCTTGTAAAAACGGCTGGCGCTGCTGGCAACCGGAGCAATATAAAAATGCTTTGGCTCCACATGGACATTCTCAGCCACCGCAGCCTGCTCCTTCCCCT
Organism: uncultured Lachnospiraceae bacterium; assembly: GCA_910578405.1. Taxonomy (GTDB): domain Bacteria; phylum Bacillota; class Clostridia; order Lachnospirales; family Lachnospiraceae; genus Kineothrix. The sequence goes on along the minus strand of CAJTQO010000003.1, from coordinate 108,036 downwards.
TTTTTGCGCCCCCATTTTTAATCTTTTCCAAAAACTGATTCAGCTCAGCGATAATTTCCGCAGGTTCGCCGTCCGGTGAATCCCCATTACGTATCTTATCCATTTCACCGCTGATAAAATCCTCTACCGTTAATACATGTTCCACTAACTCCAGATGAGGCACGTTGTCAGGATGTGACTCTCGCAGGTAGAAAAAGACGTCTTCCAGCTTATGGGATATTGCTGTAATATTGTCAAACATCATAATACCGGAAGAGCCTTTGATAGTATGCATGGCACGGAAGATTTCATTGATGCTGTCTTCGTCAAAGCAATCTGAATCCTTCTGTTCCAGAACCGTTTCCTGAAGCTGTTCCAGTAACTGTTCATTTTCAAACAGGTACATATCCAACATGCCTTCTGTGTTAAATTCTTCAGCCATATGCTTCTCCTTTCCTGTTTATTCTCCGCTATATTTTCCCCTTATCACAGGACAGCCTCTCTGCTTATAACAGGCCCGTCTTTTTTAACGCCTGCTCAAATCTGTCCTGGTCAATCGGCTTGCCGGAATAAATGGTGCATCCCAGCTCAAAAGCCATATTTACATTCCTCTCTTCATTCAAAGCAGTGGTCATAATCACCTTGGCTGCTTTGTCCTCCGGGACATTCCTCTGCTTTTCCAGATTACGGATGCCTACCAGAGCCTGATACCCGTCCATTACAGGCATCATTATATCCAGACACACCAGGTCGTATGGCTCATCATCCTCCAATGCCATCATAAAAGCATCCACTGCTTCCATGCCGTCCACCGTCACATCACACTCTCCATACTTTGACAGGAAATTGACCATAAATTTGCGGGTAACAAAATCGTCTTCTGCCAATAAAATTTTCATGCTTTCTCTCCTCTACATTTTATTTAATACTGCATAGGTCTTTCTGGCAATATCCGTCAATTTCTCCTGATATTCCACAGCCCCTATATCGTAAGCAACCTTAGGCATCCCATAAACAACGCATGTTGATTCATCCTGCCCAATCGTCTTTGCTCCTGCCCTTCGCATGGCTAACAGGCCCTTCGCCCCATCGCCGCCCATGCCTGTAAGGATAATCCCCACCGCTTTGGCCTTGGCTACCCGCGCGACAGATTCAAACAATACATCCACCGACGGGCAATGCCCATTCACTTTCGGCCCTGGCTTGATTTCCACCTGATAGTTCTCCCCCACTTTAACCAAATGCATATGTTTATCCCCTCCGGGCGCAATCAGCACATGTCCCGGCATCACTCTGTCGCCTGTCTGCGCTTCTTTTACATGGACACGGCATTCATTGTCCAGCCGTTTCGCATACATCTGGGTGAATCCCGGCGGCATATGCTGTACAATAACAATTCCCGGGATGTCAATCCCATAATCCTTCACTACCGAAAAAATCGCTTCCGTGCCTCCAGTGGAAGCCCCAATCGCTACAATCAGGTTCTTATGCGCCGTTGTTAACTGCTGGCTTTCCATACTGGAAACCGTTTTTTTTATATTGCTGATTTTCGCTGTAGAAGCGATTTTAATTTTAACTAACAATTCATTTTGAATGAATTCCTCAAGCTGTGTACGGTTCACCACAGCAGGTTTCGCCACAAAGTCCACAGCGCCTGCATTCATCGCATCAAATACCTTATCGCTTAAAGCGCTGATTACAACCACCGGCAGCGGATACTGAGGCATGAGTTTCCTTAAAAATTCAATGCCGCTCATCCTTGGAAGCTCCACATCCAGGGTCATAACATCGGGATGATATTTCAAAATCGCGTCTCTCGCCTCAAATGGATCCTTGGCCGTCCCAACGACTTGGATGGATGGATCCCGGCTCAGACTCTGCACTAACAATTCTCTAAACACTACCGAATCATCCACTACCAATACTTTAATCAGACTCATACATCATCATTCCCTCCCTACTTTCTAAATATTGACGGCTGGATGATCTGAAACGGCGCCACACTCCTGTCCAAAGTCTCTGTCATCCCAATAAACAGATAACCTCCCGGAACCAATACATCATACACCTTCCGTAAAAGTTCCGCTTTGGTCTTCTCATCAAAATATATCATAACATTGCGCAAAAATATAGTATGCATTTTTTTCTTAAAAGGAAAAGGTTCCATTAAATTAAACTGACGGAAAATAACCTCCCCTTTTAATTCCTCTTTTACCATATATTGCCCGCTTACCTTATCCTGCCGGAAAAAATTCCTCTTCCACTGCTCCGGCACTTCTTTGAGATGTTCTGCGGTGTAAATCCCAGCCAGGGCCTGCTGCAATACCTTGGTGGATACATCGGTGGCCAGCACTTTCGTATCCCAACTGCCATGCTCCGCTCCGAAAAAATCCCTTAAAACCATGGCAATCATATAAGGTTCTTCCCCTGTGGAAGCAGCCCCGCACCAAATATGGAGATCTTTCCTCCCGCTTTCCTTTTCCTTCATCCATGGGAGGACTACTTTCCGGAAATATTCAAAATGTTCAAATTCCCGCATAAAGTAAGTATGGTTGGTGGTCAGCATATTTACCAGTATCATTTCCAGCTTTCCGCTTGCATCCCTCTCCACAGCATCCATATATGCGCTGAAATTCGCCCATCCCCCTGCCTTGATGTAATTCTCCATCCTTCCGTTTACGATTACTTTTTTCTGTTCCAAATCCAGCCCATAACGCGGTTTTAAATATCTGACAATCCGCAAAAACTCCTCATCTGTGATCAATCCACTCAACCCCCCGCTTCCGGTACCGGCGCCCCTCAGCGGAGCTGACGCAATACCTTGCAAAATATTTTAAAAATATCCGGATGATATTTATTCTCCGCGTCCTCCTTCATAATCCCAAGGGCTTCCTCCCTGCTAAACTCCTCCCGGAAACTCCTCTTCTCGGTCAGGGCGCAGAACACATTGACCAGCGAAACAATCTGTGCAGCCAGCGGAATCTCATCCCCTTTCAGCCCATTGGGATACCCTGTCCCGTTCCAGTTCTCATGATGGGATTGCGCAATGTCAATCGACATACGGATAAAATCATTGTAATCATTGGATACCTGCAAATCTGACAACAATCTGGCCCCAATCTCCGTATGCCCCTTTAACACAAACAGTTCCTCCGCCGTCAGCTTTTCTTTCTTTTGCAGGATATCTTTTGGTATCCCGATATTCCCCACATCGCACAGGGGAGCCGCCAACTCTATCGTATCAATAAATGTATCGGATATCTCCGCTTCAAATATAGGGGAGAACTGCATGCTTTGGGCTAAAATACGGCAGTCATACTGCAGCCTCTCAATATACTCTTCCGCATGGTAAGAATTTCTGGCCGCCATATTGGCTAACGCATACAGGACGCTTTTTTTCTCCGCTTCCATCTGACGTAACTGTGCATTTACAGAAGCCTGCAGCCGTCTGTTCGCCTCCGTAATTTCCCGGTTGGCCTCATACAGATGGACATGCACCCCTACCCTGGACTGCACCACTTCCGGAATAAAAGGCTTTGTAATATAGTCGATTCCGCCAATGGTGAAACCATGCACAATGTCTTTGGGATCGTCAAAAGCCGAAATAAAAATAACCGGGATTTCCCTGCTGTTCGGATCCCCTTTCAAAACCCGGCACAATTCATACCCGTCCATCTCCGGCATGGAAATATCCGTCAGCACCAGTGATGGACTAAATTCATAAAATAATTTTAATGCTTCCACCCCGCTCTGCGCCAGGATTGTCTGGAATCCCATATCCTGGATAATATCTTCCAGAATCATCCGGTTCGTCTCCACATCATCCACAATCAGGATCCTGTTTTTACCCGCCCTCTCAGATAATGCCATATCAGCTCTCCTCCAACTCCAACAAAGCTTTCATTTTGTCTAAATTCACTGAAATCTTTTCGTAATTTTCCTTCTGCACCGCCATCTTCAGCCGCAGCGTCAGCATACTGACTTCCCGCGGGGCGCCGTCCGTCAGTTGCCTTATGCTTTCCATAAACATCTCTGCCTTTTCCCAGTTTTCCATTTCCACGCATAGAATCAGCTTTGACAGATTCTTCTTTAATTCTTCCCTGTTTGCTTCCGTCCCATACTGGAGGAACTCTTCCACGGTTTCCTCCTCCTGGCGCGCCACAGGCATCAGCGTCTCTTTTTGCGTTTCCATAGCCGCCCGTTCTTCTTCCGGAAGCTGCAGCCATATAGAGAAAGAAATGGTGGTTCCCTTGTTTTTCGCGCTTTCCACCCCGATGGTTCCCCCCATCAGCTCTACAAGCTGCTTACAGATATTCAGCCCAAGCCCGGTGCCGCCAAATCTTCTGGAAATGGATGCATCCACCTGGGAAAAGCTTTTAAACAGCTTATCCTGGTCTGCCTTGTCAATGCCTATCCCCGTATCCACGACAATGAAAAACAGTTCCACCTCTCCATCCACCACCGCAGTAGGAACCACTTCCATGGAAATCTTGCCTACCGATGTAAACTTCTGCGCATTGGAAAGCACATTGTTCAAAATCTGCACAATCCGAAGTTCGTCCCCAATAACAAACTCCGGCGCCTGTGGGGAAATCGTCATAAAAAATTCCAGCCCTTTTTCGGTAATACGGTTCATATGGCTCTCTTTTATGTAATCTAACATCTCCCGCAAATTGAATTTCTGGGGGTCTAATACAAATTTTCCCGCATCCAGCTTGGAAAAATCCAGGATATTGTTAATCAGCTTATGCATATCTTCACAGCATCGCTCCATCATATTTAAGGAGCGCAGCTTGCGTTCATCCGTTTCCAAATCCAGCAATTCCCTCACATTCCCAAGGATGCCGTTTACCGGAGTGCGCAGCTCATGGGTTACATTGGCGACAAATTCCGATTTTATTTTGGACGCCTGCTGTATTTCCTCTTCCATCTGTTCAATCTTTTTATTCAGGAACTCTTTTTCCAGCAAATCGTTCATCATGCATACGCAAACATCCGCGTCTTCTTTTTTCGTGAATTTTGCCTCTACCGGAAAACAGGTCATATTTTTTCGGTACGCCATCAAATTCTGCATACCTCCCCCTACAAGCTCCAAAACGGCGCATACCTCCCCGTCTGTCTGGAAAGTTCCCGGAAAAATGCCGCTCACATGCCCTCCGCAGATCTCGTCCCCATAACCCAATTTTTCCTTGGCCGCCGCATTGGCGCAGACTATCGCCCCGCTGCGGTTAAACATAAGAATCATTTCCAGCGCGTCTTCCACAGGAAATGCATTGTTATCTTTCCATTCCATTATCTTCCACCTCCGGACACAACGAAAGACAGCCAAACATTCCGCTCTGTTTCGCTGACTTCCGCTTTCTTCCCCAAAGTATTACACAAAATCAAATACCTTCAGCACATCTACCAGGTTAAAGAAATCTTCCTTTGCAAACTTGAAACATTCCAGCACATGAGGGGCAAACTCTCCGCATTCCCCGCTTAAAATCATATCATATGCCACTGAGTTGACCAGGGCGCCCTTATGAATCCTCTCGCTTACCAGAGCGTCATATACATCTGCCACCGCTACCACCTGCGCACAGAGCGGTATCTGCTCCCCCTTTAGATGATCCGGATACCCCCCTCCGTCCCATCTCTCATGGTGATGCCTGCAAATGTCGTAACAATGCTGGTAAAATTCATCCCGTTTCCTGCAGAATGCTTCCAATATATCACAACCTATCGTTGTGTGCGTTTTTACCGTTTCAAATTCCTCTTCCGTCAGTTCCCCCGGTTTTAAAAGAATGGCGTCGCTTATGCCTATCTTGCCGATGTCATGCAGAGCGGAAGCCCTGACCATACTATTAATCTGATCCTGATCCAGTTTATATTCCGGATAATATTTCTGCAGATATTTAAGCAGCACCCTGCTGAAATATTTAATCCGCTTGATATGTTCCCCGCTCTCCTGCCCACGGAACTCCACCACCGTACTAAGCGCGTCAATCATAAACTCGCTGTGTTCCTGTATCTTGCGCTCCTGCAGCCATATTTCCTCCTGCTGGGCTTTCAGCCGTTTCTCCATACGCCGCTTGCTCTGGTACAATTCAATTATATTCTTTGCCCTTCTCTCCACAATCTCCGGATAAAACGGCTTATGTATCACATCCGCAATCTTATAGGCATAGGCTCTTTCCTCGCTGTCCTCTACCGCCTCCCCGGTAATCAGGATTACCGGTATCTTTTCTAACAGGCCATGGTCTTCCATATAGTCCAGCACGCCAAACCCGTCCACTGCCGGCATCAGGATATCCAGCAGCACTAATGCCAGATCATGGCCCTCTGCCAGATACCGTATCGCCTCACGCCCATTGGCCGCCTGCAAGATATCATACTCAGCGCAAAACATCAAATCCAGCACCACCCTGTTTACTTCAACATCATCCGCAATCAATATATACTGCCTGCCCATACCCGCTACCTCCTCCACGCCCATATTATCAATGTTTTAATGATAGCGCTTATCGACTAAATTGTCAACGCAATTGCTTCGGATGATAGCTTGCTTTCCTTTGGCAAACAGGTCTTTGGCCCGCCCGTCACTCTACCAAGACAACGGTGGAATCCCCCTTTACGGCCTGTTCCACCACTGCCTGGGAGAGCTTACGGAAATTCCCTCCCGAACTGCTGGCCCCAGCCAGCGCGTCTATTTCCGGCGCTTCCTCCTGACCGTTCAACTGCGCTGCATAATAACGGGTATATTCATTCGGATAAGTTCCCGTAACGGTCTTCATTTCGTTCATATATATGTTATCCCAGCTTTTGATAAAGCCGCTGGCATTTTCCGCATTATACTCCGTAGAGACGATTTTCCCATTTTTTACGGTAACTGTCACATATTCCCTCCATCCGTGGGAATATTCCGCCATCTGCGCAGTATAAGAACCGTCTTTCATCCCGCTTTGCCCCTTTTCACCGCAGCCGCCCAATATACAGGCCAATGCCAGAATGGCTCCTGCCCTCTTCCACTTCTTCATCCGATTTTCCTCCTAATACCGCCGGTTCCCGCTCCCACCAATCCTGTCAATGGAAACGAAACCGCCCAAGCAACTGGTTTAATTTCTCCGACTCCACCCTTAACTCCGCGCTTGCATCCGCCGTCCTGCCCGCACATTGGAGATTCTGTTGCGTAATCACGGACATATCTCCGATTCTTCCTGTAATTTCCAACAAAGAATTCCCCTGGATATCCACCGTTTCCGATAGGCGGTCCGCAATCTCCGTCACCGCATCCGAACTTCTGCTAATCTCTTCCAGAGCCTGTGATGTTTCCGCTGTCAGCCTTACCCCCTGCTGAATCAGGCCAATCGCTTTCTCTATCATCTCCACCGTGTTCTTTGCCGCATCCCCGCTCTGCTCCGCTAAGGTTCTTACTTCCAGCGCCACAACGGCAAACCCTTTTCCAAATTCCCCTGCCCTTGCAGCCTCCACCGATGCATTCAGCGCCAGAATATTCGTCTGTTTTGCAATCTCCTCCATCAGCTTGCTGATTTTACTGATATCCGCCGCATTCTGGTCAATCGCTCCCATCGCGTCCTGAAGTTCCTTCATTTTCCGGCTTCCGTCTGCAATTTGCGCTGCGATGCCTGCCGCCCGTCCGCGCGTTTCCCTCATATTTTCCGTCACATCCGCCAGGTTTTCTTTGATGCTTTCCACCTCAGCATTCAGACCGTCCATCACACTGGTCTGGCTGGCCGCGGCCTGATGCAGTTCTTCCGACTGGCTTCCCATATTCTGCGCCGTAATAGCCAACTGTCTGGCCGTCCCGCTAATCTGCTTCATCATCCGGTTCAAAGACACGGTAATATGAAGCAGCGACTCCTTCACTACCACAAAATCCCCCTGATACTCCCCTTGTGTCTCTACGTTTAAATTTCCCTCGGAAATGCTTTCCAGGACCCTTCTTATTTCCGTAATATAACGGTTCATGCTTTCAATCGTGGCTTTGAGGGACGCCGACAGGATTTCCACCTCATCCCCTGACTTTCGCACTTCCACCTGTGACTGCAAATCCCCCTCTGCCAGCCCGTTCATACGCCCAATGGCTTTCTTTAGCTGCCCGGAAATCACTGTCGTCACTATCCAAATCATAACCAAAGCCACAGCCAGCGCAGCAACCGTTCCTATCATTGTATTCCACACGGCCGCATTCGTCACATGCATATAGTCTGTTTTTGGCACCTCCACTGCAAAGGTCCACCGGGTGCCGCGAACCGGGCAAAAAGCCACATATGCCTGCTGACCGTTCACCATTCCTTCCGCAGAACCGATTTCCCTTGTTATCATCCGGTCAAAAATCTGCGCTGCCGTTTCCGACTGATCCATATCATAGATATTTATTTCCGCCCGAACCACGTCCGTCTCCGGATGGCCGACGACTTTCCCGTCCTCGTTAATCATAACCGCCATCCCGCTCTGTCCGATATGTATTGTTCCAAGCACTTCACTCAGCATATCATATTTATATAATCCAACAAGATAAGCCACCGTTTCCCCGTCTGCCCTCACCGGCATTCCCATAGGCAGCCCTACATAACCGTCCATCACCACCGGATCCCCAATGGTCATATTGTCTGTTTCCTGCATCAGGCCAAACCACTCTGCCCCTGACAGACTGCCATAATCATCCCCATCCTCCGCAATCACTTCCCCATTCCTGTCGTACAAGCCAATCCCATAAAATTCGTACGTATTCCTTATGCTTTCCAACGCTTCTTTTTTCCCCTGCGAAGCTGCCCCCACAAGCCTTTCATCCGATGCCAGGCTCATCATCCGGTCTGCCATCAGATGGACATTGGCCTCCACAGCCTTTGCCGACTCCTTTGCGATGGGCTGCATGACATCCAGTAATATGGATTCCGTTAATCTCTGCATGGAATGCCTTAGAACCGCCGTACAAATGAGCATAACGCCAATGACAATGACCGTTGTCATCGCCATTATCTTAAACCGTATACTCCTTCTTGGCCTGGCATCCCTTTTCCTTTCCCCACTGCGCTCCATTTTTCCATCCTCCCTTTCCATCCATTTTTCCTTTTTCCATTTCTGATAGCGGCCCGGCAGCCAGCCTAAATGCCATTTAAAAGCCCAACTCCCCCCTCCGTTTGCGGCATTCAAGAAACCTATTCCCCATTGCCCACAAGAATAAACGCAAAAAAGAACTGCCCTTACAGTCCTCTCTCTGTTTCCCCTTGTTTTCCATGGCATGCCGCCGCTTTTCCCTATCCATTCATGCCCGTTTCTTTTATCTATAATATCCAGTCTAACAGATACACCGTCCAAACACAAGTGTTTTCTTATTTATCCTTTTCGACCTTTGTTCCGCCAGGAAATTGAACGATGCATTTCCCCTTGCTTCCATGCGGTAAAAACATAGGGGCTGTTGCAAAATACAACAGTCCCCTTTCCTGCGGCAGGATAAATGCAAAAACCTGCCCGCATTTAAAAATGCACTGGCTCCACATCCTCCGTCAAGACCTCCATCCGATATTCCGGCAGACGGTCTAACAAATCCTCCAGGCACATTCCCGTATTGTAAATTACATCGTGAGCCAGCATCACAATCTTCTTACGTCCCAAAGTGGACTCCACGCCATTTGCAACCAATTGTTCCGGCGTTGACTTTTTAACTGCATCCTCCAGGCTTGCATTCCAGTCAAAATAAACGAAGCCCCGTTTGCTCATCTCTTCTATGATTCCCTCCCGCACTTTCTCATTATAAGCATTGACGCTTCCTCCTGGGAAACGAAACAGCTTCACTTCCACTCCCGTCACTTCCTTCACCGTCTCGTAAGCCGTTTCAAAATCCTGCAGATAAGCGTCCACGTTGGCATACACCGCTTCATAGGCATGATTGTCGCAATGGATTCCAATCGTATGCCCTTCCTCCACAATCCGCCTGGCCGACGCACATTTTCCCCCACCACAAAAAAAGTTGCCTTTATCCCCCTTTTCTTTAAAATATCCAGTACCCGGCTGGTATTTTCCTCCGTAGGGCCGTCATCAAAGGTCAAGTACATCGTTTTAGGATGAAAATAGTAATCGACTCCTTGCGCAATCCCTTCCGCCACCTGTTCCTGGTATTCTTCCGTCGCCAGTTTCCCTCTTTCTTCTTCATTGGTAAGACATCCTGTTTTGACCATGCACGCCAGCCGGACTTTCCCGTTTGCCGTCGGCAAATCCGGCTCCTCCAAAACGGCTAATTCCGTCGCTTCCGTCTTCTTTGCCGTCTGCTGCTGCAGCAACCGGGCAAACCGTCTGCCCTCGCTGTCGTCCGTTCCATTATAATGCACTTCTATTCCTTTTACGGCACAATCCTCTAAAACGTTTTGGTGAATACTGATATAGGCCGCCGCCCCGCTTTCCTCCGCCAGCCTGGCCCGCTCCTGCGTATCTATCTCCTGATCCCCTTCCCTGACCATCCGCACACGGTACCCCATGGCTTCCAAATGCGCTTTCGCTTTCTGCGCAATAGCCAGGTTAATATCTTTTTCCGGCACAACGTCCCAATCCGCCTCTTCTGCGTTTTTTGCCGCGCATCCTCTGTCCGCCCCGCCATGCCCGGCGTCAACCACAATCAACGGAACGGCAAAATCTTCCCTTTCCTCCGGCGCCGCCTCTGCAGCCTCTTCTTCTGTCTGGGAAACTGCCACATTGGCAGACGCCATTTCCATCCGCTGAATCTCCTGCCCCCCGTCCAACCCCTCTGCCTCCGGCTCCTGCTGCCTCATCCGCCCACTTGACGCCGCCAATGCCTGGACAGCCAAAGCCAAAGATACAGCGCCTATCCCAATTGCCATGCAAAGCATTCCGGCAAGCTTCTGCCTCTCCCAACCGCTTTTTCCTTTTTTTACGCCTTTCTTTCCTTTTGCGGCGCCTGTCCCGGTCCGCTTGCCCCGTTCCTGTTTCTGTCCCTTTCCGGCCTTGGCCCTGGCTTCCCCCGCCTTTCTGCGCCTGCTCTGAGGCAAAACATTTTCCCTGCCATTATTCATATCCCCATGCTCCTCCTAAATCCCGTACCTTGTTTCCTTTCAGAAACTCCCCTGCGCCCAAATACAGCGCCGTTATAAACCAAATCCCCGCGGAGGGCAGCTTCCAAGCAAACTCCACGGGGTATCTCATTGGCATAACCATGTACCTATATCCTCTCGGTTTCTGTCGTTTCTTCCACATTACACAGGAACTGCATCAGAATATCATCATTTTTGCATCGTAGTTGCATCATCTTGAAATTTTTAGAAATAATTCATGAATTCCGTCATAAAAGCCAATTGTAACCACCGTCTGCTCCTCCCCCATACCCGGAAACACATATTTCTTAAAATACGGCGTGGTTTCCAGCAGTGGATTGTCCGATTCATATGGCCGGGGAGCGCTTAGGCCCATATACCCGCTCCATTTCATCGCCATTTCATCCGGTTCAATATCCTCCCACTCCAAAGGCGTCCTCACATAAAATTCATAAATTTTCCCTTCATCCGCATCAATATACGCATCAATCAGGCGGTTCGCTTTATCGGCATTCCTCTGGCTGTCGGACAGGCTGACTTTCCAGACAGCCACGTTATTCCTTGGCTCCAGCACATCAATGGCCGAATACAGCGCTGCGTCATAAGACGTCGGCTCCACCTGCCTCACCGTATCCGGCAGAATCCCCAGCTCTTTCAATGTCTCGATTTCCCGGTTCCCTGTTTCGTAAATCTGGTCGTCGGTAATTTCCTGTCCGGACGGCCCTCTGTGATTAATGACAAAAGCATATGCGCCATCCAGTTCCTCATAATCCACCCCTTGTGGCTCCTGTCCGTTTTCAGACAAGAACTGACTGTTTAGACACTGGGAAAGGATATACAGTTTTTCATCCGCATTCAATGTAAAACGGTATCCCTCTCCGGCTTTTTCCACAGCCTCCGTATGGATTACATCCAGTATTTCCCTGTCTTTATAAACCGCCCATGTCTCCGGCCCCCAAATGGATAATGCCATAACTAACCCAACGCAGACCGCAAATCCAATGCTCAGGCCCCCATAGCCTTTTCCCGGCGGCACTGCCTTCATATGCTTACCCTTCATACGCTCCACCTTCCCTGCCCGGAAGGACGAAACGGATACACGTTCCCGCCCCCGGCCTGCTCTCGATTTCCAGCACACTGCCATGCAGCTCCAATATCTGAGCGCAAAGCGCCAGGCCCAGGCCGGCCCCGTTTTTGCTCCTCGCCCTGGATTTATCCACCATATAAAAAGCCTGGGTAATTTTATGCTGTTCCTCTTTCGGAATCCCAACCCCCTGGTCTTTTACCTGGAACCGATATCCGTGCCCCTCCCTGTTTCCGGACACTTCAATCCGCCCCCCTGGCCCGGAAGCCTTGCAGGCATTATCCACCAGATTCACCAACACCGTTTTTATCAGGTTCCCCTCTGCCCAAAGTTCCCCTTCTTCATATTGGTAAACAAATTCCTTCTCCTTATCGTTATGAAACATATTTTTCAGATAGGCGAATATAACGCCTGCCGGAATCATCTGGAACTCCACTGCCCCCCGTTTCGTTACAATCAAATCCAACAGCCGCAGCGACATCGTTTCCAGCCGTTTCCCCTCCGTATAGATATAATTGGCGGACATAAAGCTTTTTTCCTCATCCAGCTTATGAGAACGAAGCATATCCGCATAACCGATAATCGCCGTCAAGGGCGTCTTCAGTTCATGGGCAAAAGCAGCGACAAAATCCTCCCTGGCCTGAATTTCTTCTTCCAGTTTCCCGATATTCTCCTCCAAAGAATTAGCCATCACGTTAAAATCACGGGTTAGCTGCCCAAGTTCATCCTGACTGACCTGCATAGCCCGGTAAGAATAATCCCCCTCCGCCATCTGCCTGGTCGCTTCCGTCAGCATTCGGATAGGCTTCGTCAGCCAGGATGCAATCAAATGCATAATGACTGTCCCCGCTAACAGCATAAGAAGCGTGACCCGTCGGTAAAGGGAAAAGCCCACCGCCCGTTCCTGAAAAACATCCGAAATATCCCGCAATGTTTCCAGATAAAGCGCCCTGTCCAACGTATTCACCCTTACGGCTGCCTGTACATAATAGTGGCCGTCACTCTCCATAATCCGGTAATTTTTTATACTTTCATCCATTTTATGCAACAGCCCGTAATCCGCCGTAAAGCCGTCACTGGCGTACAGCTCTTTGAATTCTTCATCCAAAATCCGAATCATGCGCTTTGCGCTGCGTCCGCCCGCCTCCAGATTGGAAGAAATCTCCTCCACTCTGCTGTCAGACAGTATGCCATATTTCGTAGGCACATTCAGCGCCGCCGTCTCAAAAGCAAAACTTAAAATACTGTTTTCATCTAACGCCTGCCCAATCTCTCTTTCCAAAGAGGTTTCAAACACATAATTTACAAAATAAAACCCGCTGCATCCCAATGCCACTGCCAGCACCGCCATCGTCCACAGCAGCAATTTAAGTGAAAATTTCATCCCTTACTTTATACTTTCTATCCAATCCACACCGGCCGCTGCCTGTCATTCCCGTTCCGCGCATTTCTTGCTCTGCCTCAAACAGAGCTTAACCCCATCCGGCCGTAACCAAACCTTCTCATACAGATAACGCTAATCCGCCTCCAGCCGGTAGCCCACCTTATAGACCGCCACCAGGCAGCGCTCCCATCCCAGCTTCCTCCTTAGCCTTTGCACATGCAAATCCAGCGTACGGCTGTCACCGAAATATTCCCCCTCCCACACCTTCTCATACAGCGTTTCCCGGAACAGGGCCACGTTTTTATTTTTCACAAAAAGCATTAACAGGCCAAATTCCTTGTTGGTCAGCACCACCGGATTCCCCGCCTTCGTTACCCGCCTTGCCTCCACATCCACTACCACGTCCCCTGCCGTAAGCAACTGCTCCGCCTTATTATAACGCCGCAGCACAGCTTCCACCCTGGCCACCAGCTCCACTACGTCAAAAGGTTTTGCCAGATAGTCGTCCGCACCCAGTTTCAACCCCTTTACCCGATCCTTCACCTCATGCTTGGCCGTAATAAAAATAACCGGAATCCCAAGCGGCTGTATATACTCCATTACATCATAGCCGTCTGCCCCCGGAAGCATAATATCCAGCAAAACCAAATCAAATGCATCCTTTTCCATCAAATTGATGGCATCCAGCCCATCTTGCACACAAGTGCATTTGTAACCGGCCGCCGACAAATTTAAGTCAATCAAATCGCAAATCGGCTTCTCATCATCCACTACAAGTATTCGAATCATTGTTCTGATTTCCACCCCCAATATTCTCTGGCTTTCTCCACAAGCCCCTCCATCGTTTCCTCCTCACTGCACGGATACCATTCCTTTATTTGCGTATCTGCCGAGAAACCGGCAGTCCGCTGGTAATAAACGGTGTAATCCGTCTGTACAATCAACTGGTTTTCTCCTGTTGCATAGCTGTAACGCGCCAGGATAATAATATCCTTCAGTCCGTCCCCGTCAATATCCCGGCAGCTAATTCCCTTTAGCGCATACAAATTATCGAAATGCCCCATAGGCTGCAGATTCGCCACAATATAGCCCTCTGCGTTGACAAGATAAACCATAAACACATCATAGTCCGCAATGCGGAACGTTCCCGGAACCACCTGCAGCCTCCCCAGCTTTTCAAAGTTGCGCGGATAATACTGCTCCATAATAATCCGGAACCCATTTTCCAATAGCTCATCTAAAGTAGCCGCCGTATATAAAAATTCCGTAGAAGCCCCATCCTTTACAAAAGCGGTAATCAACTCGATGCTTTTATTCATGCCAAAACGGTTTATCTTCTCCGAAATGCGGTAATCCCGGTAAAAGCCCGTCCCCCATACATCCTGGAAAAGCACATCCCCCACCTTATAGGCGCCGTCCGCCCCCTCACAGACTGTAATCAGCACAATGTCCATCCTGGCGTCCCCGTCCACATCCTGCAGGGAGATAGCCGAAATTCCCTGCGTGGGCTGACGCAGCTCCCCACGGCTGCAATGGTTCGTTTCCAATTCCTCCGTTTTATATACAATCGTCCCGTCCTTGGCGGCAAAAAACAAAGCCAGCCGGTTATACCTTTCGTCAAAAGCAGGTATTACGCTGACATCCCCAAATTGCCTCATCCTGACAGGAAAGATTTGCTCTTCTATCATCTGAAAACCGCAAGCGGAAATATCCGCCCGGTACTTAATGGATGCAAAACCGTTCTGGTATTCTTCATACTGCCTGCGCACTTCCCCTTCCGCCTGCCCTGACAGGCTTTGAACGTCCACTGCCCTAAAAAGCCCCTGCTCCACAGTCTTTTCGGCCTCCGGCCTTCCCCTCCATGCGCACGCTCCGCTTACCCAAAGCTCCTGTGCCCTTGCTTTCCTGACTCCTGACGCCTCTGCAAAATACAGTCCCCACAAAAAGACAGCGGAAAACAGCATCCACATTATATACTTTTTCCTCCGTCTTACCATCCTGCCACTGTCCTTCTCCTCCATCCCCTGTCTCCATCTCTGGAAACGCCTTCCCCTTTATACAATCCCCAATGCCTTAAACACCGCCCAAACATAAGGAGCCCCAAAACAATTCAGCGTCTTCGGGCCAACAATTTTATGCTCCCCGTCATCCTGTATCTTTTGGTACGCCTGTTCAAAAGTTGCCCTTGTAATGGACTTTTTCTTTCTTTCCGTAAAAAACTCGCCCCCCTTAATGTTATAAGTAAACGGAAGCTGTTTGGACGTATGGAACTCTTCTCCCTGATGGGAAGTGATTACCTCCCACAAATTTTCTTTTGTTATGCTTCCCTGTTCCAAAATCGGCATATGTTTTCCTCCCTGGCTTGAATTTCATTCCCCCTTTTCTTCTTGACTAAGTGTTTTACTTTTATTTTACCGCTCCTCATTTTCTTTGTCAAAAAAAAGTTGCCAAAAAGGAATCTTTGCAAAAATACGCCTATACAACACAGCTTCCTGTCATCGTAAAAAACGGGCAAGGTATTTCCGCCCGTTTTTTACGCCGCCAATCTTATTGCTTTCCCGCCGCTGCGTCCGCCTTGGCAATGCTTACCGTCAACGTCCCATCCTGCGTCAGCGAATGAATGCAGACCGGATAATCATACGGGTTACGGAACCTTAAATCTTTATGCCCTTCCACAATAGCCGAATCCAGCCCTTTGGGGACATAATCCACTTCCAGCGAATGGGCATACCGTTCTGTCGCCGGTATGCCCGCCATCAGCATCGTTACGTACAAGGTCGAAGAAACCTGGCAGATTCCGCCTCCCACGCTGGACACCACCCTTCCGCTTGCAAAAGAAGGAGCCACAACATAACCGTTTGCCAATGTCCTGGACTGGATAGAATTGCTGAATGAAAAGGTTTCCCCCGGCTGCACAATCATCCCGTTAATGCGCTGTGCCGCCAGTTCCACATTGACCGCCCTGTCTTCCGCTGTATTGTAAACCGTGGAGAAAGAAGCCAGCTCCCCAACATCCCTGTTTGCCGTGGCTATGCGCCCCTCCGCCTTTCCGGACTCTATATAATGGTAATAATATTTGCTTAAATCCCTGGCTCCATACACGGCCAGCAAATCCAAATTATTCTTCATATAAGCCCTTACGTCAAAATCCGCTTTCGCCACCCGTCCTTCTTTCATCCCCAAAGTGACAAAATGCTCCAACAGCCTGTCCGCATCATGCCCAAACGTCTCCTGTACATCCGGATAAGCATCATAATAATACTCTGCATCAAAAACAGCGGAATAATCCACTCCTCTGCGCAGATTCCCGCTGGCCCTGACTGTCATACCAGCCATCATACCCAGGCACAAGGCCAGCGCCAGCGCCCTTTTTAACTTCTTCATCCGCATTCCTCCCTTTTTCTTCTCTGTTTTGAAACTTCCGGCCTCGCATACCGCCCTGCTGCCAGCTGCGGTTATCCGGACAGAAAAAGAAGCATGTCCGTTTCCCAAGACATGCTCCCTGCTATCTGCCAATCTTTGCAAGTCCATACTACTGTTCCAGCGTACCACAATCCGCCAAAATACGCCAGCCAAACCTGCCAAAATAAAACTTAATTTTTCCTTAACTCAAACCGAAATGCTTCGCATTAAAGTGGCGCATATTTCCTCTAAACGTTTCTTTCTCCATATGGACTTTTTTATTAACTACTGAACTTCCCTATAATTCCCTGCAAGAACAGAAACAGAATAATAAATGGAAGCACATACTTCAAATACCCTCCTAACCACCTTGGCATACGCCTTCCGTCTCCGGCATTGCATTCCTCCAGATAACTTTCAAACCCCCAGCCATACCTGCTGACGCAAAACCCAAGATAAACCAAAGACCCAAGAGGCAAAATCACACTGCTTACAATAAAATCCTCCAAATCCAATACATTGCTGCCTTCCCCAAAAGGCATAAACCCAGACCACAGGTTAAATCCCAATACGCAAGGCGCCGATAATACAGCCAGCAATGCCATATTAATCAAACAAGATTTCCGCCTGCTCCAGCCCCACATATCCATCCCACAGGAGATAATATTTTCAAACACTGCCAACACAGTGGAAAATGCCGCAAAAGACATAAAAACGAAAAATAAAGTTCCCCACACCCTGCCCCCTGCCATATGGTTAAATACATTGGGCAAAGTTATAAAAATCAGCGACGGCCCGCTGTCCGGACTGATGCCAAATGCAAAACATGCCGGAAAGATAATCAATCCTGCCACAATCGCCACGAAAGTATCCAAAACCGCAATATATGCCGACTCCTTTAAAAGCGTATGCCCTTTATCAATATAACTGCCAAAGATAGCCATAGAACCAATTCCCAGGCTCAATGTAAAAAACGCCTGGTTCATAGCGCCTACCACCGTTTCGCCAAGCCCGGCCTGCGCCGTCCTGCTAAAATCCGGCAGAAGATAAAACTGCAGCCCCTCGGCGCCGCCTTCCATTGACATGCTATGGACTGCCAGCGCCAGCATAATCACAAGAAGAGCCGCCATCATTGCTTTAGTAATTCTCTCCACTCCATTTTGAAGGCCAACAGAACAAATCCCAAACCCCAATGCCACCACCAAAATCATCATCCCCAGCATAAGGCCCGGCCTGCCAAGCATATCGGCAAAAATCCCGCTAACGCCTGACGCATCCGCCCCCTGGAACCGTCCCGTCAGCATTAGATAAAAATAATACAGCATCCACCCGGCTACCGTAGTATAAAACATCATCAGGCAATAATTCCCTGCCAGCCCCACATATCCATGCAGATGCCATTTCTGCCCCGGCCTTTCCAACTCCCGGAAACTACGAATTACACTTTTCCTGCTGGCGCGTCCCACTGCAAACTCCATCGTCATTACGGGAAGTCCCATTATCACCAAAAAGAACAGATAAAACAGCACAAAGACGCCTCCGCCGTATTTCCCCGCCACATACGGGAACCTCCATACATTTCCAATCCCAATCGCGCACCCTGCCGAAAGCAATATAAAACCCAGCCTCGAACCCAGTTTTTCCCTTTCCATCCGCTCCTAACCTCCTGGCTTTTCTTCTCTTCCCCCACTTTTCCACTTCATTTCCACTATTGAAATCAAAGCACATGGCTTTGTGTTCCGTTTCAATCTTTCACATTCTACCATGCGGATTTAATTTAATCAAGTTTTTCATATATATGCACACGGAAATTCATTTTTAGGCAGAACAATCGTCGCCGGACGCAAAGAAACGCTGCCAAACAAACATTCCCTCCTTGTCAGACAGCTTTTCTAAGAAAAACGGGTGGCAAGGCATTTTCCGCCTCTCTCACCCGTTAAAAAGAAATCCGCTTTTTACCGCTTCCCTCTCCCGCAAAACCACGAAAATCAACCGTCCTACTTTCCCGCCAGTTCCACCACGCGCTGTGTAATATACCCTTCCATCTCTTCCTTTGGAATCCCCAAAACCAAAGACAGTTCCGAATATAAATTATCTTCCGCCATACGCAGATACCGCTCATCCATTGCCGTTGTCTTCTTCCCCTGCGCCATACGCGCTTCCTTACGCATATACAGCGTCTTAATTATCCTCACCCAATCCCTGCAGTCGCAACTGCGCACCGTCTCCTTGTACTTTTCTTCCCGGAACTTATCATTTCCTATGCGCAGCTCATCAATTTCAGGTATACTGTCAATTAATGTATCCGCTTCCTCTCTTGTTAAAACAGCGCGCATCACTGTCTTATCGCTCTCAACCGGCGTAAAAATCTTACTGTCCTTCCTGTGGCATGGACTTAGAAGATAATACAGCCTGTCCTGGGCAACCCCCTTCATATTCAGAGTCGTAATATCCTTCACCTCACATACGCCGCTGTTTCCATACACTATCCAATCGCCTTTTGCAAACATTCCATCCCTTCTCTCTCTGCCAGCCATCCGTCTGCATGGCCGGATTTGCGCTTCCCATCCCTTTCCGGATTTGAAATTGTTCTTACCAATGCAAACCCTTTTTGGAAAGCCTGCCAAAAAGTTCCTTCTATAACCAATAGTGTACCCCAAAAAACAAACTTTAGCTAATACTTTTTTCATTTTTTTGAATTTTTGTTAGATTTTACACATATATTCGCGTAATTGTATGCGCAATTTAACGAAAGCAAAATGTTCCGCCGAACCTTCAGGCTCTTTAAAGCGCTTCATTTTTTTATCTGTTTTTCACCTGCGCTTCCCTGTTTCGTTCCAATCGCCCGTCGCGCCAGCGCATCAAAATACTCCTCTGCCCATGGAAAGGGATTGAACATCCCTGAAAGCTCCCATTCCACGGCAGGGGAAATTGCCATATTGGAATCATTTACGGTAAACGCGCCCTCATCCCCCTCTTTATAATGCTCTTCAAAGCTGGCCGTCACATAACGGACGCTTCCATGGATATCGTAATTGGCAAGCGAAGTCCCAACGAACTCTGCCTGGATATGGCCGGTTAGCTTCATCCCTACGCATATGTTCCATCCATAACTCCCCTCCATCCCATACTCCTGCATATCCATCTCATATACATAAGAATACAGGTACACCTCCTCCTGTCCCTTCATCCTGTAATGCTCAAATTTCAAATCCTGCACGGAATCTTTATAATTTTCCTCTGCATACTGCCGTATCCTTTCAGCGCATGCTTCCCAGTCTTCCACGCTGCGCACCGTCCCTGCCTCTTTGTCTCTTATCAGGCAGGCAATTTTCCCCTCCCCGGACATGGCAAAGTTTGCAAAAGCCTCCCCTGACTCCAAATAACCAACCGTCCACCCGGACGGCATATCCATGGCATATTCCCCCATCCCTATGCCGCCCCTGCCAGCATCCGTCCTGACCAGATACCCTTTCTGCGCCGTCTGCAAAACCATACCCGGATAAATCAAGTCCGGATTTTTTACCGTCTCCCTATTGGCCAGCGCCAGTTCGCTGTACCGTCCCCCATCCCCCCACAGCTTTTCCGCGATGGTCCACAGACAATCCCCATCCGCCACCGTATATTCCCCTGCCGCTTCCGTTAATTCCAACGCCACAGCCCCGTTTTCCGGCGCTTCTCCATATTGCAAAGGATATTCCGTCCCCTTTGCCTCCGCCTGCGACGCAAGCAAAAGCCAAAGACAGGAAAACGCCAGCGCCGGACTGCCCCCTTTGCGTCTTGCCTGACAGTATTTTGCCCTGTTTCTCCACCGCCCCGGCAAAACGCATCCAACGCCTTGCCGCCAAAGGGTATCCTGCCCCGTTTCCCTGCTCAGTCTTCCTGCCATATCCCTGCATCCTCCCCTAACCATATATTCTCCTTCTTATCCGCGCACGGAATGACTTCCCCGGCCTCCTCCGACGCTTCCAGCCTCTCCCAGAATTCACTTTCCTTCTTATAAGGCTCCAGCGCCTGCGCATCCAAATAAGTCTTTATACTCCTTGTAAGCGGTTCATAAGTCACTGCCTGCTCCAGCTTCGGGTCCAGGGAAAGCCCAATCACCAGCCCTTTATCCTGCGTCACATAAAAAAACGGGCGGCATTCATATATTTCATTCATTTCTTCATCTTCCTGCAAAAACCATTTCCATATAATATCCAAAGTTTCCCCATCGGACGCTTCCTCCCCCTCTTCTTCGCTGTTTATCCTGTCCCACGTCTCAATGAAATCCCGGTTAATTTCCACAATATCCTCTAACCCGTAAGCTTCCCCTGTCAGCAAATCCACGGTCAGCGCCCGCTCCGTGCCATTTGTCATCCATACCGGATTTCCCGCACAGTAAAACTCAAAATAGTCCAGGCTTAACAGATACTGACTGTGAAAAGTCACGTCACAATCCACATCACTGCAAAAAATAGAATAATGCTCCTCCTGAAACCTCTTTACGTCTTCATTTGGAAAAAGATGCCAGTAATTTACCCTGTCCATCGCCATATCATACATCTGTTGATTCAAACCTTCCTGCGTTTCACTGTCTATGCCATCCAACTTCGGATACTCCACCGTCAACACATCCCAATAGTCATACTTTTCTGAATATTCCACATAATACTGCTCTAGCTGCACCGTATACTCCTGGCATCCCTTTGGCCTGCCTGCGCCGCAGGAAACCAGGCAGGCTGCGCCTGCCAGCGCAAACGCCGCCAAGCTCCCTATCCGCATCCCCCTCTTCCCCGACGCTCTCCCCTTTCCAAAGCCATCCTCTTTTCCTGCCTGCCATTTTGCTTCCTTTAACCTGCTTCTTTCCACTTTCCCGCCTCCTTCCTTTCCTTCGGGCTGCCCCTCTTTCCTGCCATATGCATTATCATAAATGCCCTCTGCATCTTAATTGCATCATAATCCCTGCTGACAACAAATAGATGTGTTTTTAAAGAATGCGCCTTTTTACAAGCAGCTCCCCATAAAACAAAAAAACAAAGCCCCGTAAACAGACCGGAGCCTTGCATCCTGACATACTATTATCCAATTCTATCCACATACGGACGCCTGCCGCTTCGCAGCGGTTGCAAAAACCCTTAAGCCAATGACAAGGCAAACCTATTACTCCATGGAAATATCCTGCGCCCCTTCCATAAGCCCATACGTACAATCCAAAAACTTTCTGCTCCCCTGCGCTTCCTCTTCCCGGTACCGATACCCCAGCCCATTTCCTACCTTACGCGCCGCCTCATCAAATAAACGGCACATTACAAAAACAGACTGCCAGATACATTCCCTGTCGCTGTTTGGATACGTAGCCAACAACTTTCCATATTCCTCTTTGGAAAGGTATTTGTCAAAATATTTCCCTGACTTGCCCACACTGCACGAAAAATCCGTGGCCACCCCCACGTGCCAGGATAACATCTTCATCAACTGTGGCCTGATATATAAATTCAGCATGTCCATGGCATAAGTGACTTCCTTTCTCCACAGTCCCTTTCCCACACTGTTTTGCATCCACCAAAACTCATTGCAGCAGCACAGATATTCCGCTTCCGTCGGCCGCTTCACCCAGTGATCCTCATCGGTCGGTTCCGGAATCTTTGGCAAAACCCCGTCCTTATCCATCAAGACCCTACAAAGCCTGTCGTGACGCATATTCCGTATTCCATATTCCAATGTCACAACATGCAGGTCAATCCGGTTCCCGTCCGCAAACTGCATCAGATACCCATAGCAATTCTCAAAGTCCGTTTCCCTCCCCTGCATACCGTCCATTTTCTCCGGCATCTGCATATACAGCCGTTCCCCAAACACATCAATCCAACCCTCATCCGCAATAAAAGAAGCCGTTTCTTCCACCACATACACAATATCATAGTCCTGGAAAATATCCCGGGCTGCATTAGGATTCGTCCTGGAGCCGTTCATATAAACGCCGCGCACCCGCTTGTCCTGTCCGGCTACCCCTAAAATCAAATCCATCATTTCCTTTTCACTCCGCATAGACGCTACCCCCTGTTTTTTATATGCAGCTATATTATAGCAAAAAAAGAGGAAAATGGAAACTTTTGTCTGTTATCTGCCATACATTTTCTTCTATTTCCCCATATTTTTTCCAATACTTAAAAAATTTTTCAGGAAAGTGTTTTCAGAAGCCAAAAAATCTGTTACATTAATTTTATAAAATGACTGAAAATAAAAGATAGCCCATTTTCTGGGCCAACCTTAAAGAGCGCCTGGTTTTCTCCTATCGCCCTTTAAGGCCCAAAAACAGAAACTTGATTCAGGAGGGTTTAAAATGAGGTATTTTTTTAGCGGAAAAATTGAAAAACTGGAAGATTTTTACACCATACGCATCCCTTTTAACATTTGGGAAGTGTGCAAACAAAGAGAAGTAATCCTTGGCGACCTGGTCTTGGACAACAAAATCATTTCCTGTGAACTGCTCCCGGAAGACAAAGGGAACTACAAAATCCATCTGGATGAAGAAGACGTATCCCATATGGATATTACGAAAACACACAAAATCCTGCTCCATGTATCCGGCAGCCTGATACAGATTAACCAAAACAGCCCCTACAGCTTTGACAACCCAATCCGCAACGTAGACAATGTAAACATCATTGTCCAGCCGGAAGACGGCCTGTGCGGCCAGACCTGCGTAGCCATGTTAGCAGGCGTAACCATTGCGGAAGTCATCAGCGTCATGGACTGCCGCCAGTGGCAGGGCACTATGCATCAGGTTATTTCCGCCCTTAACTACTATGGCATTGACCATTCCGATGTCATTATGTACACCGAAGGGGAAGACGCCACTCTGCCCAAATGCTGCATTATGATGGAAAAAATGGGGCGCTTCTGCCACTACCTGGTACACTATGACGGCACCTTCTATGACCCGACTCTGGGCGTCCTGGAGCATTACGATATGAACCAGCTTCTTGGATACCTGGAAGTGAAATGCACCTGACCTTCCAATCCCTGCAAAGACAACCGGGGATTTGGCACAAAAGCTCCCAATAAAGGGCTGTCGCCTGCGGCAGCCCTTTTGCATACTTCTTTACGCCTTATCCTTGTTTTGCCCTTCTAAAGCGCCCCATCCACCCAGTAACCACGCTTTCAGCGCCGCCTGTTTTGCCATTGAAATTTTATAGTGCGGACAGTACATTAACTCTTCTTAATAAATTCCGTATTGCACTTGGGACATCGTATTGCAACTTTCCCCTTCCCCCGGGGAATCCGTATCTTCTGGCGGCAATTCGGACACTTATAAATATGATATGCCTTTCTCTGCCCTATCATACTCTTTCTGGAAGACCACAATCCCCTGGCTTTTGCCGTATATTTTAAAAAAGCCTGGTTTTCCGCATACCGTTTTGCATAATTCCTGGAAAACATCCGAAAATACGCGTAACAAAGCGCCGCCAACGCCAACGCATAGAAAAACTCCCACCTGGTAAAAATAGACGCTATCATAGCCGCCATAGCCCCGCCCATCAAAAAACGGTTCAACAAATCCGGGCCATAAGAGCCATACCTCCCCTGCATAAACCGAACAAATTTCTCCCTCACCGCCAATACCCCATTTCCTGACATTCACTTCATCCTACTGCCTTCTATTCTAAAGCATATAACGGAAAATACAATAAAACCAACGCTAAATTTTCATAAAAAAACACGAAACTTACATCAGCTTTACCTGTCCAAGCCCCATTGCACAGGCTACCAAATAAAGCAAAAATATGTGTACCGGATAAAATGCATAGAAAAACCACTTCATATTCCATCCCCGTTTCCCGTTATACATTTTTATTGGAATCAAAATAAAGAAAGAGGTCACTTCTATAAACTGCATAACCGTAAGCGCTACGCAGCCAACCCCCGCCTCCAGCATTTTATTCTTCCGGCACAAATACATAACCGCAATCGTTATTACGCCCACGGCTCCATAGTCTGTCCGCAGATACATCGCGGTCAAAGCCCCTGTGGACAAAACCCCCAGACAAAAAATAATACGCAGCGCCTGGTTCCACTGCTTCCCCTGCGCATACCGGAACCCTGCAATCACCAATAACCCAATCAGCAATGTAAAAAATACATTCTGATACCCTAGGTAAAACAAATCCCCGGAAAAACCAAGGTCAAACGGAATTTCCGACGCCAAAGCAAACAAAAACAGTCTGGCTGCGTACCGTTTTACATTCCGCGTATGCTGGAACCCTTCAATGAGCAAATAGCAGAAAATCGGGAAACCCAGCCTGCCAATCAGACGCAGCGCAAAATATATACGGAACACTCCCATATCCACCTGCGTCAGCCCAACCAGCCCATTCCCCCCTTTTAGTAAAACCCTTGCCAGCACCACCGCTCCCACATGGTCAAGCGCCATAGCAATAATCGCCACCATCTTCAGCGTACTCCCGCTAATCCCCTTCCTCTCTGTCCTCTTTCCACCTGCCACTTCCACAGTCCCAGCTCCCATAGTCCATTCCTCTCCCTTCTTCCTGCTTCAGACCATTCCTTCCCACTCCGCCACATTCCCCCAAGCCAAAAACAGAAAACTTCCGCCTGCCATATAAAACCATTAACCCATACGTAAGACGCTCCTCCCAGGCGCAGAACTTTCCTCCCAAACGCAAACTCCAACGTCTTACTCAAAAACCATATCCAAGCCATTATAACACTTCCCTGCGCTTTTGCCCATTCCCTATATAAAATTATAATGTCCGCAATAAAAATATAAGAATCCTGAAGCAACAGCAAGGCCGCTGTCAGAAACCGCCCACTGCCGCTGCCAAAATATGCACCGCCATGCAAACCGCCCCTCCCACCGCTGTAGGAATTGCCAAAGCCGCCGCCATCCACTTCCAGCTCCCCGTTTCCTTACGGATTGTCAGGCAGGCAGTGGCGCACGGCCAATGCATCAGCGAAAAAAGCATAGTGCATATAGCCGTCTCCCATGTCCAGCCATTGTCCACCAATAACCGCTTTAAAACATTAGGGTCGCTGATTTCCGAAAGCGTCCCCTGTGACAAATATGCCATAATCATAATAGGGACCACAATTTCATTGGCCGGAAAACCGAGGATAAATGCCAGCAGGATAACCCCGTCCAACCCAAACCAAACCGCAAAAGGCTCCAAAGCCTGCGCCAGACAGCGCAGGACCGTCATTCCATTTATCTGTGTATTTGCCAATAACCATAAAACCGCCCCTGCCGGCGCCGCCGCTGCCACGGCCCGCCCTAATACAAAAATCGTCCGGTCACAGACTGAACGCACAATCACCCTCCCCACCTGCGGCCGCCTGTATGGCGGCAGCTCCAGCACAAAAGAAGAAGGCTCTCCCTTTAAAACCGTAACCGACAACGCCCAGGAAACAAAAAAAGTCGCCCCAATCCCCAGCATAATAAAGCAAGCCAAAAACAAAGCCGCAGCGAAAGATTTCCTAAAACCTGCCATCCCCCCTGCGAAAAACATAACAATAATGGCTATCAGCGTAGGAAACCTGCCATTGCATGGCACAAAACTATTCGTAAGAATGGCTATCAGCCTTTCCCTGGGCGAATCAATAATCCGGCATCCCACCACACCTGCTGCATTACACCCAAACCCCATAGCCATAGTCAGGCTCTGCTTCCCACATGCATGGCATTTCCTAAAACATTTGTCCATGTTAAATGCCACCCTCGGCAAATATCCGGAATCTTCCATCATTGTAAACAGAGGGAAAAAAATCGCCATAGGAGGCAGCATCACTGCCACAATCCAGGCCACCACACGGTATATCCCATATACCAGCATTTCCCGCAGCCACTCCGGGGCTCCAAGCCAGACAAACCCTTTCATCATTTCCCCTTCCAGAAAGGAAAAAAATTCCCGCAGCCATTGCGACGGATAATTTGCTCCCACAATCGTCAGCCAAAAAGCCCCAAAAAGAAACAAGAGCATCATCGGCGCCGCCGTCCTTTTCCCTGTAAAAAAGCGGTCTTTTTTACGATCCGGCTCCAAATAGCCTTCATCCTCATATACTACCATGCCCTGGCAAAGTTCCGCAGGATTCCCACCCCGGAATGCTTTTCCATGCCTGTCTTCCTCCTGTCCTGCCACCCTGTTGACCGCCTGGTAAACCCCTTCCAGCCCCTCTCCCTTCCTTGCCGCCGTCCCCACCACCGGAACGCCTAATCTTCGCTGCAAGCCCTTTAAATCAATCCGGATATGTTTCTTCTCCGCCTCGTCCATCAAATTCACACAAACCACCACCCGGTCCGTCAGTTCCAATATCTGTATAGCCAGCCCAAGGCTCCGTTCCAGACATACGGCATCACACACTGCCACCACCACATCCGGTATGCCGGAACAAATAAACTCCCGCGCCACCTCTTCCTCCGGTGAACGCGTATGTAAAGAATAACAGCCCGGAATGTCCACTAATACATATCCCTGCTCGTTATAGGAAGCATATCCCTGCGCAGTGGACACCGTCTTGCCCGCCCAGTTGCCCGTATGCTGGCGCAGCCCCGTCATCCCGTTAAAGACTGTGCTTTTCCCCACATTGGGATTCCCTGCCAGCGCTACCACAATATCGTTTTCCCTTTTCTTTTTTATCTCCAGACTGCAATCTATGGCATCCGTCCCAACAGAAACATTGCCTAAACCCATACCCTTCCCTCCTGTTCCGCTTTTATTCCGGTTGTATTTTTATCCTAATTGCCCATGACTGCGCCCTCATAAACAAACACTCTCTTTTATACGCACTGCGGCTCACGGAAAAATATCATCTCCACCTCTATTTTCTCTGCATCCTCCTTCCGCACTGCAATCAGCGTTCCTTTTATAAAATAGGCCGCCGGGTCGCCAAAAGGGCTTTCCAAAACACATTCAATCTCCACACCCGGCTCAAAGCCCATATCTTTTAGCCGCTGCCCCATCCCATCCCTTACATAAACTCCTACAATCCGCCCCTTCTCCCCCGGATGCAAAGCAGCCAGCCTGCTTATCCTATTCTCCACGCCATAAACCTCCCCATTCCGCTCCCTATATCATTATGCAGAAACTTTTTCTTTGCCCCTCCATCCCTGCCGTCTTATACAAATCTTTTCCCCAGCCATCCCGTTTAAATGCCTTGCCATTTGCTTCGTTATCTTCCTGTTTACATTTATCCATGATTCGGCTATATTTATATTGATATATAATCCATTCAAAAAACTACATATTTCATACCGTATGAGAAAGGAGATTCACTATGGGACTCAGATTCCGAAAAAGCATCACTATCGCCCCAGGCGTTAAACTGAATATTGGCAAAGAAAGCGCCGGGATTAGCATTGGAGGAAAATTCGCCGGGATATCCTTCAATTCCAAATCCGGAGCAAGAGTGCGTGTATCCGCCCCCGGGACAGGATTGTCCTATTCCACGAAAATCGGGAAAAAAAAGAAAGATACAAAAAAGAAAGATGCGAAAAATAACGACACAAAGAGTAAAACTACAAAGAGCAAAAGCGCAAAAAATACTGAGCCAAAAATATCTTCTTAAGAAAAACGCTGCATGAACTTGCTAAATGAAGAGAAAAACATAGGAGCTGTTGCAAAATGCAGCCTATATACAATATATGGATGAGATTCTAACGTTCTGAATACCATATTTTGTATATAACAGCTATTTTGCAACAGCCCCATTATCCCTGGCTTAAGTGGCCTCCCTATTGCTTCACAACCGTCAGGCCCTACTTAATGCCCGGCAACCAATTCCGCAAAGTTCTGCATATTTTCCAGCAGGCACTCCTTATTCAATTCCTTGCTTTGTTCCATAATACTGTCTGTGAAAGACTCTATATCCGTTGTGTTTGTACTTGTATACCAACTCTCCAGCCTGGTGTTATTAATCTTATTCATCCAGTCCCTGATACCATGCACAATCTTCCCTACAGCCCCTGGGAAATTCTTCTCCACGTTCGCCTCCCAGTTCCATCCGAAACGGAATACTGCCATGGACAGCTTGCCATTTTGTTTTTGGTTTTCCTTGAGCAATGCTAAATACATCTCATAATCATCCGGAGATATCTCTTCCATGTAATTAATGGGGTTAATTTCATCATCCCTGCGCCCTATCCCATTTCCCCACTTAACGTCATATACCACAAACCCTTTCTCATTTACCTTTCCATTCATCCCGTATTTAGCAAGGGTATTCATGGCATCCATAAAAAGCCCGGCTTTTCCATTACCCAACCTTTCCGCCAAATACTTCGCCTGTTCCAACCCAATGTAAATCAACTCCTGGCGTTCCTTTACAGACAAGTGTCCAACATCGTTCGGCATTAAATTCTTATCGAAAATAGAATATGCCGCCTCCTTCAGCCATTCATCCGCTCCATCCAACGCCTCCCTCATTTTACTATTTGTCTTGCAATTAGGAATAAGCCGCCGTCTCTCCGTCTTTATCGGCTCAAGCTTTATAAGATTTTCATTCCTCTCCTCCAGAAGCCTTTTCGTTTCCTCATTCCACTCCATACGATGTGCCGCCATCTCTTCTGGGTCAAACGCATTTACTGCATCCCCCGATAAAGAAATAAACACATTCTGGCCCTTATATTGCTGTCCAATTTCATGAAGCAATTTCCAAGACTCCTCATAGCTCAGCTTATCCATCACCTTATTGCCATGCCAGTCTTTGGTATTAAACTCATAATATACCGTATTCTCATCCCGTCTTACGCTTGCTGGTTGATATGATAGTTTCATTCCGCCCCTCCTTTTATCCTCCAGAATTTCCTCTTTCTGTCTTTTCGGCTTTATTTTATAAATACTTTATACCATTTTACGTTCAATCCCTTATCCGTAATATTCCTATCCTTTTTATTGGCAGAAGCGCCGCCTATCCAAACGTCCCTCTGCTTTACGTTGCATTTATATCTGTCCAAAGAGCATTGGAAAACCATGTTTTCAAACCGTTCGTGAGAGGATAAAAAAGACGGCGTAATTTTACACCTTGTTAAATTTATCCGCCCCTACCCCACAAACCGGGCAACGGAAATCCTCCGGCAGCGGGCCTCCCTCATGGATATACCCACAGACCTGACAGACATATTTCTCCTTCCCCTTTACAACCTCTGCTCCCGGCGCTTCCTCTCCCGCTTCTTCCGGCAGATACGTCGGGGCATTTTTGGGGCTTTTCCCTTTTACTACTTTATGGTAGTAGGCATACGTCATGGCATCGCCCATCCCCTCATAGATATCCGCCTCCACTACCTCTCCTAAAAATACGGTATGAGTCTTCGTCTCCATCTGATTCACTGTTTTGCATACTACATAACCGCACGTATTCTTTACTACAGGCATTCCCTGCGCCATTTCGTAATCCACATCCTGGAACTTATCCGTATCCTTTCCGGACTGAAATCCAAACCTTCCAATCAGTCCCGAATCGGAATTCTCTGCCAGAATGGAAAAAGCGAACATTCCCGCATTCCTTATGCAGCCATTGGTATAATTATCATGATTGATGCTAACAGCCACTGTCGCAGGGCTGGATGTAATCTGCATAATGCTATTGGCAATGCAGCCTGTGGGCCTTTCCCCATCCATTGTGCTTACAACATATACACCATAAGACATATCTCTAAAAACAGAAGTATTCATATTCCTTCCTTTCCATCTCACACTTATTGAGCCTTTTTCTTTATTTTTTCCCTGCTCTTCCTATCTCATCCCCTTAAACATAGATTTTACAAAAAAGTTTTGTAATCCTCATAATTTTTCTTCAAAAGCGACGGCGTATCCAGGCCATACGGACATTTCCCTTTACACTTCCCGCAATTTAAGCACCCCTCTATCTTCTTCATTTTTTCCTGCCACTCCCCGCCCAGATACTCTTCCTGCGGCGCACGACGCAGCAGCAAACTCATCCTGGCGCAGTTATTAATCTCAATCCCTGCCGGACATGGCAGGCAATAACCGCAGCCACGGCAGAAATCCCCTGCTAATTCCTCTTTTTCCTTTTCCATCTCCTTTTCCATTTCCGCCGTCAGTATTGGCGGGTTCTCCTGATAAGACAGGAATTCATCCAATTCCTTTTCTTTCTGAATGCCCCAAATCGGAGCCACATGGCCAAACTGCGCCATAAACGCATAGGCCAGCGCGGAATTGGTAATCAGCCCGCCTGCCAAAGCCTTCATAGCGATAAAGCCCATATCCTTTTCTTTACACATTTCCACCAATTCCAACTCCTGCCCGCCTGCCAGATAAGAAAACGGGAACTGCAGCGTTTCATACAAACCGGAGGCAACCGCCTCCTTTGCCACTGCCAGCCTATGGTTCGTAATGCCGATATGGCGGATCTTTCCTTGCTTTTTCGCCTCCTCCATAGCCTCATACAAGCCTGTCCCATCCCCCGGCTTTGGGCAAAATGCCGGATTATGGAACTGGTATATATCTATGTAATCCGTCTGCAGCAACTGCAAACTGGCATCCAAATCCTTCCAAAACCCTTCCGCATCCTGCGCCCCGGTTTTCGTGCTTATCACGATTTTGTCCCTGGTATAGGAAAATGCCGCTCCCAGCTTCTCCTCACTGTCCGTATACCATCTGGCTGTATCAAAATAGTCCATTCCGTTATAAAACGCCTTCTGCAACAAATAAACAGCTTCCTTTTTCGACACACGCTGAACCGGCAATGCCCCAAAACCATTTCTCGCCACTGTCAGCCCGGTTCTGCCCAATGTAACTCTCTGCATACTTACCCTACCTCTCTTCCTGCCTCCCAAACCGGAAGCTTCCTATTCCCTTTTATGATAACCATTGTACCACACTTTCCACCTCACTTCATCAAAATTGTGCCTGTATCTTACTTTTTATCACCCCTTATGACATTACGGCCCGCTTCCCTACCCCGTCTTCCATCCTCTTTTTACATCGTTTTAGTTGGCGGTTTTAATCTAACCTTGACCATCTGGCGCAACATAAAGTATAATAAGACATAGTGCAACGAGAGTACGATATACTGATAAGGAAGAGAGGATAATATCTTGAGACAATTTTTTGGTATGAGTCAAAGCGGAAACCTGCAGGAAGCAGTCCGCGGACTGGATAACCCTCAGTTAATTATGCTGTTGTCCAACAGCGGCCAATTTGAAGACCATGTAAAGAAACTGGAGGAACTATATCCGAGAATCCCAAGCATCGGCTGTATTGGAATGAGCTATGACACAAAAGTAGTGGAAAAGGGCGTGAGCGTCGTAGCTTTTTATGATGTCTATGCAGCGGCTAATGTATTGGAAGAAGTATCCGTTATGCCTGTTAAATACATTGAGCGCCTTGAACAGGATGTGCGCCAGATTAACGGTTCTGGCAACGATACCATATGCATCGACTTCTGTTCCGGCAATGACGCCTGTGTACTGACTACGATCCACAGCGTATTAAAACACAGAGGAATTTCCCTGGTAGGAGGCACGGGCGATGCAGGTAAAGTGTCCGCCAACGGGAAAGTATACCAAGATGCCGTAGCCTATACCATCGTAAAGAATAAAAGCGGCCGTGTCAAAGCATACAAAGAAAATATCTACCGTCAAATGGGAAACCATCGCTTTATTGCCTCGAAAACGGATAAAGCCAACTATGTAATCGGAAAGCTGAACAGTATGCCGGCCAAACAGGTCTATCAGGACATCCTGCACGTATCGGAACAGCAGATCCCGACACAGACATTTAAAAACCCCTTCGGAAAAATTAACGGAAGCGAAACATGCATCATCTCCATAAAAGAAGTCACCGGAAGCGCACTGACCTGTTTCCGTCAGGTCAACGATTCCGACGTGCTGATTATGCTGGAGCTTGGCGACTACAAAGCCATTGTAAAAGAAACCGTCCAAACTATAAAAAGAGACTTCCCGAGAATATCCGCCGTTTTTTCCGTGAACTGCTTATTCCGGTATTTACTTTTTACCGACAATCATTACATGCAGGAATACCTTCAGGAAATGGGTACATTAGGCAACCATGCCGGACTTGTAGGTTATGGGGAACATTATAACAACCAATTTGTCAACCAGTCCATGAGCTGTGTTGTTTTTGAGTAAGGGAGGAAACAGAATCATGATATTTGGCAAAAAACCCCAGGAAAAAGTAAAAGTAAAGGTCAAAACCAAAAGCCTTTATCCAGTGCAGTATGTCATCAAAAGCCTGAAGGACTACCACCATGCCCTCGTACAAAGCGAAGTAGCCTCCCTGAACGAAATGAATATGGTAAGCGATTCTTTCCGGGCCGTCCTGGACGAATCGGAAAATTTCAAAGAAACCCTGCAGGATTTCGGCAATACCTTTTCCGAAATCACAACGGTTTCCGGACAGTTTGAATCCGTGAAAGATAATATCACTGCGTCAGTTTCCCATGTACAGGGTGAAGTGGAAGAACTCAAAAACAGTTCGCTGATGGTGGAAACTTATTTCGAGGAAATGATCCAGACCTTTGAGGATTTCCAGGCATCCTTAAAACAAATCAAAAGCTATATGGGCCGCATTGTCTCCATTGCCGACCAGACAAATATCCTATCTCTAAACGCCTCCATCGAAGCCGCCCGGGCAGGCGAGCAGGGCAAAGGCTTCGCCGTGGTGGCCGATGAGGTGAAAAAGCTGGCAGAGGAAATCAAGAACCTGGCTAACGCCGTGGACTCCAGCATCAGCGATGTGGAACAAGGCACCGATAAACTAAGCAGCAGTATCGCAACCTCCCAGAATGCCCTTGACCAGAGCATTGCCAAAGTGGACGAAACTTACGGAATGTTTGACAATATCACACAGGCGGCGGAAGGCGCCAGCGCCGTACAATCGGAGATTTCCGGCGTAATTGACAATTCCCGCATTGCCCTCCAGACCTTACATAACTTTTTTGACAACACAAGGAAGCAATACGAAGATGTGGTTCTCCACATCAATCACACCAGCAGCCTCGGAACGACAAAAAGCGCTATGTTTGAAGATATTGACAATATGCTTTCCCAAATCCCGCCTCTTATTGATGATTATAGCGCATAAAAACGTTGCGCAGCAGGCTTCCTTTTCTGAAACCCGCTGCGCTTTCTTTTCTGCACTCTTCTGTTTTTCACAACCTGTATTGCAGCCTTATCCTATGATTCCTTATCGGATTGGCACCACATAAAAATTGTCTTCCGTTGGCGTTCCCTCCGACGATGACTTCCAAAACAACAGCCCTTCCACCTGCTCCACATCCACAATCCGGTCTGTTGCAAAAGTGGCAATATAAGTTTCCAAATCCCCTTCCTCATACCCCATACTGCCCCCATCCGTCAGGTACGGATATAATGTTCCGTCTTTTAGTTTCACGCCGACAAGACTGGGCGGCTCAGCGTTCATCTTTGTATAAATCACTTCCCCATTCTCATCCAGCCCCTCTTCCGTTATTTCCTTTAATGGAAAATGATACTCCACATGCATGGAAATCGGTGAAAGTTCCGCTTTGGTAACGGTCGCCCCGGAATCCCCCAGCTCAGCCTGCAGGACAAATGTTTCCACACTCTCCTTCCCACGCAGATTCCAGTCAAATTCCCATGTCCCCTCCACTTTAGTATCTAAATACTCCGCTTTGGCAACCGTGCCAAGATTCTCCAGTTCCACATGAATTTGCTTATCCAACAGTTCTCCTTTCTCGTGGCATGCCAATGTCACCGTAAATTCCATGCTGCCGTCCTCCATCACATATTTCCCCAACATTCCATCGCTTTCATAATCAATAGGGGAACCATCCGCATATACCGCCCTGCCATCCGGCCCGGCAATCAATCCGTCATAAAAACTGCCCTGCCAGTTATAAAAGTCTTCCTTACCATCTACGTGAATGCGAATCTTCTCAAAAGCCGGCTCCTCCTCTTCTCCCACCTCATACCCATCCACCCGGAATACAATATGGGCAAAATAATTATCCGTAATGCTTTGCTCTGCCGTAATCGTCACACCTTGTGTTGTGCATTCCTGCATTGCAAAGGCTACGGCATGTTCTTCCTCCAACTGCACCTTTTGCTCCTCTGTTATCTGCATTCCTTCTTCCATACTCTTACTCCAATGGATATAAGCCGCCGCTGCAGTAATTCCGCCACACGCAAAAACAATTGCCATTAAAACGGCCGCTGCCTGCGTCTTTTTCCAAGCTCCTCTCTTCGCTCCATTTTTCCGCTTCCCTCTGCTGTTTCCCTGCGTTTTCCCAGTTGCCATGTCCATCCTCCTCTCTTCTGTCCCATTCTCTTTCCCCTTATTTTCCATCTGTTTCTTCTTTACCGCTTCTCTCTTCCTTTCCATGCCTTCCGGGCTGCTTTCCGCCTCCCTTCTCTCTCTTTCCTCTTCATTTTCTCCGGATTTCCCTCTGCTTCTTGCATAGATTTCAGCAAAAGCATTCTCTGCCCTCTCCTGCACTGCCTTGGGAATTTCTATATCTTTCTGTAAAATTTTTATCATTTCCTGCTCCATTCCTTTCCCTCCCATCTATGCAAATTCCTTTGCCAACTGCTGCCTTCCCCTGGCCAGCCTGGTGCGTACGGTGCTTTCCGGCACATCGAGTATTTCGCTGATTTCTCCTGTCTTAAACCCTTCCACATAATAAAGCATAAGCGCCAGCCGGTATTTCTCATCTAAGGATTCCAATGCCTCTTCCCATTCCACATTTTCGTACTTCCTATCATAAAATGACGTTTCCGGTACCTCTTCCACCAAAGTGACATTACGCTGTTTGCGCAGTATGTCATTACATTTATTAATCAATATCCTTGTCATCCACGTACGGAAATAAGCTTCTTCTTTTAACTGCCACAGCTTTTCCCAGCAAATAAGGATTGTTTCCGAAATGGCGTCTGCCACATCCTCGTCATGATACAAAACCGACCGTGCAGCCTTGTACATACTCTGCAGCTGTAACTGCATCAATTCTGTAAAAGCATCCGGATCCCCCTGCTTTGCCCTCCCTATCAAACTATCCATATTCCAACCTCCGTCTTCGCGCCTCTTTTTTTCTGTATGTACCGCTTTTTTATGTTTCTATCCATTAGACGCTGTCTTATGCCATTACGTCCCAACTTATTACAAAAAAATTAAAAAATAAAAGGAAAGAAAGCCCCGTTTACACGGAGCTTCCTTCCTTTATTTTCTTATGAGGGGGGAGATAGTGAGTTTTAAATAGTTAATTTCTTCAACTATCTGTAATATATAATAAAAGATAAATGTGTCCTCCCTGTGTTTTTTTCTGAAAAACACTATAAACTTTCCGAACCATTCATAAACTAAGTCTAAAAAAATATTAATCTGCCATTTTTCCTGCAACGTAAAAAAGATTTGCAAAGCAAATCCTTTTTACCATGCGCTAAAGCTCCCCATCGCCTTCGCTCGCTGCCACTGCAGATACCACGGAAGAAACTACCGCCACTATAACCGCAATGATTACAATCAGCAAACCACCGCCCAAAATCAGCATTTCCATATTTTTTTCCTCTTTTCTTCCCATTGTTCCATCCAATCGGAAAGCAGAACTCCGCCCAGCCTGGCACAAATTATACATAACAGAATTCCTATTCCTGAAGGAAGGAAGCGTCAGTTTCGTTACCACAAATTTCTCTGCTTTTTATTATAACATACTTGCTCCCTTTTGTCATGTTGCACTTTTTCTTTTCTTCCATATTATAATCCTATACCACCATACAAAGGAGATATCTTATGGACGCCTCCATTCATCTTCCAGACATTATCGCTAACCTTCACAACGGCCTCTACCCGAAACTAGGCAGCGGATCCGGGCGCCGCGTTTACGACCTGCAAGACGGCTCCGTGTTAAAAGTCGCCAAAAATATCAGAGGCTATGCCCAAAACCAAGTGGAAGCCATTATTTCCGAAATGGACGATTCCGAACAATTTGCCAAAGTGTTGCTTATCTCCAAAGACAATCTATACCTGGTTATGGAAAAAGCGGAAACCATCACCGATTTTTCCCAAGTAAGGAACTATTTTAAAGTCCGTACGAACCAAGAACTGTTCCAACTCAACAACTTAAATTACATTCCATATAAATATAATCTGCTGACCAGTGATTTATGCCGGCCTGCCAATTGGGGGTTCCTCCATGGGCGTCCTGTGATTATCGACTATGGGTTCACCGGACGTATCCGCAGGAAATACTATTCCTTTTTATAAGTTTCCATCGACCCGGCAACCATCCAGCCCTCAATTCTATTCCACCCCTCTAAGCTCCACCCTTTCCACATAGGGCCTCACATAGCCTGCAAGCCGCTCCATTCCCCTCCTGTCATACCCATGGAAACCCGGCGTTATTACCCCCGCGCTCTCCCTGTAACTTTGCAGGAAATATGCCTTTGCCCCCTCTATTTCCCGCCCCACCGCTTCCAGCTCCGCTTTCCCATGCAGTTCCCTTACTATGGTAGTGCGGAATTCATATTCTATCGCGCTTTCCTTTATGACTTTTATGGATTCCCGCACACGCTCCACATCCACATAAGAAAGCCCGGCTGTTTCCCCATAACGTTCCATACAATTTTTAATATCCATGGCTATATAGTCCAAAATGCCCTCCGTTACTAACCTCCTTACGATGCCCGGTTCATATCCGTTCGTATCCAGCTTTACCATATAACCCATATCCTTAATCCGCTTTATCAAATCCTCCAGCCCATCGGATAAAGTAGGCTCCCCGCCTGTGATGCACACACCTGACAACACCTGCTTCCTTTTTTTTAAAAACTCCAATACCTCTCCCTGCGCCAGGACCGGCTGTCCCTCCGGACACAAAGCCAAATCCCCATTATGACAAAAGGGACACCGGAAATTGCACCCGCCCAAAAAAACCGTAGCCGCCACATGCCCTGGATAGTCCAATAAAGTCGTCTTATTCAACCCGTAAATCCGCACCATAACCTCCTTTGGTTTTCAGCCTTGCCGCCCCATAAAAAATATATTATACTAAAAAAGTATCCGTGTACAGCATCTACTTTAAAATTAGAAAAGGCAGGGCATATTTTCTATGAACCTCCATGAAAAATATATGAAAGCCGCCCTCAAACAGGCGCAAAAAGCATATGCACTGGGCGAAGTCCCTATTGGCTGTGTCATCACTTATGAAGACAGGATTATCGGAAGAGGCTATAACCGCCGCAATACCGACAAAAACACGCTTTCCCACGCGGAGCTTATCGCCATCCGCAAAGCCAGCAAAAAGGTAGGGGACTGGCGTTTGGAAGGCTGTACGCTCTATGTTACGCTGGAACCCTGCCAGATGTGTTCCGGGGCCATTATCCAGGCACGCATTACGGAAGTTGTCATTGGAAGCATGAACCCTAAAGCCGGCTGCGGCGGTTCCATCCTGAATATCCTGGAAACCCCCCAGTTCAACCATCAGGCCAAAGTGACCAGGGGCGTCCTGCAGGAAGAGTGCAGCCGCCTGCTCACTGCCTTTTTCAAAGAACTCCGTATACGCAATAAATTGGAAAAAGCGGAAAAAGCCAAACTATCCATTGACAAATCCGCCGAAACAAAGTATACTTAAATGACCGTGCAGCCGGGGCGTTAGCGGTGTCCTGTACCTACAATCCGCTCTAGTGGGGGTGATGTCCTGCCGCGGGTTTTAGCTGGTGTAGCTGCCCTTTAAAAGTGGCGTTGAAGTTTGGGTCTCACGCAATGGGAATCTGTGAATCGTGTCAGGTTGGGAACAAAGCAGCTCTAAGCAGAATCTCCTATGTGCCGTGAGGGAGCCTGGCGGAGTTAACTGTAAAGGTAACGTATGTTGGTTAGGCTCAATGCAGGGCGCACGGTTTGAAAGGATGAGAAGGAAGATTTTAACCGTATGCATTTTTCTGATTGTACCCTTTGCCCGAGAAACTGCCATGCAGACCGCAGCGCAGGCGATAAGGCGGATATTCGGCCTGGCGCGCATCTTGGTTATTGTGGGCAGACTGTTGACATAACTGCTGCAAGGGCATCCCTTCATAGATGGGAAGAGCCTTGCATTTCAGGACAGGCCGGTTCCGGCGCTGTCTTTTTTTCAGGTTGTAACATGCGTTGTGTGTTCTGCCAGAACCATAGCATATCCATTGGACAGGCAGGGAAAACGATTTCGATACCGCGCCTTAGCGAAATCTTCTTAGAACTGCAGGCTAAACAGGCAGTTAATATCAATCTGGTAACTCCCACCCATTTTGTGCCGCAGATTATCCGGGCGTTGGAAACGGCCAAAGCCAATGGCCTTACGCTTCCCGTCGTCTACAATACCAGCGCTTATGAAAAGGTGGAAACGCTCAAAATGCTGGAAGGTTTGATAGATATCTACCTGCCGGATTTAAAATATTATTCCCCGGCCCTCAGCCGGAAGTATTCCTTTGCCGAAGATTATTTCGTCTATGCCAGCGCTGCCATTGCCGAAATGGTGCGCCAGGTTGGCAAACCGGCCTTTTTTTCACAGGAAAATGACACAGACAATGGCCTCCTGCCGGAATCTAACGTCCCTCTTATGAAAAAGGGAGTGATAGTCAGGCACCTTGTCCTGCCAGGATGCACAAAGGATTCCAAAGCAATCCTCCATTATTTATACCACACATATCAAAATGACATATACATCAGTATTATGAACCAATATACTCCCCTCCCCCAGTTCCTTGATATCAAATCCTATCCGGAACTGAGCCGCGCCGTTACTGCCAGAGAATATAACCGGGTGGTCGCTTATGCTATCCGGCTTGGCGTGGAAAACGGTTTTATTCAGGAGGGAGCGACCCATTCGGAAAGTTTTATCCCTTCCTTTGACCATACCGGGCTGTAGCCAGCCCGGCTAATCATATTTTTACTTTCCGCAAATAGTATCCAAATTTTCCTGCCTCTGCCCGCCCTCCGTCGCACTCAAAAGCCTCGAAGCCAAACATCAGGGCCACCATCTTCTCCCTCTCATAATAAACGCCAGGCACGCCTAAGTAAAAGTTATTGTCCGTCTCCCGGCCAAGCACAATATGACGGTAATTATAAAAGCCGTGCAGCAAAAAACTATTGTTAGCCAAATGCTGGTAATCCCCCGTCATAATCACAAAATCTTTGGGCTGTATTGCTATGTACTGTCTTTCGTCCTTATATGGATGCACGACAGAATAAATCTGCTTCAACTGTTCCCACTTATCATTGAGAATAACATCCTCCAATTGTATCTTTTCCCCTTCTCCCATGGAAAGCTCCTCTCTGTTCCCGGTTCCCGGCAACCTCTTGCCCTTTCCCGGTTCCAGCCGCTTACCGACTGCCTCCGATGCCTTCCCCCTTAACCCTCCCTTTTTGGCATTTCCTGTCTCCGGCCCGTCTTTTCCAAACCTCTGTCCATTCTCTCTGCCTGCCGGAGCCCCCTTGCCATTGTTGCTTTCTCCATCCTCCGGAAACATTCCGCCACCGCGCCTTTCTCCCGGCAAAGCCGCCGCTGTGGACATCATGCGCCTCTCCCCTTCCGGCAATATGGGAGTCTTGCCGCTACTTTGCTTCCCTTCCTCTGGCATAGGCTCCGGACTCTCTTTTCCTTCCAGCCCTGACAGCTCCAACTCTTTGCCGCTTTTCCGCTTCCCTTCCCCCTCCATCCTTAGCGGCGCTGCAGCGTCTTCCCGGCTTCCTGGAGCAAGGAAAGGCATTATGCCTTCGGCCAGCCCTTTTCCTGGCCCTCCCCCTATGCCGCTCCCTTCCTCAGCGGCCTGTCCCCTTCCGCCGCGCACAAACTTCCATATCCCCTTATTTTCCCTGGCGCTTTCTCCTGCTGTCCCTTCACGTCCTGCCGCGTCTGCTGCGCCAATCTCTGCCGCCTGCACTGTCTTCTCCTGAAAAGGAGTCTTTCCTGCCAATAACTTAGTAGCCGATATTTTTACCAGTATCTTGGCCACTTCCTCATATGCCATGCCCATCCTGGCCTTATCGTATGCCTCCTTCCATTCCCCGTTCCCGCCATGCAGATAAATCTGTCCAAGCAAACGTTCCTTCCCCCATACCGATACGGCATAAATGTCATATTTCCGGTCTGCCAGCATTCCCATACCTGAAACATGCATATCAAAAGAACAGGATTCACCCTGGCATTCCATCCTGACAAATCCTGCCCCTTTGATTCGGTTCCCCTGTTCCATTTCCGAAAGGTATACTACCCTCTTATCATAATAACCCATACTGGTTCCCTCCGTCCTTACAATCATTGCTCCCTGTATTTTCCATTTCTTTATTGTATTCCGGAGTTCCCCATATTATGCAGACAAGCCGCATGTCACAATCACTAAAGTCAATACTCCAATGTATCCAGATACTTCATATAATTCACTACCATCAAAGCTATTTTAAACGTTAAAGCGTCATCGAAGGTGCGAATATCCAATCCTGTGCTTTTTTCCAGCTTCTCTATCCGGTATACTAAAGTATTGCGATGCACAAATAACTGCCTGGATGTTTCCGAGACATTTAAGTTATTCTCAAAAAATTTATTGATAGTATTCAACGTCTCTTCATCTAAATCCAACGGGACATTATCCCCAAATATCTCTTCGATGAATATTTTGCAAAGGTTAATGGGAAGCTGGTAAATCAAACGTCCAATCCCCAATGTATTATAAGCGTTTACTTTCTTTTCCACATAGAATATTTTTCCAACGTCCAATGCCATCTTCGCTTCTTTATAAGATTTGGACACATCTTTCAATTCCCCTACAATCGTGCCGTATGCCACCCGCACATTTAACATTGCCTCTGTATTCATCATGTCCACGATTGTCTGAGCCACCTGCTCCACTGTTTCGTATCCTTCCCCTTCCTCCAGCGATTTAATCAGTATCACATTACTTTCATCCACTGCCGTAATATAATCCCCGGATTTGTTTGAAAACAGCCCTGACAGAAGTTCGGAAGCCGTCCCGTCTTTCTCCACCTTTGTTTCCGCAATAACCACCACCCTTGGCACTGCCGCTTCGATATGAAGCTTTTTGGCGCGGTTATAAATATCCACTAACAGCAGATTATCCAGCAACAGGTTTTGGAAGAAATTATTCCGGTCAAAACGTTCCTTATATGCAATAATCAAGTTCTGGATTTGACACACCGCTATTTTGCCAATCATATAAGCCTCATCATTGCTGCCCCTGGCAACGAGAATATAGACCAGTTCCCCTTCGTCCCTTATTTTCAGCAAATGGTCTTTTCCGATTACCTGACTGTCTGCAGGGGAAGCTGCAAAATCCGTAACAATGACTGTGGCAACTGACTTTGCGTCAAAAGTAGAGGTCACTACCATTCCATCCACGTCAAACACACATAAATCCACTTTTGTTATTCCATGTAACTCCTCAATGCTTGTCTTAATCACCTGACTAGATATCATCTTCTAACCTATGCCTTTCTCAAACCATATTATCTGTACGGTACCCTGTTTCCTATCATGATAAATTATTTTACTCGTTTGTGCAAGTTTATTTTAACGCCTCTTCTTTGCATAAAAAACGGGGGATGCATTTGCATCCCCCGGGTAAGAATCCGGACTAGTTTGTAATCACCTGCTCTGTCTCTTTGTCAAATACATGGATTTTTTCCACATCAAATGAAAATTTAACGGTATCCCCTGGCCTTGCAGAAGTACGGGAATCCACCCTTGCAGTAATCGGGAACTCTGCCAAGTCAAAATACAAATAAACTTCTGCGCCAAGCAACTCATATACTTTAATTGTAGATTCAAATACGCATTTTGCATTCTGGATAAATGCCTCGGAATCGTATACATC
This sequence comes from uncultured Lachnospiraceae bacterium, assembly GCA_910578405.1. Classification (GTDB taxonomy): domain Bacteria; phylum Bacillota; class Clostridia; order Lachnospirales; family Lachnospiraceae; genus Kineothrix. The sequence goes on along the minus strand of CAJTQO010000003.1, from coordinate 65,323 downwards.
TTCCGGACGGATGCCAAAGGTAACTTTCTTTCCTGCATAGCCGCCGTCGATTAATTTCTTTGCCTTCGCTGCAGGAAGCGGGATATTGCTGCCAGCCACTTTCAGGCTTGCCGCATTGCCATTCACTTCCACTACCGCATCCAGGAAGTTCATCTGCGGAGAACCCATAAACCCTGCCACAAACAGGTTCCTTGGCTTTTCGTACAGATTCTGGGGTGTATCCACCTGCTGCACCACGCCGTCTTTCATAACGACAATCCTGGTACCCAGCGTCATAGCCTCTGTCTGGTCATGAGTTACGTAAATAATGGTTGTGCCAAGTCTCTGATGCAGTTTGGCAATCTCAATACGCATCTGCACACGCAATTTTGCATCCAAGTTGGAAAGAGGCTCATCCATCAGGAACACTTTAGGATTACGCACAATTGCACGTCCCATAGCAACACGCTGCCTCTGCCCGCCGGAAAGCGCTTTGGGCTTACGCTCAAGAAGCGGAGTCAAATCAAGAATCTTGGCCGCTTCCTTTACCATCTTGTCAATTTCATCCTTAGGGACTTTCCTTAATTTAAGGCCGAACGCCATATTGTCATATACAGACATATGAGGATACAAAGCATAATTCTGGAATACCATGGCAATGTCTCTGTCTTTTGGCTCTACATCGTTCACCAGCCTATCCCCGATTTTCAACTCGCCGGAAGAAATATCCTCTAAGCCTGCAATCATACGCAACGTAGTGGATTTACCGCAGCCCGAAGGGCCTACAAAGATAATAAATTCCCGGTCAGCGATTTCAAGGTTAAAATCCTTTACTGCTTCAAACCCATTAGGATATACTTTACATACATTTTTTAATGATAAACTTGCCATTTTAATTAGCCTCCCTAATTCATGTACTTTTCCGAAGCTCCCTCGGAGTCATTTTCTTTATGGATATAGTATAACTAAGATAGTCCTTTTTTGCTATACCCACATTCCACAAAGATTTCCCGGCACATTGTAGAATTTGCTTACAATAATTCGTGTTTTTTTCTCCGCGTGTCAACATGTACAATGAATCATTGTTTTTCTATACACTTTCAACAAAATATTTCTTTCTATACGGCCGCCGCGTCCCTAACTGAATATTATTCCCCGTTCCCTCTTTGGGCGGCTGCCCCTTCTTCCTTTTCCGCCTCCGGGCCAAAACCTTCCATATTAATGCTGAAAGCATCCGTCAACGGCTCCTCTTCCGGCTCAAACCGCTTAAACGTCCCACTATAAAGCATGGCGGAAAAATATGCCGGCGCCGAAAACCCAAACAAAAGCACAAACGGGAATGCCTGCGGAATAAAGTACAGCGCTGCAGCCGGTATGACATAAAGCGCCATCATCAACACCGTCTTTGGCATACTTAAAACCGCCATAAATAACGCATTCTTCAAAGTATGGAACACAGTATTGTCAAACCTTGACAATACGGGAAACACATAACACAGAACCATACATACCACCAGAAACAGCGCAAGCAAAGCCACCATCAGGGCCTTTGGGAATTGCAGGGCCGAAAAGTTGAAAATAAGCCAATCCCCAAGAAACACACCGATAAACGCCAGCACAATCAGCCAAATCACAGTGGCCTGCTTGAAATTTTCTTTAAACGACTTCCAAAACCCTCTTGCTATGTACCCTTCCTCATTGCGCACCATCCGCAGCAGCACATAATGCATGCCGGTAAATCCTGCCCCTGCAGTGAGAATCGGAATAAAACTTAACGTCATTAATAAATTCAAAATCATCAAATCCGCCACCCGAGACAAAAAGCGCATTGCCGGGCTGTCGATATCAAAAAGCCTACCCATTTTCCCTGTTTCTTCCCTTCTTTTTTCCGTTGTTTTAAACAAGCAGTTCCATTGGCGTATACCGTATCCCTTCCGATTTCTGTTCCGGCTGGAGATCCCGAAAGCCCAGTTTATGATAAAATCCAACGCCATAAGGCGAAGCATTGACTGTCACCCGTTTAATTCCCAGTTCATTTTTCAAATAACCGCACAGATGGCTCATCAATGCCCTTCCTATTCCTTTTCTATGGTATTCCGCATCTACAAACAGCAAGGATATATGGGAATTTGACCTTACCGATATCATTCCCGTCATACGTTTGCCATCAAATGCCACAAACATCTGATACGCCCCCATAATAAACATACGGTGCAATGTATTGTCCGTTATGAAGTCCTCAAAGCTTTTTACGCCCTCCGGCTCATAATCATCGGCCTCAAACTGCAGAAAAGTCTTCCATGCCAGCGCCATGGCTTCCTCCCATTCATCCTGATACGCCATGCGGACTTCATACGGAAACATATTCTCCATCATTACCCCACCTCTTCTTTGCAAGGTCCTCCCCTGCCCTATCATGACTACGCCATAGCCTCCACCCCTACACGGTTCACCAAAGGCAGGCCATTCTCCAAGGCATACGCGTTTTCCAGCGTCTCTACGGCAATCGCCTGCATCGCCTCTGTCGTGAAAAAGCCCATGTGGGATGTAATCAGCACATTAGGGAATGTAACCAGCCTGGCCAGGTTTTCGTCTTCAATGATTTCCCCGGAACGGTCTTCATAAAATATCCCTTCCTCTTCCTCATATACATCCAGCCCTACCCCGGCAAATTTCTTGGCAAGCAGCCCGTCAATCAATGCATCCGTATCAATTAACGCCCCTCTGGAGGTGTTCACCAGGTAAACCCCATCCTTCATCATCCCGATTGTCTCTTTATTCACCAGATGATGCGTCTCAGAAGTCAGCGGACAATGTAAGGAAATCACATCCGATTTGCTCATCAGTTCCTCCATTGTCACATATTCCGCTTCCAGCCCTTTCACCGGATAGGGATCATATGCCAGAACCTGCATCTGAAAACCATTCAATATCCGTATCATGGCCTGTCCAATCTTTCCTGTGCCAACCACGCCGGCCACTTTACGGTTTAAGTCATTCCCCATCAACCCGTTCAGGCTCATATTAAAATCCCTGGTACGGTTATATGCCCGGTTGGTATGCCGGTTCACGGTTAAAAGCAGCGACATGGCATACTCCGCCACCGCTTCCGGAGAATAACTTGGCACCCGCAAAATTACAATCTTATCCTCCGCCGCCTTAACATCCACATGGTTAAAACCGGCGCTCCTTAATAAAATCGCTTTCACCTTCATCTCATATAGCTGCTCTATCATTTTTGCGTTCACATAGTCATTGACGAAAATGCATATTGCATCATATCCCTTTGCAAGAAAAATCGTTTCTTCATTGCATGGCAGCTCGATAAACCGGATCTCAAACCCATAATCCTTTGCCATCGGCTCAAACCATATTTTATCATAAGGCTTTGTTCCATAAAAGGCAATTCTCATATCTGTCCCTCCATTCCATTGGCTGATATGCTTATCATTTACACAACCCCTGCCAATTATTCACACCCAACTTTGAAAGTATCCGCAAACCGCCTGTTTCGCTGTCCTGCTTCACTCCCTTAACCGAAAATCCCATCCAGGAAATTCTTCACGGACTTTTTAAACTTCTGGAATGCGCCGTCCGCTGCATCCGCCACTGCGCTGCTTACGGCCTCGGTGATGGCCTCGTCCGCATGTTGCACCATCTCTGCCCCGTATTTATTATATAGCTTTTCCGCCTGGCTTAGCAAATATTCGCTGTTCAGCCCAAGTCCCTCCAGCTTATCCATCAAATCCAGAATCCTCTGCACTTCCTCTTCCGTCAGGACTACGCCGAATTTTTCTTCCCCTTCCGCCACCGCTGCACGGATATTTTCTTCCGAATCCAGTTCCCCTTTTGCCGTCTTTTCTTTCAGCCATGCAATCAACTGTTCGATTTCCGCGCCGCTCACATCCACTGACTTAACCGCCTGCGCCAAATCCCCTGTCGTAATCAATTCATTCAACGCATTGGACAACGAAGCGTCGGGAATGGATATCCCTTCCATCTTCTCATAAGCCTTCACGGCCCCGATTAACGCCGCCGAACCCGATAAAGGAACAGGCGCCGCCACAATCACTTCCGTGTCCTTAACCCCTGCAGTAAGCAACGCATTGCGATACATCCCTGTGGTGCAGTAATTGATGTTCTTCGTCGTAACGGCCACGCCGCTGCCTGCCTCCCCTTTTTTTAACATCACGCTGGAAAGGGATTTGCTTCCGATTACCGACGGCTCCAGATAAGCATCCAGATATTGACGTTCCTGGGCATTGGTAATGGTAATCACTTCATAGTCCGCCAACTGCTCCCTGGTAATCCCGAACAGCTCCAGCACCGTATCCTTCTGCTGTTCCGTCAGGTCGGCCCCAAAAGCCACCACACCTTTGCCCTCTTCCTCCCATATGCTCTGCGCTTGTGCATCCATACGAAATATCCCTGCTGCAAAGAACAGGATTATCGTCATCCACTGCCATCTTTTCATAACCATCCTCCTTTTGCCCGCCCGTTTTACAAAACAGACATTATCCACTGCCAGATATCTTCATATACTTGCTTCCTGTCCACTTCATTCAGCAATTCATGCCTGTCATTCTCATACAGCTTTTTCTTTACGTTCTTCATGCCTACGTCAAGGAAGGACTGATAGGCCCGCTCCACTCCTTTTCCATAATCCCCCACCGGGTCCTCCGCCCCGGAAACAAACAAGACCGGAAGCTCTTTTGGCATTTTTTCCAAATTGCCGCTCTGATACAAGCGCGCCACCAATTCCAGCAAGGTCTGGAAACCATTCACTGTAAACGTAAAACCGCACAGCGGATCTTTCAAATAAGCATCCACTGTCTTTTCATCCCTGGACAGCCAATCCATTGGCGTCCTGGCCTTCCGGATTCTCTTGTTATAGCCGCCAAAAGACAAGGCATTCAGCAAATTGCTTGGATGGGCGGAGCCGGCAAAGAGCTTCTGGACCGCCGCCACTGCCTTTCCTGCCAAAAGCAGCGGCCTTGGCTGCATCCCTGTCCCCACCACCACTGCCCCTTGAATCCCCGTTCCATAGCGGCACAGATAATTACGCAAGATAAAAGACCCCATGCTGTGTCCAAGCACAAAATAAGGAACGCCCGGATACTGCTCCTGCACTGTTTTTTTCAGTCTGTGGGCATCCCTTACCGCCACAGTGGCGGCGTCCCGCTCACAAAAATAGCCATAACGCCCCTCTTCCCCTACGGATTTTCCATGCCCTAAATGATCTTCCCCAGTGACTAACGCCCCCCGCGCCGCCATATTCTGTGCAAATTCTTCATACCGTTCCACATATTCCGCCATTCCATGGATAATCTGCAGGATGCATACCGGCCGGTCTGCCTCAGGAAGCCACTTCACCGCATGGATTTTATTTTTATTGTCCCTGGAATCAAAATATAGTTCTTCCTTTGTTATCATATGCATCCCTCCCGCTTTTCCATTGGCATTCCTTTGTCCTCTGCCGGGCAGGATTCCCGCCCGGCAGATTCATTATACACTATATTCTCTTCTTTTTCCTAATTTTCATAGAAATTTCATCTATTATTCATATTTCCCTTAAAACCGTCCCGGATTCCGCCCGGCTCTGCGCACGTACATGCGCTTCGCCATACTATGTCTTTCACAGTTTCAGAATAGAATTTCCAGACACGCACTAGCAAATTTCCGCTCCTGCAGGCATAGGTTTCTCCGGAACTACCAAAGCCAGATTCCCTTGCGCATCCTCTGCGCACAAAAGCATTCCTTCCGAGACTACCCCTGCCAGTTTGGCGGGTTTTAAATTCACTAAGGCCATTACCTTCTTCCCAACCATTTCTTCCGCGGAATAATACTGCTTTATACCGGATACAATCTGTTTCACCTCACTGCCGATACGCACCTTGGAGCAAAGCAGTTTCTTAGATTTCGGCACTTCCTCGCAGGCAATGATTTCCCCTACTTGGAACTGCATTTTTGCAAACTCTTCATACGTAATCTCCGGTTTGGCCTCCACGTCAATCACAGCATCCGCGTTTTGCTCCCCTTTCGCTTGGGCGCCGGACGCTTCCTCCCCGTTTTGCGCTGCCCCATCCGACTCTGGCCGGTCCGCCTTGGCATTGGCTTTCTCCAACACTTCCTTGAGATCCAGACGGGCAAAAAGGATTTCCGGTTTCTCCGTCACTTTATTCCCGTCGGGATATTTCCCGAATTCCTTTAATGTATCGAATTCACGCAAAGGAGCATTCAACTGCCCCGCAATTTTCCTTGCCGTGGACGGCATATAAGGTTCCAGCAAGGATGCGCCAATCATAATGCCTTCCACCAAATGATAAAGCGCCGTCGCCAGCCTGTCTTTCTTCCCTTCATCCTTAGCCAGCGCCCAAGGCTCCGTTTCATCTATATATTTGTTGCATCGCTTGAAAAGAAGGAAGATTTCCGTTATGGCGTCCGCCACCCTTAATTCCTCCATTTTCGCGCACACCTTATCATACGTCCCGGTTGCCACTGCCTTTAAATCCTCATCCACCGGTTCCAATACCCCTTTATTGGAAACAATGCCTCCAAAATATTTATTGCTCATGGAGATGGTCCGGTTCACTAAATTGCCCAGCGTATTGGCCAGGTCCGAATTCAAACGTTCCACCATCAACTCCCAGGAAATCACCCCGTCGTTTTCAAAAGGCATCTCATGCAATACAAAATAACGCACCGCATCCACGCCAAAACAGTTCGCCAAATCGTCAGCATACAGCACATTCCCTTTGGATTTGCTCATCTTGCCCTCACCCTGTAGCAGCCATGGATGCCCAAAAATCCGCTTCGGCAACGGCTCTCCTAACGCCATTAGGAAAATCGGCCAGTAAATGGTATGGAAACGGATAATGTCCTTTCCAATCAAATGCAAGTCCGCCGGCCACAGTTTTTCATACTGCCCGCTGCTGTCGCCATCACAGTCATACCCTATTCCCGTAATATAATTGGTCAGCGCGTCCAGCCACACATATACCACATGCTTTTCATCAAAATCCACCGGAATCCCCCATTGAAATGAAGTTCTGGACACACACAAATCCTGCAGTCCAGGCAAAAGGAAATTGTTCATCATTTCATTCTTACGGGATACCGGCTGTATAAATTCCGGATGGGCATTGATGTGCGCAATTAACCTATCCGCATATTTGCTCATTTTAAAGAAATAAGCTTCTTCCTTGGCCGGTTTTACCTCTCTGCCGCAATCCGGGCATTTCCCGTCCACTAACTGCGATTCCGTCCAGAAAGACTCACAAGGGGTGCAGTACATTCCTTCATAAGCCCCTTTATAAATATCCCCCTGCTCATAGAGCCTTTTAAAAATCTTCTGCACCTGTCTCTCATGGGGCTTATCTGTGGTACGTACAAAATTATCGTAAGACGTATCCATTAAATCCCATAAGCCCTGGATTGTCCCCTTCACATTATCCACATATTCCTGCGGCGTAATCCCCGCTTCCTGCGCTTTCAGCTCAATCTTCTGTCCATGCTCATCGGTCCCTGTCTGGAAAAAAACCTCATATCCTTCCTTACGCTTGAACCTGGCAATGCTGTCCGCCAGCACAATTTCATAGCTGTTGCCTATGTGGGGTTTCCCTGAAGTATAGGCAATCGCTGTAGTCATATAATACTTTCCTTTTCCCATGTCCTTTCTCCTTCCTTATGCCTTCTCGTCTTTTCAGGCCAATCTGGTTTTCCCTGTCTGCTGCATCAGTCTCCAGCCCGCCTCTTCCTTCTCTTTCCCAGACGCCTGTATGCACAAAAAAAGCCCGCCTCTTTCAACTTCAAGAAGACGGACTATCCAAAGCCGTGTTACCACTTCCCTTTATCTGCCCCTCACGGAACAAACCTCTGCAGGTACTTCATACCCTGCCGCTATAACAGGCGGACCCTGTCGCAGCCTGGCCGGCTTCGCCGGTTCGGTGCGCTGCTCGGAAGCCATGTTCCGTACCGTTTCGCCCGATTCCTCCCAGCCCTGCCACATGCGCCATATCCTGCCGCGCCTCCCGGCGCCCAGATGCTTTGCCCTGTGCAGTGGAATCTTCTCTGGAGGGTTTCCCGATACTTACTCTCTTCGTCACTGCTTTTCTTTCCTTGTGCGTAATGGTTCACTTCGCGCCGCTTATTATTATCATATCCATATCTTTGCCATTTTAACCTATCTTTACAGATTTTTGGCGCTTAACCATAGATTAATGAAAAGGCGGGCAAATGTCAAGCGCTTATTTACTCTGCCTGCAAAAATCAATCCCGTTAATAAGCCAGAATCTCGCATCCGTCCTCCGTCACCGCCACAGTCACTTCCCACTGCGCCGACAGCTTCCCATCGTCCGTATAAGTAGTCCAGCCGTTTTCATCATCCACATATATTTCATCCGTCCCCCGGTTTACCATGGGTTCAATCGTAAACACCATGCCGGGCGCCATTAACATTTCCGTCCCTTTTTGCGTTACGTAACTGACAAAAGGCTCCTCATGGAACTCCAACCCTACCCCATGGCCTCCAATGTCGCGCACCACACTGCACCCATTTGCCTTCGCATGGCTGTTTACCGCATCCGCCATATCCCCAAGGAACCCCCAGGGCCTTACCTGCTCTATCCCTTTCTCCATACATTCCTTGGCAATCCGCACAATGTATTGCGCCTCTTCTGACAGCCTGCCCATACAGAACATACGGGACGAATCGGAAAAATATCCATTGTATATGGTAGACACATCCACGTTGACGATATCCCCCTCCTGCAGAATTACATCCTCGGACGGTATCCCATGGCAAACTTGGTTATTGATGGATGTGCATACGCTTTTCGGATAGCCGTCAAAATAAAGCGGCGCAGGTCTGCCCCCCAATTCCTTTGTTTTCTCATATACCATCCGGTCTATTTCTTCCGTACTCATTCCGACCCGGATATTGGCGGCTACATAATCCAACACGGCAATGTTGCGCAGACCGCTTTCCCTTATTCCATCTATCTGCTCTTTCGTCTTAATCATTTCCCTATCCGGAATGATATGCCCGTCCATCTGGTACTTAATCACCTTTTCATCAAACCGCTCATGGCAAGCCTTATACTTTTTCCCGCTCCCGCACCAGCAAGGCTCATTGCGCCCTAATTTCCTATACATACCGCTTTCCTTCTTCCATCCTTCTCTCCCCTTTTACCTTCGTGTGCTGTCTGCATAATATTCAGCTAAACTTCCTTGCCTGATTTCCCATCAGGCCGCGTTTCCGGCGGCCAACGATGCTGCCGCAGCATGGAGCTGCCGTTATCAAACTTTTTTATACTTGTCAAAAGCCCCCAGCATCTTCCTCACATTATCACCAATACAATCCTTAAAAATAGCGCTTCCCGCCACCACCACATTGGCTCCCGCCTCCAGAACCACATGCACATTATCCACCGTTATCCCGCCGTCTACCTGAATGTCCGTATCCAATCCATGTTCCTTAAACATTTCACGCGCCTGCCGTATCCTTCCTGTGGATTTTGGGATATAGCTCTGACCGCCAAACCCAGGCTCCACAGTCATAACTAACAGCATGTCCATCCGCTCCAGAAAAGGCGCTATCGCTTCCACAGGCGTCGCTGGCTTTATGGACACCCCTGCTTTCTTCCCCATACCGTGTATCTGGTTTATCACTTCCTGCGCCTGTTTGGTAGCTTCCAGGTGAAACGTAATGAAATCTGCCCCTATCCGGGCAAACTCCTCAATATAACGCTCCGGCCTTTCAATCATAAGATGCACGTCAAATACCATATCCGTAAGTGGGCGAATCGAAGACACTACCGGCATTCCAAAAGAGATGGACGGCACAAATACGCCATCCATAACATCAATGTGAAGATACTTTGCCCCTGCGCCTTCCGCTTCCTTTATCTGCTCCCCCAATATGGAAAAATCCGCCGCCAAAATAGAAGGTGATAAAATCAACATTTCCGTACTCACTTTCCAATAAATTCTTTTACTGTCCGATAAATGCCCGCTCCATCCAGTCCGTATTTTTCAACCAACTCTGCCGCCGGGCCAGACTCGCCAAATACATCCTGCATTCCGATTTTGCACACTGGCGCCGGAGCCGCCTTGCACAATGCGTCACAAACCGCACTGCCCAGCCCTCCGATTACGGAATGTTCTTCCGCCGTTACTACCTTTCCGGTTTTTCTTGCGGAAGCAACAATCAACTCTTCATCCAACGGTTTGATTGTGCAAATATTGATTACTTCCGCGCTCACGCCTTCCTCTGCCAGCTTCTTTGCCGCTTCCAATGCGCTGCCCACGCAAATCCCTGTGGCTACAATGGTTACGTCCGTCCCTTCCCTGACTACTGTCCCCTTCCCAATGCTAAACCGGTAATCCGGCCTGTCATTGATTACCGGACATGCCGCACGGCCGAAACGGATATATACTGGCCCGTCATGTTCCACTGCCGCCCTTACCGCCGCCTTTGCCTCTATATCATCCGCCGGGCACATCACTACCATCCCAGGAATCGTCCGCATCAGTGCAATATCCTCATTACACTGGTGGGAAGCGCCGTCTTCCCCTACCGTAATGCCTGCATGGGTAGCGCCAATCTTTACATTTAAGTGGGGATAGCCAATGGAATTGCGCACCTGTTCAAACGCACGCCCTGCCGCGAACATCGCAAAGGAACTTACAAACGGAATCATGCCCACCGTTGCCAGTCCTGCCGCTATGCCTACCATATTGCATTCTGCAATGCCGCAGTCTATATGCCTGTCAGGATATGCCTTTTTAAACACCCCTGTTTTGGTAGCCGCCGCCAAATCCGCATCCAGCGCCACCAAATTGGGATATTCCGCTCCCAGCTCCACCAAAGTATTCCCGTAACTTTCCCTTGTCGCCACCATCTTTATTTCTGACATAATCCTTCACCAATCCTTTCCAAGTCTGCCATAGCCGTTGCATACTGCTTATCATCCGGCGCCTTGCCATGCCAGTCCACTGCCCCTTCCATAAAGGATACGCCCTTCCCTTTCAGACTGTGGGCAATAATGGCAGTAGGCATTCCTTTCGTCTTTCGCGCCTCTTGGAAAGCGCTCCGTAAAGCATCAAAATCATGGGCGTCCACATTGATTGCATGAAAATTAAACGCCTCAAATTTTTTGTCAATCGGATAAGGGGAACATACATCCTCTATTTTACCATCAATCTGCAGGCCATTGTTGTCCACAATGACAACCAGATTGTCCAGTTTGCGATGTCCGGCAAACATGGAAGCTTCCCATACCTGTCCTTCTTCCAGCTCCCCGTCGCCAAGCAGCGTGTATACGCGGAAATCCTTCCCCGTCATTTTAGCTCCCAGGGCCATCCCCACAGCAGCGGAAATCCCCTGTCCCAAAGAGCCGCTGGACATATCTACGCCGGGAATATGCTTCATATCAGGATGTCCCTGCAGATAAGATCCCAGTTTCCGCAAAGTAACCAAATCTTCCACCGGGAAAAAACCTCTGTTTGCCAACGCAGAATATAATCCTGGCGCCGTATGCCCCTTGGACAATACGAAACGGTCCCGGCCCTCCATCTTTGGATTCTTTGGATCTATGTTCATTTCCTCAAAGTAAAGATATGTATAAATGTCTGCCGCAGACAATGAACCGCCCGGATGCCCTGCCTTTGCGCTATGGACTGCAGTTACAATCCCCTTGCGCACTTCATTGGCCTTTTTTTGTAATTCAAGATTCTCCATTGTTCCTCCTCCAAACATAAAGCGTGTCAGCCTTTTCTAAAACAGTCTATCATACCTTAAATAGCAAGTCCAGATTCTTAAACGACTTTTTCTAAAAATGATTCTGCCGCATCCCCTTCCCACTTTATGCGCAGGATGCCGCGCCCTGCTTTTCCTGTCATTTTCCCTATCCGCCGTTCATATATTGAAAGAAACAGCATCGGGTGCTTTCATTGAAACAAATAAACTTAGCAAAACTTTCCAACAGGCATAAAGCTGCCTTATGCGCCGCTTTATCTTTTCTCTTCCTGGCAGGCGCCGTTTTCTTGTTTGCCGGAAAAGACAGCAGAGCTTTCCGGAACTTCTGCAATGAATTTTTTATTTCCGAATTATCCGGCAATACACTCAATATGCACTACAATATTGCTTACCCGGCCAATTACGGACTAAACGGCTATACTCCCATCCTGCCTGCCTATTCTTTGGAGCGTCAGGAGGACGCTTCCAGGCAACTGGACGCTTCCCTGGATTTCCTGCATGGCATACATGGAAAAAGACTGAATGACAGCGACTCCTATACCCTTCGGCTGCTGCTGCCATATTTGGAAACGGAAAAGGAAGGAATGGAGCTATATTACTATTCCAATCCCCTCTCCCCTTCCTCCGGCGCCCAGTCTCAGCTCCCTATCCTGCTGGCTGAATATACCTTCCGCTGCAAACGGGATGTGGAAGACTATCTGTCTTTGCTGGAGCAAACCGACTCCTATTTGGAAGGAATTGCCGACTATTTAAAAGAACAGTCGGCCCAGGGCCTTTTCATGCCGGACTATTCCGTAGACAAAGTGATTCAGCAATGCGACGCCATTATGGACGCTTCCTTACTGGAAGCGGAAACCCATTTTTTGAACACTACTTTTGAAGAACGGCTGGACACACTGCTTAACGAAGGAATCATCACGGAAGATGAAAAAAAGCGTTATGTGGCGGAAAATTCCCGTCTTCTTACAACGGTAACGCTCCCTGCTTACCGGAAAATGGGGGATGAACTCCTTCTTCTAAAAGGCAGCGGAACCAATGCGGACGGTCTGTGCCACTATCCAAAAGGAAAAGAATACTACCTGTATCTGGTGCGTTCCAATACAGGCTCCTACCGGGACATTGGGGACATCAAAAAAATGTTGTTTCAGGATTTCACCGACAATCTGGAAACCATGGCCGCCCTGCTCCACCAAAACCCCGGCCTTGCTCTGCTGCCGGATTCGTCTGCCGATGATTTCCTTTATGAACAGCCGTCAGAAATGCTCAAAAGCTTACAACAGGCCATGGCAGAGGAATTCCCATCCTTAAAAGAAGTAACCGAAGGGGAAATGCCCGTGTGTACCGTAAAATCCATTTCCAAAAACCTGGAAGAATACTGCAGCCCCGCTTTTTACCTGACCCCACCCTTGGATGATATCCATGAAAACGTCATTTATATCAACCGGAAAAACAACCCAAGAGGCGTAGAGCTTTACACTACCCTAGCCCATGAAGGGTATCCGGGACATTTATACCAAACCGTCTATAGCCAACTGTTTTTCCGGAAAAACAATACTAACCTGATTCGCTCCTTGTTAAACTATGGCGGTTATGTGGAAGGCTGGGCCATGTATGTGGAATTGGAAGCCTATAACTATGCCAAATCCATTATGAAAGCAAAAATGCCGGAAGCGGAAATGTTATACGAAATCTACAAACTGGACCGTCAAATACAGCTTAGCCTGTATTCCCTAGTAGACATTGCCATCCATTATGAAGGAGCAGGCTACAGCCAGGTACATAAAATGCTCTCATCCGTTGGCATTTCCACCCCAGCCACCACCCGCTCCATTTATGAATACATCGTGGAAGAGCCAACCAACTACCTAAAATACTACTTAGGCTATCTGGAAATCCGAAACCTGAAACAGGAAGCCCGCACCCTATGGGGCAATGCCTACAGCGATTACCGCTTCCACAAATTCTATTTGGAAAACGGCCCGGCGGACTTTACCAACCTGGAACTGCAGTTAAAAAGCGCAAACCCAGAGCCTTCCGCCCTTTCCGCCCTCCAGCCTGTGCGCGCTGCGCTGCCGTAAACTGGCTATTTGAATTTAAAAAAGCAGGGACGCGATATGCCCGCATCCCTGCTTTGCCCTTCCTTCTTCCCTTTGTCCAAGGCCAGTCCTACAGCCCCATCTTTTGCTCCAGTTTGGAAACAATCTTCTCCACACAGCCATCCTCAAAGGGGCTTTCCAGTCCCACTTCCTTTAACATATCCGTGAAAAATCCCGATGCCGACAGCCTGCAAAGCTTCAGATAACTCTGCCATGCCTTGCCGTAATCCTCATCCATCATTACCTTATACTCAAACGCACAGGTCTGCGCCAGGCAATAATCAATATAATAGAACGGATAACGGTAAATATGGTGCTGCTTCTGCCAAAATCCACCCTGGCCAAAGAACGCATCCTCTTCATAATCCATATGAGGACGGTATACTTTCTCCAACTTCATCCACTCCTGCTTTCTTTCCTCCGGCGTCAAATCCGGATTCTCATAAACAATGTGCTGGAATTCATCCACCATACAGCCATAAGGAATAAAGTTTGCCGCGTCCTCCAACTGCATCCTCCGATAGTCTTTGGTACGGCTGCCAAAAAACAGTTCAAACCACTTCCCGGTAAAAAATTCCATAGACATGGAATGGACTTCCGCCGTTTCCATTGTAATGTCCCAATGTTCCTGAATCGGATCCTTTGCCGCCAGATACCCCTGGAACGCATGGCCGCATTCATGGGTAATGACATCCACATCCCCGCTTGTCCCATTAAAGTTTGCAAAGATAAAAGGCGCGCCATATTCCGGCAGTGTAGTCATATAGCCGCCTGCCTTTTTCGTCTTCCTCCCCAATACGTCAAACAGCTCCTTGTCCAGCATAAAATCGAAAAATTCTTTTGTTTCCGCGGACATTTCCGAATACATTTTCTGCCCTGCCTGCATAATCTCTTCCGGCGTACCCGTAGGAGCCGGATTCCCGTCCAGGAAATACACGCTTTCATCAATATAAGACAGTTTTTCCAACCCCAGCCTCTGCCGCCTTCCTTCATGCAGTTTTTCGGCAAATGGCACAAAGGATTCCTTCACCTGCTTCCGGTAATTCTCCACCATGTCCCGGTCATAGCAATTGCGTCCCATCCGGTAATAGCCAAGCTCCACATAATCCTTATATCCCATCTCCTTCGCCTGCTTGGTCCGGTTTTTCACCAGCTTATCATAAATCTCATCCAATTCCTCCGCCCAGGAGGCAAAAAACGCACTGTACTTCCCGTATGCCTTCCTCCGGACTTCCCTGTCATTGCTTGTCAGATATGGCCTTAACAAAGAAAGGTTCAAAGTATCCCCTTCCCATTCAATCTTCGCCCCGGCAATCAATTTATCATACCTGGTTTTCAGGGCATTTTCCTCCTGCATAAGCGGAATCAGTTTTTCATCAAAAGCTTTCAGCTCCAATTCCATATTTTTAAATGCAACCTTGCCAATTTTTCCCTCCAGGTAATCCCTGTAGGGCGATTCATACATCATTTTCTTGTACGCAACGGCCAGATTAGCCAGCTTCGGCTCAATTGTATCGTAATGCTCAATCTCCTTGCCGTAAAACTCATCTGTAGTGTCAATGTCAAACCGAATCCGCGCAATTGTTATCATAGTGTCCATTCTATTGCGCAGCGCATAATACTTCTTATGCACCTGAAACTGTTCCTCCCCGCTTCCCGCCGCTTTGAATTCTTCCATAATCTTATGGTATTCCTTCTCCGCCTCCTCATACACTACCCTTTCATAGGGTAAATCTTTAAATTTCATCATTTCCGCCATACTGCATTTCCCTTTCTTCTATCATTTATTTTTATTTCATTTTTAAATCCCACATTCTCTATTTTATTACGTACTCCTGTTTTTTTCCATAAAAAATGAATTTAGATTGCGCAGCGCTTTCTCCAATATGCTTTTTTCCCCTTCGTCCAACTGGGATATGACTGCGTCTATCATTTCTTCATGGAACTTCTGATGATGCACAAACATCTTTTTCCCTTTTTCCGATAAAGACACCAAAACAACACGCCTGTCTTCTTCGCTCCTCACCCGCTCCACAAACCCCTTTTTCACTAAGCTGTTCACTGCTATCGTCAGGGTTCCTGTCGTTACGCCAAGTGTTTTGGCCACTGCCGTCATATTCCTTGGGCAGCCTATGCCAATCGCTTCGATTACATGCATGTCGTTTGTCGTTACATTTTTATATTCTTCTGTCTTTATGGCCTGCTCCTCAATGGAATTAATCATCCGGAACAGCTTCACCAATACTTCATTTAACCTTTGCTTTATCTCCACGGCGCCACACTCCGCAATCCTTTTCCGAATCCCCTTTCCCTTACTTACCGAGAATAGTATACCATGAAATTTGTTTGAAGGTCAAACTTTTTTTAGGAATCCCAAACCCCCCACTCCTTCTCCAACACTTCATACTCCAGTTGCTTTCTCTCCAGCCGTTCCTGCCATTCCCCCATATCCCCTATATCTTTTCCTTCCTTTTTGATATCATCCAGCATCCCTAACAACATTTCATAGGTTTGACCCGTCTGCTCCTGTAAACTGAGCCACCAGTTTTTTTCCGGATTGTTCTCATCCGCATATCCGACGCCATCCGCATTGGTATACAGGATACCGGTAGCTGTCCGGTGGCAAAGCCCTTCCACCTCCAACCCCGCATAAAATTTCGCCATTGCTTCATTTTGCGCCAGATTCGGATAGACAGCCTGATAGGTCTGCGCCAGCCTTTCATATGCCTCCACGTCTTCCCTGCTCTGGAATAGCATATACGCTTTCCTGCCTTCCATTCCCTGCGGTATCATAATTTCTATTCCCGTTTCTTCATTCCGGCTAAAAGAATATCCTGACAAAACTCCTGTCTCCAAACTTTCTACCCCGAAATACTGCGCCATGGAAGAAACCAACGTTTCATCTGCCGCCAGCACACTGCCTGTCTGTGCATAATCCCCGCTTGGCATTAAAAATATCCTGCCGGACGACTTATCCTGTTTTAAGCTGCAGCCAGCCTCTGCAAAAGTATACTCCATTCCTGTCTTTTTATCTGTAATGCGGAACAATCCGCTGCCTGCCGGCTGGATACTGTAATATGCATTGTCCAAAGCCATACGTTCCCCGCTGCCAATCTGGCCAAAAAGACTGCCTCCCGCCAATACGCCCTCTCCCTTTATTTCAATCCCCAATAGTTCCTCCAGCATTTCCTTGGAAATAGAGCCTGCTTCTTTTTTCTTTACTTTAACCGTTTTTGCCTCTTCCTCCTCTGCCTGAATCCGTTCCTGCATATCTTCAATCGCCCGGTCTACCCTCTGCATCAGTTTGTTCCACTGTTTATAAGTAAAAGAAGCGGCTCCAATCGGAATCGAAGGCTCCGTTTCCCCCCTGCGCACCTTCTCCACAATTTCCCTTTTCCGCTCCGCAATCTGCTCCATCCATTCCTGCGTCCGGTTCCCTTCAACCCCTTCTTTTCCCTCCCCTATGTCAGCTTCCTGACTGGCGCTTTCCGTCTTTCGATACCTGCCGCCCTGCCCTGCGCCTGCCGCTTTGGCATTCCCCTCCATATCCTGCCTGACTCCTGCCGCCCCTTTTACACTGTTCGTATTTTTTTTCTGCCTGTTATTCCCATATGCTCCATATCCGGTTGCGCCATATACGGAACCATATGTATGAAAAAAATCACTCATTCCCCTCTTCCTCCCTCTTTCCTGCCAATTCCACAATCGGATCCTGCCACACGCCCTTCCCTAACGTTTCTTCGTCCTCGCCCAATAAAAGCGCAAGCTGCCAATCCTTTAACCGGAATACCCCGTCTTCCTCTTCTTTCATCCCATAACCGTTAAACCCGCCCGCATCTTTTTCCGCCGCCTCCTTGGCCGTTTCGGCGCTGTCTGCATACTGCTGCTGCGTCCCCTTCCCTATGCCATCCTCCATATCTTCTATTTCCTTCTTCATTTCCTGTATCTTGGCATCCATTTTCAATGCCCTTAAAATCCGGTTGACATCCTCTGGGGAAAACATACCAATGGCACGGCCCAGCGCCCCTATGCTGCCACGGTTCACCATCAGGCATCCGCCTTCGCTTAACGGAATACAGATTACATTCTTCAGATTGCTTACATCCCCTAAGCAAAGCCAGTTCTTCTCTTTATTAACCAGAAATGTCACCCCGTTATATTCTATCACGCCATTTTCATCTGCAAGATGGGAATAAGGCCCCCCTTCCCCTTTCTTCGGCACCCCAATGGAATAGTTCTCCTCCATTTTTTCTATTTCTTCTTCATCCATCCCGAACTTATGGCGCAGGATATCCTGCAAAGCCCCATACCGCCATGCCGTATCCTTTTCCTTTTCCGTTTCTGTTTCCATGCCGTTCCCGCCGGATACCCCTTCCGTGCCGGCTTCCTTCCGCTGCCTGCCGTCTGCAAACACCCCGCCTGCCTGTGCGCTGTCCCCCTGCACTCCGGGCTGCCCTTCCTGCGCCTTTGCATTTTCTTCCTTTGCCATCCAGTTTTTCAGGAATACATCATTATAAGATTGTGATGCATATCCGCTTCCATTCACTACCATTTTCTTCCCTCCCTAATGCATGTTTGAAAATTGCTTTCTTAATAATCTGATTATGCATTGGTCAAACTTCATGTCCGGCCATTCTGTCTTGCGCCATACACAGCCGCGTATGCAATCCTTTCCATCGCATCCTGACTGTTTTCCTGCAATCCAGCCACGTCAAACAGGCAGGCTTTTACAGAGCCATCCTCTTGTTTCTTTTCCACATAAACATAAGAGCCCATTCCCTGCCTGCCCTCTATGCCCGTTTCCAGCTTCGCCTTCAGCGTATATCCTTCCAGCACATTCAATTCCACTTTATCGCATTCCCCATATGGAATACGGCGGACATCCACTTCCTCCCCCCAGCGCACTGCCTGCCC
Organism: uncultured Lachnospiraceae bacterium; assembly: GCA_910578405.1. GTDB lineage: Bacteria > Bacillota > Clostridia > Lachnospirales > Lachnospiraceae > Kineothrix. Next base: position 46,576 of record CAJTQO010000003.1, on the reverse strand, counting down.
CACACGCATCCCCTTTTCCACAGATACATTGCTTTCTGCCTGTACATTCTTATCTGCCTGCATATTCCTATCTGCTTGCATATTTCTTCCTGCTCGCATATTCCTATCTGCCTGCACATTTTTTTCTGCTTGCACATTTCTTCCTGCTCGCATATTCCTATCTGCTTGCACATCTTTTTCCGCTTGCACATTTCTTTCTGCTTGCACATTTCTTCCTGCTTGCACACTCTTTTCCGCCTGTGCTTTTTTTTCCGCCTGCGCATTTTTTTCCGCCTGCGCATTCTTCTCTGTATACACGCTTTCTTTTACGGAACTTTCCAGATTCATGCTTCTTTTCAGGCTATCCTGAAAACTTTTATCCACCGTCTTGTCTATGCCGCTTTTCCATAACGTCTCACCTGACGTTTTCTTCTTTGCCTTACCCACAGCGTCACCGACGCCATTTAGCTTGTTCCTGTTTTGTATCTGCATCCCTGCCACCTTCTTTCAGATTTTATCCGTAAAATCCTTTTTGCCATTCCTTCCTCTGTCCCCTGTTTTCTTCCCCTTCTCCTTCTGTTTCCCTTCTCCCTTGCCAAACAGCAGCCGCTCTTTCAGCATCTGCCTGCCCCGGCGCAGTCTTGTCTTAACCGTCCCCTCCTCCAATTCCATAATCTGGGCAATCTCCCGGACGGAATAATCCTCATAATAAAACAAGTACAATGGATTGCTGTATGCCGCCGCCAATTCCATCACCTGCCAAAGCATATCATCTTCCTGCATAAAAGGAAGGCTGAAATGCCCCATCTCCCACTCCGGCACCTCATCAAACCCTACCGTCCGTGAAAACCAGGCGCTTTTGCGGATATCATAGCAAATATTAATCACAACTCTGATAAACCAATTTTTCTCATGATTTTCATCCGCAAATACAGGCCGTACTTTCAGATAGCGGCAAAAAGCTTCCTGCACCACATCCTCCGCATCCGCTTTGTTCTTCATATTGGAAAAAGCAACCCGGTATAATATATCCCTATATTTTGCAAATGGCTCCGCCATCTCCCTTTCCTCATTTATCAGCATATCGCTAACCATGCCCTCTCATAGCTTGGGATTCCTCTTTGGCCCACTGGCTGTATGCTTCTGAATCCTTTATATAAATAATACGACCGACGCCCTCAAAAAGTTTCATTTTACCGCTCCATATGCAAAAAAATATCCTGTGCGCTTTATATTGGACACAGGATATCTTTTCTATACTGCGCTTAAGCCAGCTCTCCATGTTTTTCATAACGGGATACCCGGGCTATTGCGTTCCTTTCATCGGTAAACACTACATAAGGCTTATGCTCTGCCGCTTCCTGCGGCTCCATATCCGCATATGCCATAATAATCACATGGTCGCCAATCTGCACCTGCCTTGCGGCAGCCCCGTTCAGGCAGACCATACCGCTCCCGGCCTCCCCGGCAATGGTATAGGTTTCAAAACGGTTGCCGTTTTCCACATCTACAATCTGCACCATTTCATATTCCAAAATGCCTGCCGCCTCCAGCAAAGCCGTATCCACTGTTATGCTGCCTACATAATTCAGCTCCGCCTGGGTTACAACGGCACGGTGTATTTTCCCTTTTAGCATCCTAATGTTCATACTTGCGCCCTTTCCTATTTATCAAACCTACTGGCCCGCTTTCCAGATAAAATTATCAATCAGCCTTGTCTTCCCGATGTAAACGGCTACCGCGCAAAGGACCTCCCCCTCCTTTGCTGCGCTCAAATCCGCAAGCGGCATAATATCCGCAAAATCCACCACTTCCACATAATCAACCTTTGCCAGTTTTTCTTTTTCTATTTCAACCTCAATGGCGCGTTTCACCTTAGCAGCCTCCCGTTCCCCGGCTTCCACTAACTTCCTGCCCTCTGCCAGGCCCCTGCTTAATGCCAACGCCGCCTGCCGTTCCTCCGCGTTTAAATACGTATTTCTGGAACTTTTTGCCAGCCCGTCCGCTTCGCGTATAATCGGGCAACCCACAATCTCAATATCCATGCTCAAATCCCGCGCCATTTTTTTAATCACAGCCAATTGCTGCGCATCCTTCTGGCCGAAATACGCCCTGTCTGCCGGAATAATGTGAAACAGTTTACTAACCACTGTCTGCACCCCGCGAAAATGCGTTGGACGGCTTTTCCCGCACAGCTCTTTGGTCAGCCCGTCCATATCCACATAAGTGCAGAACCCTTCCTTATACATTTCATCCGCTTTGGGATGGAAAACCAAATCCACTCCTACACTTTCGCAAAGCGCTGCATCCTTTTCAAAATCCCTCGGATAACTCGCAAAATCTTCATTTGGCCCAAACTGAATCGGATTGACAAAAATACTGGCCACCACCCTGTCATTTTCCTTTTTCGCCGCCTCCATCAGACTCTGATGCCCCTCATGCAAATATCCCATGGTAGGAACAAAACCTACCCGTAGCCCTTTGCGTTTCCACTCCTTTACCTGTTCCCTTGTCTCTTTTACGCTTCCTGAAATTATCATTTCCCTGCTCCCTTTTTCCTGTCAGCCATTGCTCCTAATACAATTTATCCAATATGCTTTCATCCATCCTAAACGTATGCTCCGCTGCCGGGAATGTCCCCTCCTGGACTTCTTTTCTATACGCGGCAAATCCCCTTTTCATCTCTTCCCCCACGTTCGCAAACACCTTTACAAACTTAGGCGCAAAATCCGCATACATCCCCAGCATATCCTGATAAACAAGCACCTGGCCGTCGCAGCCCGCGCCTGCCCCAATCCCTATGGTAGGAATGGATATCTTCTCTGTAATCAGCCTTGCCAAAGCCTCCGGCACACATTCCAGCACAACGGCAAAAGCCCCTGCCGCTTCCACCGCTTTCGCCTCTTCTAACAGCCGCTGCGCCGCTTCCGCTCCTTTGCCCTGCACCTTAAATCCTCCAAAAGCATGGATGGATTGGGGCGTCAGGCCAATATGGGCGCAGACAGGGATTGAAGCTTTTACAATCGCCTCAATCTGGGGACAGACTTCCTTCCCACCTTCCAATTTCACCGCCTGCGCATGTCCCTCTTTCACTAAACGCCCGGCATTCACCACCGCGTCATAAACCGATGTTTGATAAGACATAAACGGCATATCCGCAATAACCAAAGCTTCCCTGGCTCCGCGCGCCACCGCTTTCGTATGATGGAGCATATCTTCCATCGTCACTGCCAAGGTATCCTCATAGCCAAGGCATACCATCCCCAAAGAATCCCCTACCAAAATCGAATGAATCCCCGCCTCATCCACCATTTTGGCTGTTGCATAATCATAGGCGGTAAGCATTGTAAGCTTTTCGCCCTTTTCCTTTGCCTGTTTAAAAGTTACAGATGTATTTTTCATAATCCCGGCTCCCTTTCATTTTCTTTTTAGCATCCTGCTTTAACAGGGAAGCTCTCCCTGACAATCGCCTTCCGTTTCCTTCTCCAGTAAGCGTCCAATCTGTGCGTAACCTCTTTTCAGCCTGGGCGGCCCATCCCCTTCCTGTCTGCTTTGCGCCATCCGCAGCAGACGTTTCCCAAGGAGACGGTAGATTTCCCGCTCTTCCCCGTCCAATGCTTTTAAGTGTTTTTCCACCGTTGAAACATCCCCCCGCAGCACAGGCCCGGTCATACTGGACAACGTCCCATGTTCCAATACATTCTCCACATTTCCCCGCACCAGCGCAGACGCGGCCTGCACTGCCTCTTCCTGTGTAAATCCGCACCGGCCCAGCAAGGCAAAACCCATATCCAGCAAAGCCAGCACATCATTGCTTAAAACACTGGCAGCGCAATGGTACTTTGCCTTGTCTTCCGCCCATATCCTGCAATATGGATTCCCCGTTTCCTCCAACAGCTTTTCCAATTGCCGTACAGAAAAAGGATGCCCCTCTAATGTGAAAAAACATTCTTTTAATTGTTTATATGATGAAAATTTATTGCGAAATGCAAGCATTGGATGAAGGGAAGCCCCATACGCTTTCTTTTCATCCACTCCTGTGAATACATCCGATGATAATGAGCCGCTAAAATGACATACAATACGCCCATCCATAGACATTGCTTTCATGCAATCCCATACTGCGCCAACCTGCCCGTCAGGGGTCGCAATAAACAGGGTATCGCTCAAAGCTACCAGCTCTTCCATTGACCGGAAGCAGTCCGTACTGGTAAATTTCGCTGCCTGTGCAGCGTTTTCATAAGTCTGGCTGTAATAGCCGATTACCGTTTTTCCCTGTTCCGTCAGATACTTTCCAATCGAACAGCCTACTCTTCCGGCTCCAATAATCCCTATCTTCATCTCGCACACACACCTTCCTTCCAAGCGGTGCGCATTACCATCCGATGCAGTTTCCACAGAATACTGCTCGTTAAAAATATAACATGTTCCAAGAGCCATTGCAAGAAAAATTGAAAAAAAACCGCTGCATATCCTCAGCATAAGCAAAGGATATGCAGCGCGCCCAAACTTCCTGCCTTGCAAACTGCATTTATAAATATTGTTCCACAATCTCCTGCATCTGTCCCCACTTTTCCTCCATATCCTTTACCATGCAAAACTGGGTTCTGCTGCGGTCTAGATTATGCTCCGGACGGTGAATCTTAAAATAGTGATCCCCTTCCAGATAGTCGGCCAGAAAACGCATACCGCATTCCAACGTCATTAACTTAGCGCCCATAGGGAGCAATCGAATCTCTTTTTCCGTCAAGGAGCCGCTGCAGCCTTCCACAAACCCTTTCGTATATAAAGCAAACAAATCCAAATCACAGGAAATCTTTGATAAATCTTTTTCATCCTCTGCGCCTGTGTTAGCCCCAAACCGGATGGAATCCCCGTAATCGTATAACGCTGACCCTGGCATAACCGTATCCAGGTCAATCACGCATATCCCCTTTCCAGTCTCATTATCTATCATGATATTGTTTAACTTTGTATCATTGTGCGTAACACGCAAAGGCAGTTCTCCCGATGCCAGCAAATCACAAAGCACATGGCAATCCTTCTCCCGGTCTAACACAAACTGTATTTCTTCCGCTACCCCTGCGGCCCTCCCACAGACATCCTTTTCCAACGCTTCTTTAAATTTCTGCAGGCGGTCTACCGTATTGTGGAAATCAGGAATCGTCTCATGCAGGCTTGCCGCGGGATAATCCTCCAATAGCTTTTGAAAATGCCCAAATGCCACTGCGCTTTCGTAAAAATCCTCTTGCTTCTCCACAGCGTCATAACTTGTGGCGCCTTCCACAAACAGGTACATTCTCCAATAAGTTCCATCCTCCAGGGCATAATAAGATTTTCCTGTTCTGGTGAAAATTATGTTTAACGCCTCCCGCTCCGGATTCCCTCCGTTTTCCCGTATTTTCTTTTGTAAAAAAGTCGTCACGCCCACCACATTTTCCATCAATCCATCCGGGTCTTTGAATATTTCGTGATTCATCCTCTGCAGGATATAACGTTTCTTTTCCTCTCCGGAAAAACCGCTCAAAAGATAAGTATCATTGATGTGACCGCTTCCATATGGCTCCAACTGCCCTCTATCCACTTCTATCTGAAATTTCTCTGCAATTTGCATTAACTCCGCTTTATCCCTGCCCATGCCAGCACCTCTATCCTTTCACTCCGCCTCCTGCTATGCCTGCGGCCATCTTCTCCGGCCTAAAATGCCCCTTCTTCTCTGCAATATCCCATAGCGCATTTGAAAATTTCCCAAGCGATATAACTGCCTGCGCATAATCATTCCCACAGCTTCTGTGGGTACAGCCCTTCATCTTTTAATGCCTGAATCGCATTCATCACCACAGGCTTATCCTCTTTATAAGTTACTCCATACCAGCGGTCACGGGATTTTAACACCGTCACCTCCGCTTTTCCTTCGCGGATTAGCTCATCCACTACAAAAGGAAGGAAGTATTCACATTTTAACGGATTCTTAGGCAGGTTCTCTTTCAAAAAGCCGGAAAATCTGTCATAAATCTCCGGCAGTATGCTTCTGGTAAATCCCCACATATTCATAGAAACCACAGTGTCTCCCTCGAGGCCCACCCACGTCTTTCCATCATCCTCCGTATAAGCCGGGCCGGTTTCCCTCTTTTCAATACGGGTGCGTTCCGTAATCGCCGCCAGCTTCCCTTCCCCATCCGTTTCACAGACGCCGCGCGCTACATGGCCGTTCTCTGTCAACGTATTCTCCAGAAGATAACCTACCATAGTATACTGGTATTTAGCGCCATCCGCATGGTTAGACAGGAAATCATAAATCATGGCAAACGCCTGCTGCCCATAATAATCATCCGCATTGACCACTGCAAAGGGGCCGTCAATCACTGGCAGACAGGATAAGACGGCATGAGCCGTCCCCCAAGGTTTCACCCTCCCCTGCGGAACTTCAAACCCTTCCGGCAGGTTAGCCATATCCTGGAAGACATATTCCACCTGTAGCTGCCGCTCCATCCGCTCCCCGATGCATGACTTAAAATCCGCCTCATTTTCCTTCTTAATAATAAAAATCACTTTTTCAAAACCTGCTTTCACAGCATCGTAGATGGAAAAATCCATAATAATATGCCCCTGTCCATCTACCGGGTCAATCTGCTTTAACCCGCCGTAACGGCTGCCCATGCCTGCTGCCATAATCACAAGTACCGGTTTCTTCATATTCCTCTGCGCCTCCTTAAGCAATGGTATATCCGCCCCTATACCGCCCGTTTATGGCATAGCCTCCATTTAGATTCTTTCCACAGCCAATAGGGACGAAACCTTCTATATCTCAGTATATACATTTTCTCATTTTCTGGCAATAGCAAAACCTCCGGGCGCCCGCCTTTCTTACATACAGCTAATTGCCCTGCGCCAGATACTCCTGCCCATCCTCTATGCTTGCCAACGTTTCCTGCACTTCCGGCGCGCCGTCATAATAATGGAGCAAAAGCCCCACTACCCTTGTATAGCTTAAGATTCCGTCTTCCACGCCATTCCATACCATAGAAGTCTCCGACAGCTTATCCGAAACTTTATCCACCACTTCCGTACGAATCACCGCCTTGCGCTCCACCCTTTCCCATGCCTTTTCTTCTAAGAACACATTCTCTTTGCGAACCTGCGCAGAAATCTTCACATGCGAAGCATACACTTCCAAATCCCCTCCAATAGCGTCATAGAATTCATTGTTAATATAGTTTAACACACTCAGATAGCCACTGTACTGGAAGGTTACGTCAGAAGAATGGATACAGGCAAGAAAGCCAATCATATTGGCCTCTTCCTCATACATAAATCCTTTCAGATGGGCATATTCATGACAGACCGTCGCCGGCCGGTTAATCTCATGCATCAGGGAATTATAATTAATCTCCATAGAAAACGGGAAAAAATATCCCTTCATTTTCTGCTGGCTGAAAAATTCGGAAAAAGCAAATTGCTTCGGCCGTGGATAATACCCTCCAAGCTGGCTGCAGTCTTTGCTTAAATTCCTCATCGCTTCAATCGCCAGTCCTTCCATATTTTCAGGATAAATAATATTCCCCTCGCCGTCCCTGGCTACCTGCTTTGCCAATTCGTTGCATTTCACCACCACATAATCCCGAAGCTGCGCCAGTTCTTCTATCGTATACTCTTTCTCCAACAGTTCCTCCAAAATAAAATCCCCTGCCGCCATACGGTTTACCAAACCGTATTTTTCTTCCAGGGTGGAACAATGATATGGGATAAAGCAGTTCAATGTCATAACTGCCGCAACCCCTGTCAGGATATATGCATAAGCCGCCCCATATTTCCCGCACAATCCCATCACTTTCCTATACCCTTTCGCTTTCCGAAAGCATATCGCAAACACTGCCGCAACAAGCCCTACCAATAAAACCGCTGCCGTAAGGGCTACGCCAGCCACCAACATAATTTCCCCCACAGAAAATGGGAACAGCCCGGTCAGCCTGCCGTATGTACTCACCCACAGCGGATAAATGCAGGATACATACCAGTCGCAAAACCCACTGCTTTCCCACGCCGCTGCATTGACCAGCGCCACTAACGCAGCTATTCCCAATACTAACATCCCACTCCGCCGTTTCATACGCACACCTCCTATTCTGTTCCCTCTCTGACTAAAAACCGCCTCTTTATGGCAGCCCCTTCCGTCGCTTCCCTGTCCGGAACGCCTTTCCTTCCTATATTTTCAGCATAGCATACAGTTATGAAAACGAAATAATAATATGTGAACTTTTTGTAAATATTTTATATATTTTTATAATTCCCTCCCCACTATTTGGTAAATTTATACAAATGGAAAATCAAGCTTTACAACGAAAAAAGCGCAAATTAATTTCCGTCTTTCGAAACCGGAATGTTAATTTGCGCTTTCTTTTTAAGAAAGTTCCCTTTCCAACTTTTTCATCTCATTTAACACACTGCAGCACAACGGCACTGCCAAAATAAAAGAACAGATATCCGATATGGTCTGGCACATTTCCACCCCAAACAAGCCAAAGAGCCGGGGCAGGATAAGAATAAGCGGAATAAAAAACAACCCCTGCCTTGCCGCTGCCAATATAGAAGCTTTCAGCGCTTTTCCTATAGACTGTAACATCATATTGGACATAACAATCCATTCGGTCAGCGGAAATGCCAGACACTGTAACCGCAAAGCCCGCGCCCCTATCGCAATCACCTGCGCGTCATCCTTCCGGAACAAAGATATAATCTGCGGCGCAAAAACTGCCGCCGCCCCGGCCACGCCAATTAGGAATACGGTTGCATACTTCACACAAAAGGAAAAACCTTCCCTCACTCTGTGGTAAAGCTTCGCCCCATAGTTAAAACCGCACACTGGCTGGAATCCCTGGCCAAAGCCAATCAAAGCCGAGCTGGCAAACATAGATACCCTGGATACAATGGACATTCCGGCAATCGCCGCGTCCCCATACCCTCCGGCGCTATGGTTAAGCAAAATTCCCGCCACGCTTCCAAGGCCCTGCCTGCACAGGGAAGGGAGGCCGCCCCGGCAAATCTCCTTCATACAGTGAAAGCCAGGCTGGAAATTCCGGAAACGAATCCGGATGTTCCCTCCTCTCCTGCTTTGGAATAACAAGAGCAAAAAGCTGCTAAACTGGCTTATAACTGTAGCTGCCGCCGCCCCGGCCACCCCCATCCGCAATCCGAAAATCAAAATGGGGTCAAGTATTATATTAATCACTGCCCCTGTCACAATCCCTACCATGGCATATGCCGCGCTCCCCTGAAAACGCAACTGGTTATTCAACACAAGGGACGATGTCATAAAAGGCGCGCCAAGCAGAATAATCCGCAAATAAGCTTCCGTATAAGGCAGTATCGTTGGCGTGGAACCCAAAGCCACTGCCAAAGGCTTCAGGAAGAAAAGCCCTCCCGCCATAACCGCCAGCCCGCAGAGGAAGGCAAGGAAAAAACCGTTCGCCGCCATGGCTGCCGCCTCGTCAAATTCCTTCGCGCCAAGCCGCCTGGAAATATAGTTCCCGGAACCATGCCCGAAGAAAAACCCCAGCGCCTGGATAATCGCCATAACCGAAAACACCACTCCCACCGCTGCCGTAGACTGTGTATTGAGCCTTCCCACAAAAAATGTATCCGCCATATTATAAAATGACGTAACCAACATACTGATAATCGTCGGCACAGCCAGCTCGCCAATCAAACGGGGCGTTGGCGTGGTAGTCATATATATGTATTTTTCTTCCTGCTGCACGTCCTCTTGCATACCACCCTCCTATGATTGCCAGTTGCCTTCCCCAATCGCTTTGCCCTTCCATTTCCCCCACTGGTAGCAGATAAAGGTAATTAACGCGCCAAGGAGCCAGGAAACCAGTAACGATATATACACACTTTCACACCGGCCAATCGGATATGCCTCGCTTCTTGTCACATAAGCAAGCCCATATGCCACAGGCACACGGATTGCCACTGTCGTCGCCAGGGAAATCCACATAGGCGTCATAGTGTCCCCGGCGCCCCGCATCACGCCGGAAAGGGACTGGGTGACAGCCATGGCAATATACCCCACCGCCAATATGCGCATCATCCGCATGCTTAAGTCCACTAATTCCTCTGTTTCCGTGAAAATCCCCATCAGGTATCTGCCAAAAATAAGGATTAAAACCGTAATAAACGCAGAAACGCCCATGGCAATCCACGTCCCCTGCTTCGCCCCCTGCTCTACCCTTCTATATTCCTTGGCCCCCACGTTTTGTCCGGCAAAGGTAGTCATCGCCGTTCCAAAAGAAAAATTGGGCATCATGGCGAAACCATCCACTCTCATGACGATAACATTGGCCGCAATAAACAACTCTCCAAAGCTGTTGGTCAGCGACTGCACAACAATCATCGCCATGGAAAAAATCGCCTGGGTCAGACCGGAAGGCAAACCAAGCCGTATCGTCATCAAAGCGTATTTTTTATGTAATTTCAGATATTCCTTTTTAAAATCAAATATTTCCGACATTTTCATAAGTTTCATAAGGCACAGCACAGCCGATATCCCCTGGGCAACCACTGTGGCCAGGGCGACTCCCGCAACCCCCATATGGAAATTCGCTACAAAGACAATATCCAGCACAATATTGACCACCGTGGAAACAAGCAGATAAAGCAATGCGGAAACCGAATCCCCAAGCCCCCGCAGCACACCGCCTAAAATATTATAATATGCCGTCCCTGCAATACCGATAAATATAATATTTAAGTACGATTCACACCAATCCTCTATGGACGCAGGCGTTCCCAAAAGCTCTAACAGCGGCCGTGACAACAATGGGCCGGACAGCATAATCAGCAAAGAAGAAATCGCCGTCAGCGTAATGCAGCTCCCTATCGTCCCGGACAAATCCTCCCTTTCCTTTGCCCCGAAATACTGGGATACCATAATCCCGGCGCCTACGGAAATCCCAACAAAAAGTACCAAAAGCAGATTTAAAATCGGCCCTGCGCTCCCCACTGCCGCAAGCGCATTGTCCCCCACATATCTCCCTACAATAATACTGTCCACCGTATTATATAGCTGCTGTGCAATGTTGCCAATCAGCATAGGGACGGCAAACGCCGCAATCTGTTTCCCCGGCGTCCCCTGCGTCATATCAATTGGCGCAAATAATTTCTGTAATCCTGTCATAACAACCTCCCAATCCGTTTCCTCCTGTGCATTCTTAATGAATTTTTAAGAATTTTTTCGTATATTTGCCACTATTTCGTTATAAGATATAACTAGTGCGCAAACACGTTCTGTATCTATTGTACTAAATTATAGAACTAATAGCAACCACTATCCAAAATACCAAACCTAAAATTCAGAAAAGGAAGAAAACATATGATATCTTATAAACATCTTAAACCTTTCTTATCCAAAACAATACCGTCACTCCTCCTGCTTTGCGCCCTTTGCGGCTGCGCCTCCTCCCGTCCGGAGGATACCGCCGTCCCTGCCGCTATCGACTCTGCCGACATTGATACATATACTATCGCCGTCCCCGGTCTGTCCAGGGACTATAACCTGTTGTTTTTAACCGACTCCCATATTGTCCTTCCAGACGAAACCACCGATGAAATCCGGGATTATTCCGCCAGCCGGCTGGAACATTTTACGATGGAAGGCCCGGCCCCTTCTTCCGAATTTTTCGCCGCCTGGATGGATTACGCCAACCAGACCAGGCCGGACGCTTTGCTGCTTGCCGGGGATATCATTGATTCCCCTTCTCCGGCCAATGTGGAATACCTGGCCTCCGCTTTTGAAAAACTGGAGATTCCCTATCTCTATGCCATGGGGAACCATGACTGGACTTATCCATGGGAATACATGAGCGAAACAGGGGAAAACGAGTTCCGTCCCCTGCTGGCCCCCTTTATGCAGGGAAATACGGCTATCCATTCTCTGGAGCTGGAAGAGCTGATACTTGTCGCCGTAGACAACAGCAACAACCAAATCCATCCGGATGCCCTGGAAGAATATAAGGACATCCTTTCTATAGGCAAGCCCGTCATCCTTCTGCTCCATGTGCCATTTTATACCGAATCCCTGCTGGCGGAAACGTCCAAAGTATGGCCAAACAGTGTGGTATTGGGCGGCGGAGTCCATGGCGGCTTCTATCCCAACGATGTCTCCGCCCAGTTTATGTCCCTGACGACTGCCGCAGACAGCCCGGTTGCCGCCGTACTTGCCGGCCATGTCCACTTTTCCCATGAGTCTATGCTGGACGGCGAAAAGCAAATCCCGCAGATTGTGGGAGACGCCGGATATAAAGGAAAAGGAACCGCCATCCATATCGTTGACGCATCAGACGCCCGGCAGTAAACCGACGGCGCCCGCCCCATAATACAGGCAGCCCCGTCCGCATCCGCCAGACGCTTATGCAGCCACACCGCCCGGCTCATTCCCCGCCGAAATACAAGGCACAGGTTTCGACAGCTTCTCATAAGATATCACAAAACACTTATTGAGGAGTCTACTATGTACCTGTTCTTTGGTATCCTTTTTCTCGTGCTTCTTTTCTTTTTCTGCATCAATCATTGGCGCAGAAAGAAAATCATCAAAAAAATCCGCTGCATGTGCATGAAAGAAAAATGCCGGCTGCTGGATGAACTTATCGCCCCCTTCGGCTATGCATACCTGCCGGCACAGGATATCTTCACTTCCCGCCTGGATGTATGGCAAAGGGACTTTGGCTACTGCACGCTATACGATAAAACGGCTTTCCGCTTCCAGATGGTATTCGACTGCCTCCCTGTCTATTTCAATTTCGAAGGCCGCACCTGGCTCCTGGAATTGTGGAAGGGCCAATACGGCATCAATACCGGGGCGGAAATCGGCGTATATTATGCAGACCGTATTTTAGAGGAAAACGAATATCACACTACTCTTTTCCAGAGTGTAGAGGATTGCGACATGCCGGCGCTCTCTTTCCACCTTTTTTGCAAAGGCGTCCAAATTGCCGATGTATGCGCCAGGCATTGGTGGCTGACTGCGTTCTGCGTAGGGCGGTTTACCGAACCTGCCGACCTGTATATGCAGGCATGTATCACCTTTGCCAACCACGCTATGGCCCATGCTTTTGTAAAGGGCCTGATTAGGGCCGGCTATTCCAGGGACAATATCCATTTAAGCTGTAATAAGGTCACTTTCTCCTTTTCAAAATCCGCTCTTTGCTGGAATTTCTTTGACAGGCTATGGATACGGATTGCCCAATGCATCAATCACTTCTGGTGCAGGGTATATCTGTTCGTTACAAGACCCTTTTGCCTTTCCATAGACAGGATTCTCTATCTGTACTTTTATCTGCCTGCGGCTTTCCGCAAAACGCTCCGCATACGCAAATATAAAAAGCATAAACCAAAAAGGGGGTAAGGAAATGGGGTATTATTCCCGCCTGTCTAAATCTTTTGAGGGAGCTTTGCGGCTCCCTCTTACAGACCGTTCCAAGTATGCGCTAATCAGCGACTGTCACCGTGGCACCGGCTCTTCCAACGACAATTTCCTGAAAAACCAAAACCTGTACTATGCCGCCCTGCAGCATTATTACCGCATGGGATATACCTATATCGAACTGGGAGACGGCGATGAACTGTGGGAAAACCGCAATATGCAGCAGATTATGGAAGCGCATGGCAACGTATTCTGGCTTCTTTCCCACTTTCAGGAACAAGGGCGTTTATACATGCTCTATGGAAACCACGATATGGTAAAAAAGAACCAACGGTATACAAAGAAAAAATGCAGCGCCTGCCACTGCTGTTTTGAAGACCACCCGGATTATAAAGACCGTTCTTTCCTGTCCGATATCACCTTTTATCCCGGACTCATTCTGGAAAACCATCTGTCCCCATCCAGGAGGAACTCCATGGAGGCCGCCATCCCTCCTCTGGATCTTTATTTGACCCACGGACATCAGACCGACCTGTTCAATTCCACTTTATGGCGTCTCTCCCGCTTCCTGGTCCGCTATCTCTGGAAGCCGCTGGAGCGGTTCGGAGTTCTTGACCCTACCAGCGCCGCCAAAAACTATACCCGCAAGGACAAAGCGGAAAAGCGTCTCCACCACTGGGCGGAACAGGAAAACCATATCCTGGTCACTGGACACACCCACCGCCCCACGCTTTCAGAAAGCGACAAATACTATTGCAACAGCGGAAGCTGCGTCCATCCAAGATGCATTACCTGCTTTGAAATCGAACGCAAATATATCCTTCTTGTCAAATGGACGTTAGCTACCAAACCGGATATGACGCTTTTCGTTTCCAGAGAAGTATTGGCCGGGCCTGTATGGCTGGCCTAATCTTAAACAAACGGCTTCGTTATCACCTCCATCCCGCAATGGATGGAGGTCAGTTGGCCGCCCAGCGCAGGCTGCATCAGCGCAATCGCTTTCTCCCCTGTACAATGCCCGGTATAAAAGACAGCTTTTGTTTTCTTCAATTCCTCTGCAGTCTGCCGTATTACCCTGGCTTCCTGTTCCGTATAATCCCCCTTCTTGCCCATATGGAAGCCACTCACTACAATATCCGGGCATCCCCCATACTTTTCCCGGTAGCTGTCCAAAATATTCAATATCCCATTATGGGCGCACCCGGACACTAACAGCTTCTGCCCCTCCTGCACCACCAGGCACTGCTCATGGACAAACTCATCCTGCACACGCCGCCCACCTTTCTCCATCGTTAAGCTCCGGTTACTCTCCGGCCAATGCCTTCTGCCCGTAATGCCTGTAAAAAGGGAAATTTCCTCATCCACCGAAAAATCCCCCGCAAGCATTCTAATATTGGGCAATCCGGCTATCCTTTTATCCATGCCGATATACCGCTCCCCATGATAATAATCCCCGAAAGCCGTCCGCTGCATATAAATGATTGCATCCTTATTTAGCTTACAAAAAGCAAGCATCCCGCCGGAATGGTCATAATGCCCATGGCTCAAAACCACGATATCTACCTGCTTTAAATCTATCCCCAGTTTCTCTGCATTTTCCAGTGTTTTTTCACTGGCCCCGGTATCCATTAATATTTTATGCCGTTTCGTTTCCACATAAACGCTTAACCCATGCTCCGCTTCGCAGCACGGCTCCCCACACGTATCTTCCATTAATATAACGATTTTCATTGTCCAATCCTTTCATCCTATAAAGAAATAACCTTCGTCCCAATCCTTTCCACAAAATCCCCGTCATGCTCTACCATTAAAATCGTAGGTTTATACTGCAAAATCAAGTTCTCTATCTGCATACGCGAAAATACATCAATAAAATTCAGAGGTTCATCCCACACATACAAATGCGCCTGTTCGCATAAACTCCTGGCAAGCAGCGCCTTCTTTTTTTGTCCCCCGCTATACTCTTCCATCCTTTTGTCGAACTGAATCCTGGAAAAACCCAATTTCCGCAGCAATGCTTTAAATAAGGCTTCCTCAATGCCATAATTTTGCGCATACTCCTCCAGGCTTCCATAAAGGTGCGCCGTATCCTGCGGCACATAAGATATTTTCAATCCGGCGGCGGTTTCCAAAACTCCGTCCACCCTCCTCCCGTTTTCCCCTTCCCTGCCATTCACTGCCGCTAAAATGGATTTTAAAAGACTGGATTTTCCACATCCGTTACGCCCTTGCAGCGCCACTCTGTCCCCATTCCTTATTTCCATCCCAAAGCCATCCAGGATTTGCCGCCTTATCTGTCCGCCTGATTCCAAATCCGCCGTCTCCCACCCGTTTCTACAGGCTATGTCCCCTCTTGCGGCTTTTTCCGCCCTGCCATATACTGTCTGACCTTCCCAGCCTTCATACCCAATCCGTATATCTTCCATCCGTACCAAAACCTCTTTATGATGCCGGAGGGGAAACAGTTTCAACTCCTCTGCCGTTTCAATGTTTTTGAGCAAAGAAGATTTTTCATCCATGGCCCTATTCTGCCTTCGCTCCAGGTTTTTGCGGCGCATCTGCATACGGCGGGACTTTTCCCCAATATAGGCTCGCGTTCCGATATTCTTCTCATCCGGCGATTTCCTTCCTATCTTTGTCGCTTCCACCTGGTCCGCCCACTGTCCGGCCTGCCTGGACGCCGCGGACAGTTTTCTGATATCCTTTTTTAAACGTTCATTCTCCGCCAGCTCATGGGCGTCCTGCCGCTTCTTATTTTCCCACCAGGTGGAAAAATTCCCCTGCTGCACTTCAATGTTGGACTGATTAATCGTCAGTACATGGTCAATGCATTGATCCAAAAACGCCCGGTCATGGGAAACCAGTAAAAACCCTTTCTTACGGCTCAAATAATCACTTACCATTTGCCGCGCTTCCATATCTAGATGATTGGTAGGTTCATCAATCAGCAGAAAACGGTTTTCCCCGGAAAAAAGCAACGCCAGCATTACCTTTGTCTGTTCCCCGTTACTAAGCGTTTCAAAGGGACGGTACAGCACGTCTGCGTCCACATGAAGCAACGTCAGCTCCCGGCATATTTTCCAGAATTCATACTCCGGATTAATTTCTTCTATTACCGAAATGGTTTCTTTGGCTCCATCCTTCACCTCATAAGGGAAATAATCAAACTCCACCGTTGCCGTAATGCTTCCCCGGTACTCATATTTCCCCATAAGCAAATTCAAAAAAGTCGTCTTCCCACGCCCATTTCTTGCCACAAACCCCAATTTCCAATCTGTGTCAATCTGAAAAGACGCATCCTCAAATATATTGTCATAACTGCCATCATAATAAAAAGTCAACTGATTTACACTAATCTGAGACATACAAACCCTCCTTATTCCAGTTGGGCATCCTCCTGCAAAATCCCACTTTCTTAGGAAGGACATCCAACCGTTTCCGCCATCTTCTTTTCGGCGCTTGACGTACAAAAAGGGTGCAGAAATAATTTTCTGCACCCACAAATCCACAGCCAGCGCTTATTTCGGACAACGCAAAAATGTATGCTGCCTAAATAAGCCATCATCTATTCCAAACTGTATATAAAAAGAGAGATCAGATTTTTTATTCCTGCCAAAACCAAAACGTCTTCGCCACACCTGTTTTCAGTTTTCACTTAGCAAGAATAAATAAACATCCACCTGTCTCCTATCTGTTAAATTTCCTATAGTATAACCGCAATATACCGGAATGTCAACCCCCAACACTCTCCATCCGTTCAAAATTTATGGAAGCGATTATCATCATCACTGCCGTCAGCGAAGCGGCCACTACAATTAAAACAACCATCCCCACTTCCAATGAAACCAAAATTGTACCCAAAGCGGCGCCCATAATGCCAAGCCCGATTACAAGCCCTTCAAAAAACAACCGTGCAAACTGTTTCCCCACCGAGCCTAAAATATTCCCAAGAAACGCCTCCACCATAACCTCCGCATACAATTTGCAAGCCTGCAAGCATACATAAACCACAAGAATCAGCGCAATCTGAAAAACCGGAAGGCCAAGCGCAAGGCTAGGCGGAAGAGTCAGCAGACATCCGTCCACCAATGACCTGACATGTTCCATTAAAGTCGCATACCACAATTTGCGAAACGCGCTGTCCGGTATAAGGTATGTATAAGGTTTCGTCAGTTCCTTACCCCATTTCCCCGTATATGCCGCATATATAAACGTAAGGTATGCCATCACTCCAAGGATAACAAAGGGGGCCATATCTCCCCAGTCCTCCTTACTGCCCAATATCGCCAAGGTTATCCCTATCCCAAAGCAAAGCAATGTATAAAAACCGAATATAAAAAAGCGGTTCTTCTTATATTCCAGCAATTGGCGGTAAAACAAAGCTTTTGCATAACTCCCTTTGTACGCTACGGTCGCTCTCCCATATTTCTGTTTCCAGCCGGTAATCGCCATTTCCCCTTTCCTGTTCTTTTGCCTGGCCTCCTCGTAGTCTTCCGCAAATTTAATGGCGTCCTCATAATATGCACCGGTGCATTTCATACGGACTGCCAGGACAAACAGCAAAAACACTGCCAGAAAATACAAAATGGAACAGACCACATTTACCGTAGTAGGCCCAAGAAAAAATAAGTGGAGCAATGCAATGTACCACCCAACCACTGGCGTCATCTGGATGGCAGGGCCATGCAGATATTCCGCAACAGCGCCAAAACCCGTTCCTTCTTTCATATATACTGCAATTCCAATCAATACAAAACTGCCCATCAACGCATACATCAACAACTGGAAAACAAACATCTGCCTGCGGCTTAGTCTTTCATTTCCATAACAAACCACCATCAGGGATGCTTCCAATATGTTTTCCACGATACAGGAAAACAGCAAAAAGAGCAGCATCTTCCATACCGGCATATGAAACCAAAGCACTCCGCCTATGGTAAGCGTCACGTTCAATACCAGTTCCATAAATACAGTCCGTACATGTGCATATAACAGCACCCCCTTGGGACTTACCGGAGCCGGGAACAGGAAATGGATATCCGACGGGCGAAATATCAGCCCCTTCCTTTTGCTATAGGAAATCAAATTGGCGGGAATCAGGAAGAGCGCCAAAACCGTCAAAATCACCGTCAATACCGATGCCCTTTCTATACCCGTCCCCTTGCATAGCTGGTCAAAAGTAACCTGAAAAGAACCAAATATCATTGCAAAATATAAAATTGCCAATACCAGGTACAGATAAGTCACCGGCTTATGCAGCGCTTTCTTTACCCGGTTCTTGAAGCTTTTCCGGTAAAGATAGAAAAAAGCCCCCAAATCCCCGAACCTTACCCCCATATTCATCCTCAAACTCCTCCCTGCCTGCGCCTGTCACATTTATTTTACGCTTCCCCTTTTCCGTTCTCCCCATCCGTAACATGGAAAAACAAATCTTCCAAATCTTCTTCTTTTACCTCGCTCTTTCGGTAGGAGGCTATAATGCGTCCCTTATCCATCACAAACATAATATCCCAAAGTTCCTTTACCATTTCCAGCATATGGGTACTAATCAATACCGTTGCGCCGGCTTCCTTCAGCTCTAAAATCACCTGCTTCAACTCCTTAATCGCTGCCGGGTCCAGTCCAACCATCGGCTCATCCAACAAGATTACGTCCGGCTGTATCATCAATGCGCAACATATGCTCACCTTCTGCATCATCCCCTTAGACAGCTCATTCCCCAGCTTATCCTGTTTATCCAACAACTCAAAACGTCCCAACAGATTTTGTATCCACTCTTCCGTTACCTGCAGATGATATGCATGCATTATAAAATCTATATGTTCCCGAACCGTCAAAGCCTCATACATCGACGGAAGTTCCGGCACATAAGCAAATACTTTCTTCGCTTCCACACTGCGGGCATCCATTCCTTTTATCAAAATAATGCCCTTATAACGCAAAAGCCCGGCCACACTCTTTATTACCGTAGATTTCCCCGCTCCGTTCGGCCCAAGCAAAATGCCGATTTCTCCGTTTCCTACCGCAAAGCTTACGCCATCCGCCGCCTTATACTTCCCATATGCTTTCGTCAAATCCCTGATTTCTAACATCTTAACCCTTCCTTACCCGGCAACGGCCCCATTTCCATGAAACCTTAGCCATTCCCATTCTAATCTCCCGGTCTATACTTCCCATATTCCTTTTCTTATGTATTACTCCTCTAATACAATAATACTTTCTTTTTCTCCTGTCAACACTATTTTGGCGCTGAAATTTTACCTTGACCATCCTGCGGCAGTATGGTTTATAATAGGTTAGCGCTCCGATTCATCAATCTTTACAAAAACAAAGGAGGATATTATGCAGGAATACAAAAATAAAGGATTAACTCTTTTAAAGAAGGGACAGAAAGGCATTATCCATGCCATATTCAGTCGTTTTGGCCTGATTTTGCTTTTACTTATCATACAAATACTCATCTTATTGAGCATATTCCAATGGTTTGAAGAATTCCTGCCCCATGTTTTAGGCGGAACCGTACTGTTTACCTTTCTTATGGTGGTAGGTCTATTGAACAGCAAAATAAACCCCACTGCGAAAATCACATGGCTCATTGCCATTATGCTTCTGCCCGTATTTGGCGCGCTTTTGCTTCTGTATACGCAAAGCGATATCGGACACAGAGCCTTAAAAAAGCGCATCAATGAAATTCTGACAAACACTAAGGAAAATATTCCTCAGTCCAAAGAAGTTTTGAAAGAACTCTCCGCGCAAAACCGTGGGGTGGCCGCACTGGCCCACTATATGCATCGGAGCGGGTGCCATCCCGTATTCACAAATACATCCGTTACATATTTTCCCTTGGGAGAAGATAAATTTGAAGAAATGCTCCGGCAACTTGCCTGCGCTAAACAATTTATCTTTATGGAATATTTTATTGTGGACGAGGGGCTTATGTGGGGCAGAATCTTGGAAATCCTGGCAAAAAAAGCGGCGCAAGGGGTAGAAGTTCGTCTGATGTACGATGGCGCCTGCGAGTTTGCCCTGCTGCCCCACGACTACCCGAAACGTCTAAAAGCCCTGGGAATCCGATGCAAAGTCTTCGCTCCCGTAACCCCCTTCGTCTCCACCCACTATAACTACCGTGACCATAGGAAAATCCTGGTCATAGACGGCCACACTGCTTTTAACGGCGGCGTAAACCTGGCGGATGAATATATTAACGAAAAAGTCAAGTTCGGCCATTGGAAAGACACTGCCGTTATGCTCAAAGGCGAAGCAGTAAAAAGCTTTACGCTGATGTTTTTGCAAATGTGGGGCATTGACGAAAGGGAAAACGATTTTACCCGCTACCTTTCTTATCCCACTTTCCCGGACTGCAAAGCGGACGGCTATGTCATCCCATATGGTGACTGTCCACTGGATGACGATAAACTGGGCGAACGGGTATATATGGATATCCTAAACCGCTCCTTAGAATATGTGCATATTATGACGCCTTATCTCATCCTGGATGGTGAAATGGAAACCGCCCTGAAATTTGCCGCGGAACGGGGTGTGGAAGTGGTTTTGCTGCTGCCTGGCATTCCGGATAAAGCCATTCCTTATGCCCTGGCCAAAACCCACTATGCGTCCTTGCTGGAGTCCGGGGTCAAAATCTATGAATATACGCCAGGGTTCGTCCATGCCAAGGTATTCATCAGCGATTGGAAAGAAGCCGTCGTGGGAACCATTAACCTGGACTACCGCAGCCTGTACCATCACTTTGAATGCGCCACTTATTTATATAAAACCGAATGCATCCCCCATATGGAAGCTGACTTCCAGGCCACCCTTTCCAAATGCAGGCAAGTCACAAAGGAAACCGTCCGTAAAGAGAAATTGCGCGTGAAACTAACAGGCTGCCTGATGAAAGCAGTGGCGCCGCTTATGTAACCATAACGGCAGACTATATCTGAATTAAAATTTATCAGCGCTTCCTCTTGACGAGTGCTAATATGTGTGTTATATTACAAATAGAACAAGTGAAAGGGGATAAAAAAACAGAAGCTGTTTATAATAGATAAGGCGCCAAACAGCCTGATAAATACACTTTTATACCATCAGGCACAACGGCTTACCTGCACAAATCACACAAAAACAGGAGGAATGACCTATGTTAGTGCCTAGCATTTTCGGAAAAGATATGTTTGACGACTTTTTTGGATTTCCGTTTTATGATGACAAAGATTTCAAAAAGATGGAGAAGAAATTATACGGCCACAGAGAAAAGAACCTGATGAAAACCGATGTAAAAGAAAACGGGAACGGCTATGAATTGGAAATGGATTTGCCCGGTTTTAAAAAAGAGGAGGTAAAGGTATCTCTTGACAACGGTTATTTGACTGTCAGCGCCGCTAAAGCTTCCACAGAGCAGGAGGAAAAGGAACATGGAAAATATATCCGTCGGGAACGCTGTTACGGCTCTTGCCAGAGAAGCTTTTATATCGGTGACGACATCCGGCAGGAAGACATCAAAGGTGAATTTAAACATGGCATTTTAAAACTTTCCATTCCCAAGCAGGAACCGAAACCTGCCGTGGAAGAAAAGAAATATATCACAATAGAATAAACGCCATCCGGCGGCAGTCCATTCTACCCGTCAGCCTGTCAAAAGAACCATCTCCACAGAAATGGACTGCCAAATGGATAACCAAAATAAAATGTGGTTGGCATTTTCTCACACTAAATTGTGGTAATATATTTTCTTGTCAGAAACTTCTATTAGTATAGGAATATGCAACCGCAATCAATCATCCTTTGATATGTCAGGATTCCGTTTAAAAAGGCAAGGGCGCATTTATGAGAGAATTTGTTATTTTTACCGATGGAGATGTGGATGTACCGAAACTGTATGAGGAAGAAATCAACATTCTGCCGCAATACTACTATTTTGAAGAAAATATGATATATGGCGATGAGCAGATTTTACCAAGGGAAGAATTTTTCAGACGGCTTGGCAAACAGAGGGCTTATACCTCTGGCGTAAATCCCCAATTGGTTCATGAACGTTTTACACAAGCCCTCCAGGCTGGAAAAGACATTCTATGCATTACCGTTTCCTCCGGATTAAGCGGCTCTTATAACACAATCTGCATGGAAGCCCGGCAATTGGCGGAAACATATCCCGAAAGCCGGATAGAAGTAATTGATTCCTTAAGCGCCACTTTAGGAAGCGGCTTTCTATGCATGGATGCCCTCGGGATGAAAAAGCAAGGGCAAAATCTGGCGGAAACTGCCGCCGAAATAAAAAGACGCATCCCTCTGATTGATCTTTATTTCATTGTAGACGACTTTAAATATCTGGTGCAGGGAGGGCGCGTTTCCCCTGCCGTTGGAAAACTTGGCGATATGCTGAACCTTAAACTAATACTCACTATGAGACAGGGGCGTATCGAACCTTATAAAAAAAGCCGCGGCCTGAACGCTGCTTTACGCAATATTCAGGATATTGCCAAGCGCGGCGAAGTTGCGCAAATCGGCGCCATATACGTAGGAAACAGAGAAATGCTTGAAAAAATCAAATCCTATGTTTCCAGCCAGTGTGAAGTGGACTTAAATCTGATTGTCGCTTCCCATGTTGGCCCTAACACAACAGGCATCGCTATTGAATGGGCTGGGCAAAAACCGTTTTAACCATATATGCCCTTTGCAAAAAGGCTCCGCGCACTTTACATGCGGCGGAGCCTTTTCTATTCTCTTTTTACTTTCCACATTGCTTTTATTCTTGCGGCGTTGTTTCCTCCTGCGCCCCTGTATCTGTGTCCGCTTCCTCTTCTATGTCTTCGGCGCTTCCTTCCTCTGCAATGCCTTCCTCCACTGTCTCTACCGTAAGATACCGTAATTCACCCTTATGGTCTGTTACGCTATAGCCTTCCATCAGTCCGCTGACATACTCCGAAGCCTTCTGACTGGCTATGGCATTGGAAATGTTGGCTTCCTCTGTTTCATCATAGTAACGGTTCAGAAATTCCACTACATAAACCTGGCTTCCTGCCGTGTCTTCTATTACCGCAAGTTCGCCTGCCGTCCTGCCATCCTCATACAGCCAGCCCCTGATTGCAGCCGCACTGCCGGAATAAGAAGCCCCCTCCCGCAATGATGCATCGCTTTGCCCATCTTCATAAGTTGCCTTGTCCTCTTCGGAAGCATTCTCTATACAAAGAGCCTTAAAATCCGCTCCCCCTTCACGCGCCGCTTTCATTGCCTCTGCCGCTTTTTTGGCTTCCGCCATAGCCTGGCCGCTTTCTTCCTGCGAAGCCCCATCTTCCGTCTCTGCCGTAAATGCAAAACTCCTGTAATCTACCTTATCATAGTCCAGCACATTTTTTTCATAATGCTCTTTGATTTCCTGGGCCTCCGGCGTATTCTGTTCCATTAAATAATCATAATACGCCGTTGCCAGCATCTGCTCTTTCAAAAAAGCTTCCATATTCTTTTCCGTTGCATATTCACCATAAGCCATTTTGTAATACTGCCCAAGCGATACTCCCTGTGCGTCCGCATTGGCTTTCAAATTGTTTATGGCATTTGTATATTCCTGTGAAACATCATACGTAAAATTATTTGCCGCCGCATCATCTAACAAGGCTTTCGTCTGCTTTACCTGCTCTACCGTCAGCTCATCAAAGAAATCCTTCCAGGTCAGGTCTTGCGTATACTGCTGGCTGGCCAGGTCAGCCGTGACATCCACGCCCATATAAGACAGCATGGTGGAATAATTCCCCAAAGTAGCCTGATAATAATAATCATATTCCAATTTTGTCACATCGTGGCTCCCTATCGTTACATAGGCATCCTTTGTAACCGCCTTCCGGCTCCATACCGATGCGCCAATAGAACCTATAATTGCCGCCGCTATGGCAATGCATACCACAATCGCGCCAATACGCATTATCTTCTCTTCCCGTTTGTCTTTCTCTTCTTGTTTTCTCCTTGCCTCCATTTTGCGGTCGTATCTTGTCTGGACTTTCTGTTCCTTTTCCGCCTGCGGCTGATTCTTCTTTGCCATCCGTGATAATCCTCCTCTTATCCCATATACTTTCATAATACCCCATATTTGTGATATTCATGTGAATTACTTCCTAAACCTTTTGCGAAACCACACTGCCTCCTATTATACTCTCTATGGGGTATTTTTGTCGATAAGATTTTGAAATTATATGCCCTTTCTTCCGCTTTACGTATTCACCGCTCCACCAGCTTCCCGGGCTATGGCGGCCGCCACAGCCGCTTCCACCGCTTCCTTCCCTTCTTCACTGTCTGCTGAAATATGAATGTTTCTGTTTACCTTTGCGTCATAAGTCCCCGATTTTACAATTTCCGCCAGGTCTATGCCAACCGTATCCTTCATTGTTTCAAAAAGCCTGGCCATAACTGCCGGGACATTGTCCGCCACAGAGCCAACCCCATTGGACTGGTCGCCGCCAATAATCGTAATCTTGTCTATCTGGGTAAGAGGTTCTGCAATTTTAGCCGCTATCTCCGGCAAAACTCCAATTAACATTTCTGCCATAGCCGCATTATTGTATTTCTGGTATGCTTCTGCCTTTTTCTCCATTGCCTCTGCCTCTGCAATGCCCTTTGCCCGGATGGCCTCCGCTTCCGCCTCGCCTACCATACGGATTCCGGCGGCTTCCTGCTCCTTGGCAAACTTCTGCGCCTCCGCTCTGGCCTTCATGGCATCCGCTTCCCTTTCCTGTTCGAACTTCTCCGCTTCCGCCTTCCGCTGCCTTTCGTACAGTTCCGCGTCCGAATGCTGCTGACGGGCAAAACGGTCTGCTTCCGCCCTTTTGCGCACTTCCGCATCCAAAGCCTTCTCTCTTACCTGGGCTTCCCGCTCTTTTAAGGTCACTTCTTTTTCCTGCTTCGCAATGCTTGCTTCCGCCGTCGCCACCTCTATGGTCTTTCGCTGTTCCTGTTCCTGGATGCTGTATGCCGCATCAGCCTCTGCTTTCTTTGTATCCTCTAATTTCTTCAACTCTGACTTTTGCAGGGAAAGCTCATTGTTCTTCTTGGCAATTTCCCGCTCCGCATTGATGCGAGCGTCATTGGCCTGTCGGTCGGCTTCCGCTTTCGCCACTGCAATTTCCTTCTCCGCTTCCGCTTTCGCAATGGCTGCTTTCTTTTTAATCTGGGAAATATTATCAATTCCCAAATCGTCAATCACTCCATTGCTGTCCGCGAAATTCTGCACATTAAAACTTACAATGTCAAGGCCCATAGCCGCCAAATCCGGTTCTGCATTCTCTTTCACCAGATTGGCAAATTTCTGCCGGTCACTGACCATCTCTTCCAACCGCATCCGCCCTACAATTTCCCTCATATTCCCTTCTAACACTTCCCTGGCAATTCCCGCTATGTATTTCGTATTCTGATTCAGGAAATTCTCGGCGGCTAACGCCAGCCGCTGCGGTTCGCTGCTAATCTTCACATTGACGGCGGCGTCCACCTGGATATTTATATAATCCGCCGTAGGCACCGCATTGGAAGTCTTTACGTCAATGGCAATCAGCTTCAGGCTTAATTTATCCATTCTCTCTAAAAAGGGGATTTTAATACTCGCTTTCCCGATAATAATCCTTTTGTTTAAACCGGAAATAATAAACGCCGTATCCGGAGGCGCTTTCTTATAACCCGTCACCAAAAGCGCCACAATGGCCACAATTACTACAGCAGCTATGATTATGCCTATCTTCATTTTATCCACACACCCTTTCCGCTTTCTGCCAGCCTCTCACCACTCCCCTTTTCCATAACTCCTTTCTGTCATCTTATCCCTTCACAGCCTCCGTCAGCAGCCTAACGCACATATCCATCCCTAACTTTCCGCTGTCCAAAGATAAACCAAAATATTTCGGACTTCCCCATTCCCATTTCGTTACGGAATTAAAGAAACCGCTGCGCCTCTTATCAATCTTTTTCAAAGTCCCTTCGGCTTCGGAAGCTTTTATGCCCTCCTTTTCCATCGCCCTTTTCATCCGCTTTTCCTTATCCGCATGGATAAATACCCGCAGGCAGTCCGGCCGCTCACGCAAAATATATCCTGCTGCGCGTCCTACAATGACGCAGCCGCCTTCTTCCGCCGCTTTCTCTATGATATTCTTTTCCACCTCAAATAGTTTCTCCGTCAGCGATATATTCTTTTCATTCCCGCCAATCGGCGTCTTGGATAAGTTAAAAATAAAGCTTCCCGAAGGGGTTTCCTCCAGATTCTCAATATAAATAGAAGCAATCTGAAGCTCTTTCGCCGCTTTGGTTAAAAGATTGCGGTCATACAGCTTATATCCCAAAGCATCCGCCACCCTCTTCCCAATTTCATTCCCTCCACTGGCATATTCACGTTCTATTGTAATCACCTGATACATTCCGTTCACTCCCTTCTCTTTTCTTCTTCATATACTTATATTATATGCATTTTTTCTGTAATCTTCAATTCTTTTCTGTAAACAAAAGTATATTTTCTATAATTTGCGACAATTAAAAGTCTAAATCTGTCCCTTTACCATTTAAGGCTTTGCATAAGAGTCAAAAAAAGGCATGCCGGAATGGCGTTTCCAAATTTAACCGCCATCCTGGCATACCGCTGCTTTACCATGATTCTTCCCTTTTCAATTCTTCTGTCTGTCCATATTCCTCATGGCTTATACAAACTTTTATCTCATCCTTTTTTCTTCTTTAAACGTTTCGCCTCACCGCGCATCTGCTGTGTGCGTGCAATGTCGTACTTGCATCCTTTGGGATCTTTCTGGAATTCTTCCAGCGCCTGGTTATAAAGCGCGATGGCCTGTTCCACCTTCTCCGGGTCCTTGGCCAGAAAAGATGCCTGCGCCTGATAAAATTTCCCGTTTTTGTATGCATCTTCCGGGAAATACCGCTTTAAAATCTCCCGCTCCATTGCATAATACCGCTCACTTTCCCCATATTGCTTTGTATCTGCATAAAAATTCCCCATAGCATGGTAATAATCCGCCGCCTGCTCCGGCTCCGTCTCTACATGGGCGGCAATAACGGCACACCCTTTTTCGTACCAGGCCACAGCCTCTTCCAAATTTCCAAGCGCCCAGCAGCACCGGGCCGCCAGTTTATAATTTTTCGTTAATTCCAAAGGCGGCGCGCCTTCCATCCGCCTGATTATCTCTGTCTGAATGTCCAGCGCATGGCGATAATCACAGTTCATGGAATTTTGGTAAAACTCCTTTTCAAACAACCACTCCAATTCTTCCAGAGAAAATTCCTTCGGCTCAATCACATGCAGACTCTTCATCCCCGCGCCCTGACTGTCAAATTCCACAATCAGGAATGCTTTGCTTTCCTCATGGAAATTCAGGGAAAAATGCTGCGGACACCCCTCACTGGGTAAAACCTTCGTACGTTCCCCGCCATATTTTTCTATTTCTGCATCTATGGCAACTGCCTCCTGCAAAAATAAATGACCCTCCGTACGAAACAGCAATGCCACAAACATAGTTGCTAACATTCCTGAAAAAGTAAGCTCCACCGGACTCCACATTGTCCCGTCTTGCGTCCTTTCCCCAAAAGCCGCTTCCAAATCCCTGGTGTCCAGCCGTAGCCCCACCAGGTAATCCCGGAAAATGCCAGCCGCCAGAATAGGCACTTCCCCAATATCCGTCTGCAAATTTATAATCCCCATATCATCCGGATGGAATAAACGGAAGGAATCTTCATTCCTGTTTACATCCAAATACCCATAGTTTTCCAAAAATTCCTGCAACTCCGTTGGCAACACCAAACCACGCTGCTTTTCATTTTTTATAAAATCCCCATTCCATATACCGTTCCTTTCACCGCTGTAGTACAAATCCATTGCAGACAGCGGATCCAGATTATACAGCATTGCCATATCTCTCCCCATCCCTTTCCACTGTTTCTTTTACGCCGGTTGCTTTTCATCCTTTGAATACAATACCTTCAAAATAATCGGCGTTAAAATAGAGGAAACAATAATTAACAAAATAACAGAAGTAAAATAAATTGGAGTCAACAGGCCGGCAGAAAGCCCTTTCTGTGAAACAATGAGGGCCACTTCCCCTCTGGTCATCATGCCAACCCCTATTTTCAAAGAATCCAGTCCGTCAAATTTGCATAGCTTAGCCATCAGGCTACAGCCCACAATTTTGGAAACCAACCCTACCAGCACAAATGCGGCGGAGAAGATTAAAATCCCCATACTTACACTTTCCAAATTCGTTTTTAAACCAATGCTTGCAAAAAAGATAGGGCCAAACATCATATAAGAATTCACATCCATCTTTTCCGCTATGTATTCCGAATCACGGATGGAGCAAAGGATAATTCCCGCCACATAGGCCCCTGTTATATCTGCAATCCCAAAATACCGTTCCGCAATATACGCCATAGCCAGGCAAAAGGCCAATCCTGCAATGGGAATCCGCCTTGTATGCGGATATCTGGCATCCACTTTCTTAAAAATCCGGTAACTGACATATCCCACTACAATAGCAAATGCAAAGAATAAAACCGTATTCACAATCACTGACATCGGTTTGGAATCCGGACTTTTAAAGCCGATGACAAACGTAAGCACGATAATGCCGATTACATCGTCAATAATCGCTGCGCTTAAAATAGTCGTCCCTACTTTTCCCTTCAATTTGCCCATTTCTTTTAACGACTCTACCGTAATGCTGACGGAAGTCGCCGTCAGAATCGTTCCTACAAAGACTGCCTTATAAAATTCCTCCGAACCCCATGGGGCAAAACCATAAAACGCCATATAAAGCACAGCTCCAAACACAAGCGGAATAAACACCCCGGCACAGGCAATCAGCGCGGCAATCGGCCCCGTTTTCAAAAGATCTTTCAAATCCGTCTCCAGACCTGCCGAAAACATTAAAAGGATAACGCCGATTTCCGCCATTTGCACCAGGAAATCCGACTGGTTCACCAAGCCTAAGACGCTGGGGCCTATAATAAGCCCGGCTATGATTTCCCCCACTACCTGCGGAGCCTTACACTTCCTTGCAAGAATCCCGCAAAACTTTGCAGCCACTATAATAATAGCCAAATCCTTAAACACCACATATGATTCCATAATTCTCCTCACCTCTCATGAAAAAGATTCTTATGCCAATCACATATTTTATCATATTATAGAAAAAAAGCAACCTCTCCCTCTATGCTTAGGGATTCAGTTTCAGATTCTTCATCAAATCCCCAAGGGAAGTCCCGATGCGCTCATGGGAACTATATTCCGAAGCCCTCCGTTCATCCACCTCATCCGGTTTGGAATCTTCCTCTACCGCCTTCATGCTCAGGCTGATTTTACCATTATTGGAATTTAGCACCTTCACCTTTACCTTATCCCCCATCTTCAAAACCTCAGAAGGTTTACTAATCCTCTTCTGGCTAATCTGGGAAATATGGACTAACCCGCTCAAACCGCCCGGCAATGCAATAAACGCCCCATACTCCTTTAAAGATTCCACCTGCCCTTCCAACACCGTTCCGGGAGCCAGCATGGAAATCTTACGCTGCGTCTCTGCCTCTGCCTTTTCTTTCTCTACCAGCTTGGCAGACAATACCAGCTTCTTCCTGCCTTCTTCCACGGTAATCACCTTTACGCCAACCTGTTTGCCAACCCATGCGCTCAAGTCTTCCACA
This sequence comes from uncultured Lachnospiraceae bacterium, assembly GCA_910578405.1. Taxonomy (GTDB): domain Bacteria; phylum Bacillota; class Clostridia; order Lachnospirales; family Lachnospiraceae; genus Kineothrix. The sequence goes on along the minus strand of CAJTQO010000003.1, from coordinate 16,512 downwards.
TAGCCAAGAGACAGATGGGAAGCCGGAATAAATCCGCGTATCCCTTCCGCATATGCAATGACGCCGCCATTTACCACCTCACTGATTTTTACGTTAATTTCCTTCCCCTCATCCATATACTGCTTCACAATGTCCCAAGCCAGCGCTTCCCTTGCCTCCTTACAGGAAAGCTGGATATTGCCGGCCCCATCGTCCGTACTTATCACCGTGCCTTTGATGGTATCCCCTACCTTCACATCTTCCATTACATTATACTTCGGGTCATTGCTCATATCCCCTGCCTTCACAACCCCCTGGGCATAATAATTCAAATCCAATACAACCTCCTCTTCGCTTACCGACAACACAGCGCCGGAAAGAATATCCCCTTCCTTTATCTGACGGAAAGAAGCTTCCAGCTCCTTGCTATAATCTTCCATAGACTCCCCTGCGGCCGCTGTCTCTCCTGCCTTACCCTCTTCCTTTACCTCATCCATTCCTGCTTCCAACCCATGATCTGCCATGCTATTTTCCCTCCTGCTTTCCGTTTCTCTTTCCAACTCTTTTTCCATGTTCTTTCCTACCTCGCTTTCCTATCCCTTTCTGCCCCCTCTACTTTACCACAAATACTGCAACCGACCGGGGAACCATCCTCACCTTTCCGCCGGACACCAAAACCATATCCTCCTCCTTGGCAAACCCATTGGGTAAATACTGGTTCCCCGTATCTACGGCTACATACCAGTTCGTCCCGGGCGGAAGGGCCGGGAGCGAAAATTCCTGTTCCTCCCAAAACACATTCACTGCCAGACAGACAATATCATCCCCATCGTCCTGCTCTTTTCTTCCGGCATACATAACCCGAAGCGTCTTGCACCATTCATTGGCTTCCGTCACCTGGACTTCCGGGAAACCAAGAAAGCAGCGGCCCATATCCTTCCTCACTACAGGATGGTTTTTTCTAAACCGTATCATATATCGGAAAAATTCATAAATATCTTTATTCTCCTCCAGCCGGTTCCAGTCCAGCCATGAAATTTCATTGTCCTGGCAGTATGCGTTGTTATTCCCGTTTTGCGTGTTGCCAAATTCATCCCCTGCCAGAAACATGGGCGTTCCGCGGCTCATCATAAGCACTGCGGCCGCATTTTTAATCAGCCGGCGGCGCAGGGTAAGAATTTCCACATTGTCCGTCTCCCCCTCCACCCCACAGTTCCAGCTTCTGTTGTCATCCGTACCGTCTGTATTGTTCCAGCCGTTCGCTTCATTGTGCTTTGTATTGTAAGTATACAAATCCCACAACGGAAATCCGTCATGGCAGGTAATAAAATTCACCGATGCATTGTTCCCCCGGCGCGCCGGATCATACAAATCTTTTGAGCCGGTAATCCTTTTCCCCGCCACATTGGACATACCGTAATTCCCTTTTAGGAAATCCCGCATATCATCCCGGTATTTTCCATTCCACTCCGCCCAACGGTTCCACGCCGGAAAACTCCCTACCTGATACAAACCCCCCGCATCCCAGGCTTCTGCAATCAGCTTCACATTCCCAAGAATAGGGTCAAACGCAAGATTCTTTAAAAGCGGCGGATTGCTCATAGGCGAACCGTCCTCATTCCTCCCTAAAATCGTTGCCAGGTCGAAACGGAACCCATCCACATGATAAGCCGTCGTCCAATACCGCAGGCATTCCGTAATCATCGTCTGCACCATAGGATGATTACAGTTTAACGTATTACCGCATCCGCTGAAATTGAAGTAATGCCCGTCCGGCGTAAGCATATAATAAATGTCATTATCAAAGCCTTTAAAGGAAAAACAGGAACCCATCTCGTTTCCCTCTGCCGTATGGTTAAAAACAACATCTAAGAAACACTCAATCCCATTTTCGTTTAACTCCTTAATCAGCTTCTTTAATTCCGTCCCTTCATGGTTATGTTCCACTTCCGCCGTATAGCCTGTATTGGGCGCAAAAAAACTGACTGTATTGTACCCCCAGTAATCCATCACTATTTTGCCATCAATTTCCCGATAGTCTTTCATCTCGTCAAACTCAAAAACCGGCATCAGCTCCACCGCATTCACGCCCAAATCTTTCAGGTACGCAATCTTTTCCTGCAATCCCTTAAATGTCCCTGGATACTCCACCCCGGAAGAACCATGCCTGGTAAAGCCCCGCACATGCATTTCATATATCACCAAATCTTCCATCGGGATTAACGGCTGCCTGCTGGTTCCCCAGTCAAAATCATCTTTTACCACGCGGGCTCTGTAACTGTTACTGTCCCTGCTGCGCACCCCCCAGTCCCTTTGTCCGGTTACGGCCTTTGCATAAATATCCAACAAATACTTGCTCTTATCCACAAACAGGCTTTTCCTGCGGTCGTCCGGCCCATACAGCCGGTAAGCATACTCAAAATGCTCAATATCCAGGCCAAACACAATCATGGAATACACCTTCCCCACCTTATAATGCCCTGGGAAAGGAATCACTGCGTATGGCTCCTCTTCCAGCCTCCGGAACAAGAGCAGTTCACAGGAAGTAGCCCAATAAGACTGTACGGTAAAATTCACCCCGCACGGAATGGCCGTGGCTCCATTGACTTCATACATACCCGGACGCACTTCAAAGCCATTCACCACATCCATAGGAATCATGTGGATGCTCCTCATAGAAGATATTACTTTATCGCTGTCTTCGATCCTTTTCTTCTCTTCCATCTTCCTTCTCCTTATTTCCCAGCGCCGCACCTGTCCGAATCTTCCCCCTTCCCTTCATCATCAGACCCTGCCCCTATGCTCTGTCCGGCGCCATATCTTCCCTTATATTGCCATCCTTTATGATTCATCCATAGTATAGTCCAGTTCAATGGGATCTATTCCCATTAATTTCCTGCTGCGCTCGTCCGGTTGGAACGTGGCAACATAAAATCTATAGCGTTTCCCATCAACCAAACGCTCCCCTTCTTCGTTTACTACGGTAAACGCCCTTTGGTCAATGTCTATTTCCACAGTCCGCTCTTCTCCGGTTTCCAAATGAATCCTTTTAAAACCGCACAGGGAAACATTCCTTACCGCATATGGCGAATCCATATTTTTTATATAAACCTGAATCACGTCATCCGTCTCAAAAGCCCCATTATTTTCCGCTGTGGCCTTAATGCGAAACCTTGTCCCCCCTCCATCCTCTGCCGCCACTTCCTGCAGGGCCGCCTTCGTTACCGTCACCTCTCCATACGTGAGGCCAAAGCCAAAGGAAAACTGCGGTTCCTGCTCAATATAGCGGTAAGTCCTCCCTTTCATGGAATAATCCGTAAATTCCGGAAACCCTCCCAGCTCACCGCTGTAAAATGTCACCGGAAGCTTACCGGAAGGGGACGCTTCCCCAAATAGAATATCCGCCACGCTGCTGCCGCCCCTGGCTCCCGGATACCATGTCTGCATAACCGCATTGAAACGGTCGGATGCAAAACTAAGGTTGATTGCGCTCCCTGCCATTAACAGGAAAATAGCCGGTTTGCCTGTCTGGGCCACCGCCATAGCCAACTTCCTTTGGGAATCCGGCAAATACAGATTCTTCTTATCCCCGGATGCGCTGCTGTTGCCGGTATCGCCCTGTTCCCCTTCCAGCGTTTCATCCAGGCCCACACACAAAATTACTACGTCACTGTGTTCTGCCACAATCTTAGCTTCCGTCAGACGGTCGCCAGGCCATGCCAGGCTTTCTGTCTTATCTTTATATAAATGGCTTCCTGCCGAATACAGCACTTTTGCTTTATTGCCCACATACCTCTGTATTCCCTCTAATACTGTAATATATTCGGAAGATGTCCCATGGTAATTGCCTACAAGGGACGCACGGCTGTCCGCATTTGGGCCGATTACGCCTATGGTTTTTAACTTCCTAATATCCAAAGGCAAAATACCGTCGTTTTTCAGCAGGACAATGCTCTCCTTCGCCGCCCGGTCTGCCAGTTCCCTATGCTCTTTACATTCCACTACATGATAAGAAATCTTATCATACGCACTCCCGTCAAACAGTCCTAAAAGAAACCTTGTCGTAAACAGACGGACTGCCGCCTCTGTAATTGCCTCCTCTGTCACCAACCCGTTTTCCAGCGCATTTAATACATGCAAATAAGTGACCCCGCAGTTTAAATCACATCCGGCATTTAACGCTAACGCTGCGGATTCCTTTGCGGAAGACGTTACCATATGAAATTCATGGAAATCCTGGATTGCCCAGCAATCCGAAACAAAATGGCCCTGGAACCCCCATTTTTCCCGCAGGATATCCTGAATCAGCGTCTTGCTGCCGCAGCATGGCTCTCCGTTTACCCGGTTATACGCTCCCATCACTGCCTCTACCCCGGCTTCCTTCACCAACGCCTCAAAAGCGGGCAGATAAGTTTCTTCCATATCCTTTGGCGTAGGACGCGCGTCAAACTCATGCCGCAGCCCTTCCGGCCCGGAATGCACACAGAAATGTTTGGCGCAGGCAGCCGCTTTCATCACTTCCCCATCCCCTTGCAGCCCCTTAACAAAAGCCACGCCAAGCCGGGAAGTCAGATAAGGGTCTTCCCCGTAAGTCTCATGCCCCCGTCCCCACCTGGGATCACGGAAAATATTCACATTGGGCGACCAGAACGTCAACCCCTTATAAATATCCCTGTCTCCCCTGGCGGAATGCTCATTAAAAATTGCCCGTCCCTCAGTAGCAATACAATCTGCCACATCCTTCATCAATTCCTCGTCAAAAGCTGCAGCCATCCCTATCGCCTGTGGAAATACGGTAGCCGTCCCGGCCCTTGCCACCCCGTGCAGCCCTTCGTTCCACCAATTGTAGGCAGGAATATTCAGCCTGGGAATCGCCGGCGCATTGTAGCGTAGCTGTCCGGCACGCTCCTCCAATGTCATTTTATTTACCAGTTCCGCCGCCCTGCGTCTTGCCTTCTCTCTCTCCATACACTCTTTTCTTCCCTTCCTATTCCTTCATTCTGCGTTTCGGTTAGAAACCGCTTGCCATCTTCCTTCCTGCATCTATGCGGACTTACCCACAGCCCGAAATGAATACGCCGTAGCTGACTGTTGCGTATACAACTTCTATCATCTTAGCATAGTTCTCATGTAATTTCCAGTATTTATAAAAATCAAAATCCAACAAAGCCCTCCCATCCCCCCTTTTGCTATCTGCCTTATGGCAGTGCAATGGCTTTTCCATATTGCCCCTCTCAAAATCCTGTGTTATATTTAAATTTGCCGACAGCATACCAACATACCAAGAAAGGCAGGCTCGCAAAAATGATTAGACCCGCACAAGAAAAAGATATCTCAAGAATAGCGGAAATATTAATTTTTACCAAACGAATTGCCTACCGGCCCATTTTCCAAAATGACAAAGTTTCCTTTGGGGAATTGCAAGTCCTCACTCTTGCGCAGGAATACATTGCCCATCCACAATCCCTAAAACATATGTGGGTATATGAAGAAGAATTTGTAAAGGGCCTGGTTACTCTCGAAATAAAAGACACCGCAGACACAAATGAAAAAACACTATGGATTCAACAACTCTACGTGGACGCCTTTTTCCATAAACAAGGAATCGGCGCCAAACTGCTTTCCTTTGCGGAAACCATGGCCTTTGCAAAAGATGCAAAAACGCTCTGCCTCTGGGCGCTGGAAAAAAATGCAGCAGCCCGCGCTTTCTATAGCAAACACGGGTTCCAGCCAAGCGGTGAAAGACGGCTGGAAGAAGGAACGCCGGAATATCTTTTGAAATACTGGAAAACAGCCTCTCCGGCCTGACCTTACAGCCTGTATGGATTCACTTTCTATCCAATTCCCGGCATACTGCCTCTGCGCGTTTACGGCGCAAAAAGGCTGCCGGGAATTGCAGCGCGCCCATTTCCCTGCAATTCCCGGCATATATTTTCCTGGCCCTATTCCTGACAGCCATATCTTAACCTCTGATTCCATCCGGAATCTCTCCTAAATATTTTTCCCCTTGCGGCAATTTCCCCACCGTTTCCTTTCACGGTCTTCCCGTCCGCTTAAATGACGATTCTTCCGGCGTCACATCCCGTTTTGTTTCCTCCGCGCTTCCTTATGAATATACATTATGAATATACATTCTTGCCATCTCTTCTTCCCCATCTCCCTGCACCATGCATAGGAAGTTCCATCCGTAGCGCTCATAAAAGGAAGTATGATTTGTCAACAGATATAATGTATCTACGCCGTACCTTTCCATATCTTTGCACACATAATCCAGCAATGCGCCTGCCACCCCCTGCCGCCTGTGGCTTTCTTCCGTATAGACGGCGCAAACATTGGGGGAAAGGTCTTTCCGGTTATGAAAATCATTTTCTATAACCCCCATACCGCCAATGATACGCTCTCCTTCCACTGCCATATACCATTGCGGAACTGCGCCCTTTTCCCTCAGGCACTCCTCCATGCTTTCCAAATACGCCTCTAACGGAATGCCCCACTTTTCATGAAACCATTGCGCCGCTTCTTCTTTCTTTTCCGGTTGGTCTAACAACCGAACAATCTGATATGCCATCACCGTCTCCTCTTACGCCTTATGTCAGCTTTTCCGCCCACTCCCCTTCTTTAAAACCTGTAAGGACTATCCCTTCCCCTACCACAAGCGGACGTTTCACAAGCATCCCATTGGAAGCTAACAGCCTCAGCGTCTCATCTTCATCCATGCCCGGAAGTTTCTCCTTTAACTGCATCTCCCTGTACAACTGACCGCTGGTATTAAAAAATTTTTTAAGCGGCATCCCGCTTTTTCCATACCATTCCTTTAGTTCCTCATAGGAAGGGTTCTCTTCCACAATATGACGGGATGTATACGCAATCTGATGCTCGTCCAGCCATTTTTTTGCCTTCCGGCAAGTGGAACATTTCGGATATTCTATCAATAACATAAGCAAACGCTCCTTTCGTTTTACGTCTTTTCTTTTGCCCATTTCTTCCATTTTATCACTTAGGCCGCTTTTTCGCTACCCTGCAATATCCTCTTTTTGAAACCTCACTATACTGGCGCATATGCCAAACATAGCGACAAACAAAATAATGAGCGCCCCCGGCAAGACATGGCCCTTGTCCTGCGCCAGCCTGCCAGTCAAAAGCAGATATGCCGCTGTCCATGGATAAATCCCTGCCGCCTGTGAACCCGATAACACGACATTCAGCAGACTAACCACCGCTATGGCAATAAAAGGCATAAGCGTCCCCTTTGCACGCAGCGCAAGATATATAAAAGGCGTAAGCGTCGCAAACAGCAAAATACCGCCCTTTATCATCTGTGCCAGAATATAAACCGCTGACATCACATTAATCTGCAAAACATTCAAAAACAGACTGCATATTATAGATATGGCCAAAATATCCACCCAGGAAAGAACCATAAAAAGTAGGACAAGGATAAAAAGTATGATAAACTTGCCCGCCAGAAATTGCATACGCCCTACCGGAACTGCAAAAACGGTCTTCCACGTTTTTTCCGTATATTCCCTGCTGACTAAATATACCGCAACCACTGCCAAAATAAGCGGCCCAAATAACAACATAAGAAACATTATCGTATCTTCATATATCCCGCCAAGGCTGAGAGGCATTGCCGTATTGGAATGATAAATCCTGATATCGTTTACAGTAACTAAAAAAGGCACAATAAAGGAGCCTAAAAAACCAATCAAAATAATTTTGGAACGCCTTAATTTCAGCCATTCACAATATACAATATCAGCCAATCCCTTCACCTCCAACCAACTCCGTAAAATATTCTTCCAGTTTCCCTGCACTGACGCTTACCTTTTCAACAGCAATCCCTTCTTTTACAAAACTGCTGTTGATGGCAGCCCTTTTGTCAATTTTCTCATACAAACGTATTTTATTGCCTCCCATAATTGCATAATCAGAAATAGAGAACATACGCTCTAATATTAAAGCGGCTTTATTTACCTCTGACACTTCAAATTCAGCATAGTTACGCCTATGCCTATATAATTCCTGCAAATTTGTCTCCTCCAGCAATGCTCCTTTATGGATTACGCCTATCACGTCCGCCAATTGTTCAATTTCATTTAACACATGGCTGGATATTAATATTGTTGTGCCCTTCTCCCTGCATAATTGCAGTAAATATTTTCTGGTTTCACATATGCCGATTGGATCGAGTCCGTTCATAGGTTCATCTAATATCAATAATTCCGGCTCGTGCATAATAGCTGCGGCTAACCCCAAACGTTGTTTCATGCCAAGAGAATATTCACGAAACAGCTTCTTACTTTTCCAATCCAAGTTCACAACAAAAAGAGCATTCTCTATTGTATCCTGGCGATGCCTTCCCCTCAGCCGCGCTAAAATTTCCAAATTTTCTTTTGCCGTCAGATTCTCATAAAAAGCAGGCGCCTCAATCATAGAGCCAATACGGTGATAGTTTCTTTTTCCGAAGCCGGAATCCTTTTCCCCAAAAAGGATAACCTTGCCGGCTGATGGCCGGAGCAAATTTAACAGCATTTTCATGGTTGTTGTTTTTCCAGCCCCATTTCTTCCTAAAAGAGCATAGATTTTTCCCTTTGGCACATGAAGATTTATGTTGTCTACTGCAATCTGGCCATGATATTTCTTTGTCAGGTTCTCTGTCTTTATTACATAATTGTCCATCTGCAATGCCTCCTTCTTCTTATCTTACCAATAAAACCTGACATCCTTCTTGACCAAACCTTACTTTTCTCTTACAATAAACGGCAATGCAAAACAGAACGCAGTCCTTTCTCCCGGCACGCTTTTTACGGTGATTTCTCCGGACATTGCATTTATCAGCTCTCTGACAATGGCCAGTCCCAATCCATTTCCTGTACAGGCGCAATCCCCTTTATACAAACGTTCAAATATAAAAGGAAGCTCACTCTCCGGAATCGTATTCCCATTATTCGAAATGCAAACCAATACCCTGTATTCATCCCTACTTAGAGCCACCTCTATAAAAGAACATTTCCCGTGTTTGATAGCATTGCTCAAAAGATTGTTTATTATCCTTGCATATGCCATCCTGTCTGTTTTCACAAACCACTCCTCATCAGGAATATCGGCATAAAAAGAAATCCCAAGCTTTTCCAATGCCGGAATATGTTCAATAATAATTTCCCGCGTTAACTCATTGATATCATAAATTTTCATTTGATATCTCTGTTCACCGGAAACCAGTTTAAACCATTGAAAAAGCGTATCGGTCAGTTCCTGCAAATCCAGAGCCTTCCGATACGCTATATGGATATATTCTTCCTGCTCTTTTGCACTCCCGGAATCTAATGACTCCAAATATCCGATTAAGGACGCCAGAGGAGTTCTCACATCATGGGACAAATCTGTCAATAATTGTTGATTGGCGTTTTCAGCCCTCTGCAGTTTCACAAATTGTCTGCGGCTTTCCTCTAATATACCATTTAATTCAAAATTGATATCTGCAAGAATATCATTTCCCTTTACGAAAAAATTCCGCTCCGGCGTCCTATGCAGGTTTTTCAGAAATGCAAGCCATTCCGCCAACTGTTTCCGAATCCGGAGAATGTAGAGAAACTCTGCCATGCAAATCAATAGGAAAACAATGTTCCATACTCTCATTCTATTTCACCATCAAATTTATATCCTACCCCCCATACCGTTAAAATGTATTGGGGATTTTCCGGATTATCCTCAATCTTTTTTCTCAGCCTCCTGATATGAACCATAATATTATTGTCATCAAATGCATATTCATCCTTCCAAACCGCATGGTAAATTTGCCTTTTCGTAAAGACCCTTCCTGGATTTTCCACGAAAAACAGCAGCAAATCAAACTCCTTTGCGGTCAGCGCAAGGAGCGAATCCTCCTTACGGACTTCCCGCTCCGATTTATTTATCGACATCCTGCCAACCGTTATTTGTTTATCAGAACTATAAGCTGTGTTAAAAACGGTATATCTACGTAACAGAGAAGATACCCTGGCAAGAAATTCGCTGTTGGCAAAAGGTTTCGTCAAATAGTCATCCGCCCCCATCCTCAACCCGGAAACCTTGTCCCCTTCGCTATCCTTGGCGGTCAGCATGAAAACAGGCACGAAACTTTTTTGCCTGATTTTTTCCAATATCTCATATCCGTTTTTCCCTGGAAGCATAATATCCAAAATCACAAGTTCAAAATCCGTGCCTTGCGCTTCTTCCAACCCTGTGACCCCATCATGGCAGGTACGGACAAAATACCCCTCCCGCTCCAGATTGTTTCTTAACAATCTGCATAAATCTATATCATCATCTATCAGCAAGATCTTCTGCTTCACTCTTTACTTTCTCCATGCGTGACATGAAAACGGCGCACTCCACATGGCTCGTCCGCCTTATCAATTGTTGCTCCCGATAAATTAAGCGTTATATTTGCTTTCTCATATACATCCAAATCAACACGAAAGGATATATTTTTACAAATAATTCCATCCCCGTTTATTTTGTTGCTATATATTATATACGCACTTAATAAATTTATCAACACGCACAGATTAATTGAGTGTGTGTGGAAACAAGAAAAACGCCACACATCGCTGCAGGGTGCATTCCGTAAAATATCATCTTCTGCCATCTACGCCCATGCCCGATTTGAACTCCGAAGTGACTCTCTCTTTTTCAAAGACTTTCTTATCGTTATCAATACATCTGTAAACTTCTTACGCTTCCTTCAAATCCTCACATAATGGCAACAATGCTTCCAATCTTTCCACGATTCTATGTTGTTCCTCTATAGGCGGAACAGGCATTAAAAAATTTCTTATTTTTTCTCTTGAAATATTAGGTTGCGCCCCGCCTTCCGCTTTACCCATCAAAGTTTTCTTTGATGACATCAAATAATAAAACAAATACAAATTATATACCCCTGTATATGGACTACACCCGCAACATGCCTGATTTGTAGTTAATGGGAAAGTCACTATTCCCAATTTCCCTATAGTTGCCCCATACATAGCGATTAAAATATCTCCTTCTTTATTCAAACGTAAAGAACACTTTTTTAATGCAATCTGAGATATTCTTTCCTCGCACTGGTTAATATATCCATCCGTCAACTCCCCTGTTTTTAACCAAAAGACAGTTCCATTATCATAAAACCTTCTATCACTTCTAGTTGGTGTAGCTCCTGCTCCACAGTCGCAAATATTTCCAACTCTTTCCCATCTCCAATTTTCAGGAATGTCAAATGGAATCTCTTCTTCTTCAATATCTGGCAAAGCTTTTTCCTTTTTTATTTTCTTTTGAGTAATCAGTTCCTCTTTTTCTTTCCTCATTACTTCCAATAATTCATCCACACTATTATCACTTTCCAACTGTTCTGTCAATTTTCCCTGCACAGCAGCTTGGAGCAGTGCATCTTTCATATTTGTCGGAAACTCTTTCTTTAATGCTTCCAATTCTTTTTCAATCTTCTCATATTCATCTATCTTCGGCATTATCTCATTGATTTTATCAACAATTCTCTGCTGTTCTTCGATTGGAGGAAGTGGAATAGTTTTGGGTTGAATCATTGGAACCGTTAATTGCTTTACAGCCGTACCTATGCCAATTTCCACCAAAGATTTTAAAACACATTGTATATAATATAGATTTGTCTGTCTTAATGGTGTAATTACTAGCAATCTAACAATCGGAACATATGGTTCTGTCCTAACAACTGAAAAGCCTATTGTACCACGTCCCGAAACAGTCAAACTTTTCTCTTTTAAAATTGCTTCATCTGTGTACCCTAAAATCCCATCATTAGTTTCACCATTTGCAATAACAGGTATAGAAAACAATTTTGTTTTCTCTTTTGAAAAATTCTTTGGCTTATCTCCACCAGCAGAAATATTTTTTACTACCTCTCCTAATCTCACCCATCGCCAATTATCCGGAATATCAAACGGAATCTCTTCTTCTTGAATTTTAGGCAGTGCTTTTTCACTTTTTAGCTTTTTTTCAACAATCAATTTATTTTTCTCTTCTTGCATATTTTTCAGCATTTCATCCACACTACTATCTGTTTCAAGCTGCTTCGTCAGCTTCCCCTGCAATGCAATCTGCAATACTGCCTGTCTTAAATCTTCCGCTAATACCATCACTACACTCCCAACATATCCTTAATTTCTTGTAGCTTTGCATCCATCTTCCGATCAAGTCTTTCTCTCTCAGCTTTGAAATTCTCTATAGTCTCTTGGGGAGAAAGAATCACTTTTTCTTCATTAGGGAAACCACAAAAGTCTAAACTATAATTATTTGCAATGATTTCTTCCACAGATACTTTTCTTGCTTTCCAAGTCTCCGTCATAGAACTGTATTCTTTTTCATCTTTAATCTCTACACGATTGCCCCACCATTTATCCAGAGCGGACATTTTTTCCCTTGTCATAGGATTCTTTTTCATAGAAAATTTCTTCCCATCTGGCAAATCAAATCTATAAAACCATACATCCGTTGTAGCTTCTGTCTTATCAAAGAAAAGCAAATTTGTTGCAATACTTGTATAAGGGGCAAAACAACTTCCAGGCAACCTGATAACTGTATGTAAATTAAATTCCTCTAACAATTTCTTTTTAATCGCACTTTTACTGTTATCAGTTCCGAAGATAAAGCCATCCGGAAGAACTACCCCACACCTGCCATTTTTATTTAAACGATACATAATTTCTATTATAAAAAGGTCTGCTGTTTCTGAATTCCTAAGTTCCGCAGGGAAATTTTTCTGCACAATTTCAAGCTCTGAACCACCATAAGGGGGATTCATCAGGATAACGTCAAACTTATCTTCATCTGTATATCTTCTTACATCCTGTTCCAAAGAATTGTCATGCATAATGTCTGGCTCTGCAATATCGTTTAATAGCATATTCGTTGTACAGAGCATATAAGGAAGCTGCTTCTTTTCCACTCCAAAAAATGAATGCTGCAGTTTTGGTAAATCTTCAACCTTGATACCTGCATCTTCCACATGATGCAGCGCATCTACAAGAAATCCTCCTGTACCACATGCGAAATCTGCAACCTTTTCCCCAATCTTGGGATTAACCTTATCCACAACAAAAGATGTAATTGCTCTGGGCGTATAAAATTCTCCGTTATTTTCTTGCAAACCTTTCAGCAAAGTTTCATAAATATCATTGAAAGCATGCCTTTCGTTATAATCAGAAAAATCAATTTCATCAAATATGTTAAGAAGCTGCCTAAGAAGGACTCCGTTTTTCATAAAATTCATAGATTCCCTCATCAACTCCCTCACAATAAGGGATGCTCTGTCCGATCTTGTAAAAAGGTATACATCCTCCCCTTTTTCATCCTTAACTGCATCGCCTGACAAGACTCTAAACAGCTTATTATTGACAAAATCAATCAGTTCTTCCCCTGTCATCTGGTCTTTTACAGAAGTTGATGACACCCAATCTCTCCAACGGTAGCCTATTGGAATAATCGGGGCATAATTATCCTGTGTCAGTTCCCACTCTTCTTCTTTATAATCAAAAATCTTTAGGAATAAAATCCATACAATTTGGGATAATCTCTGCTCATCCCCACCGACGCCTGCATCTCCGCGCATAATGTCTTGTAATCTTTTTATTAATGTAGCTAATGCCATAATTTTTTCTCCTGGTTGTCTAATATAACACTTCTTCTATCTGTTTCATTAAATCAATAAAATTCTGTTTATTTCCACTAAAGACATTTTTCAATATTTTCATGGATGTATAGCCCTTCTCTTTGAATACTGGCAGATTAAACACTGTAATATCTTTAAGTTTTGAAAAATCCTCTGTCTTATATTCATTGAGAATGGTTACAATAATATCTCTTTTTTCAATATCTAATTGATTTAAGATACTTGAATCATAAACTTTCTTTAGTCTCTCTTCTTTTGACTTTGGTGGCTGCTCATATCCTACCAATCCAACAATATCAAATTTGTCAATATAATATCCAACTGCCTCACTAATCTTTCTTACATATGCCCTTTCAAGCAACAAATCCATGGTCATTCCATCTTTATCATCTGATGCTTTAAAAGAAATATAAAAATCCTGATATGTCGGATACTCTGTCAAAATATTATTTTTTACACAACTATCCATATTCTGCTTGATAAGGTTTCCATTTTCATCTGTCTCCTTTTGAGGACTTCCCTTTGGAAATGAACCATTTTCTCCAACTTCCGTTACAGCCACTGGTTCACCATCAAATTCCGGATCTTCAAATTGATGGTAATTTGACCTGAAATCTAAAATTGTGAAATGCAGCTTGCTCTTCTTTTCCTCATCAATTGTAAAATTTTCATTAATTCTTGTTCCCCTGCCGATTGTTTGCTTAAACTCTGTCATGGAACCAATAGACTTATCCAAAACAATCAGTTCACAGGTTTCTGAATCCACACCTGTTGACATCAGTTTGCTTGTAACTGCAATAACAGGATATTTTGTATTTGGGTCTGTAAAATTTTCCAGTTCCGCTTTTCCGATTTCATCATCACCTGTAATCTTCATTATGTATTTACTGTTCTCCTGTACCAAATCTGAATTGAGGTTTTTCAACTTCAAAACCATAGCATCCGCATGATCAATGTTTTCACAAAACACAATTGTTTTCGCATACCTACAGTCATTTTCTCTCATATAATCAGTGATTCTTTTTGCAACAATTTCTTGTCTTTCTTCCACAACAATAGTTCTATCAAAGTCCTTTTGAGTATAAACTCTGTTTTCCACAGGATTCCCATCTATATCTAGTTTCCCTGATGGTGGCCTATATCCATCCTTATCAATATTAAGCTCAACTGAAATCACCCTGTATGGAGCAAGAAAACCATCTTCAATTCCTTGTTTCAATGAATATGTATACAATGGTTTATCATTTGTTTCTGCACAAAAATAATTGATATTTGACACATCTTCTGTTTCTTTTGGCGTTGCAGTAAGGCCAAGCTGTGTAGCTGAACCGAAATAATCCAGTATTTCGTGCCAGTTAGAATCCAAATCAGCAGAACCCCTATGGCATTCATCTACTATAATCATATCAAAAAAATTAGGTGGGAGTTCCTTATAATAATCTTTATCTTTACTCTTCAACTGCTGATAAAGCGCTGTATATACCTCATAGGCAGTATCTTTCTTTATATTTGCACTTTTCATTTTTACCATAATGCCAGCATCTACAAATGGTTTAAAATCTTTCTGCATTGTTTGGTCTGCAAGTGCATTCCTGTCTACTAAGTATAGGATTTTCTTTTTTGTTCTACTCTTCCATAATCTCCATACAATCTGAAATGCCGTAAATGTCTTACCTGTTCCCGTTGCCATAACAAGAAGCATCCTGTTCTTTCCCTGAGCGATTGCATCAATTACTCTATTAATAGCAATTCTCTGATAATATCTTGGCTTCTTTGGTTTTGCCTTTGAAGTATCAATATAATAGGGCTGATTTATCAATCTTACTTCATCTTCTGATAACCCTTTTTCTTTGATATATCTACCCCACAGTTCTTCTGGATACGGAAAATCCTGCATTCTCAGTTTGTCATTATTTTGGTGGATAATTAAATCCTCTTCAACCAAATCAATCCCATTTGTTGTATATGCAAATGGAATATCCAGAATCTCAGCATACGCAAGAACCTGCTGATATCCCTCCATTGCACTATGGCCTATCCCTTTTGCTTCTACCAATGCCAAAGGAATATTACCTCTAAACAAAAGAAGATAATCTGCTTTCTTCTTATCTCCCCTTGATACTTTATCTCCATCAATATTTACCCTTCCGTCCGTGAAATAATATTCCATAATGATGTTGTCAGAGTTCTCTTTTCCCCATCTTTCCAGAATAATAGGTGTAATATACTTTTTCTTTGTATTTTCTTCATTTTTCTGCTGTTCTGCAATTTCTTCAGGCGTCAACTGCATAATCTTTTCTCCCTCAATTCTTTTTATTATAGTATACTTCCTGTCCAATTTTCAGGACTTAAATTTTTTCATTATTTTTTTTGCTTCACCTGTCAGGACATATCTCCCCTTCGTATTATTATAAATTTGAACATAATCATTATGAATCAATTCATTCAAGACCATATTCACCTTTGCTTTGCTACAACCAAGAGCATCCGCTATCTCCTGTTGTGTAATAGGACATATCTCTGCATTATTAATCTCAATCTGATGCTCATACAATGTTTTCAATACCAAATATCTATTATTTGTAAAAAATTCTAACTTGTTCATTATTATCACCTTTTATATTCAAAAATTTTTCCTATAATATTATTATAATCCTTATCCATCAAATTACAAGTCAATTTGTGTAGTGTAAACTATAATGGGCCTTTTGGCATTCGCTTCCATTCAAAAAATCCACGTAAACCAGTACCCACTGCATAAACTCTGACAGAATAATGCTTACAAAGTACACGAGATTCGTCACCCGTATGTCAAGCCCACGACAAAAAAATTTACAACTTTTTTTGAGGATTTCCGGGCA
>CAJTQO010000002.1:47759-164796 GCA_910578405.1 uncultured Lachnospiraceae bacterium | reverse complement strand
GTTCCTATCCATCCAATAATAAAAACGTTAATTGAAAACCGCATAAAAGAAGCTGACACTCTGCAATCTGAATATCTCTTTAATGATATAAACGGGCAGCAGGGTACATATATGACCTACGATAAATACCGCAAGAGATTTCAGAAAGTCATGGACAGATTAAAAATGACACACCGTCCACATGAAACCCGGCACACATTCATTACAAAAGCAAAATCATGTGGCGTTGATGAATATATCTTAAAGCTGATTGTCGGACATGCCATAGAGGATATTACCGAAAAGGTATATACCCATAGAACAATGGAACAACTAAAATCCGAAATGGAGAAAATCAAAAAATAGAAAGGAGTTGATGCAGATTGATTGTAGCAATTAAAAAGGCTCTACAGTACCGAAAATACCATAGAGCCGCTACTCCACAATAACCACTCGACAAAGCAAATTAAAGGGAGTATGTTCATTGTAGCATACTTCCCAACCAAAAGAAAGGAAGATTTTACAATGAAGAAGATTAAGAACATGACCACTGTCGAAGCAAAGCAAGTATTTACAAAGTGGGAAGCAAAGCACCCTCGGCATAATGATTTTGATTTTAACGCTGCACAAATAGGCAATTACAAAGAACTTTTCAGACAAGCTGATAGAGAAAGCATTATTGATTTGATTTATGACCTTTTCAATTATGGCTTTATGGCTGGATATAAGCAAGCAGAAGCCGAACAGGAAGCAAAAATTGATAAGCGTGTAAAGGACGATATGCACCGTAAACTTTTAGAGTTAGTCTATTATCTGCCTTTTGGGTACAGAGCAGAGTATTTCTATTGCATGATGTCTTATCTGTTGCCGGAAGATTGTTTTTATCTTATGCCAAACAGAGTAACAAAACCTATGCTTGAAATCCGGGCAGAACGTGAGGACAGAAAATCAAAGGAAGCAGAGCCGGAGCCGGAACAGACCGCAGAAGAAAAGCAAGCCAGAGAATACCGCTGCAATATCGTAAGAATGATATACGATATTGAAAACCTTGATACTATCGCAAGCATATACAGTTTTATCATGGGAATATTGTCTGTGAAGAAAGGCGGTGCAGAATGAAAGAACATCTGATAAAGCAGGTAATGGAAATTATGAAACAGATTGATGATACCCAAGACCTTATAAAGATTTATACATTTGCAAAGACGTATCTTGAAATTCAGCAGGAGAAAGGCAGTGTTGCTGATGAATAGAAACGACATAGCAAAGGCAATAGTCGCAGATTTACTGGATAACGATGTACTGGACGAAAACACTTTCTCTTATGATACTGCTGCCATTCTTGAATATGTCCAAAATATCATTTTAGAACATTTAAAGGATTATTCCTTACTGTCCGGCACAATATTATAAGCATAAGCAATAACCGTTAAATAAAACCGTATCAAAGGGTGTCTGTAAAATGCAGATGCCCTTTTACAATTTCCCACAAATGGAGAAAACCGCCACTCCTGCTTCGGGTAACAGTCTTTTTTTATGCCAATATTTGTCTATTACCGTATGTCTATTACTTGTCTATTATCTGTCTATTACGTGGCAAAATTAAGGGCTTCCGCTGACAATTCACATCAACGGAAACCCTTATAAATACGCTATTTCTTAGAACTTGCCTTCCTTAGCGGCTTCCTCAATCGAAACAGCCACAGCCACTGTCATACCAACCATCGGGTTGTTGCCAGCGCCGATTAAGCCCATCATTTCCACATGAGCAGGAACGGAAGAAGAACCTGCGAACTGTGCATCGGAATGCATACGTCCCATCGTATCAGTCATACCATAGGAAGCAGGGCCTGCAGCCATATTATCGGGATGCAGAGTACGGCCTGTGCCGCCGCCAGATGCAACGGAGAAGTATTTCTTGCCCTGCTCATTGCATTCTTTCTTGTATGTACCTGCTACCGGATGCTGGAACCTGGTCGGATTGGTGGAGTTACCAGTAATGGAAACGTCTACCCCTTCCTTATGCATAATTGCAACGCCTTCGCACACATCATTTGCGCCATAGCAATTTACCTTTGCACGCAATCCTTCAGAATAAGATTTCCTGGATACTTCCTTTACAGTATTCGTATAAGGATCATACTCTGTCTCTACAAAAGTAAAGCCGTTAATTCTGGAAATAACCTGTGCCGCATCTTTTCCAAGACCATTTAAAATAACCCTTAAAGGTTTCTGACGAACTTTGTTTGCCTTTTCTGCAATACCGATTGCGCCCTCTGCCGCTGCAAAAGACTCATGGCCTGCCAGGAAGCAGAAACACTCTGTCTCTTCTTCCAGAAGCATCTTGCCAAGGTTGCCATGGCCAAGGCCCACCTTACGGGTATCTGCCACAGAACCCGGAATACAGAAAGCCTGAAGCCCTTCACCGATGGCCGCTGCTGCTTCCGCCGCTTTTCTGCAGCCTTTCTTAATTGCGATTGCCGCGCCTACAATATATGCCCAACATGCATTTTCAAAACAGATGGGCTGGATGCCTTTTACCTGGTCATATACATTCAAGCCCGCATCTTTTGTGATTTTTTCCGCTTCTTCAATGGAAGAGATTCCGTAACTGTTCAATACGGAATTAATTTTGTCAATTCTTCTTTCATATGATTCAAATAACGCCATCTTTTCAGTCCTCCTATTATTCTTCTCTCGGATCAATAATCTTAACAGCATCCGCTACGCGGCCATACTGACCTTTTGCTTTTTCCCATGCGGTATTCGGATCATCGCCTTTTTTGATGAAATCTGTCATCTTGCCAAGACTTACAAACTGATAGCCGATAATCTGGTCGTCTGCATCCAGCGCGATACCTGTTACATATCCTTCAGCCATTTCAAGATAGCGGGGGCCTTTCTTTAAAGTGCCGTACATTGTGCCAACCTGACTCCTAAGCCCTTTTCCAAGGTCTTCCAAACCAGCCCCAACCGGAAGCCCGTCTTCAGAGAATGCACTCTGGCTTCTTCCGTATACAATCTGCAGGAACAGCTCTCTCATAGCCGTATTAATAGCATCGCATACAAGGTCTGTATTCAATGCTTCCATCACTGTCCTGCCCGGCAGAATTTCTGCTGCCATAGCTGCGGAGTGGGTCATACCAGAGCATCCGATGGTCTCCACCAATGCTTCCTGGATAATGCCTTCCTTCACATTCAATGTGAGCTTGCAGGCTCCCTGCTGGGGCGCACACCAGCCTACACCATGTGTTAAACCGGAAATATCCTTTACTTCCTTTACCTTTACCCAGTTCGCTTCTTCCGGGATAGGCGCACATCCGTGATTTACACCCTGTGCAACTGTACACATTTCTTCAACTTCCTTTGAATAAATCATGTGAAAACTCCTTTCAATATGTAACTTGTGAATATTTTATCATAATCGCATGTATATTTTCGCACATTTCTTGCAAAAAATCCAGTCTTTTTCTAATATTATTCTAATTTTTTCTTACAGCCTGGCTTCCCTGTTTCTTATCCACGCTTTTAGCGACTGTCTGCCTCTGGAAAGCCAGGATTTGGCCAATACACATATGCTAATTCTATATCTTATCGGCCTTTGCCACAATTTGTCCCTCTCCTTTATAAATACTGTGAGCCGGAACATAACCTCTGACCGAAGAAGTTGGATACACATTGGAACTTTTCCCAATTACCGTCCCCGGGTTTAGCACACTGTTGCATCCAATTTCCACTTCATCTCCCAGCATGGCGCCAAATTTCTTAAGCCCTGTTTCAAACCGTTGCGTCCCGGCCTTCACTGTCACCAACGTTTTATCGCTTTTCACATTAGACGTAATCGAACCAGCTCCCATATGCGCCTTATAGCCCAATATGCTATCCCCCACATAATTATAGTGAGGCACCTGCACCTTATTAAAAAGCGCCACATTCTTTAACTCTGTAGAATTCCCCACAACAGCCCCTTTCCCCACTATCGCATTCCCCCTGATAAAAGCGCAATGCCGGATTTCCGCCCCTTCATCAATAATAGCCGGCCCATGAATAAACGCGCTCGGAAAAACCTTAGCGCTCTTTGCCACCCACACATTCTCTCCCCTTTTTTCATACACATCCTCCGGCAGACAATTCCCCAGCTTCACAATAAAAGCCCCAATCTCCGGCAGCGCCTCCCACGGATACACAACCCCCTCAAACAACTCTGCCGCAATAGTCTCCGCTAACGTATACAATTTCTGAATTTTCAACTCTTCCATCCTTTTCCCTCCTAATCCCAATCCATATCTAAATCAACAAGCACCCTTCCCGAACAACACAACACCCATATGCCATTTCCCACCTCCCGCTCCCACCAAGCAATGCCACCTGGAAAAACCGGCCGTCCCAACACAACGAAACTATACCAGCGCACAGCGCCGGATATTATACCGTTGTCCCAAAGACCGTCCGAAAACACCGACTCTTAACAAGGCGCAATCTGCCAACGGCAAATTCAAGCTTAGAGCCGCTGCGTTTGAAGCGAGCGGGAGTGTGTCTTTGGGACAACGGTATAATATCCGGCGCGTCCTCCCCATCCTACCTCTTATAATTCCCCGCCACCGCCTCAAACCGCTCAAACAAAAATCCCTGGTTTCCCAACTGTTTCACGATATTCGTCCGCCGTGACACAAAATCATCCAGTTTACGCATATACTCCTCTTCTGTAATACTCCCTTCCGCCACCAAAGTCAATCCTTTTTCCCAACTTGCCGTCAGTGCCGGATCCAGTAACGGCTTGATGGCTCCTGCCACCACCTCATACACCATTTCCCCCATTAAAGTTGGGGTAATCATCTGTGTCTTTTTATTCAAAGCCAAATAATCAATATTCACCAATTTCTTTAAAATTTCCGCCCGGGTAGCGGAAGTTCCTATCCCGCTTCCTTTAATCTGCGCCCGCAGCTCCTCGTCTTCAATAAATTGTCCGGCATTTTCCATTGTTAAAATCATTGTGCCGGAATTATACCGTTTGGGAGGCGAAGTCTCACCTTCCCGGATTTCCAAACCGTTTAACAACAGACGCGTTCCCTTTTTCAACCGCTGCACCATAGCAAGGAATTCCGGATCTTTGGCGTCTGCCATGCTATCCTGCCCATCCTTTGCCTCTTCCGCTTCCGTTTTCCCGCCTGCGCCCTCCTCCCCTTTTCCATTATATGCCTTCTCCCCCCTTTTTCCGTCCTTCTTTTTTCCAAAAGAAAACTCCGTTACTTTCAGATAGCCTTCCTCTTCCAACACCTTGAAACTGGCAAAAAATTTCTCGTCCTTCATGGCTATCGTCAACGCGATTTTCCGATATACCGCCGCCGGATAAAAAATGCTCAAGAACCGACGGACAATAACCTCATATACCTTTGCCGACGTAGGATGCAGGCCGCTTAAGTTGTTCAATCCCTGCCCCGTAGGGATAATGGCATAATGATCCGTAATCTGTTTATCGTTCACATACCTTGTTTTTGCAATATTTTTGTAAAACCCGCCAGCCAGAATCTCTCCGGCAAAAACCGACGCCAGAGTATATCCGCGCAGTCCTCCGATATTTTTGTGGATTTCTTTTGCCACAGCCGTAGACAACACCCTGGCATCGGTTCTTGGATAAGTGGTCATCTTCTTTTCATACAGCTCCTGCGCAATACGAAGCGTCTCGTCCGGACTGATTTTAAAAAGTTTGGAACAGTCATTCTGCAACTCCGCCAGATTATAAAGCAACGGAGGGTTTTTTGTCTCTTTTTTCCGCTCCACGGCTTCCACGACCGGGACAGCCTCTGGCTCTTCTTCCAAATGGGCAATCAGTTCCTGCGCCGTCTTCTTTTCTTTAAAGCCGTTCTCTTTATATAAAAGAGGGGAATTAAAATATTTGGTACCCTCTACCGCCTTCCACTCACATTCAAACGCCTTTTGCTCCGCTGTCACAACCGCCGTCACACGGTAAAACGGCGTCTTTACAAAGCTGCGGATTTCCCGTTCCCGGTTAACCACCATACCCAGCACACAAGTCATCACCCTGCCTACGGAAACCACTGCCCGGTCTGCTTTTAAATAAGCTTTGATGGAATTCCCATATTTCAGCGTCAGCACACGGGAAAAATTAATCCCCATCAAATAGTCTTCCTTTGCTCTCAGATAGGCGGCTGCACAGAGATTGTCATAATCCGACAAATCCTTAGCCTCCCGTATGCCCCGCAGGATTT
The DNA here is from genome assembly GCA_910578405.1 of uncultured Lachnospiraceae bacterium. GTDB lineage: Bacteria > Bacillota > Clostridia > Lachnospirales > Lachnospiraceae > Kineothrix. The sequence goes on along the minus strand of CAJTQO010000002.1, from coordinate 158,587 downwards.
CTTCCTCGGTTTGGGAATCAATCCATACACGTCTGCGCTGTTTGCCCTTCACCTTGGCCTGCCGCTCCACCAGCCGGTAAATGTATTCCCCTTCCCGCCCCGAGTCGGTGCAGACATAAATCGTTTCCACATCCGCCCGGTTTAGCAGCCCGCTCACAATGTCAAACTGCTTCTTCACATTCCCAATCACCTCATACTTGAATTCTTCCGGAACGAAGGGAAGCGTGGACAAAGACCAGCGCTTATACTTTTCATCGTATACTTCCGGATAGCTCATCGTTACCAGGTGTCCTACGCACCATGTAACGACCGCATCCTCCGACTCCATGTATCCGTCCCGGTTGCTCATATTTAATTTCAGCGCCTTTGCAAATTCCCTTGCCACACTTGGTTTTTCCGCAATATATAAATTTTTCTTCATTCATACTCCATTTTCTTTTTACCGCTGTACGCCGTCCGGACAAAAAAGCCCTTTCATTTTTCTGCCCTGTAAACCAAATCCCCTCTATAAACAACAAACGGCAGACTTTCCCCGTTTTCCCTTTGCGCTATTGGGAAAGCAGGCCGGACATCTCTCTGATGTCCACCAAAACCAATGTTTCCCTTTCCTCTGCCTCCTTCACAATGCGGCAGTCAAACAATTCCGCATACAGCCAGACATAGTCTGCGTGGAAACCAGCTTTTTGCGCCGTTGCCAGCATCCCCGCGTATTCCTCATATGTCATCCCAAAGCGGCTGCCCTGGCATAGCGCCAGCAGCGTCGCGCCCCCTGTTTCCTGCACCACTGCATCAATATGCCGCCCGTCTTTCCCAAACCAGCTTCCGATACGGTCTTCCCTTACCGGCAGTTTACCCTGCCTGCCACATGTTTCAATATGCTGCATACAGGCTCTTACGAAAGCTTCCTGCAGATGCCTGTCCCTGTCCGGCAGGATATAAGTATTATAAAACCGTTCCGCAGACATTCGGAACAACTGCTCTTCCCCATAATACAAATATGTATAGTAAAAGTCTATGTAACTGTTACAAATCCGGTACATTCCCTTCTTTGCCTCCGCATTGGCCTTTTTCCCCACACTGCCTGACGGTTCAAAGGAATATACCTTCTCTACCCAGTCCATTTGAATCAGATTCCCTAAATAAACGCTTAGTTTCGCCCTCGGAAAACCAGTTTCCTTATGCAAATCGTTGAGTTTGCGTTTTCCGGCTGCCAATGCAGCCAGAATTGTATTATACACGGCTAGTTCCCGCAATTCCTCCATTGCCAGATATTCCACCGTATGGCGCAGTCCGCCTGTCCCTTCCAGAATAGCCTGACAAATATTCCCCTTCACAGAACGCCGCTGGTCAAAATGCTTCCACCAGCCTGGCACACCGCCCAATAGGGCATACACTTCCATACACTGCCGAACGGAATACAATGAAAAATATTCCTGCAGATACCGGAATTCCAGCTCTTTTACCTTATACACATCCGAAATGGCGCTGACTGCTTCCCCAAGTTGGGAAACCATTTTATTTTCCACCCAACGGATACTGGAACTGACGAGTATCAAAAGCACGCCTGCACCGCCTGACCATTTACCGGACAATGCAAGCAGCGCCTGCACTGCCTCCTTCCCAGTCCGGGCCATATGCTGGAATTCTTCCACCACCACGACTTCCTTCTCCAAGCCAAGTCCTGCCTTCCCATCCTCCAGCCTTTGCATCCATTCCAGGCTCCCTTGCCCAGAACAAGCCCTTGCCATATGGTAATGACAGGGCTTGCCTCTTGTAAATTCCCGTAAAATCGCTGTTTTTCCAATGGATTTCTGCCCGTAAAGAATCAGGAGATGGCTTCCTTCCTTTTCATAATATCCTTTCAAATATTCCAGTTCCGCCGCCCGTCCTATCAGCATACGTTTCCCCACACTGCCATTCCTACTTTCTCTTCCTCCTGCCCGTTTGCGCAAATCCGGCAAAATATGTCAGACCTGCCGCACTATTTCTTTTCTATATATCCCTGCGCCTTCAGCAGTTCCGCACAAAGCACCGCACCGCCTGCCGCGCCGCGCACTGTATTGTGGGAGAGGCCCACAAACTTCCAGTCATAAACCGTATCTTCCCGTAAGCGGCCCACACTGACGCCCATGCCGTTTTCAAAATCCACATCCAACGTAACCTGCGGACGATTGTCTTCCTCCAGATATTGGATAAACTGCTTTGGCGCGCTGGGCAGCTCTAATTCCTGCGGCGCCCCTTTAAAGCTTAAAAGCTTCTCCACAAGCTGTTCTTTCTCTGCCTTCTTCTTGAATTTTACAAACACTGCCGCCGTATGTCCATTCAAAACAGGCACCCGGATACACTGGCATGTAATAACCGGAGAAACCGCCGGAACAATAACGCCGTCTTTGATTTCCCCCCAGATACGCAGCGGCTCCTTTTCGCTTTTCTCCTCCTCACCGCCAATGTAAGGGATAATATTCCCCTCCATTTCCGGCCAATCCTTAAAAGTCTTGCCAGCGCCTGAAATGGCCTGGTAAGTCGTCGCCACTACTTCAAAAGGTTCAAATTCCCTCCATGCCGTCAGGACAGGCGCATAACTTTGGATGGAGCAGTTTGGCTTCACTGCAATAAATCCTCTGGAAGTCCCCAGCCTTTCCCTCTGAAAATCAATGACTTTCATATGCCCAGGATTAATCTCCGGCACAACCATCGGCACATCCGACGTCCATCGGTGCGCGCTGTTATTGGATACCACCGGGGTTTCCGTTTTCGCATATTCTTCTTCTATCTTCTTAATCTCATCCTTTGTCATATCCACTGCGCTGAATACGAAGTCAACCTCTGCCGCCACCTTTTCCACTTCATTTACATTCATGACCGCAATATTTTTTACCGCTTCCGGCATCGGGGTCGTCATCTTCCACCTGTCCCCTACCGCTTCCGCATAGGTTTTGCCTGCCGAACGTGGGCTGGCCGCAACCGTTGTCACCTCAAACCATGGATGATTTTCCAACAGGGAAATAAACCGCTGCCCTACCATACCTGTACCGCCTAATATACCTACCTTTAATTTGTCACCCATCTTTTTCCACTCCTCGTTTTCTCACTTTTCTTCCGCTATATGTTATCTATTCCCTCTGTCCGTAAAATATCTTCCTATATTTTCTCACAAAGCCAGCTATGTTTTAAAAAATCCTGGTTGCGCCGTATCACTTCTTTCATGGCCTCCGGCCCGGGAGCCCCTATCGTCAGCCTTTTTTCCACACAGGTTTTCAAACTGACAGCCTGATAAATATCTTCTTCAAATACCGGGCTGATTTCCTTAAATTCCTCCAAGCTAAGCGCATCAATGCTTGTGCCTTTCTCAATACAATAAAGCACCAAGCGTCCTATAATGCCATGGGCGTCTCTAAACGGCACCCCTTTCCCTACCAGGTAATCCGCCGCATCCGTTGCGTTGGTAAAACCGTTCTTTGCGCTTTCCGCCATAGCTTCCTTATGGAATTTCATCGTCCGCAGCATCCCGTCAAACAGAGCCAGACAGCCTTTTACCGTATCTATAGCGTCAAAGGTCAGTTCTTTATCTTCCTGCATATCTTTATTATAAGCTAACGGAATCCCTTTCATCGTTGTCAGAATGGATACCAACGCGCCATACACCCTGCCAGTCTTCCCCCGTACCAGCTCCGCTATGTCCGGGTTTTTCTTCTGTGGCATAATGCTGCTTCCGGTAGCATAAGCATCGTCAATCTCCACAAAACGGTATTCATTGGAATTCCACAGAATAATTTCCTCGCAAAAACGGCTCAAATGCATCATTACCGTAGCTAACGCCGCCAAAAATTCGATGATATAATCCCGGTCGGCCACGGAATCCATACTATTTAGCGTAGGCCCTTCAAAGCCAAGCAAAGAGGCCGTATACGTCCGGTCCAACGGATAAGTTGTCCCAGCCAAAGCGCCGGAACCCAGCGGACAATAGTTCATCCTGACATAAATATCCTTTAAACGCAGGCTGTCCCGCTTAAACATCTCAAAATAAGCGCCAAGATGGTGCCCCAGCGTTACCGGCTGCGCTTTCTGCAAATGGGTAAAACCAGGCATATAAGTATCCAGGTTGCCCTCCATCAAAGACAGCAACGTATGCAGCAGCCCTTCCAGCCCTTCCGCCACATGCACCACTTCCGCCCTTGTATACAGCTTCATATCTAACGCCACCTGGTCGTTGCGGCTCCTGCCGGTATGCAGTTTCTTCCCTGCTTCGCCAATCCGTTCCGTCAGACATGCCTCCACAAAGCTATGGATATCCTCATACTCCTCCGTGATTTCCAACGCACCGCTTTTCACATCCTCCCGGATGCCCGTCAGCCCCTTCACAATACGGTTCTTCTCATCTTGCGTTAAAATCCCCTGTTTTTCCAGCATCACCGCATGGGCAATGCTTCCCTCTATATCCTCTTCAAAAAATTTCCGGTCAAAAGAAATGGACGCATTGAACTGATACACCAGTTTGTCTGTCTCTTTGGTAAAACGTCCGCCCCAAAGCTGTGCCATGGCAGCCTCCTCCCAACTACTTTTTTCCCACTGTTCTAAGCATTTGCTATTCCGCTTTTGATACTATCATATTTAAAAGGGATTTTCAATCATTTCTCACATCCTTTTTCCGTTTCTCATATAATAAGGTATATTCGCAACGGAGGATCCTTTATGAGCCAACCAATATTAGAAGTGAAAGACATCTGCTATTCTTACCATAGCCCGGAGGGCGAAACAGTTGCCCTGTCCCACATATCTTTCCAAATGCAAAAAGGGGAATTCACCGCAATAGTAGGCCCCTCCGGCTGCGGCAAGTCCACCCTGCTGTCTCTCATTGCCGGATTGGACGCCCCGGAAAGCGGGGAGGTTATTTTCCACCACAACGGGCCGTGTCCCAATGGGCAGTGCGGCGCCAAGGAGATTCCAGACCCCAAAGCCCTGCATGGCGCCAGCTCTCCTCTTGCATCCTTCCGACCGCGCATCGGCTATATGCTGCAGCATGACCATTTATTTGAGTGGCGCACGATTTACCAGAATATTATCCTTGGCCTGGAAATAAACCATATGCTTACGCAAAAAAAGCTGGAACTTGCAGAGAAACTGCTCAAAGACTATGGCCTGTATAAATTCAGGGACAAGAAGCCAAGCGAACTGTCCGGCGGCATGAAGCAACGCGCCGCCCTAATCCGGACTCTGGTGATGGAACCGGATATTCTGCTCTTAGATGAACCGTTCAGCGCCTTGGACTACCAGACCAGGCTGTCCGTTTCTGCCGATATCTGCAGCATTATACGCTCCACTGGCAAAACTGCCTTGCTAATTACCCATGATTTGTCCGAAGCCATCAGCCTGGCAAAACGCATCCTTGTATTAAGCAAACGCCCTGCCACAGTCAAATGCGACATCCCCGTCCATCTGACCTTAAGCGACGCCTCTCCCCTTGCCTCCCGGAATGCTCCCGAGTTCAAGGATTATTTTAACCGTTTATGGAAGGAGATTTCAGATGAAACCATCTCAGATGAAACTATTTCAGAAGAAACTATTCCAAAGGAAGAAAAAAGACAGCCTGAGCAAACAGGAACAGTATGAATATGCCCTCCGAAAACATCGGCACATGGTTCTCCTCGCCCGCACCCTCATCCTTGTCGGCTTCCTGTTCCTGTGGGAAGGCGCCACCCGGATGGGGTACGTCGATTCCTTTTTCTTCAGCAGCCCCAGCCAGGTCGTTTTCTGCCTGGTCGGCATGCTCAAAGACCTTTCCTTTTTTACCAACACAGGCATAACGTTGCTGGAAACCCTCGCCAGTTTCCTGCTGGTTCTGGCCATCAGTATGTTCTGCGCCACCCTTCTATGGCGTTCCCAGAGATGTTCCGAAGTTCTGGAACCTTATCTGGTCGTCTTAAACAGCCTCCCGAAGTCGGCTCTTGCCCCTCTCTTCATTGTATGGCTGGGCGCCGGAATAAATACCATTATTGTGGCAGGAATTTCCGTAGCCGTTTTCGGTTCCATTATTAATCTTTACACTGGCTTCCGACAGGTGGATGAGGAGAAAATAAAGCTAATCTACACACTGGGCGGAGGCAAACGGGATGCCTTCTTCAAAGTAGTGCTGCCCGGCTCCGTCCCTACTATATTAAGCAATATGAAAGTCAATATCGGCCTTGCCCTGGTAGGCGTCATCATCGGAGAGTTCCTCGCCGCCAGAAGAGGGCTGGGATATCTGATTATATATGGGTCGCAGGTATTGAAACGGCGTATGGAAATGACAAAAAGGAATATCCTTTCTTAGGGAACGGAAAGTCAGCTTTGCCTTCCCCAATAGCTATCCTCTTCAAAAAATCTCTCGCAGCCTTCCGGGTACTCATTTTCTTCCCCTTCCACACAGGCAATCACAAAGCTCTTCGTTTCCGCCACTTTGCCGTTTTCATAGATTTCCTCCACCCATCTCCATACTTCCGCGCCTTTCGGCACCACCATATCTTCCGGTATCTCATCCTCCTGCAAAGGCTCTTCCGTCAATTCGCTTTTCTTCACAAATTCCCCCTTTTCATACCGATATATTGCCCAGCTATGGGAAGCCGCCCAATTCCGCCAACTGCTCCGCACCAGTTTATGCTCACTGTCTACCTGTGGGTTGACAATCTGATAATAACTATTGCAAAGAATATATTTTCCCTGTTCCTCCTCCCATATCCAACCAGTTTCATAAGTGGAGCCCTGGTTTCCAAAATGTCCCATATCCAGCGTAATATCCTTTACACCGTCAAAATTGATGTCCTTCAAACTTACATAGTCCTGCCGATAAGAGCCAAACCCCCAATCCTCATCTTCCGGATCCAAAATATAAGCCTGTCCCTTATCCGTTACCCGCAGGAATGTCTTCACATTGTACATTTCTTCCCCCTCCCGGCCGCGAACGGAAAAACATTCTATCTTCCTGCCATCATCTATAAATTTCTGATATATGGCAAGAAAATCCTCTTTTTTGCTTTCTACGCTTTTTTCTTTCCTCCAGCCCAGCGCCTCATCCAGTCCGTCACAAACCACTGCACCCTTCCCGTCAAAAATATCTTCTTCAAATTCCACCATTTTCTGACAAAATGTCAGCCGCAGCGCTAACCCCTCCCTCTCAAGCAATGGTTCCAAATCCATTTCCTCCGTAACCGCCAGCGTCACTTTTTCCAACTCTGACAGCTTTTCCAAAAATACTACTCCTGTCTCTTTGTCCACGGTTCCACACAAGCCGCATAATTCCATCTTTTTCAAACTTTGGGCATCCCGCACCCGGAGGATATTGTCATTGACATCCAGATATTTCATGCTTTCCATGCCTGCTACCTGATCCATCCAAAAAATCCTATCCCCTCCTTCCAAACCTCCATAGTGTACAGACAATGTCTCCACTTCCGATTCCCACATGCAATTTAATAGATTTTTGTATTTCTCTTCGGAAAAACCATATAGGCTCACGCTTTGAATCTGTTCTGGAAAAACTCTCCCCTCCCCCATTTTTCCTGTCACATCATCAATTTCAAAAATAATTTCACTTGTTCCTGTAAAATAAGGCAGCGCGGCGGCTGACACCGTTCCATCAAGACTCTTGACCTTCACCCGCTGCCGGAAATCTCTAAGCCCTTCCAACTGCTCCTCCGTCCAGCCTTCCAAATCCGGTGAAAATACCACTTCCCACTCCAAAACGTTATTGATTGCACAATAATTTTTCAGAAAATCCATGTCGCTTCCGTTGGATACACGGATTATTCCCTGTAAATCCAGTTTCCCTTCCATCTCTTCCAATTCATCCTTATACAACGGACTGCCTGGCTGCTTTCCCAGCTTTTTATAAACCTCTTCTAAAATAGATTCATTTTCCAGAATAATTTCTTCCCTTCCTGCCTCCTTCTTTTCTTTCCCACTTTCCATTCCCCCATTGTGCGCTTTCCCCTCTCCATCTTCTGCATCCATTTGCACTCTTTGCGTTTCCTGCTCCAAACCAGCTCCTTCCACCCTGCCATCAATCCAAAAAGTAAAAAACATACCGGCAAGCAAAAATACGCCAATCCGTATCCCTTTTCTATTTCCCATATCCTTCTCCCTTCCCATACCTATAAAATCCCTTTATACTATATATCCTAAATGCATCAAATTCCCATCATACTTGCATCATTTTTTCTTTCTGACCAATTTCTTTCTTCTTAAGCTTTAAAAAACAAAGAAAACTTAAACTAATTATAAAAAGAAAAGCCAATGCTATGCAAAAAACTCGCCTTTCTGCATAGCATCAGCCTCTCCTTACGCTTTTTCACTTTTTCATGTTATCCACAAACATTCCTTGTAAATCCAGTTTCCACAACCGCTTATCTTTGTTTATAAACAAAATTCATTCCCTTCCGTTAAAACCTTCTCATTTAAAATTCCCCCACTGCCATTCTCCTCTTCCATTAGGGGAACTGTACCGGATTTTCCCCTCCTGTTTCAATTCCCGAATCCTCCTATGTACCAGAGAAAGATTTGCCCCCATTTCCACAGCAATTTCTTTTGCCGTAATTTTAGGATTCCGGCCCATCAAGTCCAAGACTCTCCTCTTCTCTTCCTCTATCCTGAATCGTCTGGAAGAGCCGCAGGTTTGCGCAGTCCGCAGGATGACAGGTTCCTCCCTTCCCTCTCCAGCCATCAAAAAGGTCTTTCTTCCAAGCATTCCCACGCTTACCCGCGGAGCGAAAGAAATTTCCAAATGATTGGGGGTCACTTCTATTTTTCTGATGTTTTCCACCATACATATCATTTTGGCCTGTTCTATCAATCCGCTTTCCAGTTTTATCCGTATAGCTTCCATCCGCTCATCAAACCCTATCGTTCGCACGTTATTGTCTTCCCACTGCTTTAGGCGTTCCTGCACCTGGCCCATTCTCTCTTGCAATTCCTTATTTTTTATTTTAAATTCTTCATCAGTTATAACATGTTCCAAAAGTTTCTGAAGAAGGCGGCTTTTCCAACATGCCATCCTTTCCATAGAAATTTCCAATTCCCTCTTTCCTTTTTCCATATAGTCTTTGCGCAATGCTTTGCGCACAATTTCCAATGTTTTCCTTAGTAAATCTTCTTTTTCCATTTCCCTCCCACCATAATTTTCATTGGCCAACTGCTCTAATGTGCTATAAAGCTTTTTTTCATCCAAGTGTACATTATCGCACCCCGTATTCCTTTGTTCTACATATTCCATATCGCAATCCATGCCACAGTTTCCACATGTTCTTTCACATTCTATACTGTAAGTTATGTTATCGTTCCTTTCAATGGCTTTCGTTTCTCTCTTCCATACCTTTGCGTCATACCCTGTATTTCCAATTTGCTCAAGTTCTGTGACACACCCTAATATTCCTGTTTGCGTAAAACTTGCGGCCTGCCCTGCTTTTTTTACCTGACTCGGCCTGCTGGATTGCCCTGTTTTTCCGGCTTGACTCGGATTTTCGGCTTGCATCAGGTTTTCGATTCGCCTTACGTTTCCGGCTTGTCTCAAGTTTCCGGCTTGCACAATTGACAATTGCTGCTTCTTTCTTCCATTCAGCAAATAGTTGCTGCATTTCCACTCCACTGCCTGGCCATCCTTCTTCCGGCGCACTGTGCGGTAAAACGGGCTGCCGCATATACCACAGGATATTTTCCCTGAAAGGCTATAATTCCCCGGATTTGTGTCCTTTCCACATATTATTTTCCGGTTATTTCCCCTTTTCCTGCTATCCAGTCCCTGGTTCGCCTTTTCAAACAAATCCGGTTCTACAATCGCAGGCACTGCATCCTTATGCACTATCCACTCCGACTGCCGGTTCTTCACCACCTGCTTGCTTTCAAAATCAAAATGCTGTCGGTTTTGAACCACTGTTCCTTTATAAACCGGATTTCGGAGCATGTTTCGGATGCGGGACGGGCTGAGCATGTTCCCATTACGGTTGCGATATCCATTTTGATAAAGGATTGCGGCTATACTATGCGTGCCATAGCCATTGGCCGATAATTTGAAAATCGTCCGCACCATTTCCGCTTCTGCCTCATCCAGTGCGATGCTTTTGTCCGGCAGTTTCCGAAAACCATATGTCTGGCTGGTAAGAACAAAATGTTTACCTTCTTTCTGCCTGTTGCGGTGGGCATTGTTGATTTTTTTACTTAATTCCCTGCTATATTCCTCCGCTAAGATTGCCTTTATCCCAGTAATCAAAGCATCTTCTGGAGAATAAAATTTGTGTTCCAGGTACATATAAAGCCGTTTCCCATTCTTCTGCATCCGTTCCAGGAAAAGGTACCAGTCTTTTGTATTCCGCATCAGCCTATCCTGACTTTTAATCACTATAATATCAAAGCTATCCCGCTGCAGATCCTGATAAAGGCGATTATACTCACATCTTCCCTTCCGTGTAGTGCCGCTCTTAGCCTCCACATAGACATCCACCAACTGCCACCCCTGCTCCAAAACACAGTTTTGGGATTCCTGCACTTGTTTAAGCAACGCATCCTTTTGAGATTCTTCTTCCGTGCTGCAACGGTTATAGATCACTGCACGCAGTTTTTCTATGCTATATTCCCCCTTTTTAATGACCTCTGCTCAATTTCGGCCGGAGCCTCTGTCGTCTATCTTTCTACGCCATCCTCTATTCCACTTCTTCCAATAATTCCAGGATACAAAGATGTTCTTCCAATGTAATGTCATTTTCGGAAAATAATATCTGGGAAATCTGTGCGATGAGTTTTTTCTCATCTATCCCCTCCCCTATCCTGCTTTCTTTGCTTTGCATGAACATAGATCGACCAATCCTTTTTTCTATCTTATGCTTCTGTGGACGCTTTTCATACCGGATATACCGTTTGTTTATAAATCCCCTATGTCTTTTGTCACCTGCTTCCGGATAAGCCGACGCTGCAAATACTCACTTTTATCATTCACGCCATTCTTTTCTTTAAATTGAACATGGTCATTACATCTATCCTAATCCTTTGTGTGATTGCCATGGGATTGTACCAGATGATTCAGGTATTGGAGCATTATTACCAGAAGCGATTTTAATAGAAGAGAGATTGAAAAAGATATTGTATATGCCCCACACATGGTGGAATCACAAGCTGTTTTACTTTGTATCAGTTAATTATTGGGGAATCCATTACGCAAGAAAAGCAATTGGGAAGAATCGGCAGGACAACGGCATAAGGCTGCATTATCCCCGCATATGCGGGGATAATTGGGGGCATACCATTTTGTGATGCATATATTTAGAATCACCCCCGCACACGCGGGAAAAACTCTAAAAAATCCGGTAGTGTTCTTATTTTTGTGTCTATGACCTTTATCCTTATTCCGGAGGCCGGGTGTGGGCAGAGCCCACAAAGCCTTGTAAATACTGGAAATTCTGGCAATAGCCTATGCTGGAAATCATAGGTAAATAGAATCTCAAAGACACAAAATTAATTACACCCTCAAAAATCCCACCCCACTAAAATTCATTTAGTTCCTCAGTCCACATTCTCAGACTCTAAATGCTTTCCCACTCCCCTCACCAGACATCCCTTGTCCTAATTGCCAAAACCTGCGCCCAGGTCAAATCAAATGCACCCGTTCCCAAAGCCGCAGCAAAATGCCTCCTCCGGGCATTTCCCGCAATTCCTCTTCCTTTACTCCTTTCAAAACAACCAAAAGCACATTATAGACCAACAGCCCTACAACAAGACAAATCAACAACGTCACTGCATTTCCAAGCAAGCTCAGCAATAATTTACATAAAAGCATAGCCACCAGGCCCGAAACCGCTGCGCAAGCAGATGGAATGGCAAAAAAACGAATCCAATCCGGCGTATAGGACAAGTAACGCATTATTCCGAAAAGACCTGCCCCACAAACAATCAGCCAAAAGAATATTCCGGCACAGACTACCGCATGGATTCCCAATTTTGTATTAGTGACAAGAATCACCAAAAGCAGTATATGCGACAAAAATGCCGCTAACCCTCCAAAAATCACCACTCTCTGGTTCCTCGTCCTTTGCAGTATATTCATGCACAAATAAGCAAATGGAAACAACGCCACCACCACCGACCCAGCCTGGAGCATCGTTACGGCAGTTTCCTTATCCCCGGTAAACAACAGACCTACAATCGGTTCTGCTAAAACTGCCAGCATAACGGCGCACGGTATTGTAAGGATGGCCAATTGATGCATCAAATTGCCAAACCGGTACTGCGCCTCCCTGTTTTCCTGCTTTTCCTGGAGCTGAATAATCCTTGGAATCCCCATTGCCGCCACAAAGGCAAATATTGTGGCTGCCAACCCGACCACTACGCTGTATTTTCCATAGTATACCCCCCAGTGTCCCGTCCGCAGGCTGCCTTTTTCCTTTACATTCATAGCATAATTAAAAATCCTCTGGTCTACAATATAATTCATATTATAAAGCATAGCGCAAAGGATATAAGGCAATGCCGCCTGAAAAAACATCAGGAAAATCTGCGCATTACTTTCGGCATACTTTGTATTGTCCCGCGCCAACTGCCGTTTGAACGTTTTAGCGTATACGACATGAATAAAAATTAGATGAAGCAAGGAAAAAAAACATGCCACTGACATCCCAAGCGCAGCCCCCACAGCGCCATATGCCGCTGCAAATTCCGATGTTTTTAGCAATGCCGCCACCTTTTCCCCATAAGAATAGAAAACCGCCGCCAGCATCAGGCTTGCCACGAATTGTACAACTTTCTCCACCAACTTGGATTGTATGGTAGGAACCATCGTCCCCATCCCCTGGAAATACCCACGCATAACTCCTGTCACCGCTGACAGGAAAATAGCAGGCGCAATTGCTGCCACTGCCAGATACCCCCTTGGCTCCAACAGCAGAGTTTCCGAGAAAAACCCACAGAAAACGATAGCGCTCACCATAAGTAAAGCGCCTATGGCCAATGTAAACATCATCACATCCCGGTACACCCGTTTCGCGCTGCGGAACATTTCCCTTCTTGCCCGGTACCGCACCAATGCAGCCAACGCCTTGGACACCCCATAGGAAAATATCACGTTAATCACCAAATACATTTCCATAACTCCGGCATAAAAGCCAATTCCTTTGTCACCAATCATGCGGCCCAAAGGAATACGCAGGACAAAGCTAATAATGTAAGCAATCAAACCCACATTCATCATCCATTCCCGCCGCCTACCCCTGCCGCTTCTGTTTGCTTTTGTTTTCTGACTCATTGAATCCCTGTTCCTTCTATTTCCTTTTTCTTTACAAACAACCGTTCCAATGTATTCCATTTTCAGACAGACATAGCAGGTCGTTTCCGAAACATATCCGGCGCTTCCTGTTTCCGTTTCCCTTCCGCCTGCAAATATTTCTCTGTTACATGCTTTTTGCGCTTCCTGTTTCCCTGGTAATCCCAAGCTGTGCCAGCGCTTTCTCCTGCTTTTCTTCCATCCGGGCCGCTTCCGCCTCTTCCATATGGTCATAACCGCACAGATGGAGCATACTGTGGGCTACCAAAAACGCAAACTCCCGCCGTTGGCTGTGTCCATAGTTCCTGGCCTGTTCCTTCACCTTATCCACGGAAAGGATAATATCGCCCAAGACCAGTTCCCCGCTGTCAGGATCAAAACAGTCCGCCTCCGCCTCTTCCACCTGCCCAAAATCGCCGGGGGCGTCATAACTTACATTAGGAAAAGACAGCACATCTGTAGCCCGGTCAATATCCCTATACTTTCTGTTCCATTCTCGGATGCCCGCATCATCGGTAAGCAGCACATTGACCACTGCCTCATAAGGGCAGGCTTCGTTTTCCAGCACTGTCTCCATTATTCCCTGCACCGTTTCCTCTATCGAAAAGGGAAAGCTTGTCCCTGTTTCGTTTTCCACATAACATGCCATACTTTTACTTCCTTCTTCCTTTTATCCTGCCGCTCCTGCCCGCTGCCTGTGCCTGCCTGCGCGCATCAGCCTTTTCATAGTCTTCGTATGCTTTGACAATTCTTTGCACCAGCGGATGCCTGACCACATCCTTACTGGTCAGTTTGCAGAAGGCAATGTCCTCTATTTTGCCCAATATCTTCACTGCCACATCTAACCCAGACGCCGTCCCTGGCGCCAGGTCTTTCTGGGATGCATCACCGGTCACAACCACTTTTGAACCAAACCCAATTCTGGTGAGAAACATCTTCATCTGCGCCGGTGTGGTGTTTTGCGCCTCATCCAAGATAATGTACGCATTGTCCAGCGTCCTTCCCCGCATATAGGCCAGGGGAGCCACTTCAATCAGTCCCTTTTCCATATTTTTGGCAAAACTCTCCGCCCCCATAATCTGATACAACGCATCGTACAGCGGACGCAGGTAAGGATCCACCTTGCTCTGTAAATCCCCTGGCAGAAATCCCAGTTTTTCCCCGGCTTCTATGGCCGGACGCGTCAAAATGATACGGCTCACTTCTTCCCGCTTAAAAGCTGTCACTGCCATAGCCATAGCCAGATAAGTCTTCCCTGTGCCGGCTGGCCCAAGACCAAACACCACCATATTGTCCCGCATGGCATCCACATATTGCTTCTGTCCTAATGTCTTTGGCTTCACTGGTTTCCCATTCACCGTATGACATATACAGTCACTGTCTATTTCCATCAAAATATCTTCCTGATTTTCCTCTGTTTTCATTCCAGCTTCCATTTCCACCGCTATTGCATAATCCACATTCTGCTCCTGAATCGCATTCCCTCTCTCTGATAATCCAACCAGTTGCTTTATCACATGCGCCGCCTGCTTCACCGCAGCCGCCTGTCCTGTCACCCTGACTTCCCCGTCCCGGTCAATGATGTCCACACCGAAGCTTCTTTCAATCTTCTTTATATAAAAATCACACTGCCCGAATATATTCTGCATATATTCCGCCGGAACCTGAATCCGGCGTTCTCTTCCTTCCATAGATTCCATTTTCTCCCCCATTCGGATACTGGCATCCGAATCCGGCCTGCCGCTTGGAAATGCCTATTTGCCATAGTCCCTTCCGTCACTCTGCGGACGCCTCCTCATCCTGCATATCCGGCATCCCTTCCTGAGCGTTTTCCGTTTCTTCCTGCACTGGCACGATAGGTATATTTTTTCCAGTCTGCTCTACAATCTGCAAATCCACATCCATACGCCATTTTTTATTTTTCTTATCTATTGTAACATTTTTTTTGATTATTTGTACCCCTTTTTCCTCCAAATCGGCCATATATTTTATTAATTTTTCGGAAAATATATTTTTTACCTCTTCTTTTGTATAAATATTGTCCTTCATCACATACTCCCTGTTCAAACTGCTCCCATAATACACGGGCAAGTAAAAATTGTCCAGCAGTTTCACCTGTTTTTTATCCGTTATCTTATCATAATTCTCATACTTTACCTTTCCTATCCGCAAATAAAATTCTTTTTCCATAACCGACAGGAAAACTTCCTCTTTTTCTTCCCCCGTATATTCCTTTTTCTGATAGGAAAGCGGAAGTTCTTCCGTCTGGTGCAAGTTCCGGCTGATAAAAACATCCGCATCCGCATCATAATACTGATACCTCCGCACTGTTGAGTCCTCATTATACACGGGTACGCTCCCCGCCACCAGCACATCCCCCTTTTTTACCTCCGCCCCCACTGCCAATTGCGGCACACCCGCACGAGTCACCATACTGACAATCTGCCCATCCGCTTCCGCCACCAGGTCGGAGCCAAAACGGTTTCCGGATTCCGTTCCTTCCTCTGCGCCCTCTCCCCGCTTCTCGACGGCTTTCACTTCATTTTCCTTAATCTGTATCTGCAGCCGCGTCCCGTCAATCTTCGCTGAAGTCCATGTAACTATGCCAAAATCCTGCCTTATCTGCTTTTCCAGCGCTTCTATATCCACATCTTTTCTCCGCATCCCCACATATACATCGTTTTGTTTTAGAAAATCCAAAAATATATCTTCAGAAATGGAATAGTTTCCTTCCACTTCCACCGCCCATATAAAGGTAGACATCCACATCCAAAACGCCAGACTCCCAATCAGGCCAATCAGAAAAATTTTCCTGCGCATCATCTTCGGCACTAAAAAAGGCAGTCCACAACGCTTTTGTATGGCTACCTTTGTCCCTGTTTTCTTTACGATTCCCTTTAACCGATAAAACCCCGCTACCGTAATGCACATGGAGTAATATTCCCCACAATTTTTTATATCCCATAAAAAAATATCATGGTTGCTGCATAAATTCATAAACCGCTCCGGCGAATATCCCCATACTCTAATGCAGACATAGCCTTTCAGAAACTGTATAAACTGAAGCATAGGTACAATCTACCTCCTTAATGAAACTCCCCTTAGCCAAACGGTGGGGCGCAAACTCTAAGAGATTGAAATCCTGCATCTTCTTCCGGGGCCCTGGAAAAGAAAAACAACATCCAAACTATGCCCCGGAAGCGGCCATGCCTGCTCAAAATGCAAACCTAAAAAAGCAGGACACTCTTATATATGCGCCTTAACGCAGTTTCCTATAAGGTGAAAACAAGCGTCGCTTTAATGGTAACGGATACACTCTATGCAACCGCTGATTTTCATATCTTCATTCGTATAATAATCAATCGTCATCCGTTTACCGCTTATGCTAATTTGACAGGTTTTGCCCTGTAGCACAATACACTCCGGGGAATATTCCAAGATGCCCCTATAATTTTCCACAAAAGCATCCTCTCTTCCTGTCACTGTAACAATAGAAGCCCCCAGCATAGAGTCCTTCGGCAGTTTCAGCGATTCCACGATGATTTCTTTCTGTCTTTCTAATTTTTGTTTTCCAGTTTGTCTCCCGTTTTGCCTGACGGCTGATTTTCTGCTTCTTATCATGGAACAATATATGCGGCTCCCGACTATTCTATGACAGCTTTAATCAGAGACGGCTTGCCCACTGGCTGCCCGGAAAAACGATAGCTGCCAAGAAGCCTTTTCACCGCCGCCTCCATTTTCCCCTTGTCATTGCCATGGACTTTAGCCAGGGGCTCTCCTATCCTTACATAGTCCCCTACCTTTTTCTTTAGCTCCATACCTACGGACAGGTCAATTACACTCTCCTTTGTTTCCCTGCCTCCGCCAAGCATCAAAGAGCATATGCCGATTTCATCACAAACGATATGCTCCACATATCCCTCCTGCGGGGAAAGAACTTCCTCTATGTATGCCGCTTTAGGCAGCCGCCCCGTATCATAGACTGCTTCTTTATCCCCACCTTGCGCCTCCACAAATTCCGCCAATTTGTCCAAAGCGCTGCCGTCGGCAACCGCCTGTTTCAGTTTCCCTTCCGCTTCTGCAAGGCTTTCCGCCATACCGCCAGCCACTACCATATGGGAACCCAGGGCCAGGCAAAGCTCCACAAAATCCTCTGGCCCTTCTCCTTTTAATGTGGCTATGGCCTCCTTCACCTCCAGCGCGTTGCCCACTGCATATCCTAATGGCTGATCCATATCGGAAATCACGGCAGATGTCCTCCTGCCTGCATTCTTCCCAATCTTTACCATTTCTTCCGCCAGCGCACGGGCATCCTTTTCCGCTTTCATAAAAGCGCCGCTCCCCGTTTTCACATCCAGTACAATGGCGTCTGCGCCAGAAGCCAGTTTCTTGCTCATAATGGAACTGGCAATTAAGGACATATTGTCCACCGTTGCCGTTACGTCCCGAAGCGCATACAATTTCTTGTCCGCAGGCGCCAGGTCGGCTGTCTGTCCCATAATTGCAATGCCGACTCTTTCCACGTTTTCCATAAACCGTCGCTGCGTGATTCCTGTTGTAAACCCGGCAAAACTCTCCAGCTTATCAATGGTCCCTCCGGTATGGCCAAGCCCCCGCCCGCTCATCTTTGCCACCTTAATGCCACAGGCTGCCACCATAGGCGTCAGCGCCAGGGATGTCTTATCCCCCACGCCCCCTGTGCTATGCTTATCCACCTTCACTCCATGGATTCCAGACAAATCCAGCATATCGCCGCTATGAGCCATCGCCATAGTCAGGTGCAGCGTCTCTTCTTCATCCAGCCCCACAAAATAAACTGCCATCATCATAGCGGCCATTTGGTAATCCGGAATTTCCCCTGCAGTAAATCCTTTCACCATATAATCAATCTCCGGCTTCACTAACTTCCCGCCATTCCTTTTCTTCATTATTAAATCATACATCCTCATATGCCGCTTCTCCTTCCCGTTTTCTTGCTATGTAAAATACAAAATGCCCAACTGCAATTCCAAGCGCCATTCCTGCCAATACATCCGTTGGCCAATGCACCGTCAGGTATAGACGTGAAAACGCAATCAATGCCGCAACCACATAAGCCGCCACCCCAAACCGCCTGTCCGTATGCCACAATGCCGTCGCCCCTGCAAACCCAACCATAGTATGGGCGGACGGAAAAGAAAAATCTCTTGGATTTGCCACAAGCAAAGGCACATTCGGATACATCCAACATGGACGGCTGCGCCGTACCAAGTTCTTCAAAAACACATTCCCTATGAGAAAACTGATAAGCAGACAAAGCAACAGCAATACCCCCTGCTTCCGGTATTTTTTACGCAAAAGCAGCAGCAGCCCTAAAGCAATCCAAAGCACACCGCCATCCCCTAACATCGTAATGTGCGTAAAAAAGAAATCCCGGGCTGGCGAATGCCACTCCCACAGTGCGGTTAAGATTTCCCATTCTACCATTCTTTCTTTAACTCCCTCTCTCCAATCTGATATTGGAGCATAAACTTCCGTAAATCTCCGTCGTCCCGAATCAGCATCAGTTCCTCAAACTTCCCTGTCGTTTCGTCCCTAAACCCTGCTACCTTTTCCCCTGTACAGATACTGGCGCGAATCACCGGAATTTTCCCTGTTTTATCATATGCTGCCAATTCCTTCTTTTTTCCTTTTTTAAAAAACACTTTTCAATACCTTTCCGCTTTTTTGTCTCCAGCCTGATAATGCCGGACGGCGAATCCTGTCTACGGGCATACCATAAGGTAGAAATGAGCCGTCCCCAGCAGCATAAACATCTAAAACGAAAGGATTCTATCCGCTTCTTAGTTTTTCTGGCTTTTTCTTGTTATTTATTCAAAAACAGCTATGCTGCTTTCAAATCTGTTTGACGCTGCCTGCAGTGTTCCTCCGGTATCAGATAGACGTTTTATAAAATATCCATATATACGCCAGGCCCATGTATCTCTACCACTGCTTTTTGAAAATCTTCTTCCGGCTCTGTATGCAATATAATATTTTTCCCGCTCAATGGATGTACGAAACTGATTTCATATCCCACTAACCCCATATCCCAAATCACCGGGTCCATTTTCCCGTACAAAGGGTCATTCACCACCGGAAAATGATGGCAGCTTAAATGCACCCTAATCTGATGGGTACGGCCCGTTTCCAGCGCGCACTTTAAAACACTGTATTTCTTATTTGTCCCCAAAGACTCCACATGAGTCACTGCTTTTTGTCCATTCCGGCATACCACCCGCCTGCCCGAATCCTGACAATCCTTTCCAATCGGCTCCGTACAGTCAAAGCGCGTGCCGGCCTTGCACTCCCCTTTGACCAATGCCAGATAACGGCGCCCAATCTGCTTTTCAAAAACCATCCGGTCAAGCAGCGGCTGAAACACTTCGCTTTTACAAAACACTACCAGCCCTTTTGTCTCTTTGTCCAGCCTGTGTACAGGCTGGCACAGACAGTCCATCCCCTTTTGGGCAAAGTAAGCTTCCACCTGATCCTGCAATGTCCATGCCCCATTCCCAACATCATGCACATTCAGTCCGTGCGGCTTACACACCACCAGCAAAATTTCATCCTCATACACAACTTCCGGAAGCTCTCCCCTCTTGCCTTTGTATCCTTTTTCATAAGGATAGAGCAGGACGCTTAACTTCTTCCCCTGCAGCTTCTGCCCCCTCTTCACCGCCTCTCCATCCATTCGCAGCCACCCATTGCTTAACAGGAAATACTGCATTTTCTTAGAAGGAATAAAGCGTGCCAAAAAATGTTCCACCGTTTCACATTGTATAGACTGCATAGAAGGTATATCTAAAACCATCCAATTCTTTTCCATAAAATATTCCATGGCGTTTCCCTCATCTAAAATCATCCAAACCAAAAAGCTTCCCTATGTTACTGCCATATCTTATCATAACGCCTATGAAGCAAAGTCGGACTTTGTTTGTGAATAAACGGAACATATCATTCCCCCAATCCTGCATCGCTTCTAAACATGGCGCCCAAACGCTGGCATTTTTTAAAACTTCCCTTTCGTAAAATGATAAATCCCAATCCCTGCCGCCAAAGACAAATTCAAGGAATCAATCCCGTCCGAATGCGCAATCCGCACACTCTGTCCCACCTCCAGAAAACTGTTATCAAGCCCTGCCGCCTCATTTCCGAAAATAAGGGAAAAGGGCCTTGCCATAGGTTCCAGGCCATCCAGCTTCACAGACCCCTGCAGCATAAACGGGTACATATCCCGCCCTGCCCCATACTCCTCCCTATACTCTTGAAAAGACGGATAATAATGGAAATTCAAACGAAACAGCGCTCCCATGGAAGCCCGTATCGTTTTGGGATGAAAAATATCCACCGCCGGTTCCACCAACGCCAAATTCTGTATCCCAAAACCGACACAAGTCCGGATAACCGTACCAAGGTTCCCACTGTCACCCGGATTCACCAGCACCACATGGCTGGCTGTACGTTCCAGTTCACACGCATACTTCCTTACCACGCCAATCACAAAACAATTCTCTTTTTCCCTTAACTTCTCCACCAGCCTGTCATTTTCATAAACAGGTATTCCTTTCCCGGCGCACAACTTGCACAGCCTCTCCTTCCCCTCCTCCGGCACCGAAGAATGAAGCAACGCCTTCTCTGCACAGTCCGGCCTGTTCTCCAACATCTCCATAGTGGGAAACATCCCAAAAGCATAAGAGTATTCCCCCTTCTTCTGATACCGCTTCAATTCACTGTTTGAAACCATCTCTTATCCTCCGACATTCCCTCAATACTTTCTGCGCTCCTGCAGTTCCCGATATAAAACCTTATAATTCTGATATCGGATCTGGCTTACCTTTCCCTCCTGCACTGCCTCTTTCACTTTGCAGCCTGGTTCACTCAAATGCGCACATCCGGCAAACCGGCATCCACTCCCCACCTTTGCAAATTCCGGATAAAAATTCTGCAGTTCCTCCTTTTCCATATCAAACAGTCGCAGAGAAGTAAAACCCGGGGTATCCACAAGATATGTATGCTCCTGCAGTGCAATGATTTCCGAATGCCTGGTAGTATGCTTTCCCCGCCCGATTTTACGGCTTACTTCCCCGGTTTCCATCCCCGCGGATGGAACCAGGCAATTGATAAGGGAAGATTTTCCCACGCCGCTTGGCCCTGCCACTACTGTGGTTTTCCCTGCGAGAAGAGCCTTTAACTGTGCAATCCCTTCCCCTTTCCTGGCGCTGAGGAACAACACTTGGTAGCCGCAGGAGCCATAGGCGTCCTGCAGCGCTTGCTTTTCCTCCGGGGAAGCGATATCCTGTTTGTTAAAGCAAATCAGGCTATTAAGCCCCTGCTGTTCCATCATAATCAAAAACCGATCCAGCAAATTAAAATTCGGCTCCGGGCGCAAGATGGCAAACACCACCAAAGCTTGGTCAATGTTTGCCACCGCCGGACGCACCAGTTCACTTCGGCGAGGCAGCAGCTCTACAATACTTCCTGTCCCGTCCTTCAGTGTTTCCATCCGTACATCATCCCCCACCAAAGGCTTCCTGTTCTCCTTGCGGAAAATCCCCTTTGCTTTGCATTCGTATACTTTCCCTTCCGGCCCTTCCTCTGCATAAACATAATAAAACCCGGCTATCCCTTTGACAATCTTTCCCTGCATCCTTCCATCCTTTATGATTCCGGCGTAAACTGCAGTTCACGCACTACCGTCTTCGTTTCTTCCGTACCTTCCGTCGTATACACCTCCCCCGTATCCGGGTTTGTATCCGTAACTGCGTCCGTCATCACCGTATAGGTGAAAGTGACCGTCCCTGAAGACGACTGGATTCCTGTATAGTTCACGGATATGGGAAAGGACACCGTATTGGTATTCAACAGCGACACCCCGTCTGCCGTCACAATACTCACTGTCACATCCAGCCCGTCCCTGTAAGCCGGGTCTTCTGCCGCCGAAGGAGGCTCTATGCTCCCACTGAAACTATATGTCACTTGCTTTGGCCCCAGACTGACCCGCAAATCAATTGCCGTCCCGCTGTCCACATAAGTCCCTACGGAATAACTTTGGTAACATACTAACCCAGCCAACGAAGCGTCCTCGTTATTCACTTCCGTTACGCTTCCCACCGAAAGCCCCATTTCTGCCAACATAGCCATTGCATCCATTTCCGATACCCCAATCAGGTTCGGAATCTTTACCTTATTTTCCTCCGGCCCCTGGCTAATTCTCAGGGTAACAGTAGACCCGGAGGGCGCCTTGGAGCCTCCCTCCGGGTTTTGGGAAATAATATTCCCTTTCGGCACCTGCGCGTCATAGCTTTCCGTACGGTTCACGACAAAACCTTTCTGCTCCAATGTAGAGACTCCCTCTGCCGTAGAAGCCCCTTCCACATCCGGTACCTCAATCCCGCTGGCGCCTGCGCTGACCGTCAGGATGATTTCCGTTTCACCGTCCACCATCACCCCGATGTCAATATTGCAGCGCAGCACTAACCCAGCTTCATATTCATCCGTTTCCTGATAAGTCACCTCCGGCGTCAATCCCAATGCCAGAAGTTCCTGCCTTACTTCCTCTAATTGCCTGCCCACCACCTTGGGCATCTCTACCTTCTCTGTCTCTTCCTGCGCCTCATCCTGACTGTCTTCCCCATTCCCGAACGGAAGAATCCCCATCGTCTTGCCTACTAAAAACAATACAATACAGCCAATGACAAGCGCCGCTACAATGGCAAGAACTGTTGTAATGCGTTCCATCTTCGGGTCATAATCCTCTTCTTCCCCGCTGTCCTCTTCCCCATTGCTTTCATACGCTTCGTATTCCTCTCCCCCGTCGTCTATCGGCTCTTCCTCGTATGGCTCCTCCTCATACTCCTCATAAGGCTCCTCATACGTTTCTTCTTCATACTCCTCTTCTTCCTCTTCCGGCTCCGGCCTTCTGGCCCTTCGCTGCACATCTTTTTTTAACCGCAGGACTTCTTCCATGGAATCCCTTCTGTCAGACTGCCTCTTAATCTGTACCATATCCCGGTCGGTAATCATCCGGGTAGAAGCCTCCTCGTCCGGGTTTACGATTTTTACAAAATCCTCATCCGGGCTAATCAGCGACTGCTTTAAATCCGCTATCAAGTCAGCCATCGTCTGGTACCTGCGGTCTGGACTCTTCTGGCAGCATTTAAAAACAATCTGTTCCACGCTTACCGGAATTTCCTGGATGTATTCCCTTGGGGAAGGAATCGGTTCCTGGATATGTTTAATGGCAATGGCCACCGTAGTGTCCCCATTAAAAGGCACCCTGCCAGTCAGCATCTCAAACAGCGTAATGCCCAAAGAGTAAATATCGCTTTTTTCATCGCTGTAACCGCCCCTGGCCTGCTCTGGAGAAGTATAATGCACAGACCCCATCACATTGGAAGTAATCGTATTGCTGGTGGCTGCCTTGGCAATGCCAAAATCCGTCACTTTAACTTTTCCTTCTTTGGAAATAATAATATTCTGCGGCTTGATATCCCTGTGGATAATATGGTTATTATGGGCAGCCTCTATCCCCATAGAAATCTGGATGGCAATGCTGATTGCCTCTTTTACCGAAAGCCTGGCCTTCTTTTCAATATATTTTTTCAGCGTAATGCCCTCTACCAACTCCATTACGATGTAATATACGTTATTCTCTTCCCCAACATCGTATACATTAACGATATTAGGATGCATCAGCCCGGCTGCCGCCTGCGCCTCCACCCGGAATTTACTTACAAAATTTGCATTTTCAGAAAACTCCTGCTTCAACACCTTAATTGCCACAAAGCGGTTCAGCTTATGGCATTTCGCTTTATATACATCTGACATACCGCCTGTGCCTATTTTCTCCAAAATCTCATAACGGTCGCCAATTATCATTCCAATTTTTATCATCCCAACAACGATGCTCCTTTCAACGTCCGCCCTTCCGGCGCCTTCCGGTTTCTTTCCTTACCCGTGCCTCCCCCACGGCGCGGGCGCGTTTCCTAAAGCCCCCATCGTTCCAACCAATGCCAAAACCTGCATTGCCACTTTTTGCATCTATGCATCCTGCTGTATAGCCCGAAACCTTCCCAAAACGGCCTGCTGCAAAACTGCCGTAAAACATCTTTGCTACAAAAGTTCCTCCCGGAACGGTTCTTCCCCTGCATTCCCCCCGCTATATGGTTCAATCAAAATCACTGCAATATTATCCCTGCCCCCATTCAAATTGGCTGCCTTGACCAGTTCCTCCGCCTTCCCCTCCAGCCCTTCCTGGCTGGAAAGAATCATATGAATTTCCTCATCGTCCAACATATTGGTCAGGCCATCGGAACACATCAGCACCAAATCGCCCGGTTCCAGCTCCACATGAAAAAAATCCGCTTCCACTGCATCCTTTGCGCCAATTGCCCTGGTAATAATGTTCTTATCCGGATGGCTTCTGGCCGCCGCCCGGTCTATCCCTCCCATACGGATCATCTCCTCCACCAGGGAATGATCCCTTGTCACCTGTTCCATTTTCCTGTCGTTTACCACATACAGCCTGCTGTCACCCACATTGGCCACTTCCAGATACTTATCCCCTAAGCAGGTCGCCGCCACCATCGTCGTCCCCATACCGGTCAGCGCCGTCTCTTCTCCCGCCTTCTTCCGGATATGGGCATTGGCCGACTCAATGGCCGCCCTCAGTATTTTTACCGGACTCTTTTCAAAAGACCGGACAATTTCCTCCTTTACCGTCTCCACCGCATATTTGGATGCATAATCTCCTGCATTATGCCCTCCCATGCCATCTGCCACGATAAATATGTTCGGCAGGTTGCCCAACGGCTGATCCGATGCAAATACATAATCCTGATTCAGTTTTCTCTTTCTTCCAACATCCGTAATGGAAAATGCCTTTAACACGTCAAAACCTCCGAGCCTGCCAAACCTGATGAATCTTCCCCATAATACCTTTTTGTTATAATCATACTTTGTTTATTTTAGCACAACCTGGAAAAAAGGACAAGCCTCTAAAATCACTTGTCTGTCCTGCCGCCATCCCAGGCAGACGGCATCCTTCAAAGGCCACTCCAAAAACTGCCCTCCTTTGCAAACCGACAGTCCCTATCTGCCATCCACTAGAGCGTGTTTGAAAATTGCTTTCCCCAAGATGTTCGTTACAGTTTGTGGGAGATTTGCGCCAAATTTAAGAGGCGTAGTGGGCTACGTTGATTAAATTTGGCGCAAATATCACGCAAAGTGGGGCGTGCAGATTGGGGGAATGAATTTTCAAATACGCTCTAGCAGTTACGACCGGCCCCTTTTCATATGCCTGTGCCGCAACTGCCCGCACGCTCCGTCAATGTCCCTGCCCATCTCCCTGCGAACAGTCACATGAACGCCCTTTTTCTCCAAAAGTTCCTGGAACTGCATGGCTTCCTTCCGTGTGCCGGGACGAAAACCCGTTTCCTTTACTGGATTGATTGGAATCAGGTTCACATGGCAGTTTAACCCTCTGGCCAATCCTGCCAGACGCGCCGCATCCCCTGCCCCATCATTCACTCCGGCCATCAGGCTGTACTCAAAGGTAAGTCTGCGCCCCGTCCGTTCAAAATAATAGGCGCAGGCGTCCATCAGCTCAGCCAGGCTGTACTGTTTTGCAACAGGCATCAGCTTCTGCCGCTTTTCATCCGTTGCCCCATGAAGGGACAAAGCCAAGGTAATCTGCAGCCCTTCCTCTGCCAGCGCGCGCATCTTAGGCGCCAGTCCGCAGGTGGAAACCGTTATGTTGCGCTGGCTGATATGCAATCCGTTCCCGTCTGTCAATAACCGCAGAAATTTCACCACATTCCCGTAATTATCCAACGGCTCTCCTGTCCCCATCACCACCACATGGGACACCCGTTCGCCAGTCAGCCTGGTAATGGCATACACCTGCTCCAACATTTCCGAAGGAAGCAAATTCCTCTCCAACCCGTCTAATGTGGAAGCGCAGAATTTACACCCCATGCGGCAGCCCACTTGAGAAGAGATGCAGACACTGTTCCCATGTTTATATTTCATCCAGACGCTTTCCACCATATTCCCATCCGCCAGACCAAACAGGAATTTTTTCGTCCCATCCAAAGCCGACTCTTGCACTTGCGCCACCTGAAAAGAAGTATAGGAGTACCTCTCCCGGCATTTCTCCTGCAGCCCCTTCCCAATATTCGTCATCTGCCCAAAATCTTCCGCCAACTTTTCATGCATCCATTCATATATCTGCTTTGCCCGGAACGTTTTCTCCCCGATGGCAGCCATATCCTCTTCCAGTTCCTTAAGTTCCATAGACTTAATGTCTTTTTTCTTATCATCCAATGTTCCCATTCCTCCATTCCTTATTCACGCACTCAGAGAATCTCCCTCCCCCCACTGCCGTTCCTTCCGCTTTCCGCCGCATCAAAAAACACGCCCCCAAGCCCTGTCCGTTGCCCCTGCTTTTCTGACTGCCTGTATAACTGCTTTTCCGTCAGATTCCGATTCCAATACAGAAACTTCCGATTTTAAACGTCTTCCCTAATGAACTTTGCAATAAAAAAGCCGTCGGTTTCATGCACCCCTGGCAGAAGCTGCAAAAAGCCGTCCCCAGTCATCCCGATTTCAGGCGCTTTTTTAAGAAAGGGAGAAAGCTCTGCCATACGAAACGGATGGTTTTCCAAAAACCACCGGGCCATCTCTTCGTTTTCCTCCTTGTGAATCGTACAGGTTGTATACAGGAGCGTCCCTGCAGGTTTCACATAACGCCACACCACATCTAACAATTCCTTCTGCAGATTCTGCAGTTCCTCCATGCTTTCCTGCGTCACATGGTATTTAATATCCCTCTTCTTCCCAAGGACGCCAAGCCCTGAACAGGGCAGGTCAGCCAATACCACATCGGCCTTTGCGCAAAGCGCAGCATCGTACACCCTGGCGTCATGCACTTCCACTTCTATATTCGTAAGGCCAAGCCTTTCTGCATTTTCCCGGATAAGCGCCGCCTTTTCTTCCGAAATATCCCTGCAAAGCGCCTTTCCCGTGCCTTTAAGCAGTTCCGCCGCGTGAGTCCCCTTCCCCCCTGGCGCAGCGCACACATCCAGGACAAAGTCGCCCGCCTTTATCCCTGCGCATTCCACTGCCAGCATGGAGCTTACATCCTGCACTGTGAACAGCCCTTCCCGGAAACCAGGCAAATTTTTCACTCCTTCCAGATGAGTCAGGCAATACGCATAATTCAGATAAGGATGCCGCCTAACCTGAACGCCCGCTTCCCGCATCCTGTCAAGCAGCCATTCCCTCGCTTCCCCTCCTGTCTTCCGTTTTCCGTCCCCTTCCCTTTTTGCTGTTTCTTTCCCAACTTCCCATCCGTCCAAATCCTGACGCAGCCTTATCGTCACCGGATGCACTTCCAACATAGCCTGCAGCATTTTTTCCGTCTGCTTTAGACCATAATCCTCCAGCCACATAGAAACCAAATGCTCCGGCATGGAATAAACCACTGACAAATATTGCAGCGGCTCTTTCTTTTTGTCCGGATAAATTTCCTCTATATTCTCCTTTTCCCTGGCAATACTGCGCAGCACCCCATTCACAAATCCCTTTAACTGACCAAATTTTCGCTTCGCTGCCAATTTCACTGCCTCATTGCAGGCGGCCGCATCCAAAACCCCATCCATAAACAGAATCTGATACACCCCCATCCGCAGCACACACCGAATCAACGGTTTCATCTTCCGCACCGGAACCTTGGAATAATAGTTTAAGATATAGTCAATCTGAATCTGCCGTTCTACCGTCCCCTCTGAGAGCCGCTTCAAAAAAGCCTTCTCTTTTCCCTCCAGGTAATCGTATTTATCCAGCACATCCCGTACCAACCGATTGCTGTAAGTCCCCTCCGCTTCCATCTGCAGCAGCATATCCAATACCAATTCCCGCACATTCATATCGCCCAAAAACCTCCTTACCCCTTCCTGTCACTCCTTCCGCCGTCCTCCTAGAGCATGTTTTCTCCCAATCATGTTGCAACGGCGCTGCAACATTACGGCAGGAAAAGCTCATTCTTCTTATAGCCGCTGCAAGCCTTCTTCAATTTCATGCCGCCGACGGCTAAAAGCGCCTTATTGACACGCCTGGCTCCCTGCGGGCAGACTGACAGACAGCGCATACAGGAAATGCAGCTTTTGGCATCCGTTTTGGAAGGGTCTGCCATATCAATTGCTCCTACCGGACATTCCTTTGCACAAATGCCGCACCTTGAACATCCTTCTCCCGCCTGAGGTTTCATGGGAACCCCGCCGTATTCCCGGTAAGGGCGATTCCCTGGCAAATCCGGGCAGCCGGATAACGTACCCGCTTCCATCCGGCGGCGGATGGCTTCTGCAAACATGGCAAGTTCCTTTTCGTCCTGCCTGTCCGGCCGTCCGGCGGCAAACTGGCGCATAATGGAATGTTCCGCCACTGCCGCAATAGCCGCAATGCAGGAAAAGCCGGAATCGGTTAACGTATCCTGCAATTCCGCCAGGGTATCTTCATAAGCCCTGTTTCCATACACTGCAAGCAAAATTGCCCTGGCTCCATTTCCATTCATACGTTGCAGCCGCGACACCGCAATGGCCGGAACCCTCCCGCCATAGGAAGGGACTGCCACAATACAGATGTCCTCCTGCCGAAAAGAAAAAACTTCTTCACTGCGTTCTGTAAGATTTATATAAACACTTTCCGGGCAGAAAGAGGCCATGAAAAAACCTGCCGCTTTCCTGACGCCCCCGGTAGGACTGAATACTATTTGATACACTGCCATGATTTTTCTCCTTATTATGTACTTTTATAGTCAATATCCGAAGATTCCTGTAGCCATTTCCTCTGATTGTATCATACCACACTTCAGAAAGCCAGCGATTTCCCTGCCGGAAACCAAAAAGGCCGTAATAAATGTTACTGCTCACACAGGACTTAGCATACTGCTAAATCCGTACGAAAACCTATATATTGCAAGTTACTGGAACGGAGTGAACAGTAACTGATAAATGGGTATTTAAGGAACCGTCTTTACACTCCGACAATCCATCGCATTAATGCATTAGTTAATATAATGGCAGAATAATAAGATGATTATGGTATAGAAATGCCATAGACGCGGACAGCTTTGGCAAAAATGAGAAAAAGATGACTTATCATTTATATGTTGAAATAAACGGACTGATGCGTTTCGATAACGGACTGGCTTGGAAAAAAGCTGACATAACGAAAAGCTGCAGCCGGGGCTTTAATCATCGCCCCGCCGCCCTCCAAACAGCAAAACCAGCCGCAGCAACTGCAAAATGGAAGAAGCCGCCCCTGCCACATACGTCAAGGCTGCCGCCCCAAGCACTTTTTTACAGTATCCCGTTTCCTGCCCTCCGGTAATCCCATAATCCTGCAGCATCGCCAACGCCCTGGAAGAGGCATTGAACTCCACCGGGAGCGTCACTACCTGGAAAAGCACAGCCAGTGCAAATACCCATATCCCCACCTGTACCAGCGAAGAATGTAAACCGAGCAACACGCCAAGCAAAATCATCGGAATCCCCATCCGGGAACCGATATTGGCGGCAGGCGCCAATGCGCTCCGCAGCTTTAACGGCCCATATCCCTGTTGGTGCTGCACTGCATGGCCGCACTCGTGAGCCGCCACGCCAATGGCCGCCACCGATGTGGCCCCGTAAGTGGAATCCGACAGCCGCAACACTTTATTCCTTGGGTCATAATGATCCGTCAGTTCCCCCCTGACTCTTTCCACCCTCACATCATGGATTCCGGCGTTGTTTAAGAGCTTGACCGCCGCTTCCGCCCCGGTCATGCCGCTCATGCACCTTACTTTTGCATATTTTCCATATGTGCTGTTCAGCTTTGCGCTGGCAGCCATGCACAAAACCGCGCCAACCAATACCAATATATACGTAGCGTCAAAATGAAAACCGTAAAATCCCGTCATTCCCTATCCCTCCGTCACTGTTTCCAAAGCCATTCCAAAAAGCTTATTATGCCCGGCCCAAACAGGTAAAATATCCTCTTTCCTTAATCCCTATTCCCCCAGCATATCCCCTTCGGCCACAGAATATCCCAACAGGAAATCCTTTACCTGCATCCGTTTCTTCCCCTCCAGTTGCACCTGTAATATCTTTAACAGCCCATTCCCTGTCTGCACATAAAAAACTTCCTTCGTTACTTTCTCCACCCTGCCCGGAACTTTGTCCCCTTGTAAAATCCCCTCTTCCTCCCCCACCGGCTCACACTCCCAAAGTTTCAGCGTCTTCCCATGAAAAACGGTATATGCGCTTGGCCATGGATTTAACCCACGCACCAGCCGGTGCAAAGAAACCGCATCCTTTGTCCAGTCAATACGTCCCATGGCTTTGTGCAGCATGGACACATACGTAGCTTCTTCTTCTTTCTGTTTCTCCGGTTTCAGCCCGCCGCGCGCTATTTCCGGCAAAGCTTCCACAATCAGCTCCGCGCCGGCCTGGCGCAACTTATCATGCAGACTTTCTCCGGTATCCTCCGGCTCCACCGTCACTGCACGTTTCATCAGCATATCTCCAGTGTCAATTCCCCGGTCCATCTGCATAATCGTAACTCCGGTCTGCGTTTCCCCATTCAAAATCGCCCACTGTATCGGTGAAGCGCCCCGGTACTTGGGCAAAAGGGAGGCATGAATGTTAATGCAGCCATACGGCGGCATTGTCAAAATCTCTTCGGATAAAATCTGCCCGAAAGCCGCCACTACAAAAACATCCGCCCCATATCCCCGTAACGTCTCCACAGCCTCCGGCGCACGCACTTTCCCCGGTTGGAATACCGGAATTTCGTATTTTAATGCGCACTCTTTCACAGGCGACATGGAAATTCCCTTTCCCCTGCCCTTGGGCTTATCCGGCTGTGTCACTACGGCACAGACCTGATGTCCTGCCTGTACCATCGCCTCCAAAGCGCCCACTGCAAAATCCGGCGTTCCCATAAACACAATCCTCATACCCGGCCTCCTTTCTTTCACTCGCTGAAAAACGTTCCCTTTGCATTTATTCCATCTCTTCTTCCACCTCTTCCGCATTCCGCAAAGGCCCTTCTACCTTTTCCACATACAAATGCCCTTCCAGATGATCCAGTTCATGGCAGATTGCCCGTGCCAGCAATTCCGTTGCCTCTATCTCATACGGCTGCATCTCTTCGTTATAAGCCATTGCCTTTACATAATTCGGCCTGGTAACAATCCCTGTTTTCCCTGGCACGCTTAAACATGCCTCATACCCTGTCTGCTCCCCGCTCTGCTCTATAATCTTAGGGTTAATCAGCACATACGGATCTTCTCCCGTCACATCAATTACAACAATACGTTTTAAAATTCCCACCTGCGGGGCTGCCAGCCCTACGCCGGATGACTCATACATGGTATCCAACATATCGTCAATCAGCTCCCGGATTCGGGGCGTCATCTCCTTCACCTCCTTACAGTTCTTCTTCAACACATCTTCTCCCATTTCTCTTACGTTGCGAATTGCCATTTCTTTTCATCCCTTTCTTAATTTCTTATTTCTTTTTTACTTCCTTTTTCTTACTTCCCTTTTCTTATTTTTTCTTACTTTCTACTTTATAGAAAAATCCTAACGGAAATATAACTGCCCGCAAGGTAAAAGAACGCCTCATTTTCTGTCTCACTATAATCAGTATGCCCGCATCGGATCAAAGTCAAACTGCAGGCTTTCCTTCTTAATCTCTTTGCGCTCTTCTTTCCCCTCCCAGAATTCTTCTACCCGGTTCTTCACCTCTACCAGTTTACCATATTCTTTGTGCTTTATATACAGCATAAAACGATAAACGTCATTTATTTTTCCAACCGAAGCAGGAGCCGGGCCAATGACATACAGCCTCTCTCCCAAAATCGCCCTGTCCGCTGCCAATTTTCCCCCTGCGCCCTCTGTTTCATCCGAACGCCCCTGTACGTTTTCCTCTTCTGCCATTGCGCGTACCAGCGCGCCGATTTCCTGCGCCAGTCTCTGTCCCGTTTCCTCTTCCGCCGCCAACACCAACGCTGCCAGCATATGCGCCGCCGGAGGGTAAGCCAACATTTCCCGGTACAGGATTTCCTCTTCGTAGAACCCTTTATAATCCTGCTTTGCTGCATATACGATGCTGTAATGCTCCGGGTCATAAGTCTGTATGACCACTTCCCCTGCCTTGCCGCTGCGGCCCGCCCGCCCGGCAGCCTGCGTCAAAAGCTGGAACGTCCTTTCCCCGGCCCGGTAATCACCCACATGCAGCGACATATCCGCCGCCAGTATCCCAACTAAGGTCACGTTTGGAAAATCATGCCCTTTGACAATCATCTGGGTTCCCACCAAAATATCCGCTTCCCCATTGGCAAAAGCGCTTAAAATTTCCTCATAGCTCTCCTTTGACCGCGTAGTGTCCGCATCCATCCGCAGCACCCTCGCCCCAGGGAATTCTTTCAGCGCCGCTTCCTCAATTTGCTGGGTGCCTGCCCGGAAGCCAAGGATATATTTGGAGCCGCAAGAAGGACACAACTTCACCATGGGCTGTCCATAGCCACAGTAATGGCAGACCAGCCTTCCGTCTTTGTGTTCGGATAACGACACATCGCAATGAGGGCATTTCATTACATACCCGCAGGCCCGACAGGAAATAAACCCTGCATATCCTCTCCGGTTTAAAAATAAAATGCTTTGTTCTCCCCTGCGCAGCCTCCCTTCCATCAGCCCATGAAGCTTCCTGCTGAACATGGAACGATTCCCCGCTCTTAGCTCTTCCCGCAAGTCCACCGTATAAACCGCAGGCAGTTCCCCTCCCGCCTGCCGTCTGGTCAGCTCATAGAGTTTGTATTTCCCTTGCTTCACCCGGTAATAAGCCTCCAGGGAAGGCGTTGCCGACCCAAGCGCCACAAAGCCCCCTTCCATGGAAGCTATCTCTTCCGCCGTCTCCCTGGCATGGTATTTGGGCATTGTCTCGCTTTTGTAAGTGTTTTCATGCTCTTCATCTATAATTACCAGCCCCAGGGCCGGAAACGGAGTAAACAACGCCGAGCGCGGGCCAATCATTACGTCCAATTCCCCCTTTTTCGCCCGCTCCCACTGGTCATACTTTTCTCCAGCGGACAACGTGGAATTCATAACCGACACCCGCTCCCCAAAACGCAGATAAAACCGCAGCAGCGTCTGATAGGTCAAAGCAATTTCCGGAATCAGCACAATTGCCTGTTTCCCCCGCTTCACCATGCCCTCAATAAGCGCTAAATATACCTCCGTCTTCCCGCTGCCGGTAATCCCATGAATCAGGCAGGTTTTCCTTTCCCCCCTGTCAAAATCCTCTAAAATGGCATCCACCACACCCTGCTGTTCGCCGCTTAAAGTTTTTTTCTTCCCATACCCCTCCATCCGGGCGTCACCGCAATCTGCCGTTATCTTCACCGGATTACGATACCCCCTCTTTGACAAAATTTCCACTACGCCCTGCCCTTCCATCGCTTTCACTGTCTGGGAAGAAATATGGAGTTTCCCTGTAACCAACGCCATAGGCAATTCCTGCACCTGCAGCAGTTCCTGCAGCAGCCTTGCTTTGCCCTTATAATGTTTCCTGGCACATTCCTCCAACAGCCTCCCGGCCTCTTCCTGCGAAAGCAACAAACGGCAGCTCTTCTGTTCTGCCCCCTTCACCTTCCGCTTGACTGGAAGCACGGTTTTTAATGCCATAATCATCGTAGAACCATATTGTTCCTTCATCCACGCCGCCAGCCGGATATAACGGTCTTGCGCCTGCACGCCCTTTTCCTCCACAGACGCTATGGCTTTTAGCTTCTCTGCGGCATACTCCGCCTTATCCGTAAGACCGACGCAATACCCCTTCCGCAAACGATTCCCTGCCCCGAACGGCACAGATACCAAACTTCCGGGCTTTACCCTGCCCGACAGCTCTTTTGGCACCATATACTGAAAAGTGCGATCCAGCTTTTCATGAGATATATCAATTATGATGTTTGCATATTTTCCTTCCATCCGCGCTCCTTTAAGATATCCCGGATTAAATCCCTTTCATCCATCGGGTATTTTACCCCCTTTATCTCCTGATAGTCCTCATGTCCTTTCCCGGCCAACACAACAATATCCCCCGGTTCCCCATGGTCAATCACATAGGCAATGGCTTCCTTACGGTCGCAAATTTCCACATACTTACCCGTAGTTTTGTGAATCCCTGCTTTGATATCCTCTATAATGGCCTGCGGCTCCTCAAACCGGGGATTGTCAGAAGTAATCACCGTCAGATCCGCCAGCCTCCCGCTCACCTCCCCCATCTCGTAGCGGCGCAGCTTGGAGCGGTTCCCCCCACAGCCAAACAGACATACCAGACGGTTCGGCTCGTATTCCCGCAGCGTGCCAAGCAGACTCTCCAGGCTCATGGCGTTATGGGCATAGTCAATCAGCAGCGTAAACTGTCCTGGCGCTTTCACCATTTCAATCCTTCCCTTCACCTTCGCCTCCAAAAACGCTTTTTGCATCACTGCCTCCTCCACTTGGAAATGGCGGCAAATCGCAATGGCCGTCAATGCATTATAAACGCTGAACCTGCCTGGCGTAGTCACTTCCACTGGAAAATCCATTTTGCCTTCCACCTGGAAAGCCACCCCAAGTTCGCCCGGCTTTTTCACCAACTCTAACTTTCCTGCCCGCAAATCCGCCTCCGGCGAAAAACCATACGTTTCCAGTTCACACGTATGTCCCTGCGTCACCTGCCGCCAGTGGGCATCGTCACGGTTTACAACCCCTACTTTGCACTGCCTAAACAAAAGCCCCTTGCATTTCAGATATTCTTCAAAATCCGCATGTTCGTTCGGCCCGATATGGTCCGGCTCCAGATTAGTGAAAATCCCATAGTCAAAGACAAAGCCTTGGGAACGGTGCAGCATCAGCCCTTGAGAAGACGCCTCCATAACCACCGCATCGCATCCTGCATCCGCCATTTGCCGCAGGTATTCCTGCAGCAAATAAGATTCCGGCGTAGTATTCACCGCATGAATCCGCTTCTCTCCGATAATAACTTCTATGGTCCCAATCAGCCCTACCTTATGTCCTGCATGTTCCAGAATGGATTTTACCATATAAGTGGTAGTGGTCTTGCCCTTTGTCCCGGTTATGCCGATAGTCTTTAATTCTTTTGCCGGATTCCCAAACCATTCTGCCGCAATAAATGCCATGGCATACCGAGTGTCCGCCACTTGAATTACCGTCACTCCAGCGTCGCTTAAAACCACTTCCTTTTCCATCACCAACGCCTTGGCTCCCTTTTTTACCGCCTCCTGCGCAAAATCATGCCCATCCACATTGGCTCCCGCTATACATATAAAAAGACACCCTTTTGTCACCTTCCTCGAATCGTATACTACCGCATCCACCTGCGTATCCATCGTCCCTGCCATACATTCGCAGGCAACCCTGCCCAATAGCTGACTTAATGCCTTCATACTGCCTCGCTTTCTTTCTGCCTTTTTGTTAAAAAACTTATTGCATGGAATTCTATTTCTATGATTCCTTTTTCTATGATTTCTATAAAAACAGGATATCATGGAACGGCATTTTTTTCAAACTTTTCTATTTATATGAATTTTATTTTTTTTAAATAATTTAAACACATAATCTTCACATTTTCCGGGTATAGTAATAACCAGATAGTTGAAAAACTCACTATCTCCCCCCTCATAAGAAAATGCAAAAAACCCGGCTTTGCCGGGTTTTTTGTTCAAATACCTTTGCCGCTTACCGCCCCTTACCGGTAATGCTGCATTACAATCTGCACACTCTCCTTCCCCCCATACCGGTTGATGTCAGGATAATAAGTGATGCCAAGCAGAATATCCACCCGCTCCCCGCTATACAGCTTGTTTACCATATACTCCCCAGCCTTTTGCGTCAAAAAAAAGTGAAACGCATCCAAATCCCCAAAATACATCATATCATAATATGTTCCGGCGCCATCTGTTACATAATATTTCCCGACATTCCTATTTTTCCCAAGAATCCTCCCATTTAAAATATGCACCTCTTTCTGGGCAAATACCGGTTTCGCATTGCCCACGCCGAAAGGTTCCAGCAAAGCCAGTTGTCCCACAAGCTCTTTGGTCAGATAAGCTAAAGGCATCGCCACGTCAATATGCACCTTCTCTTCAAAATCCGCTTCCGTCAGACGACAGCAGGCGTTCAGCTTCTTGCGGAATGCTTCCACATTCTCTTCCTTCATGGAAAGCCCGGCCGCCATCTTATGCCCGCCGTATTTCGTAAAATATTCCTTGCAGGCCGTCATTTCCTCGTACATATGATACCCTTCTATGGAACGTCCGGAACCTTTCACCCCTTCTTCCCCCATAGTCAGCACAAAAACTGGCTTCCCATATTTCTCCCGAATCCGGCCCGCAATAATCCCTGCCAGACTCTCATGAACCTCCGGCATATAGACCACCAGCGCCTTATCCTCTTTCCAACTGCTGCCCTCAATCAGCTCCACCGCCTGTTCCACCCCTGCCAAAGTCATTTCCTTCCTGCTTTCATTCAGTTCCTTCAGCTCATTGGCAATTCGGACCGCCTCCGCCCGGTCTGTGCTTTGTAAAAGCGCAAGAGCGCGCTTCGCAGTGTCCAGCCTTCCCGTCGCATTGACGCAAGGGCCAAGCACAAATCCAATGTGGTAAGCCGACAGCGTCTTTCCTTCCAGCCCACATACCTCAATCAATGCCTTCAAGCCCATATTGGTTGTATGCTGCATACTTTCCAACCCGCATTTTACAATAATCCGGTTCTCATCCCTCAGCTCCATCACATCACACACCGTAGCAAACGCTGCAATTTCCAGCAATTCCCCCAACAAATCCCCGAAACCCGTCCGCTCCTTCCTGTCTCCTTTGCATTCCAGCAAACGCTGCACTAGCTTATAAGCCACCGCCGCCCCGCAGATATTGGAAAACGGATAACCGCACTCTTCCTGCTTTGGGTCAATCACTGCATCCGCCTCCGGTAAAAGGAAACGGCGCCCGCCATCCTCCGTCTCCTCATAAGGCGTCTCATGATGGTCTGTCACAATGACTGTCATCCCCAGTTCCTTGGCCAGCGCAACCTGCTTCCCGGCGGCAATCCCGTTATCACAGGTAACGATTGTATCCACTCCTTCCTGCGCCGCTTCTTCAATCAAAGCGTCGTTTAGCCCATACCCGTCTTTGATTCTGTGAGGGATAACCGTATCCACCTTTGCGCCGCATTCCGACAGCCCTTTCACTAAAATATAAGCAGCGCATATCCCGTCTGCATCATAATCCCCAATTACCCGTATCTTTGCCCCTTCTGCAATTTTGCCCCATAATAACTCTACCGCTTTATCCATATCCTTTAGCAACTGCGGCGCGTATAACGCCTCCCTTCCCCCATACAAATACTTCCTGATATCCTCTTCCTTTGTCACATCCCGGTTACGGATAATCCTGGCCAACACTGGATCAATGTGAAACTTCTCCGCAATCCTGTTAAAGTCCGCTTTCTTGGCCGCTATAAACCACTGTGCCATTTTCTCTTTTTCCTTTCTCTCCTCTTTCGCCCAAAAGAGCGTCTTTTTGAAAAAATCCCAACCGCCTTTGCAATTCTTCCTATAAGGAAACACCGGATACCCATACCACCGTTTCAAACATTTGTTCTTACGGCAGCCTGGCAATATCCGGTGCATGTCCTGTCATCTTTTTTATTTTTGCAGCTTTATTTTTCCTTCTTTACAACCTTCGTCCGCAGCACATACCACAGCGCCCCTGTGATGCATACGGAAGAATACGTCCCGCAAATAATGCCTACCATTAACGGCAAAGCAAATTCCCGGATACTGCTCACGCCAAATATATAAAGCGACGCCACCATAAAGAAAGTAGTCAGCGAAGTGAAGATACTCCTGGACAAAGTCTGGCTGACGCTACGGTTAACCACCTCCTGCAGGTCGCCTTTCTTCCCCATTACTGCCATATTCTCACGGATACGGTCAAAAATTACAATTGTGGCGTTGATGGAATACCCTACAATCGTCAGCATACAAGCGATAAACGTACTGCTCACCGACACCCTGGCCACCGCATAAAACGCAAGCACGACCAATACATCGTGCAGCAGCGCAAGCACTGCGCTGGCGCCAAAACGGATATCCTTAAACCGGAACCAGATATAAACCAACATACACACCGTCGCTATCAGGATAGCCACAATGGCATCCGTCTGCATCTCCTTACTAATCGTGGAGCTGATTGTCTCTGCCGTAATCTTTTCCGGCTCCACGGAGAAATTCTCCACCATCGCCGTCCTAAACTTCTCCCGTTCTTCCACCGTCAGCGTCCGGGTCTTGAAAATCACCTCATTGCTTCCTGCCACCTTCTGCGTCTGCACATTGCCGTCCCCCGTAATGGCTTCTATATACGGCACTACATTCGCGTCGATATCCTCAATGGACCTGTCTTCATTAAACACTACATTCGTAGAAGTCCCTCCTACAAATTCCAGGCTGTAATTTAACGCATTTCCCTTCGAAGCCTTGTTTACCCCCATAATTACAAAGCCGCCAAGGATAACCGCCAGGGAAACCGCAAAGAATATATTCTTCTTTGCCAGGAACGGCATTGTCTTCCCTTCTTTTCCCACGCCATATATCTTTGCATCTTTTAACCCCACTGCATACAAAGCTTTTAAAATCTGCTTCGTAATCACCAAGGCCGTAAACATGGACAGCACAATGCCAAGAGCCAATGTCTGCGCAAAACCTTTTACCGTACCGGAACCCTTTAACCCCAATACCAACGCAGCAATCAAAGTCGTCACATTTCCGTCCAAAATCGCAGAAAATGCTTTTTCAAAACCGGCGTTCACCGAAGACTGGACGCTTTTGCCTGTCGCCAGTTCTTCCCGTATCCTGGCAAAGATAATTACATTGGCGTCCACTGCCATGCCAATGGACAGGATAATACCTGCAATGCCGGGCAGCGTCAGCGTAATTTCAAACAAATTCAGCAAAACAACAATCAATGCCGTATAAATGCCAAGCGCCAGGCTGGCTGCCAGTCCCATCAGGAAGTAAACTGCCGCCATAAACACTACCACCAGCGCAAAGCCTACCGCTGCCGCTTTTAAGCTGGAAGCAATAGCCGCTGAACCAAGCTGGGCGCCTACCACATTAGAACGAAGTTCCTCCAGTTCCAGCCTCAGACCTCCAATGCGTATGGTGGAAGCTAACTGCTCCGCTTCTTCAAAAGAACCCATCCCCGTAATCACAGCCTGTCCATCCGTAATCTCTGCCTGGACCCGTGGAGAACTGATTACCGTATCATCATAGATAATATAAATAATGTCGTTGGTCGGATACGCCGCCCTTGTGGCCTCGGCAAATTTCACCCGCCCCTCATCCGTCATAGTCAAAGTCACTACATTCTGGCTGTTGCCCATTTGGTCCTGTTGTGTAGCTGCCCGTGCATCTTGCACTTCCGTACCGGTCAGCACTACATTCTGAGAAGAATCCATAAACACCAGAGAACCCGGTTTCCCCAATTCTTCCAAAATCGCATTGGCATCGGACACACCCGGAATCTCTATATTAATCCTGTCGCTGCCCTCCTGGTATACCTGCGACTCATTGCTGTAACCTTCCACACGCCTTTGCAGCTTGTAAATCGTATCCGCCATATCCTCTGCGGAAGGCTCCCCTTCCCCCACTACCTGATACGTAATGCTGACGCCTCCGGCCAAATCCAGACCCAAACGGATCCCGGACGCCGCCCCTGCTTTCTCCGTGCCAATCCCTTCCACTGCGGTATAGGCAAATCCGCAAAGAAGCAGCGCCATCACTAGCAAGGTAACGATTGCTTTGTTTTTCTTCATTTTCCTTTTTTCTCCTTTTTCCTGGCCCACCCGTTTTTTCCCATATTCTCTGCCCTGCCTGGCGCCATGCACTGGCTTACCTGCCAGGGCTTGCCACTGCTTAAGTCTCCATCGTCTGCTTTTCGCCCCGGCTTTCCGATTAAATTACGCTTCTTCCGCCAGCGCCGCCTTAATCATAATCGCACACTCCACACGTTTCCTTTGCAGTTCACAGCCCAAATCATAGGCGTCGTTAATATTCCCATGAAAATTGTAAGAGTTGGCCGCGCATCCGCCGCTGCAATAAAATTTTGCAAAACAATTTTTACATTTTTCCTTTGCATATACATTGCACGACTTAAATTCCTCCTGGATATCGGTGCGTTTCACGCCCTCTTCCACATTCCCCATCAAAAATTCCTCATTTCCCACAAATTGGTGGCATGGGTACAAGTCCCCCCAGGGCGTTACCGCCAGGTATTCCGTCCCGGAACCACAGCCTGACAGACGTTTGGCTACGCAAGGCCCTCCTTCCAAATCAATCATAAAGTGGAAAAAATTCACCGGATGTCCTGCTTTGCGCCGCTCTAACAGTTCCACCGCCAACCGGTCATACTCTGTCAACAGCTTATACAAGTCTTCTTCCCGCAAGGCATAGTCATCCGTGGGCTGGGCCACCACTGGCTCCACTGAAATCTGTTCGAAGCCCAAATCCGCCAAATGAGCCACATCCTCTGCAAAATCCAGATTGTTATGAGTAAAAGTCCCCCTGACATAATAATTCGCCTGCCCTCTGCTGTCTGCCAGTTTCCGAAACTTAGGCACAATCTCTTCATAACTCCCCTGCCCTCCCCTATGGGGCCTCATCCGGTCATGCACCTCTTTGCGTCCGTCTATGCTAAGCACTACATTGGCCATCTCCTTATTGACAAACTCCATCACTTCATCGTCTAACAGCACCCCGTTTGTCGTCAAAGTAAAGCGGAATTTCTTATGGTTTGGCTCTTCCAGGCTCCTTCCATAAGCCACCAGTCCCTTCACCACCTGCCAGTTTAACAGTGGTTCCCCGCCAAAAAAATCCACCTCCAAGTTGACTCTGCTGCCGGAATTTGCCACTAAAAAATCCAAAGCCTTTTTCCCCGTTTCCAGGCTCATCAGCGCCTTCCTGCCATGGTATTCCCCCTCTCCTGCAAAACAGTACCTGCAGGCCAGGTTGCAATCATGGGCAATATGCAGGCAA
The DNA here is from genome assembly GCA_910578405.1 of uncultured Lachnospiraceae bacterium. Lineage (GTDB taxonomy): Bacteria > Bacillota > Clostridia > Lachnospirales > Lachnospiraceae > Kineothrix. Next base: position 117,156 of record CAJTQO010000002.1, on the reverse strand, counting down.
AGCGCTTTAACTACCGTCTCCCTCTTTTTAAAGTCTCCGATATAATCCTCATACAAATCCGGCGCATATAACATCCCGGCTTCCTTTAATTCCAGAATCTCTTCCAATGCCTCCCCGGTTTCTTCCTTATTATAAGGAAGATTCTCCATCAGCCCACACTCTGCCATCCGGTTTTCCAATGCGCCGCGCTCCGGCTTGCAACCCCTTTCCAGCAGCCTTTCCACCAATTCAATCAAGTCATACACAATGTCGTCTACCACATGCACTGCCCCGCTGTTCACATCCAGTACGATATTATAGCCATTGTTTTTATATTGATGTACCACTTTCCTGATTCCTTCCCTTCCTTTATTTCTAAATGCAGTCAAAGGCCCCGCTGCAAGCAACGGAGCATCAAATTTGCAACGCTGCAGCACAGCGGGGGCTTTGACCCTCACGGCATTTGTCAACTATCCATGCAAACATGTCTATTTTCCTCATTGCTCACGGGAATAAGGAACTGTCGCAAAATAACTTGCAAAAAATCCAAAATATGCAAGTTATTTCGTGACAGTCCCTTATATTGCGACAGTACGGAAATTTCCCACTGACCTATTTATTTTACCTTTTCGCAGCTCTGGTTGCCTACCGTGCAAGATGTTTTGCAAGCCGACTGGCAGGAAGTCTGACACTCGCCGCATCCGCCTTTTTTCATAGACTCCTTATAATCCCTCGTACTCAAAGTCTTTATGTGCTTCATCACTAAACCTCCTTATGTTCATAAACTGATTGTAGTATAGCATAGTTTTTCCCGTAGGAAAAGAACTTTTTTCATTTTTGCCATTCATTTGTCCCTTGTTCAGCTCACCATCCCGCCTAACATCCCACTGCCTGCGCACAGAAGGAACACCGTTACATAATTATTCGCCACATCCTGCACGCTCTTGTTTACGGCAAGGGAAACGCCCGCCAATACGGCAAAATACAGGCTTCCCATCAAAAGCCCCCACAAAAATCTCCTGCTCTGCGCCCGTTTCCCTGCCATAACCCCTGCCAGGAATGTCACTGCTATATAAATGGCAATGATACAAATATTTACAATATTCTCCTTCAGCCCAAAACGGTACAGCATAAGCGCCAGCAAAAGCAACATGCCTGCTGTCAGCACATAGGAAACCAATAAGCATTTCAGCATAAAAATAACGCCTTCCCCGCCCGTCCTGGCTTTTACTTCCGTATTCCCCTCCCGCCTCCTTGGTTCTAGCCTCCCGGTTCTTTCCATATTACATACTCCTTTTGGCAATTTTCCTATTAATATGTATATTCTTCTTTGCCCGGGAAATGCATAAAACCGTCCAAACCGTTTTAAAATTCCACTTTATTATAATTTCTTCTTACTATTTACGGGAGATTTTCCCTATGCCAATGCCTGTGCAAGCGCTCCTGCAATGTCCGCTTTCATATCTTCCACCGCTGCCCTGGACGCTTCACCGAAATGCCCTTCCCCGAATTTCGCATAATTTTCCTGTTGGTATGCGGCTATAATTCCCCTTGAGGAATTCACGATGGCGCCCAGGCCGTCTTCGTTAAAGAAATGAGCCAAATCCGCACCCTTCCCACCCTGGGCTCCATAACCCGGCACCAGAATATAGGTTTTGGGCATAATCTTACGCAATATCTTCCCCATCTCCGGATAGGTCGCCCCTACTACGGCTCCTACATAACTATAAGAACTGCCCATCACAGAGCTTCCCCATTCCGCTACCTTTTCCCCTACGATTTCATACAGCGGCCTGCCATCCACCAGCCTGTCCTGGAACTCCCCGCTGCTTGGATTGGATGTCTTCACCAGCACAAAAATCCCTTTCTTTTCCTCCCTGCACACATCCAAAAACGGCTTCACTCCATCCGAGCCAAAGTAAGGATTCACTGTGGCAAAGTCTTCCGCAAAACCTGCATAGCTCTTTGTCCCTACCTGCACCTTGCCCAAGTGCCCTACCGCATACGCCTCTGAAGTGGAGCCAATGTCCCCCCGCTTAATATCTCCAATGACCACCAGCCCCTTTTTCCTGCAATAATCCACTGTCCGGCAAAAAACTTTCAACCCTTCCACTCCAAACTGCTCATACATGGCAATCTGCGGCTTTACTGCCGGAACCAGGTCATACGTATGGTCTACAATTTCCTTATTAAACTGCCAGATGGCCTCTGCCGCGCCTTCCAGCGTCTCCCCATATTCCTTATATGCCTTCTCTTTCACATAGCCTGGAATATATTTCAGCATAGGATCCAGCCCAATTACTATCGGAGCCCCTGTTTCCTGAATCTTCGCTACCAGCCTGTCTATCATCCCGTTTCTCCTTTTTCTTCTTAAAAGCCCTCCGTCCCTGACCCTTTGCCGTATCAGAGACGCCATTCTTCTCCTATCCCACGCCAGAAAAAGATGCCGTGTATCCAAGGCATCTTTCCCCCTGCCACGTTCCTGCAAGGTCTGCCCGCCTTTTATAACGTTCTGGCGCCTATGTCATGCAACATATACTTGTTGTCAATGTACTCACAAAACCTTTCCTGCTCCACCCAGGCCCATTCTCCGTAATCTTCCGTCAAAACGATATTATCCGCATCCGCATCTTCGATACTGCACAAATAAGCTATCCCTACGCACTGGGAATCCCCAATCATATTTGACCAGGTATAAAGGATGCGTTCTATCTGTCCCTCTACGGACAACGTATCGTAAATCCCCCGTAATACAGCTTCATCCGGCGATTCCCCGAAATTCACTTCTGTTTCCACAAATTCCCAGACAAAAGGGTCTGGGATATGGTCATCCACCCAACGTTTCACTAACAGGCATTTTCCATCCTTTTTAATAATGCCTTTTACCCTCAGATACATACTTCCCATCCTCTTTTCCCACTCCTTACTCTGTCCTTATTCTGTTTCACGCTGTCACCATCCCGTGGCTTTCCGCATATTTTCTTATATTGGACACATTAATATACTTCCTGCAATCCCTGCCATCGGCTATGACCAGCGTAGGCGCCTGCATCACTCCATATTTCCCTGCAAGCTCTATATTCTCATCTGCATCTATTATAACATATTGTTCCCATTTTAGATACTCTTTTGCTAATTTACAGTTGGGGCAGGTTTTTGTGACAAATAAATATTTCACTCCCTCTGGCGCCTCCGCTCTGCCCTGTCTGCCGCTATCCTTTCCAGGCAGCGCCGCCCTGTCTGCCAAAGGGCGTTTTAAAGCCGAAACCTGCGCGTTATATTCCGTCCGGTTGGCATATTCCTGCAGTTTTCCATCGTTCCAGTTGGCCACCGGCCGGTAATACCCGGTGATACGGCTGTAAACCTCCGTCAACTTCCCGCAATAAGGGCAGGTTTTGCGCTCTCCAGCCAGATACCCATGCTCCCTGCAAATCGAATAGGTGGGCGAAAGCGTATAATAAGGCAGACGGTAATTCTGCGCAATGGTGCGCACCAGGTTTGCCGCCGCTTTCCAGTCCGGCAGCTTTTCCCCAAGAAACGCATGAAACACCGTACCGGAAGTATATAATGTCTGCAATTCATCCTGTATGTCCAGCGCGTCGAAAATGTCCGCCGTATAGTCCACCGGCAAATGCGAAGAATTGGTATAATAAGGGGTATCCCCCACATGCCCCGCTGTCTTTATGGACGGCCACCGCTTCTTATCATGCTTTGCCAGACGGTATGCCGTACTTTCTGCGGGAGTGGCCTCCAAGTTGTACAAATCCCCATATTCCTGCTGGTAATCCGACAGACGTTCCCGCATATGGTTTAAAACAGCCTTTGTAAATTCCTGTGTCCTGCGCTCACCCATCCCGGCCCGCAGCCATTTGGCATTCAGTCCGGCTTCATTCATTCCTATTAACCCAATGGTGGAAAAATGGTTGTCAAAACTCCCCAAATAGCGTTTCGTATAAGGATACAGCCCCTCTTCCAACAGTCTTGTAATGACTTCCCGCTTCCGCTTCAGCGATTTGGCCGCAATATCCATCATCCGGTCCAGCCGACGGTAAAAATCTTCCTCATCCGCCGCCAAATAAGCAATCCGTGGCATATTGACCGTCACCACGCCCACACTGCCCGTACTCTCCCCGGAGCCAAAAAAGCCTCCTGTTTTCTTGCGCAGCTCCCGCAAATCCAGACGCAGCCTGCAGCACATACTGCGCACATCCCCCGGTTCCATATCCGAATTGATATAATTGGAAAAATAAGGCGTGCCATATTTGGCTGTCATTTCAAACAACAGACGGTTGTTCTCACTGTCCGACCAATCAAAATCCCTGGTAATGGAATAAGTGGGAATGGGATACTGGAATCCTCTGCCGTTAGCATCCCCCTCAATCATCGTCTCAATGAAAGCCTTATTGACCATTTCCATTTCCTTTTTACAATCCTTATACCGGAAATCCATTTCCTTCCCGCCCACTATGGCCGGAAGCTCCGCCAAGTCATCCGGCGTCGTCCAGTCTAACGTAATATTGGAAAATGGCGCCTGCGTCCCCCAACGGCTGGGCGTATTGACCCCGTAGATAAAAGCCTCAATACACTTTTTCACCTCCGGATACGACAACCCGTCCGCCTTTACAAAAGGCGCCAAATATGTATCAAAAGAAGAAAACGCCTGGGCGCCCGCCCACTCGTTCTGCATAATGCCCAGGAAATTCACCATTTGGTTCACCAGCACTGACAAGTGCGCCGCCGGAGCCGAGGTAATCTTTCCGGCAATGCCTCCCAGCCCTTCCTGGATTAGCTGCTTTAACGACCATCCTGCGCAATATCCGGTCAGCATAGACAAGTCATGGATATGGATATCCGCATTTCTGTGCGCCTGGGCAATCTCCTCATCATAAATCTCCGACAGCCAGTAGTTGGCTGTGACCGCCCCCGAATTGCTTAAAATCAACCCTCCCACAGAATATGTGACCGTAGAATTTTCCTTTACCCTCCAATCCTCCACTTTCATATAGCTGTTCACCACATCCTTGTAATCCAGAATGGTCGATTTCATATTACGCATTTTCTCACGCTGTTTCTGATAAAGGATAAAAGCTTTGGCCGCCTGCGTATAGCCCGCCTGCTCCAAAACCTTCTCCACACTGTCCTGAATGTCCTCCACATGGATTTGCCCGTCCTTAACCTTCTCCTGAAACTTTGCCGTTACACGCAGCGACAACAAATCCACGATATCCTCACTGTACTGTACGCTTGTGGCGTCAAATGCCTTTATAATGGCATTTTTTATCTTCCCTAACGTAAACTCTGCAGTTTCCCCATCCCTTTTCGTTACCTGAAACATTCCATTCCCTCCCGCTCTGTCTGATGCGTATATGAAACCTTCCCCTGGAACATGTATGGAATAACTTATTGCGCAAAAGCAAGTAGTTAGATTGTATCACCCCAAAAGGAAAAAGTCAACAAAAAACACAAGATGTTATATTGACGCTTTTACGTACATACAACATCTTGTGTCCTGTCGTCCTATCTAGTCTTTAAAAACGTATACTCCCTCTTTGCCGCTTCATCGTCCGGATAAGTGGACAAATAACTTCCCATCAAAGAGGCCGCCTGTTTATAGTCCCCTAATTTTTCATAAGTAATAATCTCATTGAACCGCAATGTTTGCATCATATCATTGTTTTCTATGCTTTTTCCCGTCTGAAATGCAATTAACGCTTCTTCGTATGCCTGCATCTGCATCCGGCACAGCCCCAGCCGGTTATAAACCCGCGCATTCTGCGAATCGCTTTCCAAATAACTGCTGTATACGCTGATGGCGTAATTATAATCCCCCAGTTCCTCATAAGTCTGGCCAAGCAACAGCACCGCCTCCGGGCCTGCGGACTTTCTGGCCGATTCCAGATAGTTCTTCGCGTTGTCATAATCGCCCAGGTAATAATACATCCTGCCCTTTTGGTAATCCGTCATGGATTTGGCCTCGCTCCCAAGCGCCGCCTGTAAATACTCCTGCCCCACTTCCCGGTAGCCATGGCGTTCCAAAGACTGGTAAATATTAATTAACAGGTCATAGTCCTCTTTCCCAAGGGAAATCGCTTTGTCAAAATCCGCCTTGGCCCTTTCATAATCACTGGCCAGCCATAAACTGCCACGCAGATAATAAGCCATCCTGTCCTTTGGCTTCAGGGCCAGGATAGCATTGTATGTGCGTATTCCCTGCTCCGTCTGCCCCAACTTATAATATGTAGTCGCCAAATAATAATTGATGTCATAATCCAGCTCGTCAATCCGCCCATTGCCGGAACCCAATGCCTTTTCAAACGCTTCCGCCGCCTTATCATACTGCGTCAGCCCCATATACGCCAGTCCCTGCCCGCGGTACAAAAGACGCAAATCTTCCCCCTCAGCCAACGCTTTCTCAAAGCATTGGAGCGCCGTCTGATAATCCAATGCCTCCACGGCTGCCATCCCTTCCGTTACGGACGGATTCGCATCTGCGCTGCCGCACCCTCCCAAAATAAGCCCGGCCGCCAGCATGGCCGCCAACATGGCTTTTTTTGCAGGATTGCTTTTCCTTGTTCTTTTCATGTAAACCTCTTCTTCCTATGCCGCCCCCTGCCCCGTATCCTTGCAGGGAACCGCTTTTGCTTTCTGTATCTCTCTGCCTTCTGCATATTTTTGCAAAAGGGAAGCAATTCCTCACTTCCCCTTTGCAGCCTATTCTGTCAAAACCAAAACGCTATCCCTATAAGACTTACTGTTTTCCTTCAAAAGGCGACAGCTCAAACCGGATAAAATATCCTTTGTCATGGTCGCATACCGGGCATTTTTCCGGCACGGCTTCCCCTTCATAGACATACCCGCAGTTTAAGCAAATCCAAGAAGTCTTTACCTCCGATACAAACAGCTTTTTCTGCTCCAGCAAATCCGCCAAACGCCCAAACCTGTCCCCATGGATTTTTTCAATTTCCGCTATCATGCGGAAAGAAGCCGCCACTTTCGCAAACCCTTCCTCCTGCGCCTTGTTGGCAAACGTTTTGTATACCGGGTCGTGTTCCTCATACTCATTGTGCTGCGCCTTGCGCAAAAGCTTCGCCACATTGTCCGCGATATCCACCGGATACCCACCGTCCACACAGATGTTTTCCCCTGCCATTTCTTTTAAATGGTTATAAAAAATCTCCGCGTGTTCTTTCTCCTGGCCAGCCGTATATTCAAATACCGCACTCACCACATAAAGGTTTTCCTTCTTCGCCTGCTGCGCCGCAAAAGTATACCGATTCCTGGCCTGGCTTTCTCCTGCAAAGGCACGCATGAGATTATCCTTTGTTTCACTGTTTTTAAAATCCACTCCCATTTTATGAACCTCCTGTCTCCTCCGCCTTTTTCTTCCAGGCAGAGCCTTCCTTCCACAGTCTGTCCATATTTCCAATACTTTATTCGGCCTCCTTTGGCATCCTTTCTTCCCCGTCCGGCTCCCCGTCATTTTTTAATCCGATTTTTAACACATGATCCAACTCCGGGAACTGTTTGCGCAGAGCCATCGGGGTGCCTTCTTCGCTCAAAAAACAATGCCTGCTTTCCCCCACCGCAACTACATTTTCCGTATAAATATCCCGCATCTCATACCGGAACGAAAGCCTGACGCCATTATACCCCGACACCTCCAATTCAATACGGATACGGTCGTTAAACCTGGTCGTCTTCTTATATTCGCATTCCACCCCAATCACCGGAGAGAGAATGCCGCACTCTTCCATTTTATCATAGCCCCATCCAATCTGCTCCATAAAATCCACCCTGGCTTCTTCCATCCAGCGTATGTAATTGGAATGATGGGTAATCCCCATTTTGTCTGTTTCATAATACTGCACTTTGTGAATATATGGCTTCATAACAACAATCTCCTTTCTTTTTACTTCCCCAACCATAAGGTTATTATAACACACCGGGGTTATTTTTGTCACTTTTCTCTGCATACTTCTTTTGCAGGTTCCTGATAGATTCCAATATGACCGATTCTAAAAAGACAGACAAAAAACAACATCAACGCATTGGCGCCATCCTCACCCTTTCTTGTGCTTGCGCATATAATGCCAGGCGCCTGCCGCATCCGCCAATGCCCATCCCACAGGAACGGAAATCCAAATCCCCGTTACCCCAATCCATGGTATGGCAGACAAAAGGTACGCCAACGCCACCCTGGTCCCAAGGGATATAACCGTTAGCGCCACTGACATGCCCGGCCGCCGGACGGCACGGTAAAACCCATACAACAAAAACAACATGCCAATTCCAACATAGCAAGCCCCCTCAATCCGCAGGTAATGCACGCCTGTAGCGACAATTTCCCCAGCCTGCGCCCCATCTTTGGAAACAAAAGCCCCCATCAACGGTCTGGCAAACAGACATACCCCCAGGCTGATGCAAAGGCAAAAAACCAACACTGCCGCCAATGCCCTGCGGATTCCTTCCTGAATCCTGTCCTCCCTTCCTGCGCCATAATTCTGCGCCACAAAAGTGGAAAACGCATTGCCGAAATCCTGAACCGGCATATAGGCAAAAGAATCAATTTTCACCGCTACTGCAAAAGCAGCCATCACTACCGTGCCGAAACTGTTTACCAGCCCCTGCACCATCAATATCCCCAGGTTCATCACCGACTGCTGCACACAGGTTAAAAAGGACATCCCCATAATTTCCCTAAAAGTTTCCATCCTCCATACCATATGCTCCCTACGGATACGCAGTCCCGGACAAAATATAAGCGTATATCCAAGCAGACCCAGGCCCGAAACATACTGCGCCAGCGCCGTGGCGGCGGCAGCCCCTTTTACCCCCCAGCCAAATCCCTGCACAAACCATAAATCCAACGCAATATTCAATACCGAGGATATGCCAAGAAACACCAAGGGCGTCATCGAATTTCCCACAGCCCGTAACAGACTGGCAAAATAATTGTACAGGAAAGAAGCCGCTATTCCCAAAAAAATCACCTGCAAGTATTCCTTCATTAACGGCGCCACTGTCGCCGGCGCCTGCAAAAGACGAATCAGCCCGTCCAATCCGGCATATACCGCCGCGTTCATCACCGCCGCCACCCCTGCGATTAATACAAAAGAAACAAAGATACAGGACTTCAGCCTTTTTTCCGCCTTTGCCCCAAAATGAATGGAGCATACCGCCCCGCTGCCCATACACAACCCTAATAATACAGAAGTTAAAAAAACCATCAGTGTATAGGACGCCCCAACTGCCGCCAGCGCATCCGCTCCAAGGAAACGCCCTACAATCCAAGTATCCGCAATATTATAAAATTGCTGTAAAAGATTTCCTATCATTAATGGAACCGCAAAACGTACCAGTCCCGCCGTAATTAGCCCTTTTGTCATATCCTGCTGCATGTTCTTATCCTATTCCAGTTCCGCATCCGCCTGCATCAGCGCCCGGATTTTTCCTGGCTCTGTTTTAAACCGATGCTGTGTTATTCCAGTTCTCCATCCGCCTGTCCACTCCCCCTTTTTAACGCTTCCAGTTGCTGTTGCGTCTTTGTCCCCAGGGAATCAAACAGGTAGTTGGGCGGCGCTGCCGGCCTGCCCATATATTTCCCATATAAACCTTCACCAGCAAACCGGATTTCTTCTTCCAGCTCCCTGGCTGACAGAAGGGCGCACCCCTGCCCGCGGATGATAATTTGTTCCAGTCCGTCGGAAGTTGCCACTGTTACCTTTGCCCGCCGCCCGTTCTCATAGGCAAACTTTTCTATAAACTGGTCTGCCGTTTCCGCCTCTTTTGTGTAAACCACATGGATATTGTGGTAATCCAGCGTTTCCGTATCGTGTCCCTGCACCCGGTAGGCGTCAAAAACTACAATCAGGCACATCCCTTTCACCCCCTGGTAGTTGCAAAGGATATCCAGTAATCTTCCCCTTGCCCCATCCATATTCACGGCAGCCAACCCCCGTAAATCTTCCCATGCGTAAATAATATTATAACCGTCTACCAGCAGGTATTCTTCCCGCTTGGCCTGTTTGCCTGTGTTTCCCTGCTCTTTCGCGTTTTTCCGCTCCCCTTGCTTTCCATTACTCATAGTTACTGCCGCTGACTGCTGCGCCCCATATACGGTTTCCTTCCGCCTGCTGCCTGGCGTCCCTTTTCCCGCTGCGCCCTTGTCCCTCCGGTTTGCATGGGTTGCCTGCGCCAGGATGGCGTCCACCTCATCCGTGCCAATCCAGACTTCCCCTTCCTGGCTGGCTGCCGTCTTGGATTTCCTGTGCGACAGGCCATCCGGCGCGTCCGATGCGTCCCCATGCATCCTGCCGCCCTCTGCGCTAAACGCATCCCTTTCCCATCTCTGCGGCAAAGCGCTTTCCACATGCATGTATTCCTTTACCTTGTCCCATTCCACCACAAACCCGGCTCCATGCGCGCAAAAAACCGAACTGGCAGGATTCTCCATATCCCGTTCCGGATTATAGCCTATACGCTCTATGACTTCCAACGGATTATGACACGGCTCATATCCCCGGAAAGTACAGGTCAGCTTCCCTTCTCCCCTTGTATAGGCAGCCACTTCCTGCTGATAATCCTGCACTTTTGCCACCGGAACTTTCCCGGACAACACTGCCATCCCTCCCACATTCCCGGACAGTTCAAAAATCCCGGCCCGTTTCTCCAAATCCGTCATGGCACGCCCTACCATATTTCCCGGCACCTCCAGGAAAAAATCATAATACGGCTCCAACAATACCGTCTCCGCCTCCATCAATCCCTGCCGCAGCGCCCGGTAAGTGGCCTGCCGGAAGTCTCCGCCTTCCGTATGTTTCTGATGGGCTCTCCCGGCCACCAGCGTAATCTTCATGTCCGTAATCGCAGCTCCGGTCAGCGTCCCCCTATGTTCCTTTTCCTCCAAATGGGTCAGCGCCAGTCTCTGCCAGTTCCTGTCCAACACATCCTCACTGCAGGCCGTGCCAAACGCCAGGCCGCTTCCTGGTTCCCCCTCCTCCAGCAGCAGATGCACTTCCGCATAATGCCGCAATGGCTCAAAATGCCCCACGCCATACGCCCATCCGGAAATGGTTTCTTTATAAACAATATTCCCTGCGCCAAATCCTATTTCCACACCATACCGCTCTTTGACCATACTTCCTAAAATTTCCGTCTGTATTCCGCCCATAATTTTAGCCTGTATCCCTTCCCCATCCCAGGCAATATGCAGCATAGGCTCTTCTTCCTCTAACTGCCGCAGTTTGGGCAAAAACAAAGCCGAATCACATCCTTCCGGCAGGATGAGCTGATACGTCAGCACAGGTTCCAGCACAGGCTGGAACTTCCCTTCTTCCGCTCCCAGCCCCTCTCCTGCAAAAGTTTTCTGCAATCCCGTCACAGCGCAGACTTGCCCTCCCTGCGCTTCTTCCGTCACACGGTATTTCTCTCCGGAATAAATGCGTATCTGGCTAACCTTCTCTTCCCACGCCTCATGCCCCCGCTTTCCGGACAACGCCATTCTGGTTCGCAGCCTTCCCCCTGTCACCTTAAGGAAAGTCAGCCGATTTCCCTGCGCATCTCTGCCGACCTTAAATACTTTGGCCGCAAATTCTTCTCCATAAACCGGCGTTTTAGTATAACGGCACAGCCCCTGCAAAAACGCTTCGACCCCTGTGGATTTCAATGCAGAGCCAAAAAAACAGGGGAAAACTTCCCTGGCCGAAACCAACCGCCGGATTTCTCCCTCTTCCACTTCCCCTGTTTCCAGAAACATATCCAGCGCCCGTTCACTGGCCGTAGCAATCTCCTCGTAAAATTCCGGCTTCCCTTCTTTCATAAAATCCACGCATTCCGGGGCCAGCCGCTCTTTAAGCTGCGCCATCAACGTCTCTTCCTGCGCTGCAGGCTGATCCATTTTATTAATAAACAAAAATACGGGGATGGCATACCTTTTCAGCAACCCCCACAGCGTCCGGGTATGGGCCTGCACGCCATCCGTGCCATTGATAACAAGCGCCGCATAATCTAACGCTTGTAAAGTCCTCTCCATCTCTGCCGAAAAATCCACATGCCCTGGCGTATCCAAAAGCGTCACTTCCAAATCCCCCAACTGCAAAATCGCCTGCTTGGAAAAAATGGTAATGCCCCTTTCCCTTTCCAGGGAATACGTATCTAAAAACGCATCCTTATTGTCCACCCGCCCCATTTTCCGTATGCTTCCGCTATGATACAGCATCGCCTCGGAAAGCGTTGTCTTACCTGCATCCACATGGGCCAACAGACCGACGCAAATATACTTCGTTGGCTTTCGGATTTCCTTTTCTTCTGCCTGCCCGCCCATAAAAATCCTCCTCTGATTTTCCTTTTCCATTTGATGTTATATTATACCAAAAACTGCCCGGGAAATCAAACAAAGGGCGAAAAAAACGCTTATCCCAAAAGGGATAAGCAGTTTTTTATTATTATATCATTATTCAGTTTTAACCCTTCCTGGAAATGAACGCCTGCCGCCTGTTTCCTACCTTCTGCGTAAGCGGAACTTCTGAACGGAAATCCGCATCTCTTCCGCCTGGCTGTGCAGCTCTTGTGCGGATGCCGCCGATTCCTCCGCAGTAGCGGCATTGGTCTGCACCACCTCGGAAATCTGCTCCATTCCCAGCGTCACCTGCTTAATCGACTGCGCCTGCTGTGTGGCGGACTCCGCAATGCTGCCAATGAGGTTGGTTGCATTTTCCGCCCCTGTTACCATGGCAGCCAAAGCCTGTGTCGTGTCTTTGGAAAGCGTCGTCCCATGCTGCACCAGCTTCATGGAATTCTGAATTAGCTCCGTAATGTCATTTGCTGATATCGAACTTTTGTTTGCCAGGCTTTGCACCTCATCCGCCACAACGGCAAACCCTTTCCCTGCCTCGCCCGCACGGGCAGCCTCCACTGCCGCATTCAAAGCCAGGATATTGGTCTGGAAGGAAATATCTTCAATGGTTTTGATAATCCCGCCAATCTGATGGGAAGCCTTGGAAATATTCTCCATGGCCACAGTCATCTCCGCCATCTTCTTATTGCAAATCTCAAGCTGCGCCATAGCGCCCAGGGAAGAAGTTCTGGCATTGTCCGCATCCTCCGAAGTCCTGTTCACCTGGACGGATATCTCCTGAATGCTTGCGGACAACTCCTGCACCGCCGACGCCTGCCTCACAGCCCCGTCGGAAAGCACCTGCGCTCCGGACGCCATCCGCTCGGATTCCGCTGAAACCTGCCCTGAGGTCGCTGTTATCTGGGAAAGCGCGCCATTGAGCGAATCCAGAATCTGCCGCATCGCATCCTGGATAGGGCGGAATTCTCCCCTGTAATCGTCCCCAATGGACAAATCCATTTTCCCCTGCGCCATCTGTCCCATTTTGGAGCCGATGTCCTCTATGTATTTTTTCAGCTCACGTTTCGTCTCATGGATGGCATTAACTAACATTCCAAGTTCAGAAGTGTCCGGCTCCAAAGCAAAAGCCGCGGAAAGGTTTCCTCTGGAAATTTCCCCCATTTGATCGCGCACCTTAATTAACGGGCGCAGCACTTTACGCCGGATTAAAATAAGGCTTAACAACTGCATCAGCCCGGCCAAAGCCAATGCTCCGCACATCGCCATGCGCATATAATCTCCCTTCCTGCCCAGCTCTTCCACCTTTGCCAGAGTCCTGGCGTCCAGCATATCCAGAAATTCCTCTTTTAAGGAATTGATTTTTGCAATGGAAGCGCTGTAATCAACGCCGTACACATATGCCAGGGCCGCTTTCGGATCCCCGTTGTGTACATGCTGCATCGCCGCATCCTCCATTGGCACAAGCTCATTGGAAAGCGCAGACATGGCGTCAATCATTGCCTGCTCCTCCTGGGTAATGCCGATTTCCTGCATGGCGGCGACCCCTAAATCCCGGTTTTTCAAATAATCGACTTCATTCCAATAATTGTCATAATGCTCCTGCTCCCCTGTGGCGGCAAATGCCCTCACTTCATTGGTCAGATATGCGGAACCGTTCATAAAACGGTTGGCATTGTAAGTCAGTGAAAAACGCTCCTCATTGGCCTTCTCCAGTTCATCGCTCACATGGCCATAAGAAAACAAGTCCAGCACAATAAATATCAGCGCAAGAATTGAAACCCCGTTTAAAATCCATGTCATTAGTGATTGGTTCATCGCTTTTTTCATTCTTGTCATCCTTTCTATGATCAGCCAGTCCCAGTCCGCCCAGCTTCCATCCAACCAGACCCAGCCAGTCCATCCGGTTTAGCCCCTTATATCGAAGCCCTTTCAACTCTTCTCCGGATTATATTAAACATCCTATCATATAACCCCCTTTTTTTCAAATTATTTTATCGAAATCCTGAAATCTTCCAAGACAAACCTGGCATCTTTGCCGGCAGGCAAAAAACAAAACCACACGTTCCAAAGCGGCTCCCTGGCCAGACAGTTTCCCTGCAAGACACAGGCATGGCCGTTTACCGCCCGGCCTGCATCATATTGTTTAACAAAACATAACGTCCTACCGGCACAGGCGCGTCCACTTCCCCGGACTGCAGAAATTCCCTCTGCTGAATTTCATAAAATCCGGCCACATCCCCCTTATCCGCCCCCACGCTGACAAACCCGGCTGTCAGCCATTGGGCGTCTTTTCGCTGTTCATAGGCGCTGTCCTTGTCAATAGCCGTTATTTCACCAATCCAGTCTGCCACCTGTTTCACATTCTTTTCCATTGCCCTGTAATTCATGCCCTTATAAATAGCCCTGGTAAACCGCAGCGTTATATCCGGATTTTCCGCTGTATACCCCGGCAGGGCAATCCAGGAAGAAATGGATGCCGTCTTGCTGGAATAAGTCATATTATTGGCCACCACAATAGCATCCTTTCCAAGCCGCTTCACTACTTCCAGAGTATAAGGCGACCAGATGACCCCGGCATCCAGGCTGCCGTTTTTCATGCCTTCCACAATTTCCTCCGGCGTCAGGTTTTGGATTTTTGCCTCCTCGTATGGAATCCCTTCCGTATCCAATGCAAGGCGCAGGATTGTCTCACTGGACGCATGTTCCACATTGCCTATCTTTTTGCCCCGCAGGTCTGCCACCGTCCTCACTCCATGCAAACGGTTTCCTATAATGGCTTCCGCATTGGATAGATGAGACATTACCACAATGGAAGCCCTGCCCTTTATGCAAAATTTGTGGGCGCCGTTGCCAATATAGCCAAAATCAATGTCTCCCGCTTCCATGGCTTTGATAATTTCCAGGCCATTGGCATACTCCTGCAGCTTCACCGTAAGGCCCTCTTTTTCAAAATAACCCATCCGGATGGCCGGAACCACCGCGCACAGGCTGCCGTAATTGGGCATATAAGCTACGCGGATTATTTCCATTTTCCTGGCCAGGCCCCCTTTGGCGCCGCCCCTGGCGGTTTCACTCCAGGTTTCCTCCATCTCTGTATAAATATCCGAAACCGCAAATGCCTTTTCCCCTATGTAAGAAGAATTTCTAACCACATTCTTAAAATGAGAGACAATATTTTCCGTTGCGGAGCAATTGCTGCCGCTAAGTTTCTCCAGCGATTCCATATTTTCAATCAGGAAGTTCTTCTCCTCCTCCATCTCTTTGGAATTTACCGCAATCTGTCCGGTCTTTCCTGCCACATCTCCAATCAGGCGGTTGGCCTCTTCCACTAAAGCATCCGTTTCCTCCAGGCTTTGCGTTTGTTTCCGGAAAGCCTCCTGCACTGCCCTGATATTGTTCACGGACTGATTGGATTTCTTTTCCAGCTCATTGATGATTCCGCTTATGGTTTCCGCGCTTTTCCTGCTTTGTTCCGCCAGGGCGCGTATCTCCCCGGCCACCACCGAAAACCCCCTTCCTGCTTCCCCGGCTCTTGCCGCTTCTATGGAAGCATTCAGGCTAAGCAGGTTGGTCTTCTGCGCAATGCCATTAATAATATCTACGGCCTGCCGTATTTCTTTCGCCGCCTCATTGGTTTCCCTTGTATTTAGGGCAATTTCACCGATGCAGCTTTCCGTATTGGCATTTTCCTGCGTCAATTCCTTGAAAATGCCTACCACTTCCCGGTTGCTTTCTTCCATTTTTACAGTGGCTGCATTCAAATCCTCCACATATTTCCCCGCCTGTTCAATGGCTTTGCCCATTTTCATGGCAATCTGGTTCATCTCCTTTGTGCGCAGGGCCAGTTCGCCGTTCCCTTCGTTAATAACCTCTATGGAATTGCCTACCGCATTCACTGCCACATTCGTGCCGTCCGCAATATAGTTCATTTCCTGAATATTGCGGTGAAGGCCGCCCAGGCTTTCCCTGATTCGGATAGTCAGCTCCTCCTGCCCCTTCTGCTGTATAATCCGCTTTTTTGCACTTCCATTACCCTTATTTCCAAACAGTCTCATATCGTTTCTCCATTTTCAAAGAAAAAGATGGGTTATATTCAAATCCTCAATGATTTTGATAACCTCTTTTGTACGGCTGCACCCGAATTTTCTAAGAAGCCCTTTAATCTGCGTCTTTATCGTCACGGTTTCCACGCACCGCTCCCTTGCAATCTCCTTTACTGTCTTTCCCTGCAGGAGTTTTTTCACCAGTTCCCGTTCCGCGGCTGTCAGCTTGGATATATTGTGAATAAAGAACAAAAGGCTCTTCTCGCTTTTTTGAAGCCTGACGTATTCCCTCATTACGGCATCGTGTACCTTGCGCTCCATAATTGGATTCCCAGCATAAGCGCTGCGGATATGGTTTAAGATCTCGTCCTCGCTGCATCCTTTTACCAGATAATCCACCGCGCCCGCTCCCATTGCTGTCAGAATCATCTCATTGGTGTCATGGACGGTCAGGAAAATGACATTGATATCCCCCATCTTCTCCCGCAATTGCTCCGTGGCTGCAATCCCGGCATTCAGATTTTCCATTTCGATATCCATAAGAATCAGGTCAAACTCCGTTTCCTGCGCCAACTCCACAATCTTTTTCCCGCTATTGGCGGTTCCCGCCACCTCCATGTCCTCCTGACGCTCAATCAGCTCGCACATATCCTCCACCAGCAGCGGGAAATCATCGGCTATCATAATTCTAATCTTTTTGGTATTTTTTCTCTCTTCCATACCTGTTTCCATCCATATATTTAGGCAGTAATATATAGAAACTGCTGCCTCTCCCCTCCCTGCTCTCTACCCGCAGGCTCCCTAAATGACCTTTTACAATTGCCCTTACATAATACAGCCCCATCCCCCAATTGTGATTCCTGTTCTTGCTTGTATAAAAAGGGTCAAATATTTTTTTCACCAGCCCTTTGGGAATGCCCACGCCATTGTCCCTGATTTCAATCACCGTATACAGCCTCTCCTCATGGCTTATAATGGAAACCTTCCCCTCTTCCCCCCGTTCCGCCGCCTCCACTGCATCCTGGGCATTGACCAACAGGTTATAGATGGCTTCACACAGATGGGCTTTATCCGCCAAAACCGATGCCTTGGATTCCAACGACACTTCCACGCAGGCATAGGGACATTTATCCCAAAACCTGCGCAAGGCCCCTTCCACAATTTCCTCTAAGGAGCAGGAAGTCATAACGATGGAGCTGGATTTCACAGAACGGTACAGTTCCTCCATCCGCTCTAGCAGCGCTTCGTTAATCTCCTCCAACGTTCCCACATATTCCCTTATCTTCTCTGCGCTTTCCGGCTGTTCCATATCCAGTCCGCCAATCCGTTTAAAAATCACCCGGTTTGCCAAAAGCTGGTTCTTCGTGCTGTGTACAAACACCAAAGTCCCTACGCGGGCCGTATTGTATTTCCGTTCCATCACCACATCTTCCATATCCTTAGCATAATTTTCCCTGGTATAGCGCAATAGGCTGATAAACCCCAAAATGCCGCAAATCACGCTGACTGCCATCAACAGGTAATATACTTTGATATCCCAAATATGCTGCAGATAGCCAATCCCCCTCCTCCATTTATAGGATAAACTGTAAAAACGGTATACCTGTCCCGGATCCTGCCCGCAATAAAACAGGTATAACCCAGACATGGCCATCATATAGATGACAATCAGACTGAACTGCCTGCGGAAAAATACCATTGTGATTGACAAATATTCAATAATCAGCAGCAAAAGCGCAGCCAGAATATATAACAGCACCCAAAAATACGAAAATTCCACAATGAAATCCTGTATTTCCGGTTTCCAGGCTATGACTGCCTTGTAAACATGCGGATAATATACAACAAGAGATAAAACAGGCAAAAAAGCAGCCGCTCTCCTGGCCAATGGATTTTGCCGTATCACAGGAATCATGGAATACCGCATAGCCATCTGCAAAAGGAAAAAAGGGAACAGATACCTTCCCAATGCAATAATATAGCCAATAAAATCCAATGGAATGACCAAATATTGGATTTTCGTTTTTATCTCCATGGACACAAACAAAAATTCCAACATCTGTCTGGAATAGCCGCCCTTTTTTGCTGCAAAAACCAAAATTCCGGTAAATTCCAGCATAAGGCTGATGCACATCCCTGCAAGAAAAAAGGACTCCATACTCCGCTTCCGGAACAGGACATACCCGGAAGCGGCCAAAAAGGCCCCCAGCAGTAAAATCAGCATACCTGCCCCTCCCTTCCCCTGCCCTTTGGTTTACAAGGTTTGAGAGCAGTATACCACAAAGGCACACTACTCTCAATCCATAACCTTATAAAATCACGGAAATGCCAGCTTTTTAGTTACTGTTCAAGTAAAAATCCATTTGCGAAGCAAATTTTGCATGGATTTTTACCTGTTACTGGAACGGAGTGAACAGTAACGCTTTTTATTTGCCCGCTTCCACCATAACATCCAGCATAACGTAATCCGCCACTGCCGGAACAGGGTCTGCTTCCACAGCGCCTGCTGCCACAAAGCCCTGCTTCTGTGTCTCATAATATGCTTCCACCTGGCCATTTGCCGCGCCTTCGGAAACCTCTTTGCCTGTCAGCCAGTCTGCATCGCCTCTCTGTGCAAACACGCTGTCATAATCCTGCGCTACCTGCGCTGCCACATACTCTGCCACTTCTTCGTAATTCTCATCCGCTGCATAGTCCATTGCCTTAAACAGGGCCTTGGTGAACCTTACCAGGATATCTTTGTTCTCTTCCGCATAAGACGGCATAACAATCCAGCTTGCAAGGGAAACTGTCGTATCCTTAAAGGACATATTGTCGGTCAGCTTGGTGGCGTCCGCCATCTCTTCCAGAATCTTCAAACTGTTCGGAGACCATGTGGCGCAAGCGTCCACACCGCCGGAAAGCATAGCCGTAACGATTGCGGAAGCATCCATATCCACCGCTTCAATATCATCCATAGTCATGCCCGCCGCATTTAAGGAGTTCACAAGAATATCCTCACTGGAGCTTCCGGAAGAATATGCCACCTTCTTGCCTGCCAGCTCTTCCACCTTCGTAATCCCTGCGCCGCCAATTAACGCATCGCCATTGGAAATGTGGGAAAGCGCAAAAATAGACGCCTGGCCGTTGATGCACAGCTTGTGCGCGCCCTGGCCAATATAACCCACATCAATGCTCCCGGATTCCATAGCCGCGATAATCGTAGGGCCGTCTGCAAATTCCACCATTTCCACCGTGATGCCTACCTCTTCAAAATAGCCCTTTTTGTCTGCCGTCAGTACAGACCAAAGGCTGCCGTAGTTAGGCATATATGCCACCTTTAATGTCACCGGTTCATAATTTGCACTGTCGCCTGCCGCTGTGTCTGCTGCCGCATCCGCTTCTGTGCCTGTCTCTTCCGGAGCTTCCGCTTCCGGCTGCTCTGCCTCTGCTTCCGGCGCAGGCGTTTCCTCTCTGGTTGCAGCCGCATCCTGGGCTGGCGCAGCCGGTTCCTCTTTACCACCGCAGCCAGCCAGTGTTACAAGCATTGCCGCTGTCAGCAGTACGCTTAATACTTTTTTCATTTTTTATCCTCCTTATATATATGTTTTATAGAAAAAGCCCGGTTCCTTCCATGCGTCAGGCTCCAGGCTCTTAACTATCCATAGAAATGCCCCTTGCTACATTCGCTCCCCTATTTCCTTACTTCCAGGTATTCCTGATATACCTGGCCCCAAATATGGTTCTTCAATTCCAGAAATGCCGGAGACATCTTCGTTTCCTGCGTACGTGGATACGGAATGTCAATATCCACGATTTCTTTAATCCTTCCCGGCCTTGCGCTCATAATAATTACCTTCTGCGCCAGGATAATGGCCTCATCCACATCATGAGTAATAAAGAAACAAGTCTTCTGTTCTTTCTCCCAGGTTTCCAACAGTTCCGACTGCAACTGTGTCCTCGTCTGCGCATCCAACGCGCCGAAAGGCTCATCCATTAACAGTACCGAAGGATTTACCGCATAAGCTCTCGCAATGGCCACCCTCTGCTTCATACCGCCGGAAAGCTCCTTAGGATAGTGATCCAGGAAGTCTTCCAACTGCACCATCTTTATGTACTTCATGGCCCGCTCTTCCGCTTCTTTTCCTTTAATCCCCTGCAGGTTTAAGCCAAACATTACGTTCTTCTTTACCGTCATCCAGGGGAACAGCGCATATTGCTGGAAAACCACGCCACGCTCTGTCCCTGTCCCTTCCACTTTCTTCCCGTCGCAATACACCTCGCCGGACGTAGGCTCCAACAATCCTGCAATAATGTTTAAAAGAGTGGATTTGCCGCAGCCGGAAGGGCCTACCACACAAATAAATTCGTTCTCCGCAATATCCAGGTTGACCCCGTTTAAAGCAATCATTTCCCCATTGCGGGAATTGTATATTTTTTTCACATTGTCAATTTTCAGTTTTATATTTCTCTCTTCTCCTGCCATCCCGTCAGCTTCCTTTCCAATATTTTAATGACCTTTTCCACCGTAATGCCTATAATGCCGATAAGGATAATATATAACAGCATAGGCTCCGACTCAAAACTGTTGTTTAAAGAACGGATACGCATGCCAAGACCGGCGCTGGCGCCTGTGGATTCTGCCGCAATCAGTGTCGTCAGGGCAACCGATGCGCCCAGCCTTACCGCAGTCATAATAAAAGGCAGCGTGGCAGGCGCTATCACGCGCAAAAAGATGTCTTTGTCCGTAGCCCCAAGCACTCTGGCGGCTTTAATCAATGTCTCGTCAATATTGATAACGCCCTGGTAAATAGTAATGGTCATAATTAAGAAAGTAGCGATGGTAATAACGATAATCTGCGGCTTTCTTCCCACACCGGCGGAAATAACCACTAACGGCACGTAAGCCAAAGGCGGGATATTCCGCACAAACTGAATCCAAGGTTCAATAATATTCCTGACCGGGCGGTACCATGCCATCAGAATCGCCGTTGGCAACGACAGGATAAAACCAAGGACAAACCCGGCGCTGACGGAAATCAGACTGCTCTGGATATCCTTCCAGAACACCCCCCTTTCCATCATGGTTTTGGCGGACTGGAGCGTCACGACTATATTGGGGAAGCTTCTGGCCGTCTTTGGATTCAGGGACAACAAATACCACAATATCATAGCTACCGAAAAAGAAATCAGCAGCCATACTTTATTGGGGATCTTACTACCTTTGTTTTTTTCTTTCATAGCATTTTTCCTTTCTGTTTTCTGTATCTGCCGTTTCGCCCGGACAGGGCAAAATCCGCCCGCTGTCTGGATGGAACTCTATCTCTTTTTTACATTATACCGGAAACACTGCCATTGAAACAGTATGAATTTTTTTCATACCTTTTTATGTCCCTTCCCCTGACCTCCTTACTGCGCATCCCACTTCGCGCCTTCGCCTCTCCAAATCCAATCCGCCAAGCATCCTTCGTAAAATATAATCGCGCCTTTTAAATCCCGTCCTTTTTATAACGCTGCGCCATCTCTTCTAACGTTACCTGCTCAACCAGCGGAGCTTTTCCAACGGAGCCAAACTGCACAATCAAAGTCCCTACCGCTTCTTTCACACCGACTTCGATGCAGCCTGTAATAGCTGCCACGTCGTCATCCGGAATGGAGCCTTTCATAAGCGTCTCCATAATCGGCGTTAAGAACACCCTCGGATCCACTTGCGCCTTATTTTTCTCCAACAGCTCATAAATCCCGCCGATGGAAGGACTTCCCTGCTTGTGCGGGTACTTGGCAAAAAACTCTTTCATATTCCTTGTCACTGCCAGGCGGATATCCGTATCCACGTTAATCTTCCCGATTCCACAGGGAATTGCCTGCCTTAACTCATCAATGGAGATGCCATAAGCGTTTTGCACCTCGCCCCCCAACCCGTTGATTTCATCCACAATATATTTGGGGACGGTAGAAGAGCCATGGGACACCAGCACGCCGAAAATATTTTCATGGTTCATGCATTCTTTAATGGCAATGGCAATTTCTTTCCTCAGTTTTACGTCCTTCCCTTTGGAAGGGCCATGCATGGTCCCATAGGAAATGGCCAATGCGTCCACTTTGGTTTTACGGAAAAATTCCACCGCCTTCAAAGGATTGGTATAAGTGGAGGAAGAGGAAAATACATGGTCTTCCACCCCGGCCAGCACACCCAGCTCCCCTTCCACCGTAATCCCTCTTTCATGGGCATATTTCACCACCTCCCTCGTCAGCTCCACATTCTCGTCAAAAGGCAAAGAGGAACCGTCAATCATTACAGAGGTGTATCCCCCATCCACAGCGGCTTTTACGGAATCAAAATCTTTGCCATGGTCTAAATGGAGCGCCACCGGTATGGAGGACGGCTCCCCGTATTTTTTCACTGCATCCGCGATATTTTTCGCCCCGGCTTTCTTATCTTCCAGCGTTGCATTTAAAAAATCCGCCCTTCCACCCATAAAGCCATTGGCAAGATCCGCCCCCTGCAAAATCGCCGCCGAGCGGAACATCTCATGCACTTCAATCACTGCCTTGGCCTGCGCCACTGCATTCACATTGAATGCGCCCTGCGCAAAGCGGTATTTATCCGTCGCTTCCAACAGCGGCCTTAATGGTACTAATGCCATAATCTGTCTCCTTTCTTACTGTTTCTTCTTTTCACTTACAGATTGCATTTCCATAGCCGGAACTGCATCTTGCTTCCTCTCACCGGGTAATTAATTTCCCCATTACAAAAGTATCCGCCACATTGTTCTCCCCATCCAAAATCACCAAGTCTGCATCCTTGCCCTCTGCAATGGAGCCTTTACGGTCAAATACCCCAATCAGTTTTGCCGGATTCTCCGTCAGCAGCCTCAATGCCTCTTCCATGGGCCGTCCCGTAAACGCCATAATATTCTTAAGGGCCTGCCCTGTAGTAAGCGTGCTGCCTGCACGAACGCCGTTGGAAGCCAGCTTTGCGTCCCCATCCACCACTACTACGTCATTAACGCCCAGCTTATAATTGCCGTCCGGAAGTCCCGCTGCCATAATAGAGTCCGTAATTGCCACCACCCTATCCAGCCCCTTTGTCTTTATCAAAAGCCTTACCACAGCCGGATGGAGATGCCTTCCGTCACAGATGGCTTCGCAGTATATGTCCGATTCCATAGCCGCCCCCATAATCGCCGGGAAATGCTGGTGAAGCAGCTTCATGGCATTGAATATATGGGTGCAGGAAGCCGCCCCGTTGGAAATGGCTTTCATGGATGTGTCGTAATCCGCGCCGGAATGGCCGATGGCCACTACAATCCCTAACTCGCGGATTGCAGGAATCGCGTCCACAATGCCTTCGATTTCCGGTGACACGGTCAAATACTTAATATTCCCTTCCGCTGCGTCCTGATACTCTTTCAAAAGCTCCACATCCGCATCCCGAAGCAGGTGTTCCGGCATGGCTCCTTTAAATTCCTTTGCAAGGAACGGCCCTTCCAAATGAATGCCAAGCAGGCTGGCGCCGTTCCCTTCCATTTTTTTATGTTTCTTAAATTCGTCAATGCACCATAACGTTTGTTCTTTCGTATCGGTCAATACCGAACACAGCCATGAGGTCGTCCCCTGCGTTGCCATAAAATGGCCGATTTTTCCCAGTTCTTCTGCAGTTGCGGCATTTACATCCACCCCTACCGCCCCATGGGTATGGATGTCAAGAAAGCCCGGCACAACTTTTTTCCCCTGGGCGTCATAAACTGGCGCCCCTTCTTTGGGCATTTCCCCTTTCGGAAGAATATAGAGGCAACCGCCTTCTATCCCAACCGTCTTTTCCTGAAAACCGCCTTCCACATATACATTGCCGTTTATAATATACTGTTCCATTGCCTTTTCTTCTCCCTTCTCCAATTATAGGGCTTCCAACAGCTTGTTTTGTTTGCAAAAGCCTGCAATGCCTTATGTCCATCCAAGCGCCATAGGATATGTCTGAAACACACTCTACGGCAGATTCGCCACAAATTCCGTCAATTTAATATTGATATCCGGATGGCTCTGCAGCAGGCTTACCGGAAAATGCGCTTCCGGTTCCCCATAGGCCGCATGGCGCACTACGCTTCTGTGCCAGTCACGGAAGCATCCCAACCGAATCTTCCTGGCATGGGAAATCTCATAAATGCCAATGGTGATACAGTAATGCGGCATGTCATCCAAAGCGCCGTTTAAGTCACCGATGGAATTCACCGCCCTTGTCTCTTTCGATATCTCCAGCGCCCTTGTCTTTAACTGCAAAAACTCATCCCCCGACAAAGCATCCTCAGGTTCGTTAAAGGCCACATGGCCATTGATGCCAATCCCCCCAAACGCAATATCCACACCGCCCAATTCCTCTATCAATTCTGGTATATAACCAATATTGTCCGGGTCAGGGAATACTCTTTGTTTTTCCGGCATCACCAAATCCGGATGGATTTTCGTATAAACTTCCCTGTCCATAAAGCCACGGAAGCTTAACCGGTGCCCTTTGTCAATCCACTGCCTGTCATCCGTCAGATATTCGTCCATATTGATAAACCAGACATTCTTCAAATCAAGCTTCTTTTCA
The DNA here is from genome assembly GCA_910578405.1 of uncultured Lachnospiraceae bacterium. Taxonomy (GTDB): domain Bacteria; phylum Bacillota; class Clostridia; order Lachnospirales; family Lachnospiraceae; genus Kineothrix. The sequence continues at coordinate 92,207 of CAJTQO010000002.1, read as the reverse complement.
TTTACCAACTCCACAAAGTAAGGATACTGCCCGACAGGCCCCACCGGGCAGATAAACACCGTCTTCTCCCCCAAAGCATTTTTCCTCTCAATTTCATCCGCCATTTCCTGCGCTATGGAGCGGAACACTGCCGCATTGTCTTCCATTACAATCAACGGGATTTTCGGGTTTTTTAAAAGCTCATCCTTTGTATAATAGTAATATTCGCGCATCTTCCTTCCTCCTCTCATTTTTCATCCCTCATTTTTGCATCCTTTTTGTTTCTTTTTTCGTTCCTTTATATTTTTTAACCGTTATAAACTTCATCTTTCATCATCAAATGCACCGCGCTCTTTTTAAAAGTAAGAGGCAGGGCAAGAATGCGCGGGTTCTCTCCTACGTATTTTTTCTTTGCATCCTCCAGCGCCTCCTCAATCGTGGCCCTGGTCTTTAACCCCATCCCCCTTGCATAGCCAGGCTCCTGCGCCCCGCAAATGTAAATGGCGGAGGTGTTCATTTCCACAATATGCCCGCAGGAAATCATGGAAAAGCCATGGAACGGATGGAATGCATTGGCATAACGGTATTTGCGGATATATTCCTCATTGGTGGCGAAATATTCGCCCAGGCGGTTCATATCCGGCAGGGTATTCATCTGGTCTGTCTGGAACATATCATACATTTCCCTTAAATACGGCCACAATTCATCATGGAAATACCCATTGCAAATCGAAGAGCAGATAATGACGCACCGGTCGCTCATTACCCTTTTATGACGGATAACCTGAGCGGAAAGAGCCTGCATCATCATAATCGGGTTCGTTCCCATCCCCTCTCCATAATGGAAAAACTGGGGCATGCCAAAAATCATCACATCATATTTCTTTTCCGCAAAAGGAACATAAGTTCTCTTGTCCGCCACTTTCCAGGAAACAGGCTGCATCACCCCAGCGTAGCCGCTGAAAACAGCTATCTGCCTGGAACTGGTATCCAGCACGGCATCACAGCAGAAAAATTTCTTGCCCATGCATTTCTCCATGTGCTGGCCGATTTCATCAAATTTCGTCCGCATCAGGGAATGCCCGCTGACTGGCACAAAGTCTTTCTGGTGCATTACCTTTGGCACATGGTGGGAGGCAATGGATCTCCAATGGGTAATGCCTGTGGCGCAATGCTTATAGCCTCCGGAATAACCGCCATAAGGGTTTCCCTGCGTATGGCCGATTAAGATAGCCACATCACTGTCATAAACATACTTATTCATAAGAACCGGGTCGCCCCGGTCAGTCGTTCCCAAGTCTACCAAATGTTCATAATCTTCACTGTCATGATTGATAATCTGCCCACAGTTCCAAAACTGGCAGAAAAGTTCATCCCCAAGCACGCCCCTGATTTCCTGTTCCGTATTCTTCCGGTGAAGCCCATTAGAGCAAATTAACAGGATATCTTTCTTTTCCACCCCGGCGTCATACAGTTCCTGCAAAATAAGCTTAATGGAAATTTTCCTGTGGGAGGTGGGCTGTTCGCCGCCTTTTACCCTGTCCGGGAATACAATGGTCACTTTGGAGCCTTTCTTGGCCAATTGGGACAAAGGCTCCATCCCCATAGGGTTACGGATGGATTCCAGAGTTTTTGCCTCCAGCTCCTCTTCCGGGATGTGGGGCGGATCCGGAATCGTTTCCCCAGGGATAAACACTTCTGTATCGTCCGGCAGATTCGCTGCCATCGTTCCTTGTCCATATTCAAATTCTAATCTCATCTTTCCCTCTTTTCTGCGCTGCTTTCATAGCCTTAATTATAACCGGCATTCCACGCCAGACCTGCCATCCGTTTGGTTTGCCATTTCTCCTGTTGGGTATGCGGCGCTTTGCGCCGCAGAGTCTGTGCGCAGCGCTGGCACAAACTCTCTGAAATTAGGAAATGCCCATTACCTGCCTAAATACAGACGGATGATTTCCAAATATTCTTCCGGATAAAACCCGATGTCTCCCTGGAACCTTGTAAGGGCAATCAGCCCTCCGTCAATCTCCGGTATGGATGCAAGCATCGCTGCATTATCCGCTTTCAAGCCGCCCCCATAGGCAACCGGAAGCCCATTGGTGCGTTCCTTGACGAATTTCGCTATCTTCTGGATATATTCCCTGCCTGCCGGCGTTTTGCCTGGCCCGATGGACCAAATCGGCTCATAGGCAATGGCTACCTTAGAGGTATCCACATCCTTAAGCCCTATTTCCAGTTGTTTCCCCAACACTTCCTGCCAGCGCTCCATTTCCGTGTCGTTTTCCCCAATGCAGTACAATACCGTAAGCCCTGCCGCTGTCGCCGCCTGGATTTCTTTGTTCAGGATACGGTTCACGGCATCGGTATCCACTACCCCCGCCTCCGCCAGGATGCCTGCTTTATCTTTGCGCTCTTCACAATGACCGAGCAATACGCTGGAACAGCCCAGCGCTTTTACAGCCTTTCCTGTCCGGTTTGAGGTAAACGCTCCGAAGTTGCCGCCTTTGCTTACATCTTCTCTGTGTATGCCCTGGGAGCCAAGGGCAATGCATCCGCTGCCTTTTAACGCTTCCGCTGCCGTAAGCAGATGCGCCTCGGGCAGATACATAACAAATTCCACATCCTCCCCGCTGTATCCGGCCAGCGCCTCTTTGGTATGCTCCACAATATATGCCCCCCATGCGGCTACCGGAGCAATGCCATTAACGCCGCCCTCCTCTTTTGGAATATCAAACCTTTTTAAATTCAAATAAATATGCTTCATCCCGTTTCTCCTATTTCCTGTTCCGTATCCATCCATCCCGGCCTCACTTCCAAGCTCTGCCATAGGCGGATACTGTTTTCGTCCCGCTGCGCATCCGCCCATTCCATCCCCTCTGTCAAGCTTTTTCATGGACGGATACTGTTTTGCTTCCCGCTCCTTGTCTGCATTCTTTGGCCATATTAAATTCGGCTTTTCAGCGCCTGTGCGGCCTCATCTTTAAAACTCACCATTTCCGGCAGCTCCCCATCAATCAGCGGACGGCACCACTGCACAAAATGTTCCGTAACGTCATTGCCCCTTTCGTTAATATACGTTTCCGGCATAACCCTCTCATGAAGCATCACTTCTTCAATAGGGATTAGAGGCGTCTCAATCCGGTATCCCTCCCCTTCCATACGCCGGATGCCCACCATTACTCCTGTTTTTCCTACAACGGCGGCCTTTACCGCTTCTCTGCCTGCCAAGATGGCTTCTTCCCGGTCTACCCGGGACTGCAGCGCCATGGAAGCCCTTCCGCACAGGCCCGGCTTTTCACTCCTAGCTTTAATGCCCAGCTTTTTAATCACCAGTTCTGCCAGGTAAGCGCTGACGTCCCCATAGTAAACTGCCCTGTCCGTTTTGAAAATCGGAGGGACAATGGATTCGCCCTTTTCATTGCGCAGCCCTTCGCTGACCACTGCCACCACCCCGCCTAATTCGTCATAAAGCCTCTTCACATCCGCAAGGAACTCTTCCTCATGGAAATTCCTCTCCGGAAGGTAAATCAAATGGGGCGCATCCCCCGGTTTCTTCCTTGCCAAGGCGGAAGCCGCCGTAATCCAACCGGCGTTCCTTCCCATAGCTTCTATGACGCAGACATGGATGGGCAGGGATTTCACATCCGCCCCAACTTCATTCGTCACTGTCGCTATATATTTGGCGGCGCTTGGGAAGCCGGGCGCATGGTCTATAATGGAAATATCATTGTCCATCGTCTTTGGGATGCCCACAACATAAATATCCTCCCCCTGGCAGGCTTTGCTGACTTTGCCGCAGGCATCCATAGTGCCGTTGCCTCCATTGAAAAGCACGTATTTGATTCCATGCTTCTTCAAAACCGATGCCATTGCCTCATAGTGTTCCTGTTCCAGTGGAAATCGGGAGGAACCGATTGCCGTACCTGGCGTTTGAAGCAGCCGTTCGATTTTTTCATCCGGAAGCTTCCCCATATCCACAAAATTTTCCTTCAGGATTGCCTCTGAACCGCCCACCGCCCCATAAATCTTCCCTATGCCGCATTCCTGCGCCTGTCTAATCACGCCATATAAGGATGCATTCAAGACCGCCGTTGGCCCACCTCCATGCACTGCCAGTAAATTTCCTTCCATATCGCCCTTATGCTCCTTTCCGCTGTTGCCTGTCTCTCCATATCCATATTTTATCCATGTTTTCCTTTGTCCTGCTTCCAAACGAGCGTGACACTGTCCCTCACTGCTAAATTTATAGTAACACAAGCTGTCCCCCTTTCCTATCTGCCATCCCGCAATATTTACCCAAACGTTTGCGTAAACTTTTTCCCTATGATACAATAAAACAGATACAATAAAAGAAAGGCAAGGTTATTTGCATGACATTGAAAGAAATCGCCGCTCTGGCCGGTGTGTCCGCTTCCACCGTCTCCAGGGTAATCAATCATCCAGGTTCTAAGGCCGCAGGCCGGGAAGTGGAAAATAAAATATGGCAGATTATACGGGAAAATGGATATATCCCTAATCCACATGCCAGAAGTTTAAAACAAACCACTGCCCACACGGACGGCAACGGCCTTGCAAAGACCATCGGATGCATCCTTGCCCGCACCCATACCGCAGACCCCTTTTTTTCCAAAATCTCCAGAGGCATTGAGAAAGAAGCGCTGCGCTGCGGGTATACGGTCAAATACATTTATTCCTATCAGGATATCCAGAACCCGGATATCCGGGAAGCCATCCGCCAGACCAAGGTGGAAGGCGCCGCAATCTTAGGCCGCCCGGATTCCAGAACGCGTTCGTTCCTGAAGGAAAATTACAGCCGGGTCATCTATACAGGGCTAAACAACATTGACGCAGAATTTGACCAGATTACATGCAATGCTTATCTGGCGTCCAAAACTGCAGTAAGTTATCTGGCGGAATTAGGACATATGCATATTGCATATTTGGGGGAACGTAAAAATGAAATCCGTTACCGGGGCTACTGGGACGCCATTTCCCAGCTTGCTTTGCCCCTAAACCGGGAACTGATTATTGACACCCCTCTTTCCACCCAGGGCGGATATCTGGCCACCAAAAAGCTTCTGGCCTCGCAAAAGCGGGTCACTGCCCTGTTCTGCGCCAACGACCTGACGGCTATTGGCGCTATGCAGGCCGCTATGGAGGTTGGACGGACTGTCCCTGGCAGTCTATCCGTCATAGGGATTGACGATATCGAAACAAGCCAGTACACCACTCCTATGCTCACTACCATCCATATCCCCATGGAAGATTTGGGGATTATGACCGCCAAAGTATTGATTGACCGGATTGAAACAGGAAAACGGATTCCCATGAAGGTGGAACTCCCTTTCCGGCTGATGAAGCGGGAAAGCTGCGCCCCGCCTGCGCGGATACAAAGCTGACAAGGATTTCCTATCGTACGAAACGGAATCCGTAAGCTAATCCAAACATGGGAAAGAGACACAAAAAGAAAGGACGGTTATTTTATGTTGCTTACATTAAACAGCCAAGGCTACACTGTTTCTATTGAAACAATAGGCGCCGAACTGAAATCTTACAAAAACAAAGATGGGAAAGAATATATCTGGAATTCCAATCCGGAGTTCTGGGCCCGTTCTTCGCCCCTCCTCTTCCCCTCTATCGGCAATGTCAGAAATGGCAAGACTATGATAGACGGCAAAGAATATGAGCTTTGCAAACATGGTTTTGTAAAGGATATGGAAATGGAATATGAAAGGGAAGGGGAAAATAAAGTTTCCTTTTCCTGCGCCGCCACGGAAGAAACATTAAAATCCTACCCCTTCCGTTTTAACCTGCGCCTGACCTATGAGTTGAACGGGCCAACGCTTTGTATGGATTATGTTGTCGCCAATACCGACAACAAAGATATTTATTATCACCTGGGGGCGCATCCCGGTTTTAGCTGTCCACTGGAAGAAAACGAAAAATTTTCTGATTATATACTGAAATTCCCTTATGCAGAAACTTGTGACAGTCCGGTATACGATCTCACCAATTTGCACTTTGACCCGGTAAACACAAAACGGCATCTGGACAACAGCGATACCATAAGGCTGGATTATTCCCTTTTTGACAGCGATGCCCTTGTATTCTCCCATTTGAAATCAAAAAGCGTACAATTAATCAACCCTGCCACGGGCAAAGGCATACAAATGGACTATCCTGGCTTTTCCACCATTGCCTTCTGGACGCCAGCCAAGGTACAGGCCCCGTTTTTATGTCTGGAGCCTTGGAACGGCGGAGCGATTTTCGCTGATGAGGATAACGAATTTGCCCACAAACGGGATATACAGACACTCGCCAAACAGGAAAGCAAGTCCCATGGATTGGTAATCCGCCTTTTAGGGGAACCAGACTGATTTTTTGCAATGTTTATTCGTTTGAAAATTGCTTTCTGGCAGATGCACGTCACGATTTGTGAAAGATTTTATCACGCAAATTAGGCGTGCATCTGCCAGGAATGCATTTTCTAACACTAGCATTATGCCTATAAAGAATAAAATCATGCCTGTTTGGGCCTATTCACATAAAATCCCTGATTCTGCATATACTGCATCTATAGCACAGCTTTTCTTTCCACTTACTTATTTCATTTTTGTAGATGCAAAGGAGCGAAACCGTCTTGTCAAAAACAGCCACGCAGAAAAAATTATACCGGTACACCATATCCGGCATTCTGTTTACTTCCATCCTAGGCTCCCTTTCCCACTTTTTTTATACATGGAGCGGGAACAATCCATATGTCGGGCTGTTTGCCCCTGTCAATGAATCCGTATGGGAGCATATGAAACTCCTGTTTTTTCCTATGCTTCTTTATTTCCTATTCGAAAAACTTATGATGGAAAACTATCCCCCATCCCTGCCTTCCCGCAATGTGCTTGCGCTGCTTTTTGGCGTTCTGCTAATCCCTGTCCTTTATTATACCTATACAGGCGTCCTTGGCTTCCATCTAATCTCTTTGGACATCGCCGTCTTTTATCTCAGCGTTGTCTTTGGCTTCTTATTACGCCATGCCCTCCCTGCTGCAAAAAAAATCAGCACACCCTGCCGTTTATGGCTGACCGCCCTGGCTGCGCTGATTTTTCTTTGCTTCCTCATATTCACATGGCGCCCTCCCAGCCTTGGGCTGTTCCAGGTTTATACCTCCGCTTCATCCCCCTCTTCCATATGCTGACGCAGAATCTGTGTAACCTCCTCAATGCTGAGGTTGGAATTATCAATCAATTCCTCCAGAATCTCCAGCCTGGCCATACGCTGCTCGTTGAGCAATGCCTGCAATTCTTCTTTTTCCTTTAACACTCTGATTTCCAAAGCATCAATGATTTCCTGCTTGTCCGCAATCTTTTCCTCTATGGACTTCCTGACGCCCCTTGCCATATTTTCCCTCCTTTTCCACCATACCCATCCGACTCTATGCGGCTTACATGATAAATATTATCCGATGCTGCCCAAACGGATACTTTACATATTTTCCCCTGTCGTATTTTTTCATAGGAAGCCGTACCCTTCAGGCGATGCATAAGCCCGCCGTATTTTTGTAGATTCTCTGTTTTTTATTTACGTTCTAATCTCTTTGGCCGGACTTCCCTAAAACAGGTTATTATATTATATGGGCAAGTTAGAAAAATATGACAAGTTTTTGCTCAAATCCTATGCCCCATTGCAAATCATTGAAAGACAACGGTTCTTAACCTCTGCCTTTTGCTTCTACCCTGTATTTTTCCAAATTTATATTGAATTTCCTATCCCTTCCTGCTATAATATATATAGGAAACTTATACACATTTTTACACAGGCACGGATGCCGACAAGTAATATCAAAGGAGTGACGGAGTATGAATTATCAGTTAAAAAATGATTATTCCTATCTGTTTTCCAGTTTAGGAACCAAATCAGGGTCTGGCATGGGCAATTTGAATTTCCTATCAGATTACGCCAGCATCAAAAACGGAAGTTATGGAAAGCTTCTAAGAGCATACTACAACAAAGTGGGGAACAATAACGAATCTTCTTCCACTTCTTCTACAAAGAAAGAAAGCAGCTCTTCCAAGATCTCCACTTCCATGGCGCAGGATTCCGCAAAAACATTGTCTGCCATCGACAGTTCTGCAGATAAGTTAAAAGCATCGGCGGACGCCCTGACCAGCAAAGGTGAAAATTCCGTATTCAACCAGAAAGAAGTTACCAAGAAAAATGAAGACGGAACCACTACTACTACAAAAGAATACGATATGGACGCAATTTACAAAGCTGTTTCCGGTTTTGCCACCAATTACAACAATCTTTTGGACAATGTAAACAAATCCGGTTCTGCTAATGTACACAAAGCCGCTTCCAATATGACCAACATCACCGACATCTACAAAAAGAGTTTGGCGGATGTCGGCGTTACCATTGGAGCGGACAAACGGCTATCGGTAGACGAGGAGAAGTTGAAATCTGCTGACGTTTCCAAGCTCAAATCAGTTTTCAACAACACGCCTTCCTTTGCTTCCAGCGTATCTTCCCAGGCGTCTTATATAGACTCTGCAGCAAGCCGGGAAGCAACCAAGGCAAATACCTACAACTACAATGGCTCCTACAGCAATAACTTCAACATGGGCGATATGTTTAGCGCGATGTTCTAATGCTTCGTTTCCTTTTTTGCCAAACATATCATGAAAATACTTTCCGATTCGTTTCGGACAGTGAAAAGCAAAGAAGTAAAACCAGGTAAGATATTCCTTATCTGGTTTTATTTTTTTAGAATGTTTTGAGGATAACCCATCAACAGCAACAAAACTCCAATAAAAAAAGTAAAAAATTTATATTTTCTTGTTGACATTCGTAAAAGAATCGTATATAATAGCTTTTGTCAGCAGGAATGGCGGAATTGGCAGACGCGCACGGTTCAGGTCCGTGTGATAGCAATATCATGAGGGTTCGACTCCCTTTTCCTGCAGCATTAAAAAACCTTGAATCACTGGAAAACAGTGATTCAAGGTTTTTTAATATCACAGAATAGTTTTGTTCAGCTTTTTGTTTTACGCATCAGTCAAATAATATTTCATCCACTGTCACAAAATCATACCCTTTCTCCAGCAATTCATCCACCACTTCCAACGCCGCCGTAATGGTAGACGGATAATAATCATGCATCAGAATAATATCGTTCTCCCCTGCTTTCGAAACCACCTTCTGCGTAATCCGCTCCACATTCGTGGAACACCAGTCTAGCGGGTCCACCGTCCAAAGCACCGGAAACATATTTAACTCCGTTTCAAAAGATTTATCCCAACTTCCGTAAGGCGGCCGCACATAAAGCACCTCTTCCCCTGTAATCCCAGTGATTATTTCATTCGTTTTAAGCAGCTCTTCCTTAAAAGCCTCCTTATTCCCCGGCTTAAACTGGATATGGCTGTAAGTATGGTTTCCAATCAAATGGCCTGCTTGAGTTTTGTTAATGACGCCTTCCCTTCCGCCTGGCGCTCTATATCAGCCCTAAACGAAACAAAGAAGAAACAATGGATATCAGCAACGTCACTCTTCGTTCATTTCATAATAATATTGCAGCCCTGCATCCGTCCAAACGGCTTTCACCGATACGCCATAGAGCCTGTCCGCTATATTGGACGCTAACATTTCCTCCGATGTCCCGCATTGAAGGATTTTTCCATACTGCATAGCGGCAATCCGATGGGAAATCCGAAACGCCAGCAAGATATCATGCAGAACCAGCAAAACCGTTTTACCGCTTTGCGCCAATTGCTTCACCATCCGTGCAAATTTAAGCTGTTCTCCAATATCCAGATATGTCGTTGGCTCGTCCATCACAATCACTGGCGCCTGCTGTGTCAGCGCCATTGCAATGTAGACCTTCTGCCGCATCCCTCCCGACAGCTCTGCCATCTGTTTGTGCGCCAATTCTAAAATGCCCATCTGCCTCATGGCCTCTTGCGCAATTATAAAATCCTGCTCCCGGTATTTTCTTGGATAATGCAGATAAGGGAATCTTCCGTGAAGCGCCATGCGCCCTGCCGAAATATCCGGCATATTTTTCCCTTGCGGCAAATAGGCAATCTTCCGTGCAACCTCTGCTGCGGACATCCCTTCCATGGAAACACCGTCATACAAAATATCGCCGCCGCTTTTTGGAACCAGCCCAAGCAATGCCCGCAACAGCGTACTTTTCCCACTGCCGTTGCTCCCAATCAGCGTAGTAACCTGCCCGGCCGGGACAGATAAATTCACCCCATGCAAAATTTCCCTTTTCCCATATCCGGCATAAATATTTTGAAACTCAATCATACCGATGCCCTCCTTTATGCCGTACCAATAGAAACAGGAAAACAGGGCCTCCAATCACTGACATCAATATTCCCACAGGCAGTTCATAAGGCGCAAACAGCAGCCTGGATATCAAATCGCAAAGCGTCACAAACCCTGCGCCAAAAACCGCGCAAAAAGGTAAATGCCTGCCACTCTCATTTCCGGTAAACCGCCGGGTAAAATGCGGCACAATCAAACCGATAAAGCCAAGCAGCCCGGCAAAACTCACTGCAGCCCCAGCCAGCAAAGCCGCCAGCATAAGAAACAGCATACGATATTTTCCCACGGCCAATCCAACCCCCTGAGCCGTTTCATCCCCTAAAGAAACCACATCCAGTTCATTGCAAAGCGTAAACAATGCCGCCAAAGCAAACAGAATGAGAACGGACGCAGGCGCCAGGCGGGTATAGGAAACAGCCGAAAAACCACCCACCCGGAAATCAATGCTAAGCATGGCCACCTCCGTATCTAACGCTGCCACCGATTCACAAATCGCATTCAATATACTGTTCATCGCCACACCGCCCAATATCACTGTCGTTTTTGAAGCATTGACACGGGAAGAAAAAAGAAAAATCAGAAAAACAGTTAACAGGCTCCCGGCAAATGCCGCAAAACTGAGCGCAATGCCCGATATGGCTCCAAAGGCGCAACAAAGCGTAACGCCAAGGCCAGCCCCCGCATTCACACCGATAATGCCTGGAGAAGCCAGTTTATTGGCAAGCACATTCTGCAGCACTGCCCCAGCCGTCGCCAGCGCCGCTCCGGCAAACAGCGCCGCCATAGTACGGGGAAGCCTGGCATATAAAACAATCCCCCGCTCCATACTTTTGCCATGCCCCATCAATATATCCGGAAGCTCCAAAGGACTGAAATGGACATTTCCAAGGCATATGCTGAAAACCGCCACCGCCAGAGTGCAAGCCATACTGCAGCAAAACAGCAACAGCCAACGCTGCCGCCTCTGTTTCCGCCCGGCTCTGCCCCAGCCACCGTCCGGCTCTGCCTCTTTCCGCCGCCTGCCCGACTCTCTCCGGGCTGTCCACATTTCCGCGGTTTTCCCCCATTCCATCCCGGCTTTCACGCCATTCTCCCCTTCCCCGTCACACCTTGCTAACGCTTCTTTGCTTCCCCCTCTATTCCGCATACAGAAGCTCCCCCAAGGTTTCGTAAGCTTCCGCCCAGCGTGCATTTGGCTTCAAGTTATAAAGATGCTTGTCCAGCAAATAAATACGTCCCTTTTTCACCGCATCCAGTTCCTTCCATAAAGGATTCTCCTGAAACATGGTTTCCAGATTTTTCTTCGTCCCCTCTGTATCGTCACCGGACTGCACTATAAAAATACGGTCTGGGTTTTGAAGCATAATGCTTTCCACACTCAGGTTTTCCAGCAAGCTCTCCTCCGAATCCGCAATATTTATACAGCCAAAGCCTTCCAGCATTTCACCTAACACATTGCCCTTGCTGTTCTTTGCCCGGATGCTTGTGGCGGAAGCCCTCATCACCAAAACCTTCTGCCCCTCCAACCCTTTATAACGCTCCAGAATATCCCGGATCTGTTTCTCCAAACTTGCCCCATACTGCTGATACCGTTGCGGCTGCCCGGTAATTTCCGTACATATTTTCAGAACCCGCAAGTAATCCTCAAAACAATTCACATCAAAATAGGCAACCGTTATCCCGGCCCCTTCCATTGCCTGCCGCCATTCCAAATGCTGTGGGGTATTTGTGCTGGCCAGCACAAAATCCGGATTGCCGGAAAGCAGCAATTCCAGGCTGAGCCTTTTGGTTTCGCCCAGATTCACTGTCTCCTCTGCCAATGGCAAATCAAAATCTTCAAATGCATCATCCGGCGCAGCGCAGACCTCCCCTCCAGCCAACACCCACATATCCGCATAACTTCCAAGCAAAGCGGCCACACGAACATAGGAAGACACTGTAACTTCTCTTCCCAAATCATCGGTAAAAGTATATCCCTCTCTGCCGCCCTGCCCGTCCGTCTGCCCACAGGCAGACAGACAAAAGCAGAACACCGCAGCAGACAGGAATAAAATAACCAGCTTTTTCCCTATCATCAGCAGGTTGCCCCTCCTTTTACTTTCTTTTCTAAAACCGCGGACTTATCCATCTGCCCATAGAGCAATTTTTCCTGTACATAGTCAAACCCAAGACGGCTTACCGTATCTGCAAAACGTTCTCCCGTCTTTCCTTCCTCACGGAAAAACAGGATGGCGCGTTCCACCGTATCCATCACTTCCTCTTCTTCTGTAAAAATCTTATCCAGCGGACGACCGTTTGCAATCTTCTTGCCCCATCTCCCGCCAATGTAAATCCTGTAGCCATTGGTATATTCTTCTGTCACGCCAAAAGGGCATTTCCCCTTACAACGTCCACAGCCGTTGCATTCCCCATTATCCACTTTGAGCATACCGTCCTCTACCTGCGCCACGTTCACCGGGCAAGCCGCCTCCACCTGACATATTTTGCAGCCCCGGCATTTGGAAAAATCAAACAACGGAATGCGCTGGCCAATAATGCCCAGGTCGTTCAAATCCGGCTTCACACAATTGTTCGGACATCCCCCTACCGCAATCTTAAATTTATGGGGCAGGGTGACGCTATGATAACCTTCGTAAAAACGTTCATGGATTTTTTCACTCAAACCAAAGGTGTCAATCAGCCCATACTGACAAGTCGTCCCCTTACAGGAAACTACCGGGCGCACCAACGATCCGGTACCGCCAGTCTCCAGGTTACGCTCTGCAAGGAAAGCGATTAGCGAATCAATATTGGCATAAGGAACCCCTTGTATTTCAATGGTCAGGCGGGTTGTCATCGTAATTTCACCGCTTCCAAAACGCTCTGCCGCTTCTGCAATGGCACGGTGTTCTTCACTGGTAATTTTGCCGTTGCGGGTAATCACACGGACATTGAACACATCCCCATACCGTTTATCCTGCAGACACCCCAATCCCTTCACACGTTTAATCTCTTCTGCGGATAATTTTCCCCCGGCCGGGACTGCCCGTTTCACCACATTGAAGAACGCGCCGCCCTCCAGCACACGGGTATTGGTAAATCCCAGGGCGCGCAGCTTATTCTGTGTCAAGTACCCACGCTTGCCTCTGGCGCATACTAACAATAACTTTTCCTCTTTCCCGTATTTGGCAGCCGCTTCCGCCGGCCTGGCCAAATCAAACCACTCCCCGCCCGGAAGCGTAGGAGCCGGATGCGCATCCACCAGCCGATAGCCTTCCGCCTCTCCGGCAGCGTACTCTGAAGGAGTAAAGGATTCCAACCGCCCGCTTAACTTATTCAGTAAAATGCCGCAGGCTGCCGCGAAAGGATGGATTGCCGTGGAAAACGGCGGCGCATAAGCAAAATCCATTGTCAGAAAATCCTCCGCCCTGCCCCCAAAAGAAATTCCGGCCACGGCAATATCCGCCATTTTATCAACGGAACCGCCTCCTACCACCTGCATCCCCAACAGCTTATGGGTATTGGCGTCTGCAATCAGCTTCGTTACAAATGTGCCTGCATCCGGATAATAATGAGCCTTATCATCGGTAACGCATAACACAGAAACCACGGAAAATCCCTCCGCCTTGGCCTGTTCTTGCGTCAACCCGGTTCGCGCCGCATTCAGTCCCTGTGCGAGTTTCACCACGCCTGTCCCAAGACAGCCGCTATATGCCACCTGCTCTCCGCCCAGTCCAAGCGCCAAGGCGCGCCCCGCAATATTCGCTGTGGAGCCCATAGCCGACCACTGCCTTTTCCCCGTAATCCGGTTCCTTACCAAGGCACAGTCACCCACCGCATAGACATCCGGCACATTCGTTTGCTGGCGTTCATCCGTCACAATACAGCCCCGCTCCATTTCAAGCCCAGTGTCTTCCAAAAACCTCGTCGCAGGGCGAATCCCTGCCGCCAAAATAACCATATCCGCCGGCAACGCCCCTGCACTGGTCTGCACCTGCTCCACTGCCCCATTGCCGCTTATGGCGTGCAGCGCCGTCCCTGTCAGAATCCGCAGACCTTTCCCCTGTAGCTGCCGCCGGATATAATCCGCCATTTCCACATCAAATATATTTGGCATAAGCTGGGCAGCCATATCCATCACCGTAACGGAAAGCCCGACGGCCATAAGGTTCTCAGCCACCTCCAGCCCAATAAACCCACCCCCGACTACCACAGCGCGCTTGCAATTATGCTCTTTGGCATATTTCCTGGCGCCAATGGCGTCCTCCGGCGTACGGACGGTAAACACCCCAGGCAGCCCCACTCCATCCACAGGCGGCGCTGCCGGCTGCGCCCCGACGGCAATCACCAACTTGTCATAGCTTACCGTTTCCATCCCGTCTCCCCGGACGGAAACAGTCTTTGCAGCCATATCCACGGCCACAGCTTCACAGCCTGTATGTACCTTTGCCCCCGTCAGCCCCATAAACTTGGCAGGCGTATTTACAATCAATTCCCCCTCCGTTTCAATCACGCCGCCAATGTAGTACGGCAAACCGCATCCCGCATAAGAAATATCCTTCCCCTTCGTATAAATGACAACTTCATCCTGGGGCCTCTCCCTTTTCAACTTCGCCGCCACCTTCGTCCCAGCAGCCACACCGCCTATCACTACAACCTTCATATCTTTCCTCCTGTTCCAGTCCCATGCATGTCAGCAATGCCCCCTGGATGCACAATCTTTCCGCAGCATTTCCAACACACCTATTGTTTTTCTTTTATTCCAGCGCTGTATGTCTGACACACCCACTGTTTTTTAATTCCATCTCTGCAGACACTTTAACAAACACTGCCCCTCCGTTACCAGAAAACAGTCTGTCTGTGTCACCAATATCACTCAATCCCCCTCTTCGCTCATCCTCCGAATCACTTCCGGGTGCAGCTCCGCGTGTTCCCCCGTAACAAAAAACGTAGCCTTTACCCCACGCTCCTTCAGCCCATCCAAAAGCTGGTCCGTATAGTAAGGATGAGGCCCATCATCAAAAGTAAGCGCTATCTTTTTCCCGGCCTCTTCCTTCACTCCCTTGCCCATAGCCTCCATCCTGCCCAAGCCAAAATACCCTGCCGCAAACAAAAGCGCAAAAGATAATATAAAGGCCGCGCCAAATATAAACCTCCGTCCCCGCTTCATTTCCTACCTCCAGAGCATACGGAAAACCTTTTCCCCAGCATAAAATCCGGCTGTAAAACATTTTCCTGTTACGCCCCAAAACGTGCAACTTTCAAACACGCTCCAACATTTTTGGAACAATATATGCGGGAACGCATACCTTTATGCCTCTTTATACAGCTCCATAGACACATACCCCCCTTCCATTCTTATTTCCGCCCGGTCTATCATCATGCCAACCAACAGCAACTGGCTTGTCTCCCCCGGTTCCCCGCTGCCTGCCAGTTCCCAATACATATCCTCAATCCCGTCGGTTTTTGGCCCATTCAGATACTTATCCAACTGTTTTAGCCTGTGTTCCTCCTCTGGACTATAATTTGCGCAAAAAGAAATGACAGCCCTGTCTCCATCCCTGCATATCTTGGACTCCATCCTGTCTGCCCCTAATGCAAAGAAATATACCGTAAGCTCTTCAATAATTTTAACAATCTTTTTTTCTTCGTGCATCTTTGCTGCCCTTTCCTCTTTCCCTCTTATAATTCTGCATGAAACTCTCCACCACCGGCACTATGAATATAGCTACCCAGCCGGCGCTGAACCCATTGTTATACAAATTCAGCCCACCATAAATCTGTGACGTACACATCGCAACCACTGCATGGAAAAATCCAGCCAATATCCCTACAAAAATACCGAACTGCCCCGCAATCGGCGCCAACCCTGCCGCAAAAATCGCCGCAAGCTGGATACCCGGCGTATCCGGCTGGTAAACCGTCAGGAACGTAGACAAATATACGCCAACCAACGGCGGCAGGAAATTCCTAAGATGTACGCCAAATGCCGAAAAACCAAATACAGTCAGCACCGCCCCTACCACCGGCCCGGAAAAATCGCCGCGAATCAACAAAATATAAATGACACAGGCAATGCCTGCCAACCCCATATTCATCAAAGTGGCGCCAACCCCGTCCATCAGCACAAAATCCGAAACCACCCGCCCTGGACGGCCCATAATTTTAAGCAGCCCTTTCCATTGCCAGCCTTCCATCCACAAACCAAACAATACCGTCAACCCAAAATACCCAAGCAATCCTGCCACAATCCATGGATTCCTGCCAGACTTCCAGATTAGCACGGATTTGCTTTCCAAACCAAAGGAGCGCAGTACACTGACAATGATAAAAGCCAGTATGCCGCCGGAAAACCCTACGTTAAACAGGCTGTAACCCATATGCATGGAAGCGGTATGCACCGAAAGCGGCGGAAGCACAAAACCGATAAAAACCCCCATAACAATGGTCACAAATAAGTTTTTCAACTGCCCAAACGGAAATAGGAAAGCCAGTTCCGTAAGCAGAGGCGCAAGGCAAGTGCCAAACAGCGCTGTATAGATGTAACGGCTCAGCCTGGCCCTATGGCTTTTGGCATAAATCGCCGTACCTAAAAAAACAGGAATAATATTGAGCAGGTTCTTCCCCCATAGGGCATATCCCGCATTGATAAACAAGGCCGCCATGGTTATCCCTGTAAACGGAATCTTTTCCACATGCACCAGCCATACCGCCAGGGCAAATACCATAGCTGCATTCAAAAAAGAAGCTCCATATCCGGCCAGCTCGAAATAGTCCGTAATCAACGCATCCCGGGAAGTGATAATCCTAACCAGTCCCTCAGCCACACCGCCTGCCCGTCCTGTTACGACGGCTACCGCCAATAAAAGTAAAAGAGAAAATAAACTGAAATATTTTAGTTCCTTTCCTTCCATATGCTTCCGCGCCTTGTGCATGAAGTAATACCTCTTCCTTTCTTCCGCTCAATCCCCTTTGCGTTAATGCGTTTAAAACACCGTTTCCGCTGCCCGGCCAGTATATTTACATCTTTATAATAGGACGCATTCTGAGTCTTTTCCTTTAAAATATTCTGCGCTCATTTTCGCTGTATGATAACGTGAACCTCACTTACAAAAAACATACATATCCTGGAAAGATGATTTAGCGTATATTTGCTTCATTATACCATTCCAGGCATAACCTGACAATCAAAATCCATATATTCCATGTAAATATCTGAAAATTTGGGAAGTTCAGCCATTTGAAACGCCTCTATGCGCCGCGCCTCCTGTTCCAATGCCAAACCTTTCTTTTTCCAGTCTCCTCTGCCCAAAAAACATGCTCCCGCAAGCGATGCGTTGCCAACCGTTTCCGCCCTTTTCGCCAATTCTTCCGGCAGCAAACCAATACGCGCTGCCGCTTTTTTGTCTAAATAAAAACCCATCCCCCCTGCAAGGTATACTTTTCTTATTTTGTTATAGCCCTGTATTCCCAGTTTTTCCATCAGGAAATAAATCCCAGCCCGTACCGCTGCTTTTGCTAACTGAATCTCCCTAATATCCGCCTGCGTCACATGGACTTTGCCGGAGCCTGCATCAATGTCTATGCCCTGCTCAAAATATGGCTCTGCCAACAGCCCCGTATAATCTGCCGCCCCCATTTCCAACAGTTTAGCAATCGCCCTTATCCTTTCTGAGCCATTTACGCCGTCCCGTCCCCTTCCCTCAAAAGCCGGGCCTGCCGCCGCTGCCGTCGCTGCCATGCGCTGCCCGTCTCCCATTACCATCTCTGCATTGGTCCCTAAATCCAGAAACAGCCACGCCGTTTCTCCATTCTTCCTTTCTACCTGGTCGGTATCTAAGCCATGTTGCACGCTTCTTACGTCCGCTTCCCTGGCATGGATTTGACCGCCCACTCCAATCAGCCCGCAGGCATAAAGCCCCGCCACAATATCCCCTCCCACAAATGCCGACGCCCCAGGCATAACTGCCATCTCCATACTTCCCAGCCTCGTCACCGTCATATTGATATCCACTGGAACAAACGGGCTTTTCCCTAACGTTTCCGTAGGATACCCAAGAAAAATATGTCCCATTGCCGTATTGCAAGCCACACACAACAGCTCCGGCTCCAATACCCCCTGCTCTTTGGCCCTTTCCTGAAATTGCCGCACACCCGCAGCCAGGGCATCCCTCACTAACCGCTGCAGCGTCTCCCCATCCCCTTCCGCCGCAGCCTTAATCCTAGCAATTACATCCGTCCCGTAACTGCGCTGTGGGTTGAGACAGGTATATGTGTCCAAAATCCTGCCAGAATCCTGCTCTGTCAACTGCATGGCTATGGTCGTAGTGCCAATGTCTGCCGCCACTAATGTCCTGCCACCGCCCACTGTATGCCTTATGAATTCTTTCTGCTCTTTGCTTTCTGCGCATCCTCTTTGCGCTGTACACCCCTTTTGCATTACGCTTTCTGTTTGTATTGCATTCTCTGTTCGCTTTGCATTCTCTGTTTGCTTTGCATTCTCTGTTTGCTTTGCATTCTCTGTTTGCTTTGCATTCTCTGCGCTCTTTATGCATTCTTTTTGCTCTTTGCTTTCTGCGCATTCTATCTGTCTACATTCTTTTCGCTTTGTGCATTCTGTGTGTTTCTCACATCCCTTATCCTCTGTGTGCGCATCCCTTCTGCAATCTCTGTCGGATTCGTCTTCTTCCTGCCGCACTGTATCTGTCATATAATATTCCGCCACTACATGCAGCATTCCTTCTTCCTTTGCCTTGGCCGTTATAAAATCCGCTTCTATTGTACATGTCCGTCTGGGCCGTGCCATACATGCCAGCCGGAACCCTTCCCTTAACTGGTCAGGAGAAAGCAGGAGGCGGTCTGTTTGCGTTGGCAAAGGCGCATAATTGCAAAACCGCACCATACATTTGCCGCACTTTCCCATTCCAGCACAAAGAGAAGGCAGCACAACTGCGCCTTCTCTCATGGTTTCCAGTAAGGTTTTCTCCTGAGTGTGCAGCAAACTATACTGCTCACCCTTTCCTTTATCCTTTATTATTATCCTGATTTTCTCAGACAAATTGGTTTCTCTCCTTATCATAATGGTAATTGATGGTAGCCAGCTTTTCTTCTATTTCCGCACTGTCCAAATCCATCTCCTCACACATCCTCTCCAAACTATTATAATAGTCCCGAAGTTTCAAATTAACAAAACTTAGCAACATTGCCGGTTCCTTTGGCGTCATCTTTTTTCTCCTATTCTAAAGGCAAATTCTTCTGTCACATTTCCCTACGTTTGGCTGCCAGTTTCCCATTTTCCAAAATAATCTCTATCACATCCTTGGCGCCTACTTCATCGGCCAGGATAAGCTTGGCAGACAGTGTTTCTACATATTTCTGTATATAGCGCTTCAAGGGCCTTGCGCCATAAACCGGATCATAGGCATGATCTACGATGTAAGCTTCCGCTTCCGGCAAAAGCTCAATGCAAAGCTCCCTGTCCGCCAGGCGGCGGTTTAAGTCCGCTACAATCAACCGGATAATCCCTCCAATATTTTCTTTGGTCAAAGGACGGAATAAAATCGTCTCATCCAACCGGTTTAAGAATTCCGGGCGGAAGTGAACACGCAGCTCCTCCATCACCTGCTTTTCAGCCTCCTCTTTGATACCGCCATTTGCATCAATCCCTTCCAACAGATAGCCAGCGCCAATATTGGAAGTCATAATCAGAATAGTATTCTTAAAATCCACCGTCCGGCCCTGGGAATCCGTTATCCGTCCATCATCCAAAACCTGCAAAAGTACGTTGAACACATCCGGATGCGCTTTCTCTATCTCATCAAACAACACTACGGAATATGGCTTCCTGCGCACCGCTTCCGTCAACTGGCCTCCTTCTTCATAGCCTACATATCCCGGAGGCGCTCCAATCAGGCGGGAAACCGAATATTTCTCCATATATTCGCTCATATCAATCCGTACCATATTGTTCTCATCATCAAACAGGGACGCTGCCAGCGCTTTGGCCAGCTCTGTTTTCCCCACACCAGTCGGGCCAAGGAATAGAAAGGAGCCAATAGGCTTGGTAGGGTCTTTGATGCCTGCTTTGGAACGAATGATGGCCTCCGTTACTTTAGTAACGCCTTCCTCCTGCCCAATCACCCGCTTATGCAGCTGCTCATCCAGATGCAGCGTTTTGTTTCTTTCGCTTTCTGTCAATTTTGCCACCGGAATCCCTGTCCATCTGGAAATAATTTTTGCGATTTCCTCATCGCTTACGCTTTCATGCACCAACGACAGGTCACTGCTTCGCACTTTTTCTTCCTCAATTTCCAACTGCTTTTTCAATGCCGGAAGCTTCCCGTAACTAAGTTCCGCCGCTTTTTCCAAATCCCCTTCCCTCTGGGCAATCTGGATTTCGCTGTTGATGGCGTCTATTTCCTCCCGCATCCTGGACAGCTTATCCACAGAAGCTTTTTCATTATCCCACTGCGCCTTACGGTTATTAAATTCCTCTTTCAGCTCCGCCAGTTCCTTTTGCAATATTGTCAGCCTTTCCTGGCTCAGCCTGTCGTCTTCCTTCTTCAGCGCCGCTTCTTCTATTTCCATCTGCATGATTTTCCGCTGCAGTTCATCCAGTTCCGTCGGCATGGAATCCAGTTCCGTCTTAATCAATGCACATGCCTCATCCACCAGGTCAATGGCTTTATCCGGAAGGAAACGGTCGGAAATATAACGGTTGGAAAGCATCGCCGCGCTAACCAATGCGTTGTCCATGATTTTCACCCCATGGTATACCTCATACCGCTCTTTTAACCCTCGCAAAATGGAGATGGTATCCTCCACCGTAGGCTCTTCCACCAAAACCGGCTGAAACCTCCGCTCTAAAGCCGCATCCTTTTCAATGTACTGACGGTACTCATCCAAGGTGGTGGCGCCAATGCAATGCAGTTCTCCTCTGGCTAACATGGGCTTTAACATATTGCCTGCATCCAGCGCGCCGTCTGTCTTGCCCGCCCCTACAATCGTATGAAGCTCATCAATAAACAGGATAATTTGTCCATCGCTGTTTTTCACATCCTCCAACACCGCTTTCAAACGCTCTTCGAATTCGCCCCGGTACTTAGCGCCTGCCACCAACGCTCCCATATCCAATGCAAAAATCTTCTTTTCTTTCAGTCCCTGCGGCACATCCCCGCGCACAATGCGCTGGGCCAGCCCTTCCACCACTGCTGTTTTGCCAACGCCTGGTTCTCCAATCAGCACCGGGTTATTTTTGGTTTTCCTGGACAGGATGCGGATAACATTACGAATTTCGTTATCCCTGCCAATAACCGGATCCAATTTCTGGTTCCTTGCCCTTTCCACCAGATCCTGCCCATACTTTTCCAGTGTATCATAGGTTGCTTCCGGGTTGTCGGACGTCACTCTTTGGTTCCCCCGCACCGTAGACAATGCCTGCAGGAAGCGTTCCCTTGTGATGCCATATTCCCGGAAAATCTCCTTCAGCTCGCGGTTCGGACCCTTGAGCATAGAAAGGAATAAATGCTCCACCGATACATATTCATCGCCTAACTGTCTGGCTTCATCTTCTGCGCTGACCAGCGTCTTATTCAAATCCTTACCGACATAAACCTGTCCGCCCTGTACTTTCACCCGTTTGCGCACTGCGCTCTCCGCCCGGTTTACAAAATGCTCTTTCTGGATTTCCATTTTCTCTATTAATTTTAAGATTAGGCTGTCCTCTATTGTCAAAAGACTATAAAGCAAATGTTCCTGTTCTATTTCCTGATTACCATACTCATATGCAAGCTTCTCGCACCTTTCCACTGCCTGCATGGACTTTTGTGTAAATTTTGAAATATTCATAGCGCTGCCTCCTATCTCTCTTCCAGTACCGCAACTGCCCTTTCCAGTTCCCTGTTACTCTGTGTTTTGTTTTTGAACTATTCTTTTGCTTTGTTCTATGATGAATATAACACTTGTTATTAGCACTGTCAAGAGATGAGCGCTAATATTGTGTGAAAATTTTATAAAGTGTTGATTTTATAGCGTTTCTGGCTATCTATGCTTTTTTCCCTTGTAAATCTGATAAATCAATTTTCTTCTATTTCTCTTTCTTTTGCAGTCTGCTGTGATTCATACTTTACCCTTTACATCACTGTGCGCATGTCCCATCAGATACTGCAATGCTTTGATATTCATACCCTGTTTGCCATATTACTGCATGCTGTATGACGTAAATTGTGGGCTGAGATTTTCGGGAGAAGTTCTGCCTTGCGGTGTTCTTTCCTGGCTTTTCCCTCTTCTTCCTTATTATATGCATCTATAACATTGTAAATCACGTTATTAACTGCATTGGGCATTAATGGCCTTCCAGTCCTCTGCCGGAATCCCCTGTTTTACCAGTTCTGTTTTCAGGTAATTGTAAATGTCAAACTGCCCGACAGGTTTATTTTGGCTATGAATCCATTATTTTCTCTATATTCCGGCAGTTCATGGACTTTTGGGCAAGGCGGAGTGTTTTTTCTCCGGAATTAAAACCAGAAGCCTGAACATCCTCCTTCTCATAATGCTGTCAGTAACCTCCTTGCGGATAATTTCCACGGCTTTATCTTTAGAATAAAAAATTATAGCATATTTTCAGTTTTTTATCTTACCATTTCTAAAATAAAATGTCTTTTCGATATAAGGCTTTTAACTGCTGTATGTCTGCCTTATCCCTCCCATGCAACGTCCTGCTTTTGTTATTTTACATATCTTGCCATAATATGTATTCACAAAATATTTTAATGCGACAGCTTTCTGTCACATTAGATATGTTATGATATATTTGTGCCATAAAACGCGGCTGTCACAGAGAATGCTTTTGCTCCAGACGCCCTTTGGCCATCCTGGAGTAAGCATAAAACCTTTTGCACAAAGCAGACAAAACAGCCGCAAATTGAAAACAATTCATTTGACAGGAGGAAAACCTATGGGAAATACAGAAAAATGGTTATATGTTATGACCATTAAAAAAGGAAAAACATATAACAAAGTCACAAAGGCCGTCATTGAAAGGCATGTGGAAAATTTGAGGAAACTGGATGCGGAAGGAAAAATAGAACTCTGCGGCCCGTTCAAAGGTTATCCTGGCGTTGCCGGCATGGTTATCTTCAAAACCGAAAGCTATGAGGAAGCGGAAGCCCTCTGTAAACTGGAACCGCTTGTCATGGAAGGCTTCGCAACCTATATCCTTTCAGCCCTGCAAGTCGCTGACAAAGAAAATAACTATTTATTATGAAATTAGACTCCGCTCCGTCTGCCTTTGCCATTGCCGCATTAATATTGGAATTTGAGACGCCATATGGATGTCGAAATTTTGCCTTACATTGGCACGAACCATATAAATAAGAACTCTAATCCCTGACTGGATGTAACAGTGGAATTAAATCACCGTTCTGTCTTCCTTGTGCATTTATAAAGCAATTTCAACAAAAAGCAACTTGTATTTCTAAAAAAATTATAAATTTTTATTGTATTAAAAAGAAATTAGCGATACAATAAAAGTATAGAACGGGGAAAATGCACAAGGAGGCTTATCATGAAGCAGCAGGAACAAAAAATTCATTCAAAAAAAAGCATCGCTAAGGAAATCCTTCAGCAGATTGGCGGGAGCGTTATTTTCGTACTTCTCCTTACCGCAGTAGTGGCAATCTGTATGGCAGGATGGCTGATTATTACATCAAAGGAAAAAGAACTTACTCTGGAATCCAACGCAGCCGCAAACCAACTGACCGGATTCCTGGAGCAGTATACACGAAGCGCGGAACAGCTCGCCGCCAATCCGGAAATCAGAGAGGTTATGATGGAAACGACTCCCGGCGATGATATATGGGATGCGGAAAAAATGGAAACCGTAATGGATAACCTAATCCATATTGCCAATACCGATTCCGAAAATGTAATGGCAGTGTGGATTTCTGACCTGGATTCCAGTATATTGACACAGTCTGACGGCTTCACAAGCGAAGACGGCTGGGATATTACGGGCCGCGCCTGGTATCCTTGCATCGCTGCAAAGGAGCCTATCCTGACAGAGCCATACATTGATTCATCTACGGGAAAGATGATTTTAAGCGCAGCAGCCCCGGTTTACGATGAAGCTACGGGGACTGCCCTTGGCGCAGTGGGCATGGATATTTCCCTGGATCATATGACAAACGTCATGAGCGAATACAAAATAGGCAGAAACGGTTATATCCTGCTTTTATCGGAAAGCGGAACCTTACTCTACCATCCGCAGGATGATATGATCCAAAAAAACATACAGGATGTGAATATCTCCCAAAATGTAAAAGACGCCATTTTGGCAAACAAGGAAGAATTCCTGAAATATAAAGTGGATGGCGGCACAAAATACGGAGCATTAAAACCGGCAGGGGACACCGGTTACATTGTACTCAGCAACCTGCCCGCTTCTGAATATTACGCTGTGCTTATTGCGATGGTCATTGGCCTGGCCTTAATCTTTACCGCTGGCATCGTTCTGATTGCATTCAGCATTCGTAAAAGCACTGCAAACCTGATTAAGCCAATCCTGGATTTGAACCATACGGCCCAACAGCTTGCCGCCGGAAATCTGGACGTGGAACTCCATATTATAAATGAAGATGAAATCGGTGAGCTTGGCAAGTCCTTCAAAAAAACCGTAGACCGTTTAAAGGAATATATTGTCTATATAGATGAAACATCTGATGTACTGGCGCAAATTGCAGACGGAAAATTGAGCATTGACTTAAAAAATGACTACGCTGGGGAATTCCAGAAAATTAAAGCCGCGCTGCTCAATATATCCGATTCCATGAATCAAGTTATGTTAGGCATCAATGATACGTCCGAACGGGTGTCCATCGGCGCTTCTGAACTTGCCTCCGCTTCTCAGGTACTGGCAGAGGGCGCAGAAACGCAAGCCGCTGCCATAGAACAGCTTGCCGCCACCACAAATACGGTTGCTGAGCAAGTGCAGGACAGCCTTAAAGACACCGAAGCTTCCGCAAAAGCAACTGCACAGGCTACAGCAATGATTGAACAGAACCAGGAAAAGATGAAAATGATGATGGATGCCATGGATAAAATCCACCAAACTTCCCAGCAAGTTGTAGGGATTATCCAGACCATAGAGGACATTGCATCCCAAACCAACCTCCTGTCATTAAATGCCGCGATAGAAGCAGCCCGTGCCGGAGATGCAGGAAGAGGTTTTGCAGTAGTGGCGGATGAAATCGGGAAGCTGGCGTTAGAAAGCTCTAAAGCAGCCAGCACCACAAAAGAGCTGATAGAAATTTCCATAGATGAAATCAGTAAGGGGAACCTGATTGCCGATGGAGCCATGAGTTCCCTGAAAGAATCGGTAAACGCTGTAGGGCATGTAAATCAAATGATTCAGGATACGGCGGAAAATGCGGCTGTCCAAGCGGAAAATATGAAACAGATCCGTACCGGGATAGAGGAAATCGCCCATGGAATACAGGACAATTCCGCTGCTTCCCAGGAAACTTCCGCAACCTCAGAAGAACTGGCCTCACAGGCGGAAACTTTAAACCGGATGGTGCAGAGATTCCAACTTTGTCAATAACGCCCCTATCCGTCGCTTTAAATAATTGCCACATTCCCAATGAATGCGTTTGCTGGCTCTAATAAAAAGCGGACAAAAAACGAAACTACGCAACGAAACCATATAAGTCTATCATAAAGAACGGCAGCGAATCCGGAAACTCCCAAATCCGCTGCCTTTTGTTATGGCTGCTATGCGCTTAAACGTTTCTATTACGATGCCGTAACCCTTACATCCCCCTTATGCCCGGTCCACTCACGCCATACAAAAATCCCTAAAAAGACAACTGCACAGACAATGCCTACCGGATATGCAACTGCAGCAGATAAATTCAGGCATTCCGGAGCCTGGAAGAAATATGTAATGGAAACTGCAGACATAAAAGTTGCAGGCAGAGCAGACATATAACACGCAATCGGAGGAAAACCATTTCTATGCAGATAGACTGCCCCGGCCCATAACACCATCATCGCCAATGTCTGGTTAGACCAGGAAAAATATTTCCAAAGCACCGCGAAGTTGCCCCACTGCGTCAGCAATGCACCAACGCCCAAAACCGGAATTGTCAGCATCGCGCGTTTCTTAATATCATTCTGATCAATATGCAGCCAGTCTGACAATGTCAGCCGGGCAGAACGAAACGCTGTGTCTCCGGAAGTAATCGGGCAAGCTATTACGCCCAGCATGGCCAATATACCGCCAATCGTTCCCATCATCTTTGTACAGATTTCATAAACCACATTGGCTGAACCGTCTACCAATGCCGCATTTAAATTACCTACTGTGCCATAGAATGTCACGCCTGCCGCAGCCCAAATCAAAGCAATCACGCCTTCTGTTACCATTGCGCCATAAAAAACCGTGCGCCCTTCCCGTTCCGACGTCATACAGCGCGCTACCATTGGAGACTGCGTCGCATGGAACCCGGAAATCGCGCCGCAGGCAACTGTCACAAACATCTGCGCCCAAATGGGGGTGCCGCCCGGATGCCCCATGCCTTCTACGCCGATATACTCCCAAAGCTCCGGCATCGCCCCGCGGTAATCCCCGTTAAACAACATAACGCCCATCAATCCAATTGCCATTACAATCAGGCAACCGCCAAAAATGGGATACAGCTTTCCAATCAGCTTGTCAATCGGAAGGAACGTAGCCACCAGGTAATACAGCATAACTACTACCAGCCAGAAAGTAGCATTCATCCAGCCAGGCGTCAGCTTCGCAAGCAAAGCCGCCGGGTTCTTGGCAAAATTAACGCCAACTAACACCAACAGCACAACGGAAAAGATACGCATGACAAAAAGCATAAATTTTCCTAAATAAATACCCACTATTTCGGAAATGGATGCTCCGTCATGCCGTTCGCTCATCATTCCTGACAAAAAATCATGGACTCCGCCTCCAAGAATTGTCCCAAGCACAATCCACAAATAAACCCGCGGCCCCCAACAAGCCCCTGACAAAGCGCCAAAAATAGGCCCAAGCCCTGCAATGTTCAGCAACTGGACAAGAAATAAACGCCATGTTTTCATCGGCGCGTAATCCACCCCGTCCGGATGGGCCACCGCAGGCGTCTTCCTCCCGTCTATGCAGAACACCTTTTCCACAAGCTTGCCATACAGTGCATAACCTACAATCAGTATGGTCAATGAGATTAAAAAAGTAACCATTATACCTACCCCTCTCTTTCGGGAATCATTAAGTAATTCCCTTTTTTGTTTAATTATATCACTTTTTAAAACGATAACAAGCTTTTTTGTTGAAATTCCCATATAAGGAATATGCCATTTAAAAAATCCTAAGGTTCCGCTCTTTTCAGATAAAACACCCGGCTTTGCGCTTCCCCCGTCTCCCGGTTGGTGCATTCCAGCCTCAGTTCATAATGCCCTCCTTGTGCAAAATTTTTTAGAGGCAAATCCAAACTCAGCGTATCTGACAAGGCATACTCTGTATCATAACGAATCAGCAGCTTTTGTCCCTGTCCGCCCCGCACCACTACAAATAAATCGTTTTCTTCTTTCCCATTCGTTTCTGTCTCCGGCGCTTCCCTCGCCCATGCACTTCCGCCTCCGGCCATACCTGCTGTCAGTATCCCCAAAAACAGCCCCATTGCCAACCCTTTTCCTTTTTTTATGGAAAGCAGCACATTCTTCTCCTGGCGGATTCCACGGTATCCTCTGCTTCTCCAACGGTTTATTAGCCCTTTTACAATGCATAAAAATACGATGCAGAATGCAACAGCTAATGTTCTCTTCTCTGCCGTTGCCTGTTCCCCAATTGCCAAACTGCCCAAGCCTTCTATTCTGTCCATTATGCCTTGCCCTAAATTTGCCAATCCACTTGCCAGCTTCTGCCAAATACTTGTTAAACCATCCGGCTTTCCTTGCCAAATCTCTGTAAAACCGCCAGACACTCTGCGTAAAATCTCTGCAAAACCGCCAGACATTCCACGCGAAACCTCCGTAAAAACACCGGACATTCTATGCAAAACTTCCGCAAAACCGCCAGACATTCCATGCAGAATCTCTGTCAAACCGCTAAACATTCCATGCAAAACACCTAACAAAACGTCCTGCTTTCCCTGCCATGCGCTTGCCAGACTCTCTGCCGCCTCCAATCTATGCAAGCCTGCCGCCTCTTCCTCTATCCATGCCCATAGCCATAGAAAATAGAAACCGCCTCCTGCCAGCGCCAGACCATATACCGTTTTTCCTGCCCACTCCACGTATCTCCTGGCCTGATCTGCCCTTCTGTAGCTTTCCAACGCTCTTTTCATTCTACGAACCGTCTGGTAACGCTTTTCCTTCTCTTCCTGCGTTGCCCTCTTTACCACTTTTTCCAACCCGGCTGACAGCCTTCTGTCATAAAACCGGACGGGCTGCATCAAAAATGGTGGACGGGACGGATTACATCCCGTCAACATATGAAATAAAGTAGCGCCCAATCCATAAATATCGCTCCGCTCATCCACTGCCCTTGCGCTGTTTGCTTCAAATTGTTCCGGCGCCGCATATCCCCACGTCCCTCCGGCATATGCCTCCTGCGTCTCCTGATACCGCCAAAACGCCGTGCCAAAATCCACCAGCCATATATGCTCTCTCCCGTCAATAATAATATTGGCAGGTTTCATATCCCGGTAAACCACCGGGCGCTTTCCCTCATGAAGATAAATCAGCGCCTCCGCCAGTTCCAACGCCCACCTTACGGCCTGCTCCTGTCTGACCGCCCCTTTCTCATCTATGTAATCCGCCAGGTTTTGTCCCTCGATATACTCCATCACCAGATAACAGCGCCCGTTTTCCTCCAAATAATCCATTACGGCAGGAAATGCCGGATGGCGCAATTCCTTCAGCATCCCCAACTCCCTTCCTGAAATCTTATCCCCTGCCTCAAACCGTTTCACCGCCACCAGACATTGCAAATGCCTGTCATATGCCTTGAATACTTTCCCACTGCCGCCGCTGCCTATCTCTTGGTAAAAAATATATTTTTCCATTCGTTCTTTTCCATCCATAAATATCCCCCTGTTCCGTTTCCATCCGCAAATGCTGGCTTTTCTCACTTTTCCGCTTTCCCCTAGAGCCGTTCCCTTTACGCCAAACTTTTCTCCTGCTTTTAAGAACATCTTATCGCCACTGCCGTCATATTATCGGTTTCCCCATGCCTTTTCCCATAAGCGGCCAGTTCCTCCAGCCTCCTGCCTATCTGTTCTCTTGATAAAAGGCTGGCTGGCTGCAGGGCTTCCCCAATTTTCTCTTCTGTCACTTTATTTCGGAATCCGTCCGTACATAACAGCATCACTTGGTTTCTTCTTATCCTCCCACGCAATACGTCCGGCTCTTTCCACGGAAAACTGCCAATACAGCGAACTAATATGTGATGATTCACCGTATGGTCTTTCGTCAGTCTGCCTACCTGTGTTTTCCGGATTCCGCCGCGCAGACGGTATAACCTGGTATCCCCACTATGCCACACTGCATACTTTTTTCCACTGACCAACAGCATAGTTACCGCCGTCCCCATCTTTAACCCTTGCTTCTTCCCATATTCCTCCATCTGCCCATTGCAGTAATACAAGGCGCGCAAACCTGCCCGGCATATTTTCCCCCACCCCTTCCTTTTTCCCAGCATCCGAATTCCTTCCGTATAAAACCATTCCGTCATCCGTTCCGCCACATAACCACTGGCTATTTCCCCCTGTTCCAGCCCGCCAATCCCATCGCAGACTAAAGCCATCACTGCCCGCTTCCCGCGGATGCTGACCTGCTGGAGCGAAACGGAATCCTGGTTAGATTCCCTCGCTCCTCTGTCCCAATATATTTCCGATAAAAACTGCATAAAAAAACCTCCCTTATGAAAATACAATTTAAACACAATGAATACCATTTGTCCCATGATAACCCATTGCCTCCAGCATCATGTCATTCAGTTAAATTGGGGAAATGGCGCGAACCATGCAGCCCACAAATTTAATTTCTGTCTGGATGGAACACTAGAACGCGTTTGAAAATTGCTTTCCTGATATCTTCTTTTTCCATTTTCTTGGGAATTATGGCTGCAGGAATCTGTAGCCTGGCATCAAAGACTTGAACGTATCTATCCGTAACTGTTGTCGGTTAAATCCATAGATACTACGTTTATAAATGAAACAATAAACTTTCCTTTGTTTCCCTTTCAGCATAACACAGAATTTTCCATCTTTCAACTTGTTTTTCTTTTTCCTTATCCGTCTTCCTTCCCCACTTCCGACAGAAATCTTTTATCAAAAAACACGCCCCAAGAATTCTGCCATATCGGCAAATCCTCAGGGCGAAACAAGACGCCTTTAGGGCGCAATGCATCTTTTAAACACAAATTACGAAAACAGCCTGGATATATCATTAAATAAAACAAACACCATTAACAGCATCAGCGCCGCCATCCCAGCCAGATGAACCATCCCCTCCTTTTCCGGGGAAATCGGTTTCCCGCGCACTGCCTCAATCAGTAGAAACACCAGACGTCCGCCGTCTAAGGCCGGCACAGGCAGCAGATTGAGTATGCCCAAATTCACTGAAAGCAGAATCGTAATGTTCATCATAGATAAAATCACATAGCCAATCCCATACTCCTTTTCCGTCTGGTAAGTTTCCCCCACTAACTGAGCTATCCCCACCGGGCCGGCCACATCTTCCTTCGTCACCTGCCCGGTAAAGAGCATCCCAAGGCTTTTAAATGTACTTCCCACCCAATATTCCAGCTCATAAAAGCCATATTGGAATACCTCTAACGCATTGCAGCGAAAATACTCGCTAACCCCAATAAAACCCATATAATAGCGTCCTGCCTCACTGTCATACATTGGAGTCACTGTCACAACGCCCTTTTCTCCTCCGCGCACATATTCCACGGTCAAATCTTCCCCTTTGTTCAGCCAGGAAAGCAGCGTTACCTGCTGCCCCAAATGAATCCGTTCTCCATTAATCTTTGTAATGCGGTCGCCGTCCTGCAGCCCTGCCGCCTCTGCAGCCCCGCCCGGCGCCACAGACTGTATCACCGGACGGTTGGAACCGGTGAACGCCACTACAATCAGCGAAAAAACGTATGCCAGAATCAGGTTAAACAACGGCCCTGCCACCACCGCCGATATCCTTGCCCACACGCTGGCTGCCAAAAATGAGCCTTCCTCCGGTGCTCCATCCTTTTCCCCCACGCCATCTTCCCCGTCAAACATGCAGGCGCCGCCAATTGGAAAAGCCTTCAGGCTATACACCGTTTCCCCTTTCTTAAAATGGAACAGGGTAGGCCCCATCCCTACTGCAAACTCCATCACCCGTATCCCGTTTTTCTTGGCCAGCAGAAAATGTCCAAACTCATGGGAGATGACCACCAGGCCAAAAATCAGTACAAATAGAATAATTGAAACTACCAAGTTTAACCTCCATCCGCCTGCTGCCGCAGGCTGCAAATTCCTTATTTATCCGCAAATATATTTCAGAAAGAAAACGCCGCCATACCAGACACGGCACAGGGTATGCAAAAGGATATTGCATTTTTCCGGCCGAATGGAGTATAGTCACTGCACCTGCCCCCTGATATATTCATAGGTTTCCTGTTCCGTCCAAAGGATATCCTCCACCTTCGGCCCTTCTATCACCTTATGCCTTTCCATGCACGCCGCTATCAGTTCCGGAATCTGCATAAAACCTATCTTTCTTTCTAAAAACAAACCCACCGCCATCTCATTGGCCGCATTGTATACAGTAGGCATACTGCCGCCTGCCTTTGCCGCTTTAAAAGCAAGCTTTAACCCGGTAAAAGTTTCCAAATCCGGCTTTTCAAAAGTCATCTGGCCCAAAGCTGCAAAATCCAGTCTTTTCCCCTGCATCGGCCTGCGGTCCGGATAAAACAGCGCATAGGCAATGGGCAGTTTCATATCTGGCATTCCAAGCTGCGCCATTACTGCGCCATCCACATATTCCACCATGGAATGAATAATGCTCTGCGGATGCACCACCACCTCAATCCGCTCTAAATCCACATCAAACAGCCACTTTGCCTCCATAACCTCTAGGCCCTTATTCACCATAGTGGCCGAGTCAATGGTAATTTTCCTTCCCATCGCCCAATTGGGATGCTTCAGGGCGTCCTCTACCTGCATTGTCTCCAGCTCCCCTTTCGTTCTGCCCCTGAAAGGCCCTCCCGAAGCTGTCAGGAGTATCTTGGAAATGCGCTCCTTTCTCTCTCCGTTCATTGACTGGAAAATTGCGCTATGTTCACTGTCCACAGGCAAAACCGGCACATGATGTTTTGCCGCCAAAGGCATAATAAGATGTCCTGCCGTCACCAATGTTTCCTTATTGGCCAGGGCAATCGCTTTCCCGCTTTCAATGGCCGCAATGGTGGGACGTATCCCTATCATCCCCACCACCGCCGTCACCAATACATCCACCCCTTCCAGGGAAGCGATTTCCAACAGCCCATCCATACCGCAGCAAACGCGCACCCCCGTATCCGCAATCCGCGCCTTTAAATCCCTGCAGGCTTCTTCTTCCCACATCGCAACTGCCGACGGCCTAAACTCCCGGATTTGTTCCTCCATCCGTTCCACATTACTGCCCGCCGCCAACGCCGCCACCTGTAAATCCTGATTCTGCCTGACGATTTCCAACGTCTGCGTCCCTATGGAACCAGTCGAGCCCAATATTGCTATCCTTTTCATCTGTTACCACCTGTCCTTCTCTATGCCTTCATCCCCTTTTTATTCTTATGCGCCTTTTCCCAATGCCATATCAAACAGCCCTGAAATTGGATATGCTTTCTCATCCGCTATCCATTCATTAACAGCGTTGCCAAGGCGTAAATCATCGGCGCAGTGAAAATCACACTGTCAAACCGGTCCATAATCCCACCGTGTCCTGGAATCAAATGCCCATAGTCCTTAATCTCATGGTTCCTTTTAATGGCAGACGCAGCCAAATCGCCCACTTGGGAAATCATGGCCCCCGCTGCGCTCAATACCACAAAAATCCAGGTAACTTCCTGCTCTGCCACCACTTTTTCCACAATAAAATACCCATACAGCCCGCCTGCCAGGGCCGAACCTGCCACGCCCCCTATCGCCCCTTCTATGGATTTCTTTGGGCTAAGTTTCGGCGTCATTTTATGCTTCCCGATTAAAATCCCTGTCAAGTAAGCAAACGTATCGCAAATCCAGGAACTGATAAAAATCATCCAGACAAGATATGCGCCATATTTCAATTCTCTTGTCTGGTAAATAAAACCAAACATTACCGGCGCATAGACAAAGCAGAAAAAACTGCCCATCACCTGCTCCGCCCGGAACTTGGGAAATGCAAAAACATATACAAACATAAACGCAATCAGCATAAACAGCACACTAAAAAGCTGCGCCTTTGTATCCCCCACAAAAACTGCCAGCGCATAATAACAAAAAATCCCCAAGTACCCCACGCCCTCCAGGGCATTGCACCTCTGCCCGTCGGTATGAATCCCACAGGCTTTCGTCAGTTCTCCAAAAGCAACCATAGATATCAGAAAGCAGACCCCTGCCAGGAGATATCCTCCCCCCAGCAACGTCACAATGGCAATCACCACCAATACCACACTGCTGAGCAAACGAGTCATGAACATATCCCTGCCACCTCCTAACCTTGCTTTACCAGGCCATATCTCCGATCCCTCTTATTATATGCTTCTATGGCTTTTTCCAATTCATCTTTCGAAAAATCCGGCCATGCCACAGTCGTCACATAAAATTCCGTATAGGCCAACTGCCACAACAGGAAATTGGATATCCGCTGTTCGCCGCAGGTTCGGATAAGCAAATCCGGATCCGGTATCCCCCTGGTATCCAGCAAGGAGCTTATCTTTTCCTCTGTCACCTGGTTTTCTTCCAGTTCCCCTTCCTTTACCTTGTGCGACAATTCCCGCACTGCCCGGACGATTTCATCTCTGCCTCCGTAATTTAACGCAATCTGGAAATGCAGCCCATCGTTCTCCTTTGTCGCCGCTTCCAATTCCTCGATACGCTGCCGGATGTCCGCATCCAACCCTGTCTTGTCCCCAAGGATACGCACACACATCCGATTCTTCTCCGCTGTCTTCAGACAGGTTTTCAAATAGTTGCGCAACAATTTCATCAGCGCATCCACCTCATCCTTTGGCCGGTTCCAGTTCTCTGTGGAAAAAGCGTATACCGTCAGATACTGTATCCCCATCCGGTATGCTTCTTCACAGATTCTTTCCACCGTCTTTGCTCCCTGCACATGCCCGTAATTCCTTGGCATTCCCTTGCTTTTAGCCCATCTTCCATTGCCATCCAAAATAATCGCTACATGGTTTGGCGCCTTTTCCGCTCCCTGCATCCTGCCACCTGTTCTCCGCAGCCGCCCTTTCTGACGTATGTTTGAAAATTCCTTTCCAAAATGTGTACGCTTTCGTGCAGCCACCCCTTCTTCCTGACTTCTCCATCCGCCTTTCGTCTCCTGGCTTCTTTCCTTTCGCCATTCGCCCTGGCTTCTCCTTCTTTACGCTCTCTTCTTTTTTGACCGCAGACAGTCTGTCTGCCGTTTTATAACCCGCCTGCCAAAACAAGCCAAAAGGGACAATACGGTTGCGCAACCGTCTGCCCCCTGCCCTGGTTTTCTCCAGGCGCCCTTTACATCTATACGGTAAGAATTTCTTTTGATTTCTCTTCTACCAATTTATCAATGTCTTTAATGAATTTATCCGTCATTTTCTGCAGTTCGTCCCCAAGCTGCTTGATTTCATCCTCTGATACGTCTTCCTTTGCCAGTTTCTTAAACGCCTCATTGCCGTCCCGGCGGATATTGCGGACTGCCACCTTGCTGTCTTCCCCTTTTTTCTTTACCTCTTTGGCCAGGCCCTTCCTGCGCTCTTCCGTCAGCTCCGGAAATACCAGGCGGATTACCGCGCCGTCATTGGACGGGGTAATCCCAATGTCCGAAGACAGAATCGCTTTTTCAATGCTTTTAATTAAAGTCTTCTCCCAGGGCGCAATCTGAATCATTCTGGCCTCCGGCACGGTAATGTTCCCGACCTGCTGAATCGGAGTCGGCGTCCCATAATAATCCACCTTTATCTTATCCAACACATGAGGATTCGCCCGTCCTGCCCGAATGGTCATAAAATCCGCCTCCAGGAACTCATATGCCTTTTTCATCTTCCCTTCGTATACTTTTAACTTCTCATCCATTTCCTCTATCCTCCATACTCTTTTTCTACGCTTCCGTAATCTCTTTGCGCCAGAAGGCTGCCTGTCCGCAATCCAAAACAAAGCCAGCTCCTCCCCTGCGCCTGGACAAATTTACGAAACCGTTACTTTCGTCCCTTTAAACTCCCCGTTTACTGCATTTACAATACTGTCCGGCTCATTCAGCCCAAATACCCACATCGGCATCTTATTGTCCCTAGCCAGAATGGAAGCGGTCATATCCACCACTTGGAGATTCTTTGCAATTACCTCTTCAATGGAAACCTCTTCATACTTCTTAGCTGTCTGATTGGAGCGCGGGTCTGCGTCGTACACGCCATCCACTGCTTTTGCCAGTAAAATCACATCCGCCTCCACTTCCACCGCACGCAGTACCACGCCCGTATCCGTGGAAAAATAAGGATGCCCTGTTCCTCCTGCAAAAAATACCACTTTCCCCTGCCCAAAATACTTATTTGCCTTGTCCTTTGAAAACATCTTTGTAAAAGAACCACATGCAAAAGGGGTCAGTATCTCTGTCTCCATCCCCACTGAACGGAAGATCTCCGATACATAAATGCAGTTCATAACAGTTGCCAGCATGCCAATCTGATCTGCTTTTGTCCGGTCTATATGCTCACTGGAACGCCCGCGCCAGAAATTCCCTCCGCCGATTACAATCCCTACCTGCGTATCCGCCACAAGCTGCTTCACCTGCAGGGCCACTCCCCGGACTGTCGTCTCGTCAAATCCGTTTTTTTTCTCCCCTGCCAGCGCTTCCCCACTGAGCTTTAACAATATTCTCTTCATCTTCTCCACCTTTATTTTCCGTTTCCCACATGTTACAATAAAACCTGGCTGCAGCTTCGCGGCTCTCCTATTCAATCCGCCTGTCACGCATCTTCGATTGCTCCGTCACTGTATGGGCCAAGCTTATAATAATCCCATTGTAACATATCTGCGACCGCACGAAAAGATATAAATTATATTTTGCCTCCGCTGTAACAAATCGTCCCATGCCATTCCTTAATCCACCGGAACTTCCATCGTCATTTCCACCCCTTTTCCGGGAAAATTGGAAATCCGCAGCTCCCCGCCCAGCTCCTGCACACGGCTGGCCACAATGTCCATCCCAATCCCCCGTCCTGAGATCTCCGTCACCGTATCCACCGTCGAAAATCCTGGCCGCGTAATCATAAGAAAAACAGCTTCTTCGGCAAAATCCTCCATCTTCGCCCCTTCTTCTATAAATCCCTTCTCTTTCGCCCGTTCAAAGATTTTGCGCGCATCCAGTTCCCTGCCGTCATTCTTTACAGACAAATATAATCTATGCTTTTTCTTCCTTGCGCTTAACCATATCGTTCCTTTTGGCTCCTTTCCTGCCGCTCTTCTTTCTTCCACGCCTTCAATTCCATGGTCGGCGGCATTTCTAACCATATGCATCAATGGTTCCGCCAGTTGCTCTGCCACCAGACGGTCTACCAAAAGTTCCTCCCCTTCCATTTCAAACCGGATCTCCTTAGCCAATTTGTGCGACAAATCATATACTGCCAGCTTCATCCGGCTAAAAACAGACGCAACCGGCGTTTTGCGCATTTCCCCTACCGAGTCCTGCAGTTCCTCAACAATATTGTGCAGCCTTCTTCGCAAATTTTCATTTTCCAGCCCTTCCATTTCCCTATCCAGTTGAACCAGTTTCTTTGATATAACAGTCAGTTCTTCCAGTTTCCCAACCCGTATCCCTACCAGCGCTTCCTTTCCCTTCTGCTTTCTGCCAGTCAGGATGTAATCCCCCGGATGCATCCCGGAATCCTTTTCCGGTTCCATACCCAAATCAATCTTTATCTTCTTTTTCCGTTTCTGCTTTTGCGCTGGGGCATTGTAATACTTCCTTGGCGCCTCCTCTTCCTGCGGCTGAGGAAGTTCCCCGCCCTGCTCCACAATTTCCGCTTTTAAATGTTCCAGGTAGCTTTCCGCTTTCCGGATGACTTCCCCCGGATCCCCGTCCGGCTGCTCCCCTTCTTTAATCTTATTTAATTCCTCTGCCATAAAATCCGCCGCCATAAGCAAACATGCCGACAGTTTTTCCTTTGGCAGCTCCTCCACCGCCGCTTCCCGCAGATAATAGAAAATATCCTCCAGCTTATGGGCGGCCATCCCAATATTGTCATACATCATAATGCTGGAAGAGCCTTTGATGGTATGCAGGATACGGAAAATCTCCTGGATATCCTCCATACAAAAAAAATCCTCCGCCTTCCCTGCCAATAGCAAATCCCCCATCTGCCCAAGCAATTGGAAACATTCATACAAATAAGAGTCCAGCATCCCCTCTGGACTATACTTTTCTTCCATCTTCCAGACCAAGCTCCTTTCTCTTACACTACCGCCCCCACCAGCATGTTCCAGAGCAATTCCGCCGCCTGAAAAGTCACCCCCGCTATGCCCTGCTCAAAATATCATATACTTTATCCGCAATATTCTCCAATGGCAGTTGATGGGTCACTGCCCCAATATCATATGCCACCTTAGGCATACCATATACCACACAGGTTTCCTCATCCTGCCCAATGGTCACTGCCCCGCAATTTCGCATTTCTTTCATCCCCTTGGAGCCGTCGCCTCCCATGCCGGTTAAAATCACGCCAATAGCCCCGGCTCCCGCCTCCTTTGCCACGGAATCAAACAGCACATCCACCGAAGGGCAGTGTCCGCTCACCTTGGGCTCCTCCTTCACAGAAACAAAATACCGCAGGTCTTTTTTCACCAGACGCATCTGCTTCGCCCCCGGCGCCAGCAATGCTCTCCCTTGCTTTACCTCATCCCCATCTTCCGCTTCCTTTACCTCTATAGCGCATAGGCGGTTGAGCCGTTCCGCATAGCTGTTGGTAAATCCAGGCGGCATGTGCTGCACAATCACCACTCCCGGAATATCTGTGCCAAATCCGCCAAGCACCTCTTTGATTGCCTCCGGCCCGCCAGTGGAAGCCCCGATGGCAACCACACAGTTATGCGGCGTCAGACGCACCTCCCTGACGGGATGCACCCTCTCCCTGCGCATCAGTTTCCCCACATCCACCGATGCCGCCACCTTCACCTTTGTAATCAGCTCCTGCCGGATAAACTCCTTTACATTGACTGGAGACAGGTTCATGGGCTTATGCACAAAATCCACGGCTCCTGCCGCCATAGCCTCAAAAACTTTTCCGTTCAGTCCGCTAAGCATAATTACCGGCATAGGATATTGGGGCATCAGCCTTTTCAGAAAATCAATCCCACTCATTTTCGGCATCTCAATATCCAATGTCATCACATCCGGCTGATGCTTCTCAATAGCGTCCCTTGCTTCAAAAGCGTTCTCCGCTTCCGCTACCACTTCTACCCCCGGATCCTCTTGCAGCCCTTTTACCAGCATTTCCCGGAAAACTGCCGAATCCTCCACTACTAAAACCTTAATTTTCCGCATTTCCACCCCGCCCTTTTCTGCCTTTTTCAATGCCTGTTTGGAATCCCTTCCTTATATTGTTATAATATGATTCTATTGATATCTCTCACTGACCCTGTTATCATTGTACCAAATAGTTTCCAAAAAGAACAGCCCTAACTTCCCGCCAGATTTGCTCTGCAACCTGATCCACGGAACCGCTCCCATCCACTATAACCACCTTTTCCGCCTCTTTCAACATTGCAAATGCCTCAAAATACTTTTCCCGCACTTGAACCAGTCTGGATTTTTTCTCAAACAGCTCCTGCCGCTCCCGATTCTTCTTTATCCGCTCCATCGCCGTCCCGGGTTCCACATCTATAAAAACCGTCAGGGCAGGGCGCAGGATACTGCTGCTTAACGCATTGGCCTGAATCACCTGTTCTATGGGCATATCCACGCTATGATAGGCATAAGAAGAGAAATAATACCGATCCGTAACCACCGTCACCCCTTGCGCCACCTTTTCAGCAAGGCCATCTTCCCCATTCAATAAATGATCCAGTCTGTCCGCCGCAAACAGCGTTGCAAACACCCGTGGCTCCATCTGCATCTCCCCTCTCAAAACCTGCCGAATCAAAGAGCCGATTGGACGGGCTGTGGGTTCCATCGTTGCGTAACAGGCGATGCCTTCTTCCTTAAGCCGCCGCGCCAGCCTTTGCGCCTGTATGCTTTTCCCGCTGCCGTCTATTCCTTCCAATGCAATTAATTTTCCGTTTTCCACAACGCCATCCTCCGTTCCGTCTTCCTTCCACATCCCCTGCTTCGCTTTCGTCTTCCTCTCCCTGCTTCACTTCTGCCTTCCTCACACCTGCCTCACTTCCCCTTCCTCCCCTGCTTGACTTCTGTCTTCCTCCCTCTGCCTCACTTCCCCTTCCTCCCCCTGCTTCACTTCTGTCTTTATCACACCTACTTCACTTCCACCTTAACCACCACCGGAAATGCGCTCTCCACTCCGTCTGCCGCCACATGCAGCCCTTCCCCGTCCTGCAGCCAGCGCACTTCGCCCTCATATCCTAAAATGGACACCCGGCGGATAATCCCGCGGAATGCAGACTGATCCAAGTCCTCCACCCGGCCAAGGGAACGCACCAGGATACGTCCATCCTCCGGGAACTTCATACAGATTGCATACACATTCCCATGCGCCGCCGTAAACCGGAAATCCTCCGGCGTATATTCCGTCCCGCTTCCATCGGAAAACTGCCCGTCTTTCTCCTTCGTAGGCCCTTCCTCCGAAAACCGGAAGCACCGGCTCCCATAAATCGCCTCCCCGTTCACTTCCAGCCAACGCCCGATGTCCGCCAGAATTTCCCTATCCTTTTCCGGTATATGCCCGTCTGCGGCAGGCCCTATGTTCAAAAGCAGGTTCCCGTTTTTACTTACCACATCACACAGATAACAAATCAGTTCATAACTCCCCTTATAATCCAAATCTGTGGTATGGCCCCAGGAATTACGCGCCACTGCCGTATCCGTCTGCCAATAATAAGGTTTTGCCTCCGCAAACTTCCCCCGTTCCACATCCACAATCCCACTGCCGAACGCACAGGCGTCCTGCTTATAACAAACTCCTGCCGGAAAACCATACTGCGCCCCGCGGTTATAATAGTAAGCCATCATTTTCGGGAAGACTTCCTTATAAGCTTCGTGCCGCACCCACCAGTCAAAATAAATCAAATGCGGATGATACCGGTCAATCAGCTCACAAGTCCGAAGCAGCCAATCCTCGAGAAACTCCTGCGTTGGGTATGGCTCCGCCCGGTCGTCGGAAAAATCGGGCTGCGTCTTATCCGAAGGCCAGTAAAAATCCCCAAGGGACAGAGGCTCTTTCATATCACTGTCAAATTCCTTCCCTTTCCCCATAAACCACTGATGCTCCGCCCGATGGGAAGAAGTCCCAAACACCAGCCCTTCCTCCTTCAACGCCTCTTTTAAGCTGCCAAGGATGTCTTGCTTTGGCCCCATTGCCGCCGCATGGAACCTGGACAGCCGGGAAGCGTACATTTGGAATCCATCATGATGCTCCCCCACCGGAATGACATACTTCGCCCCCGACTGCCGGAATATCTCCGCCCATTCCTTTGCATCAAACTTCTTTGCCGTAAACATAGGGATGAAATCCTTATAGCCAAAGTCCTTGTGCGCCCCATATGTTTTCCTATGATGCTCATACTCCGGCGAGCCCTGTATATACATGTTCCGGGAATACCATTCACTGCCAAACGCAGGGACACTGTACAGCCCCCAATGGACAAATATGCCAAACTTCGCTTTCCGGAACCATTCCGGCGTTTCATACTCCGACAAAGAATCCCAATCTGCCCGGAACGGCCCTCTGGCCACCGTCTCTTCTATTTCTTTTAAATATTCCGCCCTTTCCTTTTGCGTCATCAGCCCTTCTTCCTGAAACTTGCTCCTATCCTGCTCTCCCATTTTCATATCCTCCTATTCCAGTCCTATATCAGCCCTAAACTGCCTTATCACTCTGCGCTTTCTTCCTATATGATATGTAAAACCGCCACTCCTTTC
Organism: uncultured Lachnospiraceae bacterium; assembly: GCA_910578405.1. Classification (GTDB taxonomy): domain Bacteria; phylum Bacillota; class Clostridia; order Lachnospirales; family Lachnospiraceae; genus Kineothrix. The sequence goes on along the minus strand of CAJTQO010000002.1, from coordinate 50,615 downwards.
TTTTCCGGCCGTATAACCTCCCCTTTCGCATATGCTGCGCCTGTCAGCAGTTCTTTCCCTGCCCATGGCAGCGCCGCTTCTTCTGTGCTTTCCCCATCCGGTATATACCGCCCTTTTTCCGAAACTAATGCTTTTCTTAATATTATAACAGAAACCAGCCGATACGGATACCCTTATTCCACATGCAGCTACGGATATCTCAACATCCAAGCTGGTTTTATGCAGAAAAACAGTATACATCCCCCTATGATTTCATTATAATAGAGGTAATTGAAGGCATAAAATATTTCAACTTTTAAATGAGCGTGCCATCCGTCCGGAAACTCTATGGCTTCCTGTCGCGTCCTTGTCCTATCTGATTGAAATTTCACCTGATTGACGCTGGTTTCGCAAAGGGCATGGCTATCCTCCGTTTGAATGGAACCTCACACTTTTTAATAGGAAAGAAAGGAATCGGTACACTGCCATGAAATTCAGCAACGGATGCTGGCTGCAAAAGGAAGGCTATGCCTGCTTTGCGCCACAGGAAATTTACTTTTCAAAAATCGAACACACAAAAGTTACATTGCTTGCCCCTACCATCCCTATCCATCACCGTGGAGATACTTTGGGAGGCATCAACCTGACTCTGGAAGTCACTTCCCCTGCGCCGGAAATATTGCGGTTGCGCACATACCATCACAAAGGCAGCCTGCAGACTTTCCCGGCTTTTGAACTGGAACAGACCGAAGAACTTCCGCTCACTGTATGGGAAACGGAAACAGAGCTGTGCATTTCCAGCGGTTCCCTGACCCTCACTGTCACAAAAAAACCATGGTCCATGGTTTTTTCCAGAAACGGGGAAGTGATTACCCGCAGCGCACAACATGACCTGGCTTTGATGAAGACACGCTGGAGCGGTCTGGCTTATGATAAAAGCGACAGGGAAAATACCTATATGCGGCAGATGCTTTCCCTTTCCGTAGGGGAACTGGTATACGGTATGGGCGAACGTTTCACACCCTTTGTCAAAAACGGACAAAGCATAGACATCTGGAATGCGGATGGAGGCACCAGCACCGAGCAATCCTATAAAAATATCCCTTTCTACCTGACTGCCAAAGGCTACGGCGTATTCGTCAACCACCCGGAAAACGTTTCCTTTGAAGTAGGGACGGAAATGGTTACCCGCACGGAATTTTCTGTGGAAGGCGGTTATCTGGACTATTTCCTGATCAATGGCCCCACTATGAAGGAAACATTGACCCGATACACCAGTCTGACCGGCAAACCTTCCCTCCCTGCTCCCTGGACCTTTGGGCTTTGGCTTTCCACCTCTTTTACCACTAATTATGATGAAGAAACAGTAATGCGTTTCGTGGACGGCATGATTAACCGGGGCATCCCTTTGCGCACTTTCCATTTTGACTGCTTCTGGATGAAGGATTTCCATTGGTCGGATTTCACTTGGGACAGCAGAGTCTTCCCCGACCCGGCAGGTATGCTTGGCCGCATTAAGGCAAAAGGGCTGAATGTCTGCGTTTGGATTAATTCCTACATCGCGCAGGAATCTGTCCTTTTTGACGAAGGCTGTGAAAAAGGGTATTTTCTCAAACGCGCCAACGGGCAGGTATGGCAATGGGATATGTGGCAGCCTGGCATGGCTATTGTGGACTTTACCAACCCTCTGGCATGGCGTTGGTACCAGGACAAGCTGGAAGCTTTGCTGGATATGGGCGTGGACTGTTTTAAAACAGATTTCGGCGAAAGAATCCCCCATGAGGACGTTGTCTACTTTGACGGTTCTGAGCCGAAGAAAATGCACAACTATTATACTTACCTTTACAATAAATGCGTTTACGAACTGTTGGAAAGGAAACGCGGCAAAGGGGAAGCTGTGCTGTTTGCCCGTTCCGCTACAGTGGGAGGTCAGAAATTCCCCGTACACTGGGGAGGAGACTGCTGGTCTGACTACGAGTCCATGGAAGAAAGCCTGCGCGGCGGCCTCTCATTGATGCTGTCGGGCTTCGGATATTGGGCTCATGACATCGGCGGCTTTGAAAACACTTCCACTGCGGATGTTTATAAGCGTTGGGTGGCTTTTGGGCTGCTTTCCTCCCATAGCCGCCTCCATGGCAGCTCCTCTTACCGGGTTCCCTGGGCCTATGATGAGGAAGCCGTCAGTGTATTGCGTTTCTTCACCCGTTTTAAAGCGAAGTTAATGCCTTATTTATTTAAAACAGCCATAGACGCCTCACAAAGCGGCATCCCCACCATGCGGGCCATGGTTTTGGAGTACCCACAAGACCGTACTTGCCATTACTTGGATAAACAATATATGTTGGGCGACAGCCTTTTGGTCGCTCCTATCTTTGATGAAAAGGGCATTGCAGAATACTATCTGCCGGAAGGCAAATGGACGAATTTCTTTACCGGGGAACCCGTAACCGGCGGCAAATGGCAAAGGGAAACCCATAATTATTTAAGCCTGCCCCTTATGGCAAAAGAAAATTCCATTATCGCCCTTGGCAGCGTGGACAACAGGCCAGACTATGATTATGGGGAACATGCGGAGCTTCGGATATATGAGCTACAGGATGGAAAAGAAGTTTCCACAGTCATTTACGGCATGGAGCGGAAAAAGGAACTCTCCATCACTGCCGCCAAACACGGGCCGGAAATAAAAGTTCAGGTGGAAACAGACAAAACATACACCTTACGGTTTGTAAACGTACAAGTGAGCGCCGCATCCGTCATAGGACTGAAAATGGATGGGAAAGACAGCCTGTTCCGGTTGACCGGAACGCAGGAGCTGACACTGAATGTTTAACGAAACGCCATGTTTTTTCATTCAGGCAGAAAATACCATAGTCGCCA
>CAJTQO010000002.1:0-47749 GCA_910578405.1 uncultured Lachnospiraceae bacterium | reverse complement strand
CCCTCTGCTGCCGCCCTTTTTGGCAAGTCGTCGCTCTTAGTTATAAAACTTGTCACAAAAATTGTTCTTTTTCCCCTTGACAGTGGGAGGCAATAACTATAAAATAGTTAGATGTAAGATAACAAATCTACATATTTTCAACTATCAAAGGAGGACTTTCTCAATGAAAAGAAAAACTGTTAACAAGTTGTTGGCAATTGCGGTAAGCGCTGCTCTTTGCGTGCCGATTTTGCTGACAGATGCAACAGCAAATAATGCTGTTGCTTATGCTTCTGATCAAAATCCAGGAGATAATAATCAGACTCCAGATGAAGACGACAATGACGGCGTTACCAATCCGGATGATGACAACAACGATTCTACCACTCCAGGCGGCAGCGATGACACAGATGACACCGCTTCCGGAAATACACCGGGTGGCGATGACAATCAGGGCGACGGTGATGACAACCAGGGTGGTGACGACAATCAGGACAGCAGCGTTTCCGGCAACGGCAGCGGCAATGACTCCGGTTCTTCTGACGAAGCAGCCAGCGCACCTGCTGTAGTTACATCTAAAGCAGGCGCTACTGTAGTAGTCGGCGGCAGCAGCGTAAGGTCTTCCGTAGGCGGTATCTTTACGGCTACTTCTGTTACAGGTACAGCAATTACTACACCTATGGCTAACCTTGCATCCGCAATCGGCTTAAGCAGCGCAGAATTACAGGCTGGCACCACTGTACGCAGCTACATCTGTGACAACCGTGACCAGGCTTCCAGGGCTTCTCTGCAGTCTGCCGCTACAGCAGCAGGCAAGACCGTAGCTGGTTTTGTTAACATGGATCTGTACACCATTACAAAGAGAGGCGTTGTATCAAAGATTACGACATCTGCAGAACCTGTTACCATCGCATTCGGTATTCCTGGACGTTTTGTAAATGCAAACCGCAACTTCTCCATCCTTGCTATTGACCCTACAGGCAAAGCAGTGATTATGGACGATGTTGATACGGATCCGAGGTCAATCACCATTAATACAAAAGTATTTGGTGCATTCTCCATCGTTTACTAAAATTTCATGCGAATACAAAAACCCATCTGCTTTGCAGATGGGTTTTTCTTTTTACAATAAGCCGGCGCGCGAAGCTTCCTCCACAGCCACGATATCCTCAAACGGAATCCCCGTTCCGTCTGCCAAAAGCAACATCCGCCCATAGGCATCCACCTTTTTCACCTTGCCGTATATCGTAAAATAAGCGCCTCCGTCTTTCTTATCATCCGGCTGAAAATAGGTAATCGCCAACTCCTGGCATCCCCCGGCCTCCTGCAGCAACCCCTTCAGTTTCCTATCCAGCCCTTCCCTGGCGTCCTCCTCCAGTTCCCGGCGCGCCTCCGTCAGCCTTCCGGCCTCGCCCACTGCATCCCCAAACCCCACAAGGGCGGCAAAAGGAGAAAACTGCGCCGCCCGGTCTGTTATCGGCATCTGCGGATGGCTGGCCGATACCGGATGTTTCCGGTGGATTATATCCTCATAACCGCCTCTTCCAAATTTCATTTCCATTTGTTATGCTTTATGCCCTCCAATCTGCCCGTTCCGCTCTATGGTCATTGCCCCTTGCTGCAAATTCATCCCTTTTAATATGGCATTCTTCCCATATTTCTTCTTGATATCCAACACAGCCCGTTGCATCTTCTTCTCACGCTCCAGTACAGCCGCTTCCTTTTCCCTCTGCTTCTGCAAGGCTCCATAATCCGTAAAAAGGTCAAGCTGTTCAAACTCCTCCCCTTTTGCCGCCTCCCGCTCCTCTGCCAAACGGTTCGCCGTAATGGCCACCCGGCGAATCAGCAGCCTGCTGTCCGCAATACGTTCATATAATTGCGTCACTGCATCCATAATCTGCCTGGCAGAAGATGTCTGCTTCTCCAAATTTGCAGTTCCATGGGCATGTTTGGGCGTTTTACGCCCATAAGAATCCACCGTCACCGGGCCTTTATACAATTTCCTTCTTTCCGGGTCAGAAAGGTTTTCTACATCGTATCCTATGGTCAGTGCAATCTGATCCGTCACCAATTCTTTGTCCACCAAATCCAAAACCAGAAGATCTGTCATTTCCTGCACAATCAATTTGCCTTCTTCAAAACTGTATGGCCTCTTTAACACCTGCCCTGTTCCCAGGCTGTTCGTTTCCGGCTTATATGCCTTTACATCCGCTATGGTACAAGGTTCCCACCCCCATGCATGATCAATCAAAAGCTCGGCATTCACTCCAAACAGGCGGTACAAAAGCTCCTCATTGAAATATTCCGACGGCTGCCCCAAAGAACACCTGGCCACATCCCCCATAGTAAACAGTCCGTTTTCTTCCAGCTTCCTGGCATATCCTCTTCCTACACGCCAGAAATCCGTCAAGGGACGGTGCCCCCATAACAGCTTACGGTACGTAAACTCATCCAGATACGCAATCCGGAACCCATTCCCGTCCGGCGCGGCATGTTTAGCCATAATATCCATAGCCACTTTGCAAAGGTAGAGATTTGTGCCAACCCCGGCAGCGGCTGGAATTCCGGTAGCCTGAAACACCTCCAACATAATCTTCCCGGCCAATGCACGGGCCGTCATCCGGTAAGCGTCCAGATAATCCGTTACGTCCATAAACACTTCATCAATAGAATACACATGGATATCTTCCGGCGCAATATATTTCAGGTAAATCTCATAAATCTTCGTGCTGTATTCCATGTAGCGGGCCATTCGCGGCGGAGCCGTCAGATAGGAAACCGAAAGCGCCGGACAGGCTTTTAATTCTGTGTCTTCATAAGATGTCCCGCAAAACACATGGCCAGGAGCTTCTATCTGCCGCCCGGCATTTACCTCCCGAATCTTTTGCGCCACTTCAAACAATCTGGCTCTGCCAGGAATGCCATAGGCTTTCAGCGAAGGTGACACGGCCAGGCAAATCGTTTTCTCCGTACGTTGTACATCAGCCACCACCAAGTTGGTCGTCAGAGGATTTAATCCCCGTTCCACGCATTCTACAGATGCATAAAATGACTTTAGGTCAATTGATACATAATATTTTACTTCCTTCCCCATTTCCACGGCCTCCCTTCGCATTACTCCTGCTTTGCCCCTTTATTATAACGGAACTTATGTTCTTTTTCAATGGGAAACTAACACTTTTTTAGCTTCTGCCACAATTTGGCTGTCCGTCTGGAAAATGCTGTATTCATCCATTGCCGGAAGCCCCATGGGCACACCTTCCCTACGGTACTGCATACCGCTTTGGACTACTTTTTTCGCAGACAGGTGGTAGCAGGATATCTCTGTCTCGGTCAAAAATTCCCGGATTACCGCAGGCGTCACTCCTGCCCCTGCCATAATCCGCGGGCCGCATGTTTCTTTTTCCAGTCTGCTTAACTGCTTTAGCAGCGGCATCCCGGCAAGACAACTGCTTTCCTGCCCGGATGTCAATATAGTGTCTATTCCAAGCTCTCTGGCCTGTCCGTAAGCCTGCATGGGGTCCGCACATACATCAAAAGCCCGGTGCAGCGTTACTTTCATGGAACCTGCCGCCGCAACCAGTTTTTCCAACTGTTCCATATGCAGACTGCCATCCTCTCTCAGACAGCCAATAACAATGCCGTCTGCGCCAGCCTCCCGGAAAAGCGCCACTTCTCTTTGCAGAATACGGAATTCATACTCCGTATATAGGAAATCCCCAAAGCGGGGCCTTAAAAGTACGCGCACCGGCAAATCACAGCACATCCTTACCTGTTCCAATAAAGCAAGCCCTGGCGAAATTCCCCCGATAATCAGCCCTGCACACAACTCCAACCTGTCTGCGCCGCCTTCCGCCGCCGCCAACGCCGATTCCACACTGTCCACACAACACTCCAATAATCTGTTCTCCATCTTTTCCTCCTATTCCATTCCCATATGAATCCTTCCTTTGTATGATACCATACTTACAGTATATCTGTCTGGAAAGCGAAAGACAATCCCATATATTCCATTACTATTGCTCATATCTGGCTTAAATAAGCGCCTAAAACGTTAATAACATATGGAAAATGATTTCTACGAAAAACAGGAAACATATTGAAAATCCATATTCAAAATGATAAAATAGAAAAAGCAGAAAAATACACTACCAAGGACAATAAGACTATGAAAATTTTAAAGCGGATTATTTATACCTTACTTGGCCTGTTGCTTGCAGGCACAGCTACCCTGGTGGGAATCATTTTGTACGCGGAATATACAGGGAAACATTTTACTCCGGATTCCATGCCCGCACTGGCGCAATCCTTTTCCGATGATGAATCCCGACTGGCCTACGATGAAAACGGAAACATTATGGAACTGCCGCAAACACAGCCTGCTGCGGATACAGGCGCTGTGGACAGTTCTGATGCATCCAAAGACGACACAGCAGGCTCACAGGCAGCTTCTGGGACGACTTCTGCCGAAACGCCGTCTGCAGCGGGTTCTGCGCCAAATTCAGACGCCGCGGCCAATTCCGGCGCTACGGCTGATATTGCAACGGATTCTGGTTTGACAGCCAGCGAAACGTTCAATCCTGGTACGGCAACTGACACGGCAGGTTCCGGTTCCGATGTAGCCGCATGGAACCCTGCCGCCAAATCTTCCTACTCCCCGTCCGATACTGGCGGAGAGCCTGAAATTGCTTATGTTATGGATTTGGGATCCGCGCTTTTCCATACGCCGGATTGCGCTTATGCCGCTAATATTGCGCAGGATAAACGTTCCGAAATGACAACCACCAGTACAAAGATTATGAACGCAGGCTATAATGCATGTCCCCATTGTCATCCGGATCAGGTAGCGGCAGCGGCCGCTAAAGCCGCCACTGCTTCACCTGCTGCCGAAACGCCCAATGAGTGAAGCCTGCAAAAAAGCAACATAATTTCATATAAGCCTCCAGAAATGGCATAAACAATCCCCCCACTCCCAATCATCCAAGGACGCTGTCGAATAGGCAGTCCGAAATGGGGGTTATTGTTTATGGTGTTTCTGGAGGCTTTATAATTGCAAGAACATGATTTAGCAATGCCTTATTAAGGAAAATCATCCATAGATTCATCAAAAATCATTTCCTCTATCACTTTAACGCACTCATTTACATTTTTTGTAATATCCTTCCCCCAAAAGCGCACCACCTTCCATCCTAAAAATAAAAGCTTCTTTTCATTTTCTCTATCACGCTGCCTGTTTCGCTCAATTTTTTTAATCCAATAGTCTGCGTTGTTTCCCCTTTGCAATTGCAACTTAAGCTTGTCCCAATCTTTCCCATGAAAAAACTCACTGTCACAAAATATAGCAATCTTATATTTGGGAATAACAATGTCCGGTTTTCCCGGGAGCTTAGCATAATTTTTATGATATCGAAATCCTTTTTCCCATAACGCTTTCCTTAAAACAACTTCAATAGATGTATCTTTGCTTTTAACACGTTTCATAGTCTTGGTAACTATCTCTTTATCACGTGCCATTTCGCTACACCTCTATCCTTAAAAATATTTCATCGTATACCTTATATCTCTTTGCCAACTACCGGTAAACTTTTGCTTTCTTTCCTAAAAATATTTACCCGTTTTTTACAGTATAGCACATTTTTCATCAAATAGCAGCATGGAAAACCAATGGAATAAACCTGAACTTCCCGTTTCGTTACTGTTCACTCCGTTCCAGTAACAGGTAAAAATCCATGCAAAGTGTGCTTCGCAAATGGATTTTTACTTGCAATAGATACGTTTTCGTATGTGAACAGTAACCCCATTTCACATTACCTGATGCCTCCGAAACATTCTTTTTGCCCACACTGCAAAAAGAAAAGTCAACGTTACCGATACTCCAACTACCATCCAATACGGCATAATCTTTTGCCCCCCTACAGACAAATAGCCATAATTCAGCGCCCGCTGCGGCTGCGCCTGATAGGCAGGCAACACCAGTTTCAGGCATTCCGGCAATGAAAACCAAACCGGGGTCACATAACAGGCTATGGAAGCAACCACCGCCGAAAACAATGTATGGCAGCATGCCGAAAGCACCAGCGTCATCCCTGTCAGAAGCAAACAGGAAATCAGCCAAATCAGCAAAGCATATCCCACAAGCTGCGCATAATTCATCTCATATGGAATAGACTGGTTCCACTTCATAAAATCCACCTGGACGCTGACGTCCCACCCTTCTGTCCCATAAACCGCCAGCAATAACGCAACGTTCCCCCCTCCCACTGCCATCCAAAGCAGGAAGCTAAACAGAAACGCCGCTGCCACTTTCGACCTGGCTGCCAGTGTCTTCCCATATTTTGCCGTTAGAACCAATGCATCTGTGCCTCTGGAATACTCCTCGGCGAACACAGGCGCTATGGCAATCACAATCACACATCCCACTGTCAGTATCACATTCATCATATAAAACAGAAACATTGCATTTCCCCTATGATATCCAAAATAAATTTCTCCCATCTCCGGTGTAAATACATCTTCCACCTTTTCCCCCTGCGAAAAAGCTCCATCCAGATATTGAATAATGTCGGGGCTGTAATGCAAAAACTTCCCTTCCGCTTTTTCAATCACTTCCGGAGAATAGGAATAGCGGTAAACTTCCCGCACCTTTTCATCCGTCAATGCACCTGCATATTGGCGGTCAAATTCCTGCATATACTTTACCGCTTCCACACCCTCAAGCATCTCACCCTCTGTCGTCAATACGCTTTCCCTAAGCGGCCCTAATCCCCAATAAGTGAAAGCATTAAAAAATGCCAAAAATACCAATAACGCCCATACCGTTTTTCTGTTTCCTATTTTATACAATTCATACTTTACCAATGAAACCATCCTCTGTCCTCCCGGTCTGTTCCACCCTGCTCCCAGTCTTTCCACTGCCATATCCCCGTATATCCATCCCCTGGCATTATTTTCCCCATACTTATTCCTTGAAATAATACAAATATACATCTTCCAGTGTCGGCTCTGCCTGCTTTGCGCCCTCTATAGGCATTTCCTCCTGGATAATCCGCAGCAACACCTTCCCGTCTTCCCTGTTTTTCAAATTCCCCACATTGTATTGTTGTGTCATCTTATCCGCCTGCGCCGCTGTAACAACGCATTCCCACACTTTCCCTTCCACTGCTTTTAGTATTTCCTGGGAAACCCCTTCCTGAATCATCTGCCCATTCTTCATTACCAGAATCTTGCGGGCAATGTATTCCACATCCGAAACAATATGCGTGGAAAACAGCACCAGCCGCTCTTGCGCCAGGGCGCTAATCAAATTGCGGAACCGTACCCTTTCCTTCGGATCCAGCCCGGCTGTCGGTTCATCCAAAATGAGAATTTTAGGCTCATTCAGCATCGCCTGCGCAATCCCCAACCGTTGCTTCATCCCACCGGAAAATGTCTTAATCTTCTTATTCCTTACTTCCCAAAGCCCTACTTCTTTTAAAAGCGCCATAGACTTTTCCTTCACGGCCCCTTTGGACAGCCCTTTCAACGTTCCGATATACAACAAAAACCGCCAGGGCGTAAAGTCAGGGTAATATCCAAAGTTCTGCGGCAAATATCCAAGCAGTTCCCGATACCGCTCCCCCATATCCCTGACTGGCGTTCCATCCAGCAAAATTTCCCCTTCCGTAGGAGTCTGTATATCGCATATCATGCGCATCAATGTTGTTTTCCCTGCCCCATTGGCTCCTAAAAGACCATAAACCCCACTGCCCATCACCGCGCTGAGCCCATCCACTGCTAACTTCCTCCCATATCTTTTTGTCACGCGGTCTAATCTAAGTTCCATAAAATTTTATCCTCCTGTTCCCTCTCCTGGCAAAACCGGACTGCCATGCCCACTAAGAATAACACACTGATTGCCAAAACGCTCACACACCCCACTGTTTCCATCTCCACGATTTTACTTTCCCAATATGGCCAGAGCAAAGACTGCATGACTGACATCATGCATCCCGCTCCAATCAAAAGAACATTCCCATTGCGCATCGGAAACCGTTCTAAAATAAACAAATATACTCCTGACGATATATGGAACGGTACCAGCACCAAAAAAGAAACATGCAAAAAGTCTCCGCTCTTCCGGTACACCAAAAAAGAAAACACCGTCAGCGCCGCCAGGTCACACAGACCAAACAGAAACATTTTCATTGCCGCCACCTTCCGTGTGTCATATCTGCAGCTCCTCTCCAATTCCCACATATGATAAAAAACTGCCTTGGACAGTTCAAACCCCCCCACTACTCCAAGCAAAGGAACCGTTGCCGATATGCCCACTGCCACCGCCTCGCCGCCATGCCACTTTGCCAGACAGACGCCCCATAGCAAAAGCAATAACTGAATCCCCCAGCTTACGGGATGCACAAAAGCTGCAACATCCCATAACCGCTCCCAAAACCCTTTCTCTCCATAGATAAACAAATGCTCCACTTCTTCCCGAAACAAAGCCATATCTGTCCTTTTCCTGTCTCTGTCCGGTTCCGGGCATCGGTTCTTTGCCAAAAAAGCCTTGACTGCCCTCTCCTGCTTACTGCCCTTCCACATCCGACCACTCCTTTCTATTCCAGCGCCTCTCCTGTTTCGCTCGGGCCATATCCCAATTCCCCTATTTTTGCATCTCTGTTTTTAACCTGTCCATGCCTTGCTTTAGCCGCGCTTTTGCTGCCGGAAGGGTAATATTTAGCAATTGGGCAATCTCACGGATTTTAAATCCATGATAATATTTCAAAATCACCGCTTCCCGCTGCGCCTGGGTCAGACTTAGCAGCGCTTTCTCTACGTAACAAGCGTCCTCTGCCTGTCCTAACGCCCTATCTTCCGTCCCCTGGGTCAGCCAGACTTCATCTTCCACACATATGGCCCTTTCCTTTCTGAAATAATCCATACAGGCATTGGAAGCTATGCGCAACGCCCACGCCCGGAATTTATTCTTATCCACATATCCGGCTAATCCCTGGATAATATGCAAAAAAGCATCCTGGGTGCAGTCTGCCGCCGCTGCCTCATTTCCTGTCCGGTACCAGCAATAACGGAAAATTTCATCATAATACCGCTTTGCCAACACATCCCATGCCCCTTTTTCCCCTTGCCGTATCTTGTCCACCAGCCGCCTGTCACTTAAGCTCTCCCATCTGGTCTGCCCCATCCTTCCACCCCCCTTTTGGGCCACTCTCCCTTCTCTTAAGGCTTCCCTGTCCGTCCCCTGACGCTTGGCTAAGCCATAACTCTAAAACCTATACAAATAAGAACGCTCTGCCCTCCCAAAAGGATGCACCATTTTTTTAATTTTTCATACCATATAATAATTAAAATTAGTAAAAGGTGGTTTCTATGCCATACACCATTGCATTAGACGCTGGACACGGCGGCGCAAATCCAGGCGCAACTTATAATGGCAGGCAGGAAAAGGACGATGCCCTGCGCCTTACCCTTGCCGTAGGTAAACTATTGGAAAATGCAGGCATGAATGTGGTTTATACCCGCACCTCTGATATCTATGACAGCCCTGCCCGCAAAGCGGAAAAAGCCAACGAAGCAGGAGCGGATTATTTCGTATCCATCCACCGCAATTCCAGCGTATACCCCAATCAATACACCGGAATTGAATCCATTGTATACAACCGTTATGGAAAGGCTGCACGCATAGCGGAAAACATCAACGAAAATTTGCAGGCGCTCGGTTTTGTCAACCATGGCGTCAGTGAACGGACCAATCTGGTTGTGTTAAACCGGACACAGATGCCTGCCGTACTGGTGGAAGCCGGTTTTATTAACAACGACAGTGACAATGCCATTTTTGACAGCCGTTTCGACGAGCTTGCCCAAGCCATTGCCGACGGAATTCTTGATTCCATATAGCGGGCTGCTGTCTGCTGTCCCACCCTGGCTTCCTCTTATATGCAAAGCGTCCAAACTTCCTCCCGATAATTCCCCTGCCAAACAACAAAAACCTGATAGTCCGACTCTCTGCCAACGTCAAACTATCAGGTCCTTTCCTATCTCCTATCCGTTCCCGGTCCTAAATATTTTCCCTCTTTTTCCTTCGCAAAGCCAATATCGACAAATACATTATGTTGCTGTATTCTGTGCAGCCCTTCCACTGCATTTTCCTCGCTTTCCACAGAAATGCCGATTCTTTTCTTCTCTTTCGTCACAATCATCAGGCTATGTAATTCCAGGCCCGCCGTTTTCCGGCCAAGCCTGCTTTGCACATCTTCCAGCCGCCTGTATGCCCATACAATATCATTGTAGTCAATATAAAGCCATTTGGTAACGCCCTTCTGGAACATATAATACTGTCCGTAACGTATGTTCCCTACAGGTTTTGCCGCAAAAAAATCCTTCCGGACAACGCTTTCATCCTGCCTGTGCCCGACTGCTGCCGCAAACTCGTAACCCTTCATTCCCTCTCATCTCCTCCGGAAACAGATTATCCGATTTCTATCTCTTTTATATTTATATCGGCCAGTTCATCATAACTGCACACTGCTATACTGTATTCTTCCAGGCGGTCGCTTATGACAAAATAAGCGTTTCCCGTCCTTCCGTCCTTGCGCCGCACCCTGCCGCGCTGCAGCCCTTCCCCTGCCGGCTCCACCACAGTAGCGTCCAATCCCTGCCGCATCCCCTCCCCGGTCAGTTTCATATAGGATTCTTTTACCGCCCATATCCGGTAAAAATTATCGTTGCTGTTTTCTTCCCCGAGGCGTTCCAAAAGAGCCTTGTCCTCCTCGGCAAAGAACCGTCCTGCCATATCATACCGCGTCCCCCGGTGTTTCTGCACGTCTATGCCCACATCATGGTTGGAAAAGGCCCCTGCCGCATACTTGCCTGAATGGGAAAGGCTGAAACACACTTCCCCATAATCCTTCAAAAACGGTTTCCCATTTTCGCCATAGGTATAAACCAAGGCAAGCGGCGCCGTGTCTTCCTGCTCCCCTCCCCGTTCCCCAATCCAGTTTTTCATCCCTACCTGAATCAGATAGCCGGCAAGCAGGCTCCTTTTCCTGTCCTCTTCGTTTCTGCACTGCCAGACCTTCTCCCGGCGCGTCTCATCCACTTTATCCATGTAATCCCAAAAAACGCTCTCCTCTGATAATGCAGCCGTATCCGCAACATAAATTTTTAACATTCTCCGCCCTTATATTTTTCTTTCCGCACCTGCCTCTTCCTTATCTTCTACAAGCGCTATCCCAAGTTCCGTTAGCTGTGCCTTATCTACCACATCCGGTGCATTGGTCAAAAGGCAGGAAGCATCCTTCATCTTCGGAAATGCCATGACATCGCGGATACTGTCCGCGTGTACCAGCAGCATAACCAAACGGTCTAAGCCGTAAGCCAATCCAGCGTGGGGTGGTACCCCATATTTAAATGCATTTAACAGGAATCCAAAACGGTTATAGGCGTCTTCTTTCGAAAAACCTAAAACCTCAAACATCTTTTCCTGTATTTCATTTTGAAAAATCCTGACCGAACCTCCGCCAAGCTCCACACCATTTAACACGATATCATAAGCCTTTGCCCGCACCCTGCCCGGGTCAGAATCCAGGTAAGCCAAATCTTCATCCATCGGCATGGTAAAAGGATGATGCATCGCCACAAAGCGGTTTTCCTCCTCATTCCACTCCAACAGCGGAAATTCCGTCACCCATAGAAAATGAAACTGATTTTCATCCACCAGTCCCATCTGTTTCCCTAATTCCAAACGCAATGCGCCCAATACGCTCCAGACAATGGCATTCTTGTCCGCAGCAAACAAAAGCAAATCCCCTGCTTCACCTTCCATGGCATCCACCAGAGCTTTTAACTGCCCCTCCTCCATAAATTTAGCAAAAGAGGATTTGTAACTGCCGTCTTCCCCAATGCTTAGATAAGCCAATCCTTTGGCTCCATAGCCTTTTGCCATATCCACCAGAGCGTCTATCTTCTTACGCGGCATATTGCCCTGGCCCTTGGCATTAAGCCCCCTTACGGAACCGCCGCTTTCCAAAGCGGAAGTGAATACGCCAAAACCACAGCCCTTTACTATCTTGGACACATCCGTCAGTTCCATGCCAAAACGGGTATCCGGCTTATCCGTGCCAAAACGGTTCATGGCGTCTATCCATTTAATCCGCGGCAGTGGCAGCGTTACCTCCAGGCCAACGGCCTCCTTGCAGACAAACTGCACCAGACGTTCGTTGACGTCTATCACATCCTCCACCTCTACAAAAGAAAGCTCCATATCCACTTGGGTAAACTCCGGCTGCCGGTCTGCGCGCAAATCTTCGTCCCGGAAACATTTGGCAATCTGAAAATAGCGGTCATACCCGGAACACATCAGCAACTGCTTAAACAACTGGGGCGATTGGGGCAGCCCATAAAAATTCCCCGGATGCACCCGGCTTGGCACCAAATAATCCCTTGCCCCTTCCGGCGTAGATTTCCCCAAAATGGGCGTCTCTATCTCTAAAAATCCTTCCTCTGTCAAAAACTTGCGGATGTTCGCCGTAATGGCGCTCCTTAAAATCAGATTCCGCTGCAAATCCGGCCGGCGCAAGTCTAAATACCGGTACTTTAGCCTCAGCTCTTCCTTTGTCCTTGACTCCGCTTCTATCGGGAACGGCGGCGTCTCTGCCTCAGAAAGGATTCTGGTCTCTTTTACGCGTATTTCGATTTCTCCCGTAGCCAGATTTTCATTTACCGCCCCGGCCCGTTTTTCCACTGTACCCACCGCCGCAATCACAAATTCGCTTCTCATTTTTTCCGCTTTGGCAAAATGCTCCGTCCCGCAGTCGCTTTCTTCAAAAATCAACTGCAGCAGCCCGGTGCGGTCACGCAAATCAACAAAAATAACGCCGCCCTTATTCCGCTGTTTCTGCACCCAGCCCATCACGGTCACTGTTTCCCCTTCTTTTGCCAAAGTTATCTCACCGCAGCGGTATGTCCTTTTTAAGCCTTTCATTGCCTCTGCCATTTTTTATTCCTCACAATCTGCCTTTTTATTCTGTCTGTTTATCTTTTATCTTTTGCCGCTCTTCTTTGTCCTTTCCCTGTCTTTCCCTGCCGCTTTTTCTTTTCTCTTCCGATAGCCTTCTGACTGCTTTTTCCTCTGTCGCGTTCTTTGTCCGGCTTAGGCCATTTCCTGCCGCCTCCGCCCTTATAGGCTAATCCTTATCCGTTACTTCAACGGCTCTTTGTAAAATTCCCGGAATTGCGCATAGCCTTCTTTGTTAAGCTGCTCTTTTTGGAATTTCTTATTTTTATTCATCCGCGCCACCAGAACCTGTGTGCCATCCTGACGCTCTTCCTGCGCCTGCGCAATAATCCTGCAAAGCTCTTCCACTGCCACTCCTTTTTCAATCAGGTAGGCAACCTTTTTGTTTTCCCCCGGAATACGGAACCCATTCTCCATCATAATTAAAATAATCCGTTCAAATCCAATGGAAAAACCACATGCCGGCACATCCTTTCCGGTAAAGCGCCCCACCATTTTATCATAACGCCCGCCGCCCCCGCAGCTTGCGCCAAATTCCGGCATAGCTATTTCAAAGATTGTTCCTGTATAATAAGACATCCCCCTGACAAGGGTAGGGTCAAACACGATTTCAAATTCCGAAGCTTTCGTTGCACGCACACTGGCTATAATTTCTTCCAGACTCTGACCCACTTCCGCATCCAACGTTCCCTGAAGCCTGTCCGCCAGGTAAGCCAGCCTGTCCTTGGCAGCTTCCATCCCCCGGAACAGCTCCAAATACTTCTCTATGCTTTGCGCAGGGAAGCCGCACTTCTCCAATTCCGCCCGGACGCCTTCCAGTCCAATCTTATCCATTTTATCCAACGTAATAAAAACCTGGTCATAGTCGTCTTCTTCAAAACCGCTGTACGCCGCCATGGCTTTCAGAATACGCCTTTCATTAATCCGTATCTGGAAACCTTTAAAGCCTAACCGCCCCAATGTGGTAGTTGTCGCCAGTATCAGTTCTATTTCCGCCAGGTTCGTCGGCTCTCCCAAAATATCAATATCGCATTGCATAAACTGACGGTAACGCCCTTTCTGTGGATGGTCTGCCCGCCATACATTCCCTATTTGCAGCGCTTTAAAAGGAGATGGCAATTCATTGGCATGGTTGGAATAATAACGCACTAACGGCACAGTCAGGTCATAACGAAGCCCTCCATCCACCAAATCCCCTTCTTCCTTTGCTGTCTCCAGGTTCAGCTTCTCCCCCCGCTTTAAAATCTTAAAAATCAGCTTCTCATTCTCCCCACCTTGTCTGCTGCTTAAATTCGCAATATTCTCCACGCACGGCGTCTCTATGGAAGTAAAACCGAATTTCGCATAAGTTTCCTTTATCACCCCAATCACATAATCCCTAAGCTGCATCTCTGCAGGCAAAATATCTTTCATGCCGGTAACCGGCTTCTTGCTAAGCGCCATCGTCTCTGCTCTCCTGTTTTCATTTTTCTATCTGTATTTAGTCGATTTTACACCATTTTACAAAGTTTTTCAACCATTATCCTTCACATGCTGATGCGTATACAGATGCTCCTGACAATATTCATAATTCCCTTCGCATTTGGAGCAGAACCGGAATTCCAAATCATCGCCATCCTGTTCCGTCCTGCCGCAAATCGCGCACTTATGCTTCGTTATCCCTGTATTCCTGCGCACATCTCTTTTAAACTCCTGACGGCGGCGCATCTGTTTCGGGGTCATATGGACACGGTTCCTGCTGGTCAGCCAGAACACAAGGAAATTAAGCAAAGAAGCCGCCATGGCAAACCTGCTGTATACATGCCCCTGGACAAATTCCATCACAAGGATTGCCCCATAAATAATCCCCAACACTTTCACCTTGATAGGAAACATAAACATAAGCAACACAGGCACTTCCGGGAAAGTGGCGGCAAAGGCAAGAAAAATTGACATATTAACATAATAAGTGGAAAAATAACGTGACAAAGCGGCAAAATAACCCTTCACGCCCATTGCGGAAATCAGCCCATCCTGAAACATCCAGCAATACCCCATCAACAGGAAACTGCCAATTACCGTAAACAACATTCCTGATAAAAGATACACGTTATAACGGTATGTCCCCCATGTCCGCTCTAAAGAAGTCCCAATCGAATAATAAAAATAAAGGGAAATAAAAATAAAAAACCAGTTGGAAGAATCCGGCGGCACAATCACCCAGGTAAAAATGCGCCATATCTGCCCATGCAGTATTTGATACGGATTCAGCGTCAAATACAGAAGAAAAGCAGGGTTAACCATTTGAATCAGATACCCCACTGCATAACACATAATCAGCATAAGCGATATATTCTTAATCGCATACTTTCCAAACTTTTTCTCAAAATTACTCATTCCTATCCATTTCCTCCATTTTCTAATTCCAAGATTCCGAAGCCTCTCCCGCCTTTTGCAGCCTACTGTTTTCCAGTTTCTGTGTCTGCGCAGTTGCCCATAGCCTAACATCCGGCCCCGCCTAAAACGCCCTTTCCTTTATGGCCTCACACATCTGCTTCCTGCCACTAATTTTGTCATGCGTAAAAAAACATGTGAATATATTCTAACATCCCGACATTTAAAAGTAAACCAATTCCCTGGCAATTCCCTGCCATCTCATAAAATTTTTATATTTGGAAGCAATTCTTAACAAATAATTTGCACCCATTCATTGCAATTTCAAAAACTGTGTCGTATAATGTCTAAGAATGTCCGGACGCATATGCTGCCATATATAAATAGGAAGAATCAGGAAAAAAAGGCGGCCTAATATTATAAAACAGGACATAATACGGAACGTATGTTCCTTGGTTTTCCAAAAGAAAGTAAAAAAGAAAGGGCGATACTATGAGCGGATTATACTACACTTTAGGAATTGATATCGGTTCCACCACTGTAAAAATAGCGATTTTAGACGATGCCCATAAAATATTATTTTCGGATTACGAAAGGCATTTTGCCAACATCCGTGAAACCCTGGCAAACTTGTTGAAGAAAGCCTATGGGGAATTGGGCAATATTGAACTTCACCCCATCATTACAGGCTCTGGCGGACTAACTTTGGCAAATCATCTGGAAGTCCCCTTTGTACAGGAAGTCATTGCCGTATCCACTACCTTGCGGGAACTGGCCCCGGAAACGGATGTGGCCATTGAACTTGGCGGCGAAGACGCTAAAATCATTTATTTTGAAGGCGGCAATGTGGAACAGCGGATGAACGGAATCTGTGCCGGAGGAACCGGTTCCTTTATTGACCAGATGGCTTCCCTGCTGCAGACGGACGCTTCCGGCCTGAATGAATATGCCAAAAACTATCATTCCCTTTATACCATTGCGGCGCGCTGCGGCGTATTTGCCAAATCCGATATCCAGCCGTTAATTAACGAAGGCGCGACTAAGGAAGACCTTTCCGCCTCCATTTTCCAGGCTGTGGTGAACCAGACCATTTCCGGCCTGGCCTGCGGCAAGCCGATTCGCGGCCATGTTGCTTTCCTGGGCGGGCCGCTGCACTTTTTATCGGAGCTAAAAGCTGCATTTATCCGCACGTTAAAGCTGGATGAAGAACATATTATTGAAGCAAACCACTCCCATCTCTTCGCCGCCATTGGTTCGGCGTTAAATGCGAAAGAGGAAATACATTATTCTATGAAAGAAATGGCGCAAAAACTTTCCTCCGATATTAAAATGGAGTTTGAAGTGGAACGAATGGAGCCGCTTTTTGCCGATGACATCTCCTATGCTTCGTTCCGGAAACGCCATTCTTCCCATCATGTGGCAACCGCAGATTTGTCTGCCTACCATGGCAAATGCTTCCTTGGCATAGACGCCGGCAGCACTACCACCAAGGTAGCCCTGGTGTCGGAGGACGGTTCTTTGTTGTATTCTTTTTACAGCAGCAACAACGGCAGCACATTAAAAACCGCCATCCGCTCTATCAAGGAAATCTATGCGCTGCTCCCGGAAGACGCCGCCATCGTGCGTTCCTGTTCCACCGGATATGGGGAAGCTTTGTTAAAGGCCGCCTTCCTGTTAGACGACGGGGAAGTGGAAACCGTAGCCCATTACAATGCCGCCGCTTTTTTCAACCCGCAGGTAGACTGTATCCTTGACATTGGCGGCCAGGACATGAAATGCATCAAAATCAAAAACCATACTGTGGACAGTGTGCAGCTCAATGAAGCATGTTCTTCCGGCTGCGGTTCCTTTATTGAAACCTTTGCCAAATCCTTAAACTATACCGTGGAGGATTTTGCCAAGGCGGCTTTGTTTGCCAAACATCCGATTGATTTAGGCACCCGCTGTACCGTATTCATGAATTCTAAAGTAAAGCAGGCGCAGAAAGAAGGCGCGGAGGTGGCGGATATTTCCGCAGGGCTTGCTTATTCCGTGATAAAAAACGCATTGTTTAAAGTCATTAAAGTGGCGGACGCTGCAGAACTTGGAAAACACATTGTAGTGCAGGGCGGCACTTTCTATAACGATGCCGTACTGCGCAGTTTTGAAAAAATCGCAGGCTGTGAAGCCATACGCCCGGATATTGCCGGGATTATGGGGGCTTTCGGCGCCGCTTTGATTGCCAGGAAACGTTACAGTGAAGGCTACGCCACCACCATGCTTTCCCTTGCACAGATTAAAGCGCTGCAATTTGAAACCAGCATGGCAAAGTGCAAAGGCTGTACCAATAACTGCCGTCTGACCATCAACAAATTCAGCGGAGGCCG
The DNA here is from genome assembly GCA_910578405.1 of uncultured Lachnospiraceae bacterium. Lineage (GTDB taxonomy): Bacteria > Bacillota > Clostridia > Lachnospirales > Lachnospiraceae > Kineothrix. The sequence continues at coordinate 30,022 of CAJTQO010000002.1, read as the reverse complement.
TCAGTTTATTTCCGGCAACCGATGCGAACGGGGGCTTGGAAAAACCAAAAAGGAAAACCATGTGCCGAATCTGTTCGATTACAAATTAAAGCGGATTTTCGGTTATGAACCGCTGCCTGCAGACCAGGCTAAACGCGGAAGGGTAGGCATCCCCCGTGTCCTCAACATGTATGAGAACTATCCGTTCTGGTTTACTTTTTTTACAAACCTCGGATACCAGGTGACGCTTTCCCCCCTGTCCAACCATAATATTTATTCACTGGGCATCGAATCCATCCCCAGCGAATCCGAATGCTATCCGGCTAAACTGGCCCATGGGCATGTGAGCTGGCTCATTCACCAAGGGGTGGATTTCATCTTTTATCCGGCCTTATTTTATGAGCGCAACGAATTTGAAGAAGCCAATAACCATTATAACTGCCCCATTGTCACCTCCTATTCGGAAAATATAAAAAACAATGTGGAAGAAATCGGGCGTGGGGAAGTGATTTTGCGCAATCCTTTCCTGTCCTTTCGTGACGTCAAAACCGTAACGGAAGCCCTGTTGAAGGAATTTACCGAATTGCCGGCGCAGGAAGTGATAAACGCCGCTGACGCCGCCTGGAAGGAACTGGCGCAGGCAAGGCGGGATATGCAGGATATGGGAGAAAAAACCCTTCGCTATCTGGAGAAAAACCATATAAGAGGCATTGTGCTTGCCGGACGCCCCTACCATGCGGATCCGGAAATCAACCATGGAATCCCGGAACTTATTACCTCCTATGGCGTTGCCGTACTGACGGAAGATTCCGTTTCCCATCTGGCAAAACCGGAACGGCCGTTAATCGTCTCTGACCAATGGATGTATCATTCCCGTTTATATGCCGCCGCTAGTTTTGTCAAAACAAGGGATGATTTAGACTTAATCCAACTAAACTCTTTCGGATGCGGACTGGATGCCGTAACCACTGACCAGGTAAACGATATCCTTACGGGAGCGGATAAAATCTACACTTGTTTAAAAATTGACGAGGTGAGCAATCTTGGCGCCGCCAGAATCCGAATCCGCTCCCTGCTCTCGGCCATCCGCGTGCGGGAGGAAAAACAGCAGGCGCGCATCATCCGTCCTTCTGCCATCCGCAGAATACCTTTTACGGAAGAAATGCGAAAGAACTATACCATCCTCTGCCCACAGATGTCGCCAATCCATTTTGAAATATTGGAACCTGCTTTCCGCGCCTGCGGCTACCACTTTAAAGTATTGCCAAACGACAATAAACGTGCCGTGGACATGGGCCTAAAATTTGTAAATAACGATGCATGCTACCCTTCCCTTATGGTAGTGGGACAGATTATGGACGCTCTGCTGTCCGGCGAGTATGACTTAAACAAAGTGGCCGTTATTATGTCCCAGACCGGAGGCGGCTGCCGCGCCACTAACTATGTAGGCTTTATCCGCCGCGCACTGGAAAAAGCAGGGATGCCCCAGGTTCCTGTGATTTCCCTGAACATGTCCGGACTGGAAAGCAATCCTGGTTTCCATTTGAATGCCAACTTGCTTTTGCGCGCCGCTTATGGAGCCATATTCGGCGATATTTTCATGCGGTGTGTCTATCGGATGCGTCCTTATGAAAAGGAACCGGGAGCTGTAGAAGCGCTCCATGCCAAATGGCGGAAAAAATGTCAGGATTTCGTATCCTCCAAGCACATGAATTACCTTACTTTCCAGAAAATGTGCCGCCGGATAATCGAAGAGTTTGACGCAGTGCCGATTAAAAATATACGGAAGCCAAGGGTTGGCATTGTAGGGGAAATCCTCGTAAAATTTGCCCCGGCCGCCAATAACCATCTGGTTGAGCTGCTGGAAGACGAAGGGGCGGAAGCCGTTGTGCCAGATCTGATGGATTTTATGCTTTACTGTTTTTACAATCAGATTTACAAAGCAGAAGAACTGGGTACAAGCAAAAAAACCGCTATGCTTTCTAAAGTAGGAATCGAGGCCATCGAACTGCTCCGCTCTTCTGCAAGGAAAGCCTTTGAAAAAAGCAGGCATTTCACTGCGCCTGCACGGATTTATACTCTGGTGGACTATGCCCAATCCATTGTCTCTATCGGCAACCAGACCGGGGAAGGCTGGTTCCTGACCGGGGAAATGATGGAACTGATTCACAGCGGAGTCAATAACATTGTCTGCACCCAGCCTTTTGGCTGCTTGCCCAACCATGTGGTAGGCAAAGGGGTGATAAAGGAACTGCGCAAACATTACCCGCTCTCCAATATCGTAGCCATTGACTATGATCCTGGCGCCAGCGAAGTCAACCAGCTAAACCGTATCAAACTCATGCTGTCCACTGCTCAGAAAAACCTGCAGGAATCGTCCGGTCAAGAACTGCACAAAACAAAAAAGACAGGAAGAAAAACAGCAGCCAAGTCAGCGAAAAAAGAAATAACCGCTTCCGCAATGGAAACCGGAAAAACTGCTTTGCCAGAAAAAACCAAAAAGACTTCCCAGGCGATGGATTTGGAAAAAAACGCTTTGGCAGACCGGACAAAGGGAGCTTCCCAGGCGATGGATTTGGATGCATCGGCCTTAACAAAGAAAACAGAAAAGACCTCCAAGGCAATGAATATAGAAAAAAACGCTTTGGAAGGAATTACTGCCTCCATGGAAAAAGACGCCACAAAAAATCCGGTGGGAAAAAGAGTGAAACAGGATACGAAACAAGCTCCTGGAAAAACCGCAAAAAAAATTCCGGGAATTCATAAAGGCCCATCTGGACAGAAGGAGCCGGAACGGAAAAAAACAGGCCAGGAAAAACAGCGCCGCGGGAAAAAAGTAGTGCATGATAATTCAAAAAGAGCTATTTAACCTATGCCATCCATAGAAAACAGGCTGTAGGATTAATAAAAGTTAGGAGGGGCATAGCTCCTCCTAACTTTTATTAATCCCATTTTTCTCGCCAAAGCCGCTTATATGAGAAAAGGATAATGCTGTCCAGCCTCATCTAAAAGCAGAGTATGCGTCTTTTCTGCTTGTCCATATATTATGCCTCTTAGCGCATACGCTAATTCTGATGAATGGAATAGACAAGGCTTTTAAGTCAAAATTCCCCCCTTTCATGGTCTATAAAAGTTTTAATTCTGCCTTAATGCACAATTTGAATCAGCCTGGCCACGTTTACCATCCCCCACCCCTGTTTCGTCCATGGTTCCTTCATATCCGTGGCGCTGTAATTAATTTTGCGTTTCACCTGCTCATTGGACAATTCCGGATATTTTTGCAGCAGCAATGCCGCTGCTCCCGATACAATGGGCGTCGCCATGGATGTGCCGCTTTTCTTCACATAAGCATTTTTATAACCACGAAAAGATGACCGGCAGGCCACGTTACAGGATACAATATCCGTACCCGGAGCCACTACGTCCGGTTTCTTCATTGCATCAAGGGAAGGCCCTCGTCCGGAATAACTTTCACATAGGGAATGCTTCCCTGTAAAATATCCTCCGTCGTGGCATCCCACCGTAATGACTTTTTTGCTGGAACCAAGCGGTGAAATTGTCATTGGCTCCGGCCCCATGTTGCCCGCTGCACAGACCACCACCAAACCTTCATTCCATGCCATATCCACTGCCTGCAGCAACTCCTGCATCTTCCCCTTATCTTCAATATGCCCAATCCCAATAGAAATATTTAAGACACGGATATGATACCTCTTTTGGTTATCAAGCACCCACTCAATCCCCCGGCGCATATCTTCCATATTGCCGTCTCCATTTTTATCCAATACTTTTCCTACAAGCAGGCGGGCATATGGACATATCCCTTTATACATACCGCCAGAAGCCTTTCCGCTCCCCGCTATGCAGCCCGATACATGGGTCCCATGTCCGCTGTCATCGTACATACGGTTTCCGCCATATAGGAAATCCTGAAAAGCTTCCACCCTTCCTTCAAAATCGGGATGCCTGCCAATCCCAGTATCCAAAACGGCTACCCTGACGGCATTCTCTTCCGAATAACCCCTTCCCCTGCAAGAATCCATAATCTCATCCGTACACCCAACCTGCTGCCTGACCCGATACATAAAATACGCTCCTGGCTTTTTAATTAATTTATGCCAAAAACAATTATCGGTGCATCAATATCATTCACTTCTCCATTCTGGAAACTTAAGTGAATGACATTAATCGGTGCATATCTGTTCTTTTTTATCGCTCGAAAATCACAACTTATAACGTAAAATAACCTGCGCCACAAGCGCAAGTTATCTTACAAAATTAATAATTATAAATTCCAAATACCGAGAAGTGGCTAACCTGGAATTGCACACAAGCCTGCCCATCCACTTTCACCACTTTAGATTCCACCTGCTCCACCTGCCCATCCTCATCCAGGCAAAGTACCCGCAGGTTCTCTTCTAAGATACCCCTTGGCTTTGGTATCGTAACAGTCATCGTCTGCTGACCCAGTTTGCTGATTGGTATTCTGCGCTGCGCTTCATACAAGGTAATGTCATAAACTTGCAGGCTTCTTATGTAGCCGCCTCCCGCCACTTTTCGGTATGCTGCGCTTATGTCGCTTCCTTTCGCAGTATTATCCGCAATACGAAGGATATAGTCTCCTTCCGCACCCGTTATTTCTGCCGTTGCCGCAGGGGAGGACGGTATCGTATTGCTGCGCAGTTCTATAGTCACTTTTCCTCCAAATGTCTGTCCGTTTTCTTTGCTCTGCGCATCGCCCGCAGAATCATCCCCGGTTCCTTTTGCACTGCCATCGCTTCCCGCCTGTTCGTTCCAAAGGTTCTCCGGTTCATATTCTTCTTCCACTGCCAGCACATAGAGCTTTCCATATATCATTACTTCCGCAGGCACTGTCCAAGGTGAAATTTCTGATTCCGGCATACTGTAATATTTTACCCGCAGCCTGCCTGGCTCTTCCCCTTTCGCCGACTGCTCCACACTGCATATCACTCCACGGAAGCCTCCCAAGTCAGAGCTTAATACACTCCCGGCAATCTCAGAAGCCGTTACATGACTGTCCACAACAGCCACTTCCACGCCCTTTAACACAGCATCCCGATATTCCCCATTGGTAAGCCTGGTGGCTGTTTTCTCATAAGATACGCGGGGAAGGCTTTTTCCCAAAAATACAGCTACCCTTGTCCCGTTCTCTTTAGCTGCTTCTGAAATATCATATGCTTTCAGTCCAATCAACTGCACTGACTCAGGTATTTTTAACGTGCTAATCGGACAGCCCTCAAACGCTCTGTCCTTAATCTCCCTGACGCTACCGCCAAATGACACACTGGTCAGCGAACTGCATCCTGCAAAAGCGTCTTCACCAATCACAAGCAGGCTTTCCGGCAATTCCACAGAAGTCATACGGGTGTTGCCCTGAAATACTTCCGCGCCAATCTGCTTTACCCCTTCCGGAATATCCACCTTTGTGTTCATACCGGAATAAGCAACCAAAATGCCGTCTCCTACAATAGTAAATGGATTCCGTTTATCCGCCAATCGGTCTGCCATCCATTTTGTCGCCGCAAATGCAGAAGGCTCAATCTTTGTCACACTGGCAGGTATTTCAATCTGTGCCAGATTATCACAATGGTAAAATGCACCATAGCCAATGGTAGTGGCGCCATTTGGAATCCGTACCGATGTCAGTCCGGAACGTGCAAAAGAAAAATCACCGATTTCCTTAATCCCTTCGGGTATTTCATACTCTGTCAGGGACGCATTGCTGTAAAAAGCCTGAGAAGCAATTTTCTCATCGTTCACAACTGTGTATTTAGGAAATCCATTTCCAGCCGACGCCATAATCTGCGCGCCGTCCTCTTCTTCTTCCGAACCTATATCCACATTCCCGGACAATACTTTAGACTGGCTGTTATCCATAAATACCATTGCACTGCCGCCTACTATGGAGCTTTGGCCCATCACTCTGCCAGCGTCAGAACTCTGAGAATTTCCATCCGCCTCTTTCGCGTTTTCCATCACGTTCTGCAAAAAACCCATATCCTGGGATTCCACCTGGGCTACATTGGATTTATCACGGCTTTGCTCATATGTATCCGCGTAAGAACCTGGCTCCGCTACAATCGTCAGCCTGGGACAACCATCAAATGCTGTCCTATGAATTTCACTTACAGACATAGGCGCCTGTGTTTCACCCAAATTCACGCAATTGGAAAATGCTTTTAACCCGATGCTGTACAAAGAATAAGGAAGAATCACCTTTTCTAACGATGTACAGTTTGCAAAAGCATAATCTGGGATGGACTCCACATTTGTACTGATTTCCACCCTTTTCAGCTTTTTACAGCCCCAAAATGCGCTGGGACGGATATCCTCCACCGTAGAAGGCATCTTGTACGTCTCACCTTCATAACCCGGAAGCATACAATAAACAATCTTTTTATCCTTACTGTATATTACACCATTTTCATAAGCAAATTCTGTATTATTCCTGCTCAAATCCGCCCGGGCAAGAGAATCACAGCCTGCAAAAACGCCGCTTCCAAGCCGTTTCAGCTTCTTTCCAAGCGTCACTTTCTTCAGACTGCTGCAATCACTGAATGCGCCATTGCCGATTTCCGTTACCGTATCGGGTATTTTAACCGTTTCCAGGGAAGTGCAGCCGCTGAATGCATTATAATCAATGCTCTCCACATAAGCCGGAATATCCACTTTAATTAACTCCGTATGCCCGGCAAAAGCTTCCTTCCCAATTTTTTTCACAGATGTGGGAATGGACACAGCGCTGGCCGTGCCCGTATACTTTACCAATAAATCTCCCTTCATCTGAAAATCGGAAGCAGATGCTGACTCTGCTTCCGCATATGACATTGGTAGCCTGGCGGTGGCTGCTGTAATAAACAGCAGCGCCGCCCCTAATAAAATTTTAATTCTTCTACGCATAAGTCCCCCTGACCAAACTAAGCCCGTTTTACCTTAAGCTGTTTATCCTTCTTGCAGAACAACACAATCGAGATACATGCCAGCCCCATGGCAAGGAACCACTTCGGATGAATCGGATCTCCGGTCTTAGGCGTTGCATCAATCGTCCCTGCCGACAAGTTCGCCGTGTCTACATAAATCGTGTACGGCGAGAAATGCGTTGCAGTAAACTGTACACAAGGTATGCCGTCAATCGTTGTAAATCTCGTATTCAAATCTTCCAGCCTATTATCCACAACGCTGGCTGCCCTGTTATTTCCTGCATACTGGATTAGTTCATCTGGCAGTGGCAACGTAATATCCACAGTAATCCCCGATACATCCGTGATTTTTGTAGTGCCATCCGCATCATAAAGGCTGATATCCATTGGCAGGTATGCAATATTGCTCAAATCACCATACCTTGCTTCCAAAGCCGCAATAACTGCCGCAGTTGAAGTTGCATCATCCGTGATTCTGATTACAAAATTATCAGAAGAACCGTTCACATTTGCCGAAGCAATATCTGTATTCGAAATCCCTCCTTTGGACACATCCACAGTGGTAGTGGAATTATTGTTCCGGTTTCTGGAGTTCCCGCTCACGGAAGAAGATGAAGAAGATTTCCCTTCCTTAAAGTTCGCTTCGATTGTTACATCATTGGACGGCATTGTAAAGGTAGTGGATATCGCTGATGGATCTACGAACCCTACACCATTGGATGAACTGGTCCACTTATCAAACACTGTCCCGTTCGACCTTGCATAAGCATTGATTGGCACAATAGTGCCCGCTGTATATTCCCCGGAACCGGAACCGCCATTTACGACTACCTTATACTTCACACCATTGTTAGACACGGAATTGTTGGATACGGAGCTGTCGTTATTATCATCACCGTCACCGTCATCACCTCCGTCGCCTCCTCCGTTGTTGTCTCCTCCATTATTTCCGTTATTATCCGTATATACGGCATATACATCCAGGTTTTTCGTTACGCTCTTCCACTCTTCCGTTGACCACCCGGAGAAGGTAAACCCTTCTTTTGTAGGATGCTCAGGTTCCACCGCGCTTTCGCCTTTATTAACTACCTGTACCTCTCCAATTCTGGTTGCCAAGTCGCTGTCTGTATAGAAAGATACATTGAACGGCCCAGGATCATTGGAGTTGTCGCCTCCGCTGCCTTCCGTATAAATTGCGAAGATCTCCCAGTCCCTCGTTACATTCTGCCAGCCATCCGACGACCATTTCAGGAATGTATAGCCCTCTTTCGTAGGATGCGCAGGCTCAATTGCGCTTTCTCCCTCATTTACTTCCTGCACCCTTCCAATCATCGTAGCTAAATCCATATCTGTATAGAAGGATACATAATACTTTCCTGCAGCCCTGTCAACATACAACGGATGAACATCCAAAGGCCCTGTTATCTCTGAGAAATCCCTGTCCCATCCGGTAAATACTTTACCTTCTACCTCCATCTCACTCTTAGCAGGCGACTTCGCTGATTTTCCGGCTTCCACCTGTTGTGTATACTCTTCCATCTCCTTCCCTTCGATATCGAAGAAGCGTACAGTATAGGTAGTTGCGCCGATTGGTTTGTACATTGCTGTAATTTCCTGATTATCTTTTGTAATTGGATTGATAGAACTTGGATCCGGCGACCAGCGTTCAAATTCATAACCTTCCGCCGTATGATCCGGAATATCCAATATCGTCAGCTCCAGATTGTCACCTTCCGGCACATGTTTGATATCATAAACCTTTTCTGTCACTCCATCCCTTAAAGATACCGCAAACAATCCCTTTAAGGAATTATCCAGTGAAATTTCCAGATAAGGATAATCCACCACGTAATCCAATGCTGAACTATTTTCATTTACTACCAATGCGATTTTGCCTTCCCGCTCAATCACATCGCCATACGTCCAGTTGTCTTCATTCACCTCCACTGCCGCAAAAGCATCCGGCGCAATGGCTACGCCGCTATATGGAATCTTCACTCGCGCAAGCCCCTTCGTATTCCAGAAGGAACCCCGCCCAATGTTTCTTACGGAACCCGGCAAATCTACCGTAGCCAGCCTATCCATTTCCGCAAAACATCTTTCCGGTATCCTTGTCACATTGGAAGTCGATAAATCTATAGAGGCTATCATATCGCAGTTCATAAATGCCTCTGGAGCAATTTCCGTAACGGTGGAAAACTCATCCGGCCCAGCCACTACGGAGCCGACTGCGCTTCCTCTTGACTCCAGACATTCTATAATCTTTGTTTTGGTTTTGTTTTCATCCTGCTCAATTCCGTAAATGATTCCATCTGCAACGGTAAAATATGCGCTGTCTGTAAATTCCAAATCAGACAGATTCTTACATCCGCTAAACGGCCTAAGCCCTAATTCTGTCGTATCGGCGCTTACACGTGCAGACTGCAAATTCTCACACCTGTCAAAAGCATAATTCCCAATAGACTGGGCTCCATTCACATAAGCATTCGTCAAAGACGACAGCCTTGCAAACGTAAACGGCTCAATATGCGCTACGCTCTGCACCGTCAATGTTTTGATATCCCCGCCAGGCGCTTTATATGGCAAATTGCCTGATGCAGATTCTGAACCGCTGGGGAACTCTGTTGGGTTATCCACTAAATATCCATTCTCATTTATTCCTGAGAACAGACCCTTCTTAATGGAATTCACACCTGCCGGAATCACAATATTTTCTATTCCGTTTATCAGGTTTACCTGGTTTTCACTGACCGGCCCTTTGGTAATGGCTTCCGTTACTTCCGTTTCCATCGTACGCGTCATATACGGGAAACGGTAAGGCCCTGCATTTGGCTCTGAAAAAGGAAGATATCCCCCTTCATAATTTGCATCTACCTGGAACCCTTTCTCAGCTTCTGCCTTTGTCGGGAAATATTGCAGTTCCGACATTCCCGTATCCGGGTTAAACTGCACCGCAAGGTTCGTAGGCATACCACTGTAATAAGTGATATAAGTAAGCGGCTGTGCGCCTTCATTTACTTTAGAGGCCGGCAGCATCGCATACTTAAACGGTGCCGTATTTTCTCCTGTCTCACTGTTTACAATATCTCCTGTGAAACTTAAAAACGGTTTCTCTGCCATTGTCCCATTACACATTTTCTCCATATGCTTGCTTACCAACTGCGTAGCAAACGCGTCGCTGCCAATATCCGCAATGCCTGTTGCATTGTCAAAAAGAATATGTTTCAGGTTATGGCTGCCTTTAAAGGCGTTGCTCCCTATACTTACTACAGTATCAGGTATTGTGATTTTCTCAATATAACATTTGTCATTAAAACTTCCTTCTATAATTGATTTGATATTATACGGGCCAACCTGGTGCGGCATCGTAATTTCCGGTACCTTTATATTCTCCCTCGTCTGACCTGTATCCCAATCCTCCACATGGAACTTAATCAAATCACAATTCTTATTCACTTCAAATACCAGGCCAACCTTTTGAGGATTATTTCTATCCCCACCCAGCCCATCTTCTACAATTTCATACCTGTCTTCATCCAAATATTTAAAACAAATATGCTTCACATTTGCCACATTATGTACCGGGGTTTTCGTACTACCGGTTGCAGAAGTAAAACCTGGCGCTTCCAGCCAGAAGTCTTCACCAACTTCTGCAATAAAGGCAGCAAAATCATAGTTTCCATCTACTGAATCATTGCCATTGCGTGTTGCACTATATCCTCCCTTAAAATATGGGTCTGTTCCTTCTTCCTCTGTTGTTGCATCTGTTACCAGCCGCATGGATGTGCTTGGCGTCTTGATGTAAGCCAATGAAGTGCATCCCTGCACAGTAGAAAGATGAAATACCGGATTGTCTAGCTCATCCTTACCATTATAAGAATCCGGCAATTCCAGATTCTCCATAGACTCACAATTTAAAAACGCCTTATAACCTATATCCGTAAGGCTGACTGATAAGCCGGCAGAACCCTCTGTTGCAAAACTCTTACCTGTCAAATCCATTGTCACCAGGTTTTTACAATTCTGGAAACAAAAATCACCAATCGTTTGCAGCGCTGTAGGTATTGCAAAAGACTGTAGCATATTACAATTAGAAAATGCACCAGCGCCTAAAGTCTGCAGGTTTGTATTATAATCCAACTGAACGGTATTCAGGTTCCTGCAGTTCGCAAACACATAATTTCCTAAAGTATTCAAACCATTGCCTAATGTTACATTATTGATATTCGTACAATTGTTAAAGGCAAAATCACCAATCCCGATCATTGGCGACTGTTTAACCATAACAGGATTTCCATTTGCATCCGTTACTGGATTGCCGCTGGAATCCACTTCCTGATACTCCGTAGTTCCAAACGTAAGATTGATAATATTCCCCGCAGCAGCGCCATCGCCTGTGCCGCCGAATACACTGCGTTCCGCACTTGATGCTTTCAAATAACTCTTACCGTTAGCATCTATATATTCACATTCATTCCCTATATATCTTACAACGGCTGCCGAAATACGGTCTGTATCATTGAGTTTCGTCGCTGTCCATTTTTTTGTGGTGTTCATTTCATCCATCAATTCATCGCCGACCGGAAATACAGTCTTATCATCTATATCGCCAAAATAATATAATTGCTCTTCTTCCCAACTGCTTTTCAATTCCGGCCTACATAAAATATATCCCTCAAATACCGGCTTATCCGGATCAGCCGGTGCCGTGTCATCACGTGTCACCTGTCCATTCTCATCCTGCCTGATTTCCGGATCCAAAATCATCGCCTGCCCATTGGGTTTGGAATATGACTTATAATATAGCGGTTTACCATACCTATTCGCAGCCGCTGTTACATTTGTCCCACTGTCCGCAAATTTCACATAAGCATCCACCCGCGCAGGAATCGTTAATCTGCCCTGCGGCAAATCCTGATTTCTTTCATATCCGACAATCATGGCATACTTATTGTTGTCACTATAGTTCGGTTTCCATTTACCATCCTTATCCACATATACAAAACGGAATTTTCCGGACTCATCGTGATAGATTGGTATATCATGGTTCTCCCCATTGCCATCCAGTTCCACCCAAGGCATGGAATTACGGCTGTCCGAGTATTTCCAAAATCCCTGAATTTTATTGCCGGCTCCATATGTAACGCTCGCAGGCTCCATCCACCCTGTACTCGTTGCCACCGCCTCCGTAGGCGTCACCGGAATAGCCGTCACAATCAGCGCGGATATCATAAACAGGCATCCAAACGTCTTCCGGAGCTGTCTCCTTAGTCTAAGATTCTTCTTTTTACTTTTCTTGCCCTTAGCCATTGCTACTCTCCTCCATATGTAAATAAGTCGTTACCTAATCCTTTTGGCCACCACAACAAACCTCCCATCCGTCTGCGAGTGGTCACAGGTGGATAATGTCAAAAGCTCATCGCCATATTCTGCCGTCACCCCCGTATCATACAGGGACATGCCTGCCATTTCATTCATATAGGAATTAAATTCCTCCCATGAATTCGCCTCTATAAACTGATAATATTTAAAGGCAATCTCATTTTCCTTTAGTACCCGTGTCCGGAACACATACATTACTTGATAAACGCTTTTTTCATAAATAGTGTCAAAATTTATAATGCTGTGTTTCTCGTAATACGACTCCTTTGCATATTTCTCCAAATCGCCGAACATTTTCCCGGATTTCATATGGTGCCCATACAGAATCAGATTTTGGCTCCTTGGATAAGCCACACAGTCCTTATCCATAAAAATGCTGCCATTATTGTCCTTTTCCTGGTTAAAATTGTGATCCAGGTAATATTCGTTGTTGGAAGTCTGCATCACCGGATAGTCTATTATAGTATCGTCAATTTTCAGCCATCCGATTAGCCTTTTATTCTTATTATATAAAGTTTTATAATCGTCCAGCACATCAGGCAGCACAATCTCCTCCTGTTCGCCGCGGACAACTATCGTCTTTTTCTTTTCCCCTTTGTTCACAGGCTCTGCCAAAACTTCACTGTTTTTCAGGCTCGCCAGTTCCTGATAACTTGCGTTGGTGCGTTCCGCCACTATATAATATAGGAAGAAATACCCAAACCCTATGACAGCTCCCAGGCTGCACAACGCCACCAGCCACTTTCGGCGCCTTTCCCGCACTTTAAGCTGCGCGGTTATTTCCTTCTGCATATCCTGGTCAAAATCCTTCAATGACAGCTTCCTGCCTTGGGACAGCCCCTCCTGCGTACCTTTTGTTTGTTCCGCGTCTTCTTTCAGAACCTGCTTTTTCTGCATTTGGTTTCTCTGCATAGGATTTCCCTGCACTGGATTTTTCCGTATTTGACTTTTCTGCATTTGTTTTCTTTGAGTTTGCTCTCTTTTTACATTCTCCCCTGCCTTCCCCTTTGCTTTTTTTCCGTCCGGCCTGCCCTCTCCATTTTGATGCTTTTGCATCAATTCATAAATCTGGTCGTCAAAATCGTTGCCGACCATAGATTCAAACCGATAAACTCCCCCCTGCATCTGTTCATACAAGGCACGCACATCCCTGGGATTGTTAAGGTTTACTTTTGCTTTGATTGCGTCTATCTTTTTCTTATCCCGCAACGCCGCTTCATAATCCGCCTTTGTCCGAAACTGCCGCCCTTCCACCGTATGACCTTCCGCCATATGCCCCATTTCTCCTTTTATCCTTGTTTCCGGCGATGCCATACATATTAATATATGCACTGCCCTGCAGGCTGCACACCCGCACATCTACTATTTTACTATACCTCAAAATTAATTCAAGTCTTTTATCTGTATATTGTAGCATATTTTTTTGGGTTTTTCAAAATATTTTTATGCTCTTAGTCTGTCACTATTTTGCAGTCGCTTTTTGGTCAGTGATTGCAACCGTATTATCCTCTAACTAGAACGTGCAATCCGTGATAAACTGACCGGAAACGACTGTTTGACCGCAAACAAAGCCAGTCCGTATATTTCCAGCGCTTTTCCCAAAAACCGCTCTGCAAACCGCTTTGCCATAAATTGGTTCCGATTGACATCCTTTGGCCGCTGTCAACAGCCAAGACAAATGCCCGCTCACCCCTGCCTTAGAGTGTGTTTGAACACGCATTCCTGACAATGCACGCCCCGCCAAATCCAGGTGACACGCCTTTCCTTTGGCGCAAATCTCCTACAAATTGTGACATACATCTGCCGGAAAGCAATTTTCAAACACGCTCTAGCCCGTCAAACATCTCTTTCACCGCAGGCGCATTTTTCGTCAGCCTTTTTATGCTCAAATCCTCTGCCTTATTGTTTGCCAGGCGAAGGTTATTCTCAGAAGAAAGCAGCGCCTCTTTCGTTTTCTGCAAATGGGTAATCGTCTTGTCAATTTCGTCAATGGCTGTCTTGAACTTATCGCTTGCAATTCTGTAATTACGTGCAAATCCTTCTTTAAAAGCATTCATATTTTCTTCAAAATGAAGAATGTCCACCTGCTGGTGCTTCGCGGCCTCCAATTCCTGGCGGTATTGCAGGGAATTCAGCGCCGCATTCCGCAGCAAGGTAATCATAGGGATAAAAAACTGAGGGCGTATCACGTACATTTTTTCATATTTGTAGGAAACATCCACAATTCCATTGTTGTATAGTTCGTTATCTATTTCCAATAGGGAAACCAGCACCGCATATTCACACTTCTTTTCCCTCCTGTCTTTATCCAGCTCTTTAAGAAAATCCTCATTTTTATGTTTGGTGGACGTTTCATCCATTTCATTCTTCATTTCAAACATAATGGAAATAAACTCCACGCCCTCCGCCGCTTCCCGGAAAATAAAATCTCCTTTGCTCCCAGTTTTCGCGTCATTGTCTTTCTCAAAATAAGCCGCGGGGAAGGCAGTCATCCGCAGGGCATTAAATTGGTTTAAACAGTGCTGCTCCAGGCTCTCCCCAATCATCTTCGTAGACTGCCGCGCTTTGAAATCCTTATAGTATTCAATCTGCTCGTCTTTTAGTTTCAGCTTGTCCTCATACTGCCTCTGCAAAGCCTGTTCCTTCAATTTATTTTCTGCCGCTTTATTGGAAAGTTTACCCTGCAACTCAATAATTTCCGCAGCTTTTTCGGAAATTTCTTTTTCTTTCCCTTGTATAGCCTCTGAAACCGCCAGTCTCTTTTCCGTTTCCCCTTTTTCCAGCTTTGCCTTTAATTCCTCAATCATATGGAGTTTTTCCGCCAGTTCCTTATTTTTCTTCTCCAGAGCCTCCTCCCGCTCTTTTTCTTTCCCATTCACCGCTTCACTGACCGCCAGCCTCTTTTCTGTTTCTTTTCCGGAAATCTGCGCCTTCAGCTCTGCAATCAGTTGGTCTTTTCCTCGCTCCCCTGCGGAAAACTTTTCTTTTAGTTGCGACATTTCCTCTATTTTTTCTGCAATTTCTTTTTCTTTTTCCTGCACAGCCTCCTTTACCGCAAGCTGTTTCTCCATTTCACTTCCGGAAAGCTTCGCCACCAGCTTCTCAATTTCCTTTTCTTTCCCCGACAGTTCTGTTTCCTTTTCCTGGAGCGCCTTGTCAAATTCGGCCTTCTGCTCCATCTGCGCCAGCTTCAGTTCCCCCTCCTGCTTTTGCTTTAGCTCCTTTTCCCGCTGTTTCAATTCATTTTGAAACTCCTTATCCCTGACCTGCCGGACAATCTGCGCATACCCGGCTTCATCCACCATAAAAACTTCCCCGCATTTTGGGCATTTCATCTCCTGCTGCATAATAACCCCAACTATTTCCTTCCTGTTTTCCTATTCCGTTCCAACCCGCTCAATAGATTTTTTTCCACACTTCGTCCCTCAAGAAAAGAGGCAGCCGCACTATGCACAACCGCCCCTCCAGTCCTCCGGACTTCCCTATCCCTTCTCTACCTGCTTCTTAGATATTCGTCAATCCCTTTGGCCCCGGCTTTCCCGGCTCCCATGGCAAGGATAACCGTAGCGGCGCCCGTCACCGCATCACCCCCGGCATACACACCCTCTTTCGTTGTCTTGCCGGTGGCTTCCTCTGCCACAATGCACTTCCACTTATTTGTCTCCAGTCCTTGCGTCGTAGCGCAAATCAACGGGTTAGGGGATGTGCCAAGCGACATAATAACCGTATCCGCCTCAATCGTAAATTCAGAACCCGGTTTCACCACCGGTCTTCTCCTGCCCGATTCGTCCGGTTCGCCAAGCTCCATTTTCACACATTTCATACCGCTTACCCAGCCGTTGTCATCCGTCAGGATTTCCACCGGATTGGTTAAAAGGTCAAAAATAATTCCCTCTTCCTTTGCATGATGCACTTCCTCTACCCTGGCCGGAAGCTCTTCTTCACTGCGCCTGTATACAATATGCACTTCCGCTCCAAGACGCAAAGCGGTCCTGGCAGCATCCATCGCCACATTCCCGCCTCCTACTACAGCAACTTTCTTTCCTCTCATAATCGGTGTATTGGAAGATTCGTCAAAAGCCTTCATCAGATTGCTTCTGGTCAGGTACTCATTGGCAGAGAACACACCGTTAGCCTGTTCTCCCGGAATCCCCATAAACTTGGGCAACCCGGCGCCGGAACCGATAAACACTGCGTCAAAGCCTTCTTCCTGCAGCAATTCATCTATGGTAACGGACTTACCCACTACCACGTTTGTTTCAATTTGAACGCCCAAAGCCTTTACGTTTTCAATTTCCTTTGCCACCACATCTTTTTTCGGAAGACGGAATTCAGGAATCCCATATACCAACACGCCGCCTGCCTCGTGCAGGGCTTCAAATATCGTCACTTCATAGCCCATTTTAGCCAAATCCCCTGCGCAGGTCAGTCCTGCCGGGCCGGAACCAATAACCGCTACCTTCTTACCGTTCTTTTCCTTTGGCCCTGTTGGCTGAATCCCATTTTCCCTTGCCCAATCCGCCACAAAACGTTCCAGTTTGCCTATGGAAACCGGCTCCCCTTTCATCCCGCGGATACATTTCCCTTCGCATTGGCTCTCCTGGGGGCATACGCGGCCGCAAACTGCCGGAAGGGCGCTGGCCTCGCTGATTACCTGGTAAGCGGCTTCTACATCCCCATTCTTTACTTTTTCTATAAAACCAGGAATGTTAATGGCCACCGGGCATCCTTTTACACACTGCGCATTCTTGCAGTTAATGCAGCGGGCCGCTTCTTCCATTGCTTCTTCTTTATTGTATCCAAGGCACACCTCTTCAAAATTGGCAGCGCGCACCTTCGCTTCCTGTTCACGTACAGGCACCTTCTTCATAACATCCATACTATCAATCTCCTAATTCCAGTTTTCTAATCCTAATCTTGCATACACCGCCAAAAACCTCCCATGGAAGCATCATTGGCCGCATCCAAAAAGTTATGCGTTACTTGCTGCATCAGATATGTAATTAACCGCACTGACCGCACCCACCGTGATGGGCGTCTCCTTCCTGCTGTTTTAGGGCCGCCCGGCCCTCTGCCGTTTTATACATCTGCTGACGTTTCATTGCCTGGTCAAAGTCTACTTTATGGCCGTCAAATTCCGGCCCATCCACACAGGCAAATTTCACTTCACCGCCTACCGTCACGCGACATGCGCCGCACATTCCGGTGCCATCGACCATAATCGGGTTCAAGCTGACAATCGTAGGTATGCCCAGTTCCTCTGTCATTTTGCATACAAATTTCATCATAATCATCGGGCCTATCGCCACACAGACATCATAGCGTTTGCCCTCCGCCACCAGGTCTTTGATGGTCTGCGTCACCATCCCGCTTCTTCCATAAGAGCCGTCGTCTGTTGTCACATACAGATTTCCTGCCACTGCCTCCATTTCTTTTTCCAGGATAAGCAAATCTTTTGTTTTCGCGCCCACGATTACATCCGCTTCTATCCCTCGTTCCTTCAGCCACTTCACTTGGGGGTAAACCGGCGCAGCGCCTACGCCGCCTGCCACAAACAGCATCTTTTTCTTTCCCAGTTCTTCCTGCGGCTCATTTACAAACTCCGAAGGGCAGCCCAACGGGCCTACAAAATCATGGAAGCTGTCGCCTGCTTTTAATCCTGCCATCTTCATCGTCCCTGCCCCCACGGTCTGGAATACTATAGTAACCGTTCCGTCCTCCCTGCTATAGTCACAAATGGTAAGCGGAATCCTCTCCCCTTCCTCATCCATTCTTACAATAATAAACTGTCCTGGCTGGCATTTCTTCGCAACACGCCTCGCCTCTACTACCATGAGGTAAATATTTGCTGCCAGCTCCCTTGCTTCTAAAATTTTAAACATTTTCTCCTCCTATTCCAGTTCCGCATCCGCTTCTACGAGACGTCCTCCTTTGCAAAGAAATCCCTGTCCCTTATCTTGGACAGCTCTTTCTTTGCCGCCTCTTTAGAACGCGGATGCTGTTTCCAGTTCCGCATCCGCTTCAATTTTGTTATATGTGCCATATCTTTCTATAGAAATTCTGCCGCATCATCTCCCGAAACTGCTTATTGCTTTACTGTGCGAAAGCCATTCGAATCTATCATAATAGAAAAATACAGGAAACGCAACTTATTTTATAAAAATTTGCATCTACAGTATTTTACTATTTTCTTTCCGGTCAAAAAACAGAAAACAGCCTCCTACCTTTCGGATCAGAGGCTTAAAACTTTTATAGACCCATTGCATCCACAGTAACCAGAACAAACCACATTCTAAGCGCTTATTTCTTTTGCAATATGAGAGTATTGGTATATTTTTCCAGAAGAAATAAAATATTGGCATAAGAAAGGACATCACAAACCCGGATATTTTTTGTATAGTATAATACCTTGCATATGTTTTCAATATATGATGTCTTTGGATTCTCTTCCTCTATAAATGTTTGAGGCATAACCAAAGAATATTCTTTATTATCTACAGCATCTCTTACGTACATTTCCACTAAATTTAAAGCACAATAAAAAGCAATATATTCATTAGCCATTAAAAGATGCATTGGTAAATTGGGTATCAGCCTTTGCACTTTCACTACTTTCCCCTTAAGGATGGCGCACATAACACTTGCCGCAATCTTATGACGATCCATTGGCTTTGCTTCGTCTGACATATACAATTTCCGGATATCCTTCCTCAAAGATTCGTAATAGTAATATACCAAAAACAATCTTTGAGACCGAAACTTCAATACTTTTCCATTAAAATCTCTCTTATCAATATGTTCCAATTCCTTATAATATTGATATATGATATCAGAAAAAACATCAAAATCACTTTTTCTCATAGCCTATATCCTTTAAAATAGACCTGGTTTTATAATTTTCCTCTTTCTTATCTACTATTTCTGCAAAGCGTTTGTCCCCATTACAAAAAAGCGGAAATGGATTCCTGTATATACACAAAACCTCTTTCCAAACTAAAAATAAAAAAACAAACCCTATAATACAAAAAATTACTCCAACCATATACATATATATTATATCCCCTTTCTTTTGCCCATAAAAGTTTAACTCAATATCCATTTAGTTTTTCATTATTCATATGTAAAATAGTGTCATACCCTAATTCTAATAATGGGCTGAAACAACACAGCATACTTATACAATTACATATATGCACCAACAAAAAAGAGATGCTAATAAATTCCATAAAAATCAGAATAACATATAATGCACATAAGAACATAATAAAAGTAAAGAACAGATGAATACTGTTGATTATCCCTTTTATAGAAGAATTTATGCTTCGCGCTAAAACAGCGCAATCAATCGTGGTTGATAATACAAAAGTAAACGTCCCTATTATATTCTGTTTTGATATCTGCTTAATATCCACCTCTTTCGTTCTAATTGACACGGTGACAAAGATTAATAAAAAAACAACAAACTTTACAATATAGATCATTTCATATCTCAAAATAATCTGTACAATATTCGCCCTCTCATTTCTCTTATGAAACTTTCCATCCTCATTTGTCTTTTGTTCCACAATAATATTCCCCTTTATCATAAATAATACACTTGTAATAAAAAAACATATCCTATACTTTACCCATATCTAAAAAGCCCTTAAAATTTTGCTTCAAAAGCACATTTCACCTACATTATTCATTTATACTATTCACATATTATCATATTTGTAACTTTTTGTCTATATTTTTTGAAATGGAGCCAAAACCCCCTATCTTTAAGCATGGAGCCTGCGAGGCGCATTTTACATCTTTTTAACTGTGATTCCCTTTTGCAAGAACCTTCAAAACTCAGAGAAAACGCTCACCCCCGCAGACGCCAATCAATTAAAGAGCCGGCTGTTTCCTTTTAAGCCGCCAACAAATTAAACCCTCCACCCTCTAAATATCCAACAGCACAATCCGCCCATCTGCGTCATATGTAATCCGGCAGGCAATGCCGTTTTGCACATTTACACCGTACAAACGTTCTGTCTTGGACTGGATGCCGATAGCGTCTTCATAATATTCATATATGACATAATAGTCGCCGTACCCCTCAATCCGCACCACTGCATTATATTTATATACATTACGGCCGCTCATGCCGCGCAGTTTCCCGTTTTCATCCAAAAGCACATCCGCCCTCATCAAAGCCTGGATTACGCTGGACACCGCCATATCCGTCGTCACATCCGTATGGAGCGCAAGCTGATAATTGCGCACAGTCGCTTCACTGACTGCCCCCTCCGGGCTGACTGCAATAAATTTGTAGACCGACTGTCCCAATGGCATGGATATGGCTGTCGTATAACGGGGGCTGTCAATGGTGGGATCCGAGCCGTCTGACGTATAATATACGGTACAGTCCTCCGGCACATCCACTTCAATCATATGCGGCTCCTCATAATCACCGCTGTATACCGAAACCTCCGGCGGAGGCGGCGCCTGAAGCTCCATATGATACGTATTGGAAACCACTTCGCTCTCTATCCCATAATCATTGACAAAATAAGCCGTTACAATATAAGAGCCAGTTTCCAGAAAAATAGGAGCCGTATATACCGTACTTTGCTTATTGGGCCTGGTTCCATCCATAGTATAGTAAATCTTTCCCGATGTATTGGCGCTTAGCTTCAACGGCAGCACCTCTTTATACCTCCCCCCTTCATAACTAAACTCCGGCGGTTTGGCTATAAACTGCTGAAACTGGGTCACAATGTCTTCCCGACCGCAGGAATTCAGCAATTGGCTGATTTCTTCGTACTGCCCCAGCTCTTTATATATCTCTATGGTTTTTCCGTAAGCCTTTTCCTCCGCCGCGTCCCCATAAATTTCCGGCTGCTCTATCATTGGCTCCAGCGTGGATAAAACCATGTCATTTTTTCCCTGTACGTCATAATAATCAGCAATCTGAAAAAGGATATCCACATTCTCCGGCTCCAGCTCATGGGCTTTTTCCATCCATATTATGGCCTGTGCATACCTCTGTGAAGCCGCTTCCTCCTGCGCCTCCTGCATTTGGTATTCCACAGAATAGAGACGGCGATAGCTGTAATTTCCCCACGCGCCTGCCGCAGCGGCCATCAATAAAAGGATACAGACGGCGCCTAGTATCGTTCCCCTTCTTTTTTTCCGGGCCTTGCTTTTTTTCCTATCAGCCCCTTTTCCTCCGGCTTTTTCCTGGCTTCCATCCTCGGTTCCCCGGTCTTCCCCACGGCTTTCCTTCGTCTGCCATCCAGATTCTTTTCCCCTGCCGCTTTCCGCCCGGCCGCTTTTTAGACCATTATCCGAAAGCTCCAGCGCCGTTTCCTCTGCCAGTTCTACAAACAAGGTGGAGAGCGTTTCTGTCATTTCCCGCTCTATCTCCGGTTCAAAATCAGGCACAATCCGTATCTCTTCCCCGCAGTGGTCGCAATATAAATGGCCTTCCGTCATTTCATATCCGCATTTAGGACATTTCATAACCCTTATACCTTTCCTATTTCCCCTGAAGCCCCACTGACTCCACACAGTTGTTCATCAACATCGCAATGGTCATTGGCCCCACGCCTCCCGGCACAGGCGTAATCGCGCTGCAGACTGGCACTACGTTTTCATAGTCCACATCCCCGCACAACTTATTGCCCTCCATCCGGTGAATGCCTACATCAATCACAACCGCCCCCTCTTTTACATAATCCCGCGTCACCATCCTGGGCTTTCCAACTGCCGCAACTAAAATATCCGCCCTTTTAGTCACTTCCTTTAAATTCTCTGTCTTAGAATGCGCTACCGTAACGGTTCCGTTTTCCCTTAGCAAAAGCAACGCCATCGGTTTTCCCACAATATTGCTTCTTCCAATCACTACGCACTCCTTCCCCGCGATTTCTATACCGGAGCGTTTTAAAAGCTGTATAATGCCTGCCGGGGTGCAGGACACAAAACCAGGCTGCCCGATGCAAAGTTTCCCTACGCTTTGCGGGTGGAAACCGTCCACATCCTTTTGCGGGGCAATCGCCCCAATTACTTCTTCCTCTGCAATATGCGCCGGCAAAGGAAGCTGCACAAGGATTCCATTCACATCTTCCCGTCCGTTCAGTTCATGGATCAGCGCAAGCAGTTCTTCCTGTGACGTTTTCTCCGGAAGCTCATAGGAGAGGGAACGTATCCCGATATATGCACACGCCTTTTTCTTATTGCCCACATAAACGCTGGAAGCGGGGTCGTCCCCCACCTGGATGACCGCAAGAGTCACCTCCACGCCCTCTGTTCTCAGCGCCGCCACTTTTCCCTTCAATTCTTCCTTAATCTGTGCGGAAACCGCTTTTCCATCTATCACCTGCGCCATCTTCCCTGCCGCTCCTTTCTGCCGCCTTGTTTCTTAGCCGCCTTTTGCAGGCGGCTAAGATTTCATTCCTGTTTTACCGCTTTATGTCCCAATTCCTAATTAGAACAGACCTGTTACCAACCCGTCCCTATCTACATCAATCCTAAGCGCCGCAGGCTCTTTTGGCAGTCCTGGCATTGTCATTACCGCTCCGGTCAACACCACTGCAAATCCGGCGCCTGCCGACACATAAGCCTCCCGCACCTGCAGCGTATACCCTTCCGGACGGCCTAACAACGCCGGATCGTCAGACAAGGAATACTGGGTTTTTGCCATGCAGACGGGCAGCCTGCCAAATCCCAGCCCTTCCAGCTTCTTTAACTGAAGCTCCGCTGCAGGCGTGTAACTCACTGCCGCCGCGCCATAAATCTCCCCTGCCACACACTCTATCTTTGCTTTCAAAGAAAATTCGTCCTTATAAAGCGGTTCAAAATGGCTTTCCCTTGTTTCCAACACAGAAAGCACTTCCTGCGCCAAGTCCAAGCCTCCTTTTCCACCCTGTTCCCATACCCGGGCCTGGGCAAACGCACAGCCTCTTTCCTCACAGTAAGCACGGACATAAGCCACCTCCGCTTCCGTATCGGAAACAAAGGCATTCAATGCCACAACCACCGGAAGTTTATATTTCTGCAGGTTTTCCATATGCTTCCCAAGATTTTCAATCCCTTTCGCCAAGGCATCCAGGTTTTCCTCATTTAAATCCGCCTTTGCCACCCCGCCGTTATATTTCAATGCCCGTACCGTAGCCACCAGCACTGCCACATCCGGCTTTAGCCCTGCCATACGGCACTTAATGTCAAAAAACTTCTCCGCACCCAAATCCGCTCCAAACCCGGCCTCGGTAATGCAGTAGTCTGCCATTTTTAAGGCAGCCTTCGTAGCCCGCACGGAATTGCACCCATGCGCGATATTGGCAAAAGGCCCCCCATGCACCAACGCCGGGGTATGCTCTAACGTCTGGATTAGGTTGGGTTTCAGCGCATCCTTTAATAAAGCGGCCATAGCGCCCACTGCGTTCAAATCCGCCGCCGTCACTGGTTCCCCCTGCATATTATAAGCCACCACCATCCGGCCCAGGCGTTCTTTCATATCTTCCATATCCTCCGAAAGACACAGCACTGCCATAATTTCCGAAGCGGCCGTAATGACAAAATGATCTTCCCGCACAATCCCGTCCGCCTTGCTTCCCAAACCTACCACAATATTGCGAAGCGCCCTGTCGTTCATATCCAGGCATCTTTTCCACACCACCTGCCTTGTGTCAATGCTAAGGGCATTCCCCTGTTGGATATGGTTATCCAGCATTGCGGCCAGCAAATTGTCCGCCGATGTAATGGCATGGAAATCTCCGGTAAAGTGGAGGTTTAGGTCTTCCATAGGAACTACCTGGGCATAGCCGCCGCCTGCAGCGCCGCCTTTAATGCCAAAGCATGGGCCAAGGGACGGTTCCCGCAGGGCAATCACTGCCTTTTTTCCTAACTGGCCAAACGCTTCTCCCAGCCCTACGCTTACCGTAGTTTTCCCTTCCCCGGCAGGAGTGGGGTTCACTGCCGTAACCAGGATAAGCTTTCCATCCGGATTGCCTTTGATTTTCTCCAGATAGCTGTCCGAAACCTTCGCTTTATATTTCCCATACAGCTCCAAATCATCCGCTTCCATCTGCAGCCCCTGCGCTACTTTTTCAATCGGCTCCATTACCGCTTCCTGTGCAATCTGAATATCCGTTTTCATCCTCCACTTCCTTTCCGGCCTGTCATAAACCAGACCCTCTGTTTCCGCTCCATCCCTACCCTATCGGCAATCCGCAAATTCCTTCCACAAAAATCCTCTGCCGCTAACTTTTGCACAAAAGCCCCTGCCGCTGCATCCTGTCTGGAAGCCCTCCTATGCAAAAACGCACTGCCGCTAACAGCTTTCTTCCACAAACTGCTCAAACTCTTCCATACTCATCAATACTTTCCGTGGTTTGGTGCCTTCTTCTTCCCCTACCACGCCTGCATCGCTAAGCTGGTCCATAATGCGGGCCGCCCGGTTAAAACCAATTTTAAACACTCTTTGCAGCATGCCAATCGACGCTTTATCTTTTTCAATGATAAACCGGCCCGCCTCAACAAAATACTGATCGAAACTGTTCTCTCCCCCGGCGCCAGCGCCTGGCGCTGCGCTGCCCATAGTCTTAATCTGCGCTTCCACATCCTCACTGTACACATTGCCAATGGCCTGGTTTTTAAGGAAATCCACCACATCGGACACCTCCGGGTCAGACACAAACGCCCCCTGCACCCGCGCCGGTTTGGGATACCCTTGCGGATAGAAGAGCATATCTCCTTTCCCTAATAATTTTTCCGCGCCGTTCATATCCAGAATCGTCCGGGAATCCACGCCGCTGGATACCGCAAAAGCCACACGGCTTGGCATATTGGCCTTAATCAGCCCGGTAATGACATCCACCGAAGGCCGCTGTGTAGCGATAATCAGATGGATGCCCGCCGCCCTGGCCAACTGTGCCAGACGGCAGATGGATTCCTCCACCTCACCCGGCGACACCATCATCAAATCTGCCAACTCATCCACAATAATCACAATCTGCGGCATTTTAGCCGGAGCTTCTTCCCCGCGCCCTTTCATGGCTTCCACCGCTTTATTATACCCTTTCAAATCACGGACATTAAAATCCGCAAACTTTTTATACCGGTCTGTCATTTCCGCCACACCCCAATGCAGCGCCGCCGCCGCCTTCTTCGGGTCCGTAACAACCGGAATCATCAGATGGGGAATCCCGTTATATACGCTCAGCTCCACCACCTTCGGATCGACCATAATCAGTTTGACGTCGTCCGGATGCGCTTTATACAAAATACTCATAATCAATGTATTGATACATACCGACTTACCGGAACCAGTGGAGCCTGCAATCAACATATGGGGCATACGCGCAATATCCGCCACCACCGTTTTACCCCCAATATCCTTTCCTACGGCAAACGACAAATTAGAAGGGAATTCCTGGAATTCCTTAGACTCTAATAAATCCCGCAGCGCCACCATGGCGTTTTCCTTATTTGGCACTTCGATTCCCACTGCCGCCTTTCCCGGTATAGGCGCCTCAATACGGATATCCGTGGCTGCCAGGTTTAGCTTGATATCATCCGCCAGCCCTACTATCTTGCTCACTTTCACCCCTTGGTCCGGCTGCAGCTCATACCTTGTCACCGTAGGCCCCTGGCTGATATCCGTAATCGTTACCCGCACTCCAAATGTCGCCAGCGTTTTCTGTAAATGCACCGCCGTCTGCTTTAACTGCAGGGCAGAATCCCCATTGGCTGTCTCCGGGCCTTTTTTCAACAGGTTCAGAGAGGGAAACATATACTGCTTCGGCATAGCTGCCTGCGTCCTGCCCACATCCGGCAAAACTTTGGCGCTTCCTTCCGTCTCTGCCAACGCAGGCGGCTTGGCCACCGGACGCACCCGTTGTTTGGACGTTTCCTGGAATTGCTCTTCCTCTCTCCCGGCAGCCTTCCCATCTTCCATAAATGCAAACAAGTTGTCTTCCCCTGCTTCTCCACGAAACAAATCCTCCTCCGCAGGTTCCTCATATGCTATGTCCTCATCGCTCTGGATAAGCTGGTTTTCCTGCGCAAAGCCAAAAAACCCTTCTTCCTCTGCATCCGCCAAAATCCGGCTTTCCTCAGGCGGCTCCGTTTCCGTTTCCCCAAACTCCTCCTCTTCCATTTCCATAGGCTCAAAAAACACTTCCTGCATTTCATCCGAATCCACACGCTTGCTGCCCCTTGGCCTATATTGGAGTTCCGTAAAGACTTCCCCGGCTGCGTCCGGCTCTTCCATGCTTTGCCCAATCCCCCCTTCTTTCGTATGTCCGCCTGTCTCCTCTGGCCTATCTTGAAATGCCGAAGTAATATGTATCCGTTCAAACTCCGGCGGCAGTCCGTCCCCTGCGGATTTCTCCGCTGTGACTTCCACTTCCTTAAACGCCGACTCTTCGATTCCATGGACTACAATCCCATGGCCATCGTTCCGTTCCTGTGCCGCCGCCTTTGCCTTTTTCTTCTTTCCGTCCAGTGTGGTGTCTAACATCACTCCTGATACTTTTTTATCCATCCGGAGGATTTTCTCATTTTCCTCCTCCTCTTCCCGCAGCCGCCGTTCCTCTTCCCTTTCCCTACGGAGCTGTTCCTGTTCTTCCCGCCTTCTCTGTGCCCGCTCCCTGCGGTTATAAACATCCTCCCGCGTCTTCTCATAGACACGCTGTCCCCCGCTCTTGACTCCGCTCATAACCGACTTTTCCGTAATCACCACCAGACAGACTACGGCAAACACTACCATTAGCAATACTGTCCCAACCATCGAAAGGAAATGGTAAGACAGATAAGCCAGCGTCCCTCCAATCAGTCCGCCGCCATTGTGATTCCTGCTGCACCGTTCAAACAAGTCTTTGGCGCGATAAAAGGAATTTTCATTCCATCCCCCTGTAAGCAAATCACAAGCCATTTCAACCAATAGGAACAAAACAACCGCCGCCACCAATTTTCTAACGGCTATACGGTTTCCCTTGTTCGAAATGCCAAATGCCACTGCAAGAAAAAACAGCACAGGCGCCGCGTAAGAAATCAGCCCGAAAATTCCGAACATCGCATCGCTGACCAAATCCCCCACTACGCCTACCACGCCAAAATTACACAAAAATAAAAAAATAGCAAGGGCCAATACCCCTATCAAAACCAGCTCGTTGCGAATCGCCAAGTCCATCGGCTCCGCTTCCCTTACTGACGTTCTGCCGGCTGCAGCGCCCCTTCCTTTCCCCGATGCCGTGCGGGACTGGCTTTTCCCGGCTGTCGTTTTCTTTCCTGCACTTTTCCCACTGCTCCTGCTACCCTGTCCGGATGCCATAACTTCTGCCTCCCTTACTTAAGGGCTGTATAATACCGAAACAGCCCCTTATGCCTCTGTGTTTATGCGCGCTATGGCATTTCAATATTATGGGCTAAACCCTTCCGCGGCTCAAAATCCATAAATCAAACCTTGCTTCCAGCCATGAAAAACGAACGCGCTTAATCTAACCCATATAGTATAGCATCTAAAAAGCTAATTGTCACCAACCATTTCATGAAGATGCGCCAGGGCTTCCCGGATTCCCCCCACTTCATTGATAATCCCTTCATTCACGGCTTCCTGCCCCACCAGTATTGTCCCCACATCCTTCGTCAACACGCCTGTCTCCATCATCAATTCCTCCAGCCGTGATTTGCTTATTTTACAATGGCTGCAGACAAACCCTGTAATCCGGTTTTGAATCTGTTTAAAATAGTCAAACGTCTGCGGCACCCCAATCACCATACCGTTCATCCGCACCGGATGAATGACCATCGTCCCTGTGGGAACAATATAAGAATAATCCGTACTTGCGGCAATCGGCACTCCTATGGAATGGCTCCCGCCAAGCACTAGGGAAACCGTAGGTTTACTCAAAGAAGCAATCATTTCAGCGATAGCCAGCCCTGCCTCCACATCCCCGCCCATCGTATTTAATAAAATCAATACGCCGTCCACTTCGCTGCTATCCTCAATAGCCGCTAACTCCGGCAGGATATGTTCGTATTTGGTGGTTTTGGAAGTTCCGTTTAAGTTATCATGTCCTTCCACTTCCCCAATAATCGTAATGAGATGGATTTTATGCTTCCGGTCGTTCTTATCCAAAGTCACCTGTCCCGTTTTTTCAATCCTCTCGTCACGCTGCTTCTCCTCTTCCGCTTTTTTCCCTTTATCGTTTGACCTGGAGCCTTCGTCGCTCCCGCCTTTTTCATCCCTTCCGTTTTTCCCGTTTTTCTCTCCCTTTCCTTCGCTTGCATCCCTTTCGTTTTCTTCCTGTTTTTCGCTCTTTCCTTCTATTTCGTTTCTTTCGTCTCTTTTTTCATTTATGTCATTCCTTTTGCTTTCCTCTTTTTTTCTATTCTTTTGGTTTTTTGCTTTCTGATTTCCCATCTCCATCCACTCCTTTTATACAGCAATTTGTACAGCGCCATATTAGTTTGTGTTAGAATCTTATTTTTATTCACTGGAGCCGGTTTCCTCAAACAAAACAACTAGGAAAATAACAAAAGGCAGAAAGCGATACGCCCTCTGCCATATTATTAATTAATATTGCGCCATTTATCCGACCCACAGATAGGAACCATTATAAATCAAAATCATCCTCCACCTTCACAGACAAATCAAAGGCCAAATCCTTTCCCCGCACATCCTTTGCATAAGACATAACCCGTTTCACATGCTTCTTCGGAAGCGGGAGAGGATTCTCCAACAGTTTCACTTTCGGTTTTTCTTCCTCTTTGTTTTCCTCTGTCCCACTCTCTCCCTTTTCTGTCTCCCGCAAATCCCCCTTTACAGACGTATCCGAAAGCCCTTCGTTTGCCGATTCCTTCCCGGTATCTGTTCCCTTCCCCTTACCTGCTTCGCTTCCTGTATTTGTTTCCTTCCTCTTACCTGCTTCGCTTCCTGCCTTCGTTTCCTTCCCCTTACCCGTTTCGCTTCCTGTATTTGTTTCCTCCCCCTTATTTACTTCTTCCCCTTTTAGCGCCCTCTCCCGCGTCTTGGAATCTCCTTCTTCCGCGTCTGCCCTGTCCGGCATATCCCACAACCCGGATTCCCCGGCGTCTTCTTCGTCTTTCCAATCCCACCGGCTGTCTTCCTCATCCAAATCCGCCATCATATCCCAAGGATCCTCTTCTTCCGGCGGCTCCTCCATAAGCGTATCCAAAACCACAGATTGGGTTGGCTCAGTCCGCTTTTGCGCCTGCAGCCCCTTTGCCTGCCCATCGGCATCTTCTGCCGGCGTTTGAAGCCGCAGCGCATCCTGCCCGTTCTCCCGCCGCCTTTCTTCTGCCGCCATTGGATTTCCTGCCACCGCCATGGAACAGATTCCCACTCCCGCCAACACACCCTCCGCCGCCGTCAGGAATGCCCCATATTCCATCCCCCCTAAACCAACCGTCTGGAAAATCAACAAACAAAGGAACAAAAGAATCCACATATCCTGCGTCTGTGTCTTCCGGAACCAGAACCCGATGCTGTTTAGCATACCGCAAAGACATAGCAGCAATCCCATCCAGGAAAACGGTTCCGCTCCAATCTTCCAAAACATCTCTTCCGCTGAAAAAAATGTCTGCAGCGGATAAGGCAGCCATGCGGCCAATGCCTCCCCATAAGAGCGTCCAATGGCCGCTGCATGAATCCCCAAAGCCAGGAATGCGACTGACAGGGAAACCCCTGCGCATACGGCAAACCGACAAAAAGCCGCTCCCTTATCACG
>CAJTQO010000001.1:18019-208192 GCA_910578405.1 uncultured Lachnospiraceae bacterium | reverse complement strand
GCTGGCACGAACCATGCAGCCCACAAATCTAATTTCTGTCTGGATGGAACACTAGAGCGTGTTTGAAAATTCATTGCTGACAATGCACACCCCACTTTGCGTGATATTATATTTGCGCCAAATTCAGGTTACAAAGCCCGCAATACACCCTTCCTTTAGCACAAATCCCCCACAAATTGTGATGTACATTTGCCAGAAAGCAATTTTCAAACACGCTCTAACGCATATGGATATCAACACATGCAAACACTGCCATACAAGAATATTACACATCTGGAAATACATGTAGGAACGCGGCGCATATAACCGGAAAAGCGATTCCCCTTCTTACACTAACGCATAACACCCAGCGCCAAAATCCCATTCCCAATGGGAAAAACGCTAAAGAACGCCGCACCCCGTCCCATGCTGGTGCAGATACTTCTCCCTGGTAGCCAGCCCGCCTCTGATATGCCGCTCCGATTTATTCACATCCAAAACCTTCCTTGCCTCTTTCGCAAGCGCCGGATTAATCTGCATTAACCTGTCTGTCACATCCTTATGCACCGTAGACTTTGAAATCCCAAACTGCTTCGCCGTTTGCCTCACCGTGGCATTATTTTCAATAATATAATTGGCAATATCAATTGCTCTTTCCTCAATATAATCCTTCAAAAGAAAGCCCCTCAGAATACTTTTTTACATTGTATGAAGCGCTCCAAAGGGTTATGACTAACTTTTCCTATTGCCTAATACACCCCTCTGACCCCCAAGTCTCCGTCCAGGGTGTTCATATTATACAGAAGCAGCACATCCGTCACGTCCTTATGTTCTGCAATAAATGACGATGGCCCCTCCTTATAATACCTCGTGTCAAACACATACACTTTTTTAAAATGATGCACCAAAAACGGCGCCATGGAATTGGCATAACTGTCTTTAATCAGAACCAGTTCCCGGTCTGTCACAGCCGCCTCATTGGTAATCTCAATCAAAGGATGCAGGTTATTCAAAAACAGGGAATACTTATCCTTTTTATCCACATATTCCAGATTATACAAACTGTCTGACGTTTCCCCTGTATCCAAATATTTCACCTCCAACCGGTCGTCCGGGTTGGCGTAAATGGTAATGCTGTCCCCTTTATGCCCGTAAACCCCGGCCCTGGAATACAGCGTCCCATGAAAATCCTCCGTTACGGTCTGTGCCGTCAGTTCCTCCAGCTCCACTGGCGCAAAACCCATTTCGCTGCAATATGCCCGATAGCCCATATAGGCTCCAAACGTCGTCCAGTGGTGATCCGTTTTGTAATACAACTCACCCTCCCCTTTGCCTTTCTCCAGCCATTCGCTGCAGTCCACCGCCGCTATCCCTGTTGCCTGGTACAGATATCCGGCCGTTTCCATCTGGTCATTCACCGCTGCATAGTCTGGCAGCTTCTCCTTTAGGGAGCTGACTGCCGTAGGCGTTAACATCAGCCGCACTTCCACCGGATTTTCCCGCTCTAACGACGCTACTTTTTGCGCAAAACTTTTCAAAATTTCCGCAATCCGCTCCGTATTCTCCGGCTTTTCATACTCCTCGATTAAATACCCGTCCTTAGCAATAAAAATACCGTTTATCTTCTTCTTCCCGGCAGACAATTCCACCCCGGTCTTCAGGCTAATCCAGAAGTCCCGGAAGGGAAAGTGGTCGGAAACGTAATCCGTCAAACCGTCCATATAAGCCCCTTCCCGCACCTGCTGCCAGCCAAATTCCGGGAAACCTGCCAGATACCGGTTTTCATTTTCCGAAAAATCCTTTTTAGCCGTTATCATAAAAAGGATGGGCAGCGCCAATGCCATCCCTGCCAACACCCCTGCCGTCATCCCTCTAATCCAAGCTTCTGCTTTCATCCCATCCTCCGTTCTTATTGCCCTAACCCCATCCGAACCGGAATCCGGAGTTACACACCCTCATGCTTTCCGTATAAAACTTTAGGCTTATTCTGCCCCATTGTCCCATCCCTTTAAAAGCGAAAATACAGAAATGGATTATACGTATCGTTCACCAAAAAAGCCGTTGCCGCCAGGAACAACGCCACATACCCTGCAAAAGACACACAGCAAGCCGCAAGCCGCACCGTACCTCCCTTTTCCGCAAGCCGCCTTTTCAGCCACGGATATACCGGAAATGCCAATACAGCCCCCGCCGCCAGCGCTGCGCCGTAGTTCCCGCTATACCAAAGGAATTCCTCCCCCCACCATGCATTTCCCGCGCAGCCTGCCATAGATTTCAGATACGCGCCAAGGGCTCCCATATCGTCAAACACAAATATCACAAATCCAACGACGACAATTACTGCCGCATAAATATGCTGCGCCAGCTTTGGCAAAGCTTCCAACGCCCTGCCCCATACATACTTCTCCAACGTCAGCAGCACACCGTAATACAATCCCCATAATACAAAATTCCATGCCGCGCCATGCCAAAGCCCCGTCAGAAACCATACTACAAACATATTGCGTAAATGTTTCCCCACGTTTACCCTGTTTCCGCCCAAAGGAATATAAATATAATCCCTAAACCAGGTGGACAGTGAAATATGCCAGCGCCTCCAGAAATCCGTCACAGACACTGCAAACAACGGATAGTTAAAATTCTCGGGAAAATGGAAGCCAAGCATCCATCCCATGCCAATGGCCATATCGCTGTATGCGCTAAAATCAAAATAGAGCTGCAGCGTAAACGCCACCGCTCCCAGCCATGCCGTCGCCACGCTGGCCTGCCCGGCCTCTAACAACCGGATTTCCTCCCAAAGCGCTCCAATCTGGTTCGCAATCAACACCTTCTTAAACAACCCCTGCATAAACCGCAGGATACCCTCCTGCACCTCCTTTGCCCGGATTTGCCGACAGTGCAATTCTTCCTTAACCGTCGCATACCGCACAATGGGGCCGGCTACCAACTGCGGAAACATAGACACATAGGTTAAATAATCCGGATAACTCCTTTCCACCGGCACCTTCCCCCGGTACAAATCTATGCTGTAACTCATAGTCTGAAATGTAAAAAAGCTGATCCCCACCGGTAAGCCCAGCCCCAAAGGCCGGATGGCCGCCCCCGACAGCCCATTCACCGTTCCGATCAGAAAATCCGCATATTTGAAAAAAGCCAGCATAGAAAGGTTTATCCCCAAAGCGCAGGCCAAAAACAATTTCCGCCTGCCAGGCGTAGTTCCAAACCTGGTCATCAGCCTGCCGCCGCAATAATCCACCAGTGTGGCAAACAGCATCAACAGCAGATAAACAGGCTCTCCCCAGGCATAAAAAACCAGGCTGAACAACAGCAGGATTCCATTTCTCCACCTCTGCGTCACCTCTAAAGCCTTTCCTGCCCCAAAACCTCCCGCCTTTTTCCTCTTATGCTCTGCCGCCAAAATCTCCGCCCGGAAACCTGTCCTGGCTTTGCGCCCTTCTTTTGTTTGCAAAGCCTGTACAATTCCCGGAACGGCATAATACGACATAAAACATGCCGGAAGAAAGAAGAACAAAAATGGAATACTGCTAAAAACCATAGCTTATCCTTCCCTCCTATATTCCCTTTTCAATAACCTGTAAAATCGCATCCGCCTGCTCGGAAATCACCAAGTACACATAATTTCCTTTGGATTTTACCGAACTCTTATCCACGATTTCAAATTGTTCCGGAAGATAGTCCTGCATCTCCGAACGCTTCTCATCCACCACAACCTGCAAAGCGGCGCACATTGCCTCCACGTCCCCCTCTTCCTTTACTTTCATAAGAACCACCGTCTCTGCGCTGGTAGCTTCCTCTGACATAACAAACACATATTCTTCCAGTTTCTCCGGCTCAATTCCATAATAATTGTTTATAAAATCATCGCCCATCTGCACTGGTGAAATCAACTCCACCGTCTGTTCGATTTCCTCATAAATTTCCGGCGCTGTCTTGCCTCCGGCCGTTTTGTCCTCCTGCGCTCCGCCGTCTGTCTCTTCTATGCGTTCCACCTCCTGTGTCCCATCCGCCACTACGCTTCCGCTCTGTGCCGGAGCCGCATCCCCTCCTGCTTGCCCACAGCCTGCCAGAAGGGCTGCCGTTATCACAGCCAACGCCGCTTTTCCTCTAATCTTACCTTTGTTACTCATCGTAGGTATCTCCTTCCTTGTCCTTTACTCTTTGGGGATGCTAAATGTAAATGCCGCTTCCCCTATCTCTTTCTCACCCGGCAGAATTCTTCCTGTTTGCCGCTTTTTCTTCCGGGCTCTGTTCCTCTATAATCTGCCCTGTGTCCTTCTTCCCGGTTTCTGATTTCCCGACGGTATCCTTCCCATCCATTGTCTGCCCGTCAACATTCCCCTCCGTCGTTTTCCCGTCCGCATCCTTATCTTCCGTTGCATTCCCGACAGGTTTCCCATCAACCGCTTTTACGTCCGCATCCTTTTCGCCTGCCGTTTTTCCCGCTGCGCTTTTTCCCTGTGTCATTGGAACGGCAACATTTTTTTCCTGCGCTTCTTTACCGCCTGCCTTTGCCGCCCCGGCTGTCTGACCCTCCTGGTCCGCCCTGGCATATTCTTCTTCCTCCAACTCCCCTTTCGCATAGTCTCTTAACACCGACACCCATATATCATAAGCTTCCGGATTCTGATGGGCAAATTCATCACTGCAATACTCCGCCGCCAAATCCCCGTTGCCATCCGCCAGCGCATCGGCCACATTAACATACCCCAACCCCTTTTCCTCAGCCATCTTCCGCAATATACCATTATACTCCCGAATCGTATCATTTTCCAGTTTCCCTACTTCTTTTCCATGCAAAATATAGGTCATGCTCATCAGATGTATTTCCGCATCGGGGGAACTCTCTTTTATTTTCCCAATCAGCTCTTCATATTTTTCCCAGGAACCGTCCAGCCCCGTTACATTCAAGTCATTCATTCCAAGCATAATGAACACCTTCTTCCCGCCCATCATCGCTATGGAATCCCACACATACCTTGGCTCCCCTTTATAAACCGGGTGGACACTGTCTTTATTCCCCAACTCCCACAGGGCGTTATTGGCAGAGTAGCTTCCTGCCGCCAGAAACTGGAACTTGCTTAAAAAAGTATCCTGCCGTTTCATAGCATAATTCCGGAATCCAAGCATAATGGAATCCCCCACAAATACCGCGCCGTCAAAATATGCGTCTATTTTTTCTTCCCTTTCCTTTTCTTCCGGCGTCAGCTCCGGCTCCCCGTCATCTCCCTCTGCCGCACTGTCTTCTGCGCCGTCCGTCTTACTTTCTGCCGTATCGGCCGTCCCGTCTCCTGCTGTTCCGTCCGCCTTACTCCCGGCCGCGCTTCCCTCTGTGCTATCTTCCTTACTCTCAGCCGTGCCTCCTGCTGTTCCGCCTTCCTTACTCCCGGCCATGCCTCCCGACGCGCTGTCTTCCTTACTCCCGGCCGCGTCTCCCGCTGTTCCGTCTTCCTTACTCCCGGCTGCGCCTCCCGCCATGCTGTCTTCTTTACCCCCGGTCCCGCTTCCCGTTTCACCGTCTGTTTTAACCCCCACGCTTGCAAAAGCCTTCCCATCCGTTTTTTCGCCTGCCGCTTCCCGCGTACTTTCTATCTCCTGCGTTTTACCCGCTGCCTGCCCACCGGAAGCCTTTGTCTGCACAGCCAAGACCGCTCCTGCGCCCAATCCCGTCATAACTACCACAGCCGCCGTTAGCAGCGCCAACTTCCTGCCGCTCCACATTTTTTTCCTCATTTTGCATCCCATCCTCTTTACCAAGTTTCCTCACCTTGTATCTTATTCCTATCCCTGGCGTATCATTTCACAAACAAGCGCTAAGCGCCTTCCTGCCTGCCCATTTGCCTGCCGCTCTCCATCCGCTGCCCTGTCCGACGCCTGAATTTCCAAAGAAACCCTTTTTATTTATCAAAGAATACTACCAAAAAGCATCTTTTTTCCATCAAATTTGCATCATTTTGGCATCACGCGACAGCCACTGTCGAAAGCTCCCCCTCCCATTCCCCTTCCATCCGGCACAGCCGCTAAAGCTTTTTCGTAAACCGGCAGGACGGAAAATTCCCACATCCGTAAAATTTTCCATACCGTCCCTTCCTTATATATAATAAACTGCCGCACAACGGGCAACTAGGCTCCTCTCCGGCGGCGTCCCCTGCCCCTCCGGCTTCTTCCTTCCGTTTGCGCTCTTCCCATAGTTTCCCTAATTCCTCATAGCACCCCTGGTTCATCCGGCAATCATTCAAGGCACGATGGGCGCCTTCTGTAGCGATATGGAAATACGCCGCCACATCCGTCAGCTTATAATGACCAAGCCCCGGCAGACAACGCCTTGCCATATACAACGTATCTATGTAATCATTCCCCAACTCCTTCCCCAATGCCGTCCATGCCGCATCATAGGCAAAATTCATATCAAACGTATGTATATTGTGCCCAACCAATATCCCGTTTCCGGCAAATTCCAGGAAACCTTCCATCGCCTCCCCTATTTCCGGCGCATCCGCCACCATCCCATCCGTAATCCCGTTTACCGCCGTCGCCGCTGCAGGTATATGCCGCCGTGGGTTCACAAGCGTGGAATACTCCCCCGCCGTCTGCCCTCCGCAGACCTTCAGCGCCGAAATTTCTATAATCGCATCCCTGTCCGGGTTAATGCCCGTGGTTTCTAAATCAAATACCACATAATCCTTCACATATGCATCCAAACGTTTCCCTTTGTTCCTTATAGCCAACTTTCCTCCCTCCGTTTACCCCATGCCGTTCAGCTCCTGATACAAAGACTTCGCATAGCTGTCCGTCATGCCGCAAATCGAATCCGTCACCAACAGCAGACGCAGATACAACTTCTCCACCTCATCCTTCCCCTCCGAATAAATACGGTAAATTGCCTTATAATTATCAGAAATCAAAGCAATCACCTTCTCCTGGATTTCATTTGGCTTCTGATTCGTATCATAATAAATCACTGCGTCCACCAGCTTCCCAAGCAGAAAATTCAATATCGTTTCCGCCGCAATTTCCAACCGCAGAATCGGCTTTGAAAGAAAAGCATAACGATACGCTATATCCCCCAGCGCCCCGGCCATCAGCCTCCCATATGTACTGTCTAACAGCGATTCCTGACAGCTCCCCTCCATAATCTTGCGGTAATTGCGGGAAAACCCATCCGTCGCACAAGCAATCAACTGACCCTGCACCCGCACAATCCAATTCTGCACCGCATGGTTCTCCGGCTGCGCCACGCACCGCCCAACCGCTTTGCGGAAACGCTCATCCAGCGCCCCCGCCATTGCGTAATACTCCTCCAACTCCCCCTTTGGCGTACCCTCCCCCTCCATCCGCCTGCCATACTCCTTTAATTCCTGCGCCAACTGCCCAAACGTAATGCACCCCTTTTTAAAGGCATCCTCAATATCCGCCGTCAAATAAGCAATATCATCCGCCGCTTCCAAAACAAAAGCCAACGGATGCCTGGCCCCATACGTCCCCAGGCTCTCCTGCAAATCGGAAAAAATATCCCGCTCCGCATAAAAATACCCCATCTTTTTATTCTTAATATCCCCGCTGTCTTCCTGAATCCCAAGAGAAGACACCGGATATTTGATAATCGTCCCAAGCAGTCCCTTTGTCAAATTCATTCCATGCTCATCCACCAGATAATGCAGCTTCGTCACCAGCCGCAGCGCCTGCGTATTCCCCTCAAAATGCAGCAAATCCCCTTTCATCTGCGGCAATAACAGCCTGTCTAACGACTCCCCCTTATAAAAAATTCCCCCCAGGTTCTTACGAAACCACTCCCGTATCACCGTCTCCCCAAAATGTCCAAACGGAGGATTTCCAATATCATGCAAAAGTCCGGCGCACTGAAGAATATCACAGACATCCGCCTGATAGGAATCCAAAAACCCTTCATCCCCTATCTCATGCAAAATCTTCCGTCCGATATTCTGCCCCAGGGATTTTGCCAGGGAAGACACCTCCAGCGAATGCGTTAGCCTTGTCCGTATAAAATCACTCCGGTCTAAGGGAAACACCTGCGTCTTATCCTGCAGCCGCCGAAACGAAGCGCTTCCGATTATCCGATGGTAATCTTTCTCAAACTCCGTCCGTAAATCCCCAGCATTTCCACGCACCTTATAACTGCGAATCCGATCCTCCCCCAAAAGCTTCCGCCATTCCATGCCGCACCCTCTCCCTGCCAAACGCCGAATTGCAAACCAAACCGTAAATCAAGCTGCCAAACTGCAAAAACCCCATTCCCTAAACACCATTTCCTTATACTCACCGCCCCAGCCAACCGCCCCTCCCTCCGCAAACCTATATAAGACTTTACTACGTTTTCCCCCGAAATACAAGGCTCAACTCCTGGAAATCCTTTTTCTCCACATTTTTCTTCCTATTCCCCCCCTATTCCTTCCCAATAACGCAGTGCATGTTTCCCAAAATACACACATCAAACCTTACCTTAACCGCCTCCAACCATTCCACATCCAATCCCACAACTGTCCTTACCCTAACTCCCACCTTAAAATGCCTTTCATCATCCAATCCCACAACCTGCCACATGCAGCCGCTTCAAACCATTTTCCCAACACACCATTTGACATTCCCCCCATCTGTAGTATACTATGTATAGAAACGAACGCAACAAATTCAATGCATAAAAAGGATGGATGAAACCCATGAAAAATAATAAAGCAAATAAAAAAATTTTCGCCCTGCTCCTTACTGGCTGCATCGCTTTCGGCGCCTGTGGCGCTGACGCTCCGGAAAATGCCAACACACAGGACAACGCCAAAGAAACTGCCGAAGCAGACAGCCCGGACACAGAAGCAGCCACAGACTCCCAACAGGACGACGCCATCCCACCGCCAACCGGCTCCTCCGCGTCCAACACCACCTTCCCCTCCGCAAGCATCGGCTCCCTCTTTCCTACGCCCCTTACGGAGACGGAAGAAGAACCGGAAGAAACGATAACCGATAACGAGATACATAGCATGGTAGGCATTATCACTGACGCCACCGCCTATTCCGTTTCCATCCAGACCCCTGATGGCAGCCACTACGATCTGACCATCCCGGAATCCGGCGTTACCGGAAACGTAAGCTACATCACCATTGGACAGCTTGCCACCCTGACCTACCAAGGCTCGCTGGACGAAAGCCACGCCACCCTGATAGGCATTTCCAACAGCCAGATGGTTACAGGCATTTACTTAGAAGAATACGCTTTTGCCATAAAAATCATCAACGCTTACCGGGCTATGGATTTGAAAGCGCTGTCTGAGCTGACCCATTTCCCCGTTTTCTTAGAGACAGGCTCCTTCAGCAGCGTCATCGACACCTCCGGGGAATTCGAAGCCATCGACAATGAAAAAATATTTACAGAAGCCCTTGTCACCAGGCTGGCCAACTACAACCTGTTTGACCTGAAATATACCGATGCCGGTTTTGTTATGGGCAAAGGCACTCCGAGCCTCACCTTTGATGTGGATGACGACGGCATACTCGGCGTAATCGGCATTAACTGCAATCCTGCGTCAGAAGCCACTGACAACAACTAAACAACTACGCCGGGGTTCCTATCCATGATAAGAATCCCGGCGTATCGTTTTCCTTCTGCCGCTTATTGTTTGCTATACATTCCACGGACTGTCCAAGGCCGCTTATTGTCTCATCCCACTTCATCTACGGACGTGTATGCCGCCGTTTCCATGCTGCGCTATGCCACCCGGCGCACCGAAAGTATCGTTTTATACGTGGCATGGGTAATTTTGATGCCGGACTTTGGCGTACTGGCATGTACAATATTCCCATTCCCTATGTATATCCCCACATGGCCTGCATAACATACAATATCCCCCGGGGCCGCATTGGAATAAGAAACCTCCGTTCCTACGCTACGCAGCTCATGGGAAGTTCTTGGCACCGAATATCCCTTGTCCTTAAACACGCTGTAAACAAACCCGGAACAATCCGCCCCGTTTGTCAGACTGGTGCCGCCCGCCACATACGGGTTCCCTATAAACTGACAGGCATAATTGGCAATGGCCTGCCCGCTGGAACTTCCACCGGACGGAATGCTTACCGATGACCCGGAACTTTCCGAAGAACCGGAACTGGAAGACTCTCCGGAACTCTCCGAAGAACCCTGGCTTTCCGAAGAAGGCTCCGCATCTTGTGAAGAAGCGTTATTGGCCGCTTCCGCCGCCCGCCGCGCCTCCTCTTCCTTCTTCTTGCGCGCTTCCTCCTCCCGCTTCTTACGTTCCTCCTCTTCCCTCCGTTTCCTCTCTTCCTCCTCCAGCTTCCGGATTTGCGCCGTCTGCTGCTTTATCTTTGTTTTATAAGCCGCCGCCTGCTGCTTTGCCCTGGCTATCTGCACATTGTAATTCTCGTACTCTTCCTTTTTTTCTTCCAGCAACTGCTCCATATAAGCCTGCTCTTCCTCCAGCTCATGTTTCGTAGCTTCTAACTCCGACTTTTCCTCTTCCAGCCTGTCCCATACTTCATGGACATAATCCTTTGCCTTCTGATACTCTTCCAGCATCTTCCTGTCGTATTCATAAAGCTGCTCTATGTAATCCGCCTTATTCAGCATGTCGCTGAAACTTTCACTGGTGAGCAAAAGCTGCACATAAGAAATGTCCCCTTCTTCATACATAAACTGGATACGCAGTTTCATGGAAGCGTACTGCTCTTCCTCCCGATGCTTTGCTTGCTCATACTCCGCTTCCGTTACCTTAATCTGTTCTTCCTTTTCTACAATCTCATCCTTAATAATCTCCACGCTGGCAATGATCTCCACCACATTGGCATCCAGTTCCTCTATTTCGCCGCCAACCTCGCTCTGTTCATCTTCCAAACCTGAAATCTGCCCCTGCACTTTATTCAGTTGCCTCTGGTTCTCTTCCTGCTGCCTGCGTATTTCCGATATGCTGGAAGCATATGCCTTTCCGGAAAAAGAACATGCCATTAGGCATACCATGCCGATACTGGCGGCTCTTACTAGTTTCTTTCCCATATACAACCCCGATTCATCCAATGTGCGACCCATTCCTTTCCCCTGTCCTGCCCATGCCTGGCAGATACCCGGCATATAACGCCCGCCCCCGCTTCGGCCGGCGCCCCGCCTTTCGCGCTCCAAACCTAAAATGCCGTTCCAGCAATTCCAAACTGAAAAACGACATTGTACCCTGAATGCCATCCCAGGGTACAATCCATCCAATTAAAAATATCTCATCCATAGTTACAGTTCACAGTTATTCACTGTCCGCGGGAATGGTATCACATCCCGGATATTGCCCATACCCGTCAAATACATCACACACCGCTCAAACCCAAGGCCAAAGCCTGCATGGCGCACAGAACCATACTTACGCAAATCCAGATAGAAGCCATAATCCTCTTTACGCAGCCCCAGCTCTTCCATACGCTGCTCCAAGACTTCCAACTTGTCTTCCCT
The DNA here is from genome assembly GCA_910578405.1 of uncultured Lachnospiraceae bacterium. Taxonomy (GTDB): domain Bacteria; phylum Bacillota; class Clostridia; order Lachnospirales; family Lachnospiraceae; genus Kineothrix. The sequence goes on along the minus strand of CAJTQO010000001.1, from coordinate 196,737 downwards.
CTGGCTCCCCCCGATGATTTCACCGATGCCAGGCACCAGACAGTCCATAGCCGCCACCGTCTTTTTATCCTCATTCAGCTTCATATAAAATGCTTTGATTTCCTTCGGGTAATCCGTCACAAACACCGGACGCTTAAACTCCTGCTCCGTCAGGAAACGTTCATGTTCCGTCTGCAGGTCACAGCCCCAAAATACCTTATATTCAAACGCGTCGTTATGTTTTTCCAAAATCTCAATGGCTTCCGTATAAGTTACATGCCCGAAATCGGAATGCAGCACATGCTCCAGCCTTTCCAACAGCCCTTTGTCCACAAACTGGTTGAAAAAGTTCATTTCCTCCTTTGCATTTTCCAGCACATAACGGATAATATGCTTTAACATCGCCTCCGCCAACGCCATATCGTCCGTCAGGTCAGCGAACGCCATTTCCGGCTCAATCATCCAAAACTCTGCCGCATGGCGCGTAGTGTTGGAATTTTCCGCACGGAACGTAGGCCCAAACGTATATACATTTTTAAATGCAAAAGCATACGTCTCCACGTTCAACTGCCCGCTCACCGTCAAATTGGCTGCCTTCCCGAAGAAGTCCTGTCCATAGTCTATCCCGCCCTCCTGCGTCCGCGGGAGGTTTTCCATATCCAGCGTCGTCACCTGGAACATCTCCCCTGCCCCTTCGCAGTCGCTCCCGGTAATTATAGGCGTATGCACATATACAAACCCACGCTCCATGAAAAAAGTATGAATCGCATACGCAATAAGCGAACGCACACGGAACACCGCCTGAAACGTATTGGTGCGGGGACGTAAATGGGACACCGTCCGCAAATATTCGAAGCTGTGCCTTTTCTTCTGCAACGGGTAATCCGCTGTGGACGCCCCTTCCACCATCACTTCCTCCGCCTGCATCTCAAACGGCTGCTTGGCCTGGGGAGTGGCTACAATCGTCCCCTTCACCACAATAGCCGAACCCACATTCAGTTTGCTAATCTGAGCGAAATTATCCAGTTTATCGCTGTACACCACCTGCAGCGGCTCAAAAAACGTCCCGTCATTCACGACAATAAACCCAAAGGTCTTGGAATCCCGAATGCTCCGGATCCATCCTCCAACCGTAACCTGTTTCCCTTCAAACCGCTCCCTCTCGCCATACAAATCCTTGATGTCTGTCAAATTCATCTTTTCCAACTCCTTCTATTTTTCACTCACTGCCGCATTTTCCCTCAACAGCTCCAACACTTTTATGCTCAGCATATATTCCCGATATCCGGCCGTGTCCATTGTCTGCAGCATATTCTCCGCCGACCCTGCGCCGGAAGCCTCCGCCAGCCGCTCCACCTCCTGTTGGAATTCCTCCTCCGTCACCTGCAGGCCCTCCGCATCCGCAACGGCCTGGATTGCAATCTGCTGCTTTGCATACTCCACTGCCTGTTTATGGAACTGCTCCTCATAAGCCTCCTGCTTCATTCCAAAATACAATTCCATAAACTGCGCCAGCGTCATCCCGTAACCTGCCGCCTGGGAAGCCAGGTTCGACTTCAACGTCTCCATATGCCGTTCCACCATTGCCTGGGGCGGCTCCTTTATAAATTCACATCCCTCCAGAACCTTCTGCAGCGCAGCATCCTCCACCTTCGTTTCGTATTCCGCCACCGCATTTTCATAAAGAGAGTCGTACACATGCTGCCGGAACTCCTCCACCGTATGCAAGCCAAGCCCCTGCCTTTCCACAAAAGCATCCGTCAGCTCTTCCGGCTGCGCCGCCCGAATGGAATTGACCGTCACCGTAAAAACCACATCTTCCCCGGCTAACCCCTCATGATAATTCTCCGGAAAAGTAAGAGGCACCTCTACCGTGTCGCCAACCCTTGCGCCAATCAAACCTTCTTCAAACCCAGGCACAAACCGCCCGGAGCCAATGGTCAAATCCTGCCCGGCCGCCGTCCCCCCGTCAAAAGCCACGCCATCCAAAGTCCCGGCATAATCAATATTCACCGTATCCCCGTCAATCACTGGCCTATCCGGGTTAAAACAAAGCAAATACTCCAGATACGCTTCCTGGTCTTCCTGCGAAACCTCGGGCTTGGGCTGCACCACCTTTATCCCTTTATACTCCCCAAGCTTCACATAATCCGCTGCCTGAATCCCGGACAGATACGCCTGCGCGCGAGCCGCCCCGTCAGCCTCCTGGCTGTTTCCTGCCGTCTGCGCGCCGTCTCCTCCGGCTTCGTTTCCCGCCGCGTCTGCACCGTCTCCCGCCGTCTCCGCGCCGCCCCCGCAGCCTGCAACAAATACAGCCATGGAAAGCATAATGGCTGTCATAGACGCCTTTATTGCTTTTACATTTTTCTTATTCTTCATGCAATCTCCTTTTTCCAAACCGCCAAAATACCAGCGCAGGCGCCTTTCTCCCAAACGCTCCCCACAAGCTCCCCCTGGGCAGTCTCTTCCTAACCCGGCCAAAAACAGCCGCTGCGCCTACCCGGCCGGCGCCCGCTCTGCCAGCCTGAAAATAAATCAGGCAGTATTTCATTTATACCACAAAATCCTTATTCTTAAAACCCCTTTTCTTAGTTTTTAATAATTTCCCTTTCTCTTGTTTTTCATACTTCCCGCATAAAAAGAACGCTTTTCCCTTCCTCCTGTTCTTCTTTATTTTACCTCAAACCCATATTCTCTCCAATCTTTTTCCCAGCCTGCTTAACGCCTCATTGGTAATCGTTGCGCACCCCTGCGCCCAATCATAAGCCGAAACCTCACAGTCCCCTTCCCTGCCAATCAAAACCGCCACATCTCCCTGTTTCACCCCCGGAATCCCCGTCACATCCACAATGGTCTGATCCATACAAATATATCCCACCACTGGCGCTTTTCTTCCCTTCACCACCACCTGTCCCACCCCGCAGGACAATGCGCGCGCATACCCATCCGCATACCCCACCGCCAAAACCGCTATTCTCCTCGTCGTTTCCGCCACATAAGCAAACCCATAGCCCGCCGCTTCCCCCGGGAACAAATCCTTCACTGCCGCAACCCTGGCTTTCACCGACAGCACAGGAGTCAGCCCTTCCAACATCCCCTCATCCTCCCGGCTGCTCAACACCCCATACAAAGCAATCCCAATCCTTGCATAATCCCCCGCCAGCTCCGGATAATTCAATACCCCATAGCTGGCCTGCAGATGCGCCTTTGGACAAACATGCCCCATCTCCTCCAGCCGCTTTACCGTCTCAAAAAAGGCTTGTCCCTGCGCTTGCGTAAACGCCTTCTCCGGCGGCGAAACCGCATCGTCCGCGCTAAGATGGGTATATATGCCTTTCACCACAAGATTCTTATATTGAAAAATCTTCGCTATTTTGTTCACCCTTTCACTCCGCTCCCCCAGCCGGTGCATTCCCGTATCCACTTTAATATGCACCATTACCTTTTTCCCATACCTGTGCAGCAGCCCCGCATAAGCGACGTCCACCACTGTCTGCGTCAGCCGGTGCCGCCTTAACAGCGGAAACTGCTCCGGATGGGTATAACCCAATATGAGGATTTCCCCCCTGACCCCCTTTTTACGCAGCTCCACCGCCTCCATAACCGTAGCCACGCAAAAAGAGCGGATTCCGTAACCGTTTAACTCCCGCGCCAGCAAAACAGCCCCATGCCCATAAGCATTGGCCTTCAATACCGGCATAAATTCACATCCTGGCGGAAGCAGCCTGCGCAAAGCATCCACATTTTTGCGCAGCGCTTCCCTGTTTAGTTCAATCCACGCCCTTCCCTTCCTGCAATCCGCTTTTCCTGCCTTTCTTATTCTTCTTACCTTTCCCGCATTCTCCCGCATTTCCCGTTTTCCCCTCCTCCGCTCCATCCCTACGTTTTCCTCTTGCGTTTTCCCCGCCTTTCCCCTTATGCCCCGCTTCCCGTTTTCCCCCTTTCCTTTCCAGGAACAAACAGTCTGCGCCAAAACGGCAAAAAGGCAAGACAATGCGCACACAGCAAAATAATGCAGTAAACTATTATCTATCAACGCCGCTTCCAAATGCGCCGCTTTCGCCCCGCCGCGGATGAACACAATCGCCAAAGGATGAAGCAGGTAAATCCAGGTGGAAACCGTCCGCAGACGCTCTTTCGGCTTTATCCTTACCCTTAGCAAAAGCCGGAAAAGGAAAAACATACAGGGCGGCAGGGCAATATACATACTGTCATGGCGCTGCGCCCCCAGCCTGTGCAAAGCAGTTCCCTCCGCAGCCAGCAATGCAAAACATGCCAGGAAACCCGCCACGTCCCCAAACCACCCATTGTTTTCCAAATGTCCCCTCTTTCTTCCCCCTCCTCTGTTTCCATATGTCCCGGAACTCCTAACGCTTCCCCCATTCCCGTCTCTGCGCTCTTTCTTGGGCGTTTTCCCGTATTCCCACTGCGCCTTCCCATCCGTCTCCCTATATGCAATCCAGGCCCCCATCCAAAGGAAAACCGGAGCATAGAAAAATCCGTTTCTCGTATAACCAAACCATCGGAACATCCACTCATAACATCCGTAAAGAAAACCGTCCTCCTTTAAAAACCCATAGTAACTGTCTCCCAACAACCCAATCACATACAAAAGACAGACTGCCGCCCCCGACAGCCCTATATACAGCCTCCCAATCCTGTCCCTGCCAAGCCCTTTCAGACAGCCTAACAGGGAAACCACCCCCATGCCCAACACCACAGCCGGAAGATACCAGAGATGATAAAAAGTCCCGTCAAACACAATCCTGCGCAAAGCCTCCCACGCCCCCACGCCTTCCCACTGCCCTGCGTACACATTTACCGGCAGATAAATTACCATTGCCGCCCCGTACAAAAGCAAAGTTTTCCTTACCTGCCCAAACAAAGAACGGGAAGCCCGCCCCTCCCCGAACAAATACCGCGGCAGCGTAAAATAACCTGTCACCATAAAGAAAAACGGCACCGCAATCCTGGCCGCCACTCTGGTAAACGCAAAGTCCGCCTCTGCGGAAAAAGAAGCAAGCGGCGATGTATGAATCGCCACTACCAAAAAAGCCGCCGCTATTTTAAAATAATCCAATCCCCCCAATTTCCTACTTTTCATAATGCCTCCTAATCCGGCGCCGCATAACCCACTTACCGTTCTGCACGCACCTTCCACATCGTTATAATAAATCCATCCACATTATTTCCCGAAATAGAGTATGCCGCATCCCCGTCGATTTCCAGTCTGGTCTCCCCCGTCTTTTCCGCTTCCAAATAAGAAACCTTGATATCCAAATTCCCTGTCTGGTAAGAATAACACCCCCTGCCATAAACATATGGCCTCAGGAAATCAATATATTCCTCCAAAACCATCCCATGCTCCGCCATAATTTCCGCATGAGGCGTTCCCACATAGCGGAAATGCCACGGTTCATGGGCAATCCCCGTCACTTCCTCCTTCCCCTTAGGATACCTCTCCACAAAGCCAAACCGCGCCGCCCTCTCCCGAAACCTCTGGCAAACGCCGCTATATGGAAATTCAGGGCGGATGAAATCAATTTCCCCCTGCCTCACGCCCAAATCCACAGCAAGCCCGGTCTGATGCTCACTATGGTTTGGCAAAGCCACATACTGCCTTGTAAACTCCTCCCCATTCTCCCGTAACGATTCCGCATACAATTCCTGCTGTTCCCGCAGCGAACGCCAACCGCTTACCGCCGCAATCTCCTTCCACCCATCCAATTCCCCCATCAGCTCAGACAACAGCTTCACCACATACCTGTCCAAAAGCGCATTCCGGTCCCAAACATTCACAGAAACCAAATTCCCCCTGCTTTTCCCTATCCAATACGGATGCCGCCCATTCACTAAAATCAAATTTCCAAAATGAACCGCATCCTCCCTTAACCAAACTGTCTCCATACGCATCCTTTCCACATCCAGTCCCCCTTAAAATCCAAACCAACTCCTCTTTCCATCCCTCTCCACAAAAACTCCCCCATTTTCTATACCCCATCCCTCTTCACGCTAATTCCTCCTTATTCCATAACCCATCCCTCTTCACGCTAATTTCCCCTTATTCCGCGCCTCATCCCTCTCCACTCAAATTCCCCCTTATTCCGCAAACCCATCCCTCTCCACGCAAACTCCCTCATTTTCCACACTCCATCCCTCTCCCCCCTATTCCACACTCTGTCTTTCTCTTCCGGGCCGGAATTTTTCAGCGGTCTGACACTCCATCCATCACCGCATCCAAAATTTCCCCAAACGACACCCCCGCCGCCTTCATCATATTCGGAAACCGGCTGTGCGCCGTAAATCCCGGAATCGTATTCACTTCATTAAATACAATTTCCCCCTCACCTGTCAGAAACATATCCACCCTTGCAAATCCCCGGCAATCCAGCGCACGGTAAATAACTGCGGCGGCCTGTTTCACTTCTTTTGCCTTCTCCCGTCCAATCCGCGCCGGAACATGGATTACGGAACTCTTCAACGTATACTTCTCGTCAAAATCAAAGAAATCCCCCGACAACTCTATCTCATCCACTTCCCCAATGACCAGCCCATTCCTCTCCATCACCGCACAGCCTACCTCAAACCCGACAATCTCTTCCTCTATTATGACCCTTCTGTCATAAGCCAAAGCCGCCTCTATGGCCTCCGGCAATCCCTCCGCCTCCGTTACCCTGGTAATCCCATAGGAAGAACCTGCCTTTACTGGCTTCACAAACAAAGGATAACCCAGCGCTTCTGCCCGCTGCAGCGTCTGCGCCCTATCCGCGTCCCGCTCTATTACAAAAGAGCCAGGCGTCCGGATTCCCTCAAGCGAAACCAGCCTGTGCGCCCTGTCCTTATCCATGCAAAGAGCCGACGCCAGCGTCCCGCACCCCACTACCGGAATCCCTGCCAACTCAAACATCCCCTGCACCGTGCCATCCTCCCCGTTACTGCCATGCAAAATGGGAAAAGCCGCGTCAATCTCCTTTTTTTCCACCTTACCGTCTTTAAACAGCAGCAAACCTCCCCCAACCCGGTCCGGCGACACCGCTGCCGGAATGCAGTCCTCCTCATTGCACCATGTATCCTCTGCAATCCTCTCCTCTTTTCCATGGAACTCATACCATCTGCCCTCTGCGGAAATGCCGACCAACACCGATTCATACTTCTCCCTGTCCAAATGGGCAATCACTGCATAGGCCGACTGCAGGGAAACCCCATACTCCGGCGAACACCCGCCAAAAATTATCGCTACTCTTTTTCTCTTCTTATCCTGCATCTTTCGCTCCATTTCTGCACGGCTTTATAGCGCATGTCAAGTTTGCGGATGCCGTGCAGACACAAACTTTGCCCTTCCTACTTTTTCATCCGGACATTTTTCATATAAAAAAGCCCTTGTCTGATAAAAATCTTACCAAACACAGGGCCTGTATCTTTTAATATCCTATTATTAAATTCCTAAGAAAATCCTAAGCCAGCCTTGAGATTTCATTATTTTCCCCTATCAGACATTCCCTTCTCTCCTACCTCTCCCTCTCTGATGGAAGCGCAATGATAAACGAAACCGCGTATCCCTCGCTTTTCGCCGTAATTGTCCCCCCATGCAAAGCAATAATCTCCTTTGCAATAGCCAGCCCCAGCCCGGCTCCTCCGGTATTGGAAATCCGCGCTTCATCCAGACGGTAAAACCTCTCAAACAAAGTTGACAGCTTGTCCTCCGGAATGGGATTCCCCTTATTCCGAAAGACAATCACTACAAAGCCGCCCTTATCCTCCACAGAAATCACAATCTCCGTATCCCGGAAACTGTAAGCCGCCGCATTTTTCAGCACATTGTTAAACACTCTGGCCAGCTTGTCCGCATCTGCGTAAACCATCAGTTCCTCATCCGCCTCTAACCTGACCGTGTTCCCATTTGCCTTTAACATCGGTGACAGCTCGTCCGTAAGCTGCACCAACATATAATACAAATCAATGTTTTCCTTTGCCAGCGTAATCTGCTGCAAGTTGAACCTGGTAATTTCAAAAAATTCATTTACCATCTTTTCCAGACGGTAAGCCTTATCCAAAGTGATATGCACATACCTGGCCTTTTGCTCCTCGGGCATATCCGCCGCTTCCTCCATCAGATTCAAATACCCGATAATGGAAGTCAGCGGTGTGCGGATATCATGGGCCAGATACATCACCAAATCATTCTTCCTCTGCTCCGCCTGTTTCGCCTCCGCCGTACGCTGCTCTAACGCCTGCTTCACCGCATTCAGCCGCCGCTCCACTGCCAGCATTTCCGATGGAAGCTGTATTTCCTCCTGCTCCGTCAGCAAAGCGTCAATCCCACGGCTTACAATGTCAAAATACCGGGTAAACCAATTTAACAATATACGCAGCAATGCCAGAAACACCGCAAAAATAGCGGCCATCCAAATAAGTTCCATGTTCCCACGAAATATTTTGCCATATAAACGCAGCGCCTGTTCACGGTCCATCCATAACAAACGCCGAAGCACAGAAACTGTCCACTCTGCGCCCCTGTTGCTCCAAACCAGCTTATACAAAGCCGTAATAATGGCAATGGCCCCAACCACCATGGCCGCCAGTTCAAAAAACAGCTTTGTCTTCAACTGCGAATAGTCCGCCTTGTATCCCTGCTTCTTTTTGTCATCCAATTTTATACCCCACACCCCATATCGTTTTAATTATCTTCGGGTTTTCCGCCATATCCTCCATCTTTTCCCGCAAATGCCGGATATGGACTGTAATAGTATTGTTGCTTTTGCTATAATATTCATCCTTCCATATTTCATGAAACAGCCTTTCCGAACTCACTGCTTCCCCCTTATGCTCCAGTAATATACGAAGTATTTCAAACTCCGTAGGCGTCAGCGCCAACGGTTTTTCATTCAGGATACACTCATGGGTTTTTACATCCATCATCAGTCCCCCATGTTCCAATTCTATGGCTGGTTCCGGCGCCCCCGGCGCCTGGGGCTGGTTATACCTTTTATACCTCCGAAGCTGCGCTTTCACCCTGGCCACCATTTCCAAAGGCCGGAATGGTTTTGTAATATAATCGTCCGCCCCAAGGGAAAGCCCCGTAATTTTGTCTATTTCCTCATCTTTCGCCGTCAACATAATCACCGGATATGTATAAACCTCCCGAATCTGCCTGCAAAGCGCAAACCCGTCTATATCCGGCAGCATAATGTCCATAATTGCCAAATCCGGCTCTTCCCGTTTTAAAAACGCGGACGCTTCGCTCCCGGAATAAAACTTATAAACCTCATATCCCTCGTTTTTCAAATACAATTCAATCAAATCCGTAATTTCCGGCTCATCGTCCACCACCGCTATCCTGTCTGCCATAACGCCTCCTTTCCCGATGGCTGTCCTTTACGTCAAACCCTATCCGCCTGCATCCGTCTCCGACAGCCTTGCATACCTCTTGCGCAAGCCTTAAGCCTGCGCCCTTCTGCACGTCAAAACCCCTTCCTTAATCCTACTGAAACCAACGCAAATCCCCCTACTTCCCACAACCCGGGCAAATTCTTCCATAACCAAAAACATAAACCGGAAACGCTTTGCCTGGAAGTCCCCTGCACATAACGGCTTCCCAGGCAAAAGCGCCGCCTTACAACAACGGCGACAACAATCGGCACACCTGCTCCTTAAACCGCACAAGCAAAGTCCTCCCCATATAAACATTCTTCGTAATCTGCCTGGAAACCTTCAAGTCCTCTTCAAAAATTTCCCTCATCCGCCTTGCCAGCCCTTCGTTATAAACTACCGCATTCACCTCAAAATTCAGCGCAAAGCTGCGGATATCCATATTGGCCGTCCCAAAACAAAGCGCCTTGTCATCCACCACCATCCCCTTCGCATGTAAAAAACCGTTATAATACGTATAGCAATTGGCCCCTTCCATTACCAAATCCCCAATGTAAGAATACGTAGCCCAATACACAAACGGATGATCCGGCTTGCACGGAATCATCACATTCACCGCTATCCCCGAATGCACGGCAATCATCAACGCGGATAATATCGCTTCATCCGGGATGAAATAAGGAGTCTGGATATAAATGCTCTCTTTCGCCTTCCCAATCATACGCAGATAATTGTCCCTGATATTCCGGTACCTGGAATCCGGCCCGCTGGAAACAATCTGCACCTCACAGCGCTGCTTTGACCCGGCATTCCCATACGCCATATATTTATCCGTCATAAACAGGTTTTCCTTTGAAGCATAGTTCCAGTCTAACGCAAACCGCAGCTCCAGCGACGCCACTGCGGAACCCACAATGCGCAAATGAGTGTCCCTCCAATAACCGAACTTTTCATCCAGTCCGATATACTCCTTCCCAATATTGAAGCCGCCCACATAGCCGACTTTCCCGTCCACCACCACAATCTTCCTATGGTTCCTGTAATTAATCCGCAAATGCAGCCGCCGCAGCAAGGCAGGGAAAAACTCCGCCGTACGGATTCCCTTCCGGTTTAACTCGCGCCAGCATTTCTTGTTCACAAAACGCCCGCCCATCCCATCATAAAGGATGCGCACCTCCACCCCCTGCGCTGCCTTTTCCACCAATACATCTTTCATTTGCTGAAACAACACATCGTTCTTAATAATATAATACTGCACATGGATATACTTCTGCGCCTGCCGCATATCCTCCATCAAAGCCTCAAACTTTTCCTTCCCATCGGTAAACACAGTGATGTCATTATCATCCGTCAGCACCGCTCCCGAAACCCCCAGGTTATACAGCGCCAAATCCGCATATTCCGTAATCTCCGGGCTTTTCCATCCAGCCCTCTTATCCTGCAGCCAATCCTCCTGTCTGCGGATGGCCTCATTCAAATGATCCTCTATTTCCTTGATTTTAAACATCCGCTTCTTATGCATATCCGTCCCTACCAACAGATAAAAAATAAAACCGAAAATGGGAATAAAATACAACAGCAGCAGCCACGTCCACACTGACTGCGGCTCCTTTCTCTGAAAGAAAATAATAATCATCGCCAATATAAAATTTATAAAAATCAAATGGCTGAATACAAACTCAGACCCTGCGCGGATTTCCGCCCACACCATATCCATTCCTTTTCACCCCGTTCCTATTTCCTGGTTTCCTTATCCTTCTTCCATGCGTCTGCGCCAATAAACCTTGCACGTCCACATATTATATATCATTCCCTCTTTTTCTTCAATATTACCGTCACGCACAAATCAAGGGATTTCCCTCCCGCCGCCGGAAACCCCTTGCCTTATTCAAAAAACAATGCTACAATTAGCTTACATAAATTGGAGAAACGGGAGGTACAACGTGAGTACAGGAGCAATTGTCTTAATCGTAATACTGGCAGTATTAATCATAACCATTGCCGCCCTCTATTTTCTTGGCCGCAAAGCCCAGAAGAAGCAGGAAGAACAACAGGAACAGATAGATGCAATGAAGCAGACCGTCTCGATGCTGGTCATTGACAAAAAACGCATGAAAATCAAAGAATCCGGCCTCCCGCAGGCAGTGATTGCGCAAACGCCAAAGCTTTTACGCGGTTCCAAACTCCCTGTGGTCAAGGCAAAAGTGGGGCCGCAAATTGTAACTTTAGTCAGCGATGAAAAAGTCTTTGACCTTATCCCTGTCAAGAAAGAAGTCAAAGCAACCATCAGCGGCATATACATCACAGATGTGAAAGGGCTTCATGGCAAGCCGCTCGCCACCCCCCAGAAGAAAAAGAGCCGCTTCCGTCAGACGCTGGAACGGCTGCAGGAAAAAGCGGGGGCAAAGCCAGTCAAATAGCAGACATCCGGCACATAGCAAGCCATTAGCCGCCGCATATCTGGCCAAGGGCAGCTATGGAATATGGAAAGACCACACAGAAAAAAGATGCGAAAAGAGATTGCCTTCCATCCGGGCAATCTCTTTTTATTATTTGTCTTTTATTTATCTTTCGTCTTTCTTCTTTTTCCCGCTTATTTGTCTTTCGCCTCTCCTTCTTTTTCCCGCTTATTTGTCTTTCGCCTCTCCTTCTTTTCCGCTTATTTATCTTTCGTCTTCCCTTCTTCTCCTGCCTGTTTTCTTCCCAATTATCCCCTCCCAAAGCCATTCCCTTTCCCCTTTTCCCACGCCGGCTTCCGCCCTTTGGCCTACTGCAACTGGAACCCTTCCCCGCCTTTGGAACGGATATCCACTTTAATGCTGCAGTCGGCAAAATGCTCATAGTTCACTTCCAGGGCATAATCCACATCCACTACAATCCGGTTTTCCTCTTCCTTATAGTCTACCTTCTTCGCATCTATGCCAATCAGAATATCTCCATAAGGCGTAGAGTAATTGGTCATATTTTTTCGGTTTTCTTCAAATGTCATATGTACATTGACCAGGCCCTTTTTGGTCAAATCCAGAGAATGGTTTTTAAACTTCAAAATATTTTTCGTCCCCTCATCGAACCCTTCCACAGCCTCATCATAAACTACATAATGGCTGTCATTGCGCTTATAATATTCCGCAGGCACAATTGTCTCTATTTTGTCCCCGTCCATGGCAACCACATCAAACTGCAGGCCACGCAAAGATAATAAAACTTCTTTTGTCATGTCATAAACCGCCTTTCCTCATACAATGTACGTTATACCTCCTAGAGCGTGTTTGAAAATTGCTTTCCCCAAGATGTGCGTTACAGTTTGTGGGAGATTTGCGCCATATTTAAGAGGCGTAGTGGGCTACGTTGATTAAATTTGGCGCAAATATCACGCAAAGTGGGGCGTGCAGATTGGGGGAATGAATTTTCAAACACGCTCTAGCGTTCCATGCAGCCCACAAATCTAATTTCTGTCCGGATGGAACACTAATACAGCGTTTTTCAATTAACTGCACTTAAAAAATGCCGTATTTATCCGCATATTAGGCAAAAATATTGTCCGGTTAATTAGCGAACGCTATACTAATAATCCTCTATATTAATTTTCCTGGCCGAAAGGATTCCGTATTTTAAAATGGAATTGGCAAAAATCTGGAATTTATCCGCCATATCGCTGACATAGAAACGGTAACGGTTGTTTCCAAGCCCCTGTCCCTTTTTGTTGAGCAGATTTTCCGCCGTGAGAAGCTCCTTTAATTCCCGGGCCGTTTCATAGGCCGGGTTCACCAGCGTTACCTTTTCCCCCATAATCCGGCCCAAGGTGGAACGGATTAACGGATAATGGGTGCATCCCAAAATCAGCGTATCAATATCACTGTCAATCAAACTGCCCAAGTATCTGGCCGCTATCTCATCCGTCACCGGGTCTTTCCAAAACCCCTCCTCCACTAACGGCACAAACAGCGGGCACGCCTTGCCCTGCACCACGATTTCGGGATTCATTTCCTTAATATATGTAGTGTAAATCTGGCTCTTAATTGTCCCTTCCGTGCCGATAACCCCAACCCTTCCGTTCCTTGTCACTTCCGCCGCCACCTTGGCGCCGGGTTTTACCACTCCAAGAACCGGAATGTCCAGTTCCCTTTCAATTTCCTCCATCGCATAGGCGCTGGCCGTATTGCAGGCAACCACAATTGCCTTTACCTGCTGCTCCTGCAGAAAGTGGACGATCTGCCGTGAATATTTCGTAATCGTCTCCTTTGACTTGCTCCCATACGGCACCCTGGCAGTATCCCCAAAATACACAATCCGCTCATTGGGAATCTGCCGCATAATCTCCCTTGCAACCGTAAGACCGCCTACCCCGGAGTCAAAGACTCCTACCGGAGCCTCGCTCCATCCTTCTTTTTCCTTCCTCAACGACATCGCCGCTTCCCTTGCTTTCTTTCCTTTAAAATATAATCCTGCGCTCTTAAAAAAACTCCAGCAGTTTCACTTTCACCCTAATCTGCCCCGGTTCCGCTTCACAAATACGGGTATATATATCCGGCTCATAATTCCCGGCTCCATATCCCTGCCCCATTCCTTCCTGCTTACCGCTTCCGCCTTCCTTTCCCCCGGCCGTCCTTTCCAAAGCTTCTACAGACTTCCTTTCCCCAATCGTTCCTTCCCCTTCCACAGCCGTCTTTCCCTCAGATACCCTTTCTTCCTCTTCCACAAAGCCCTTTGCGCCAGATGCCTCTTCTCCCACTTCCACAGCCGTCTTTTTGCCAAATCCCCCTTCCCCGGTTGACGCACTGCTCTTTGCATCAGCCGTCCCACTCCCGGCCTGCACAGGCTCTTTTTCGTCAGTTGGCGATTTTCCGGTTTCCACAAACGCCTTTGCGTCAGCCGTCCCTTTCCCGGTTTCCACAAACGCCTTCGCGCCAGTTGTCCCGCTCCCGGCCTGCACAGGCTCTTTTTTGCCAGCCGTCCCCTTCCCGGTTTCCACAAGCTCTTTTTCGTCAGCCGTTCCCTTCCCGGTTTCCACAGGCGCTTTTGCATCCGTCGGCGTTTCCAAGGTTTGCGCCGCCATCTTTTCGCCGGACATGCTTTCACTGTCTCCAGGCGCCGCCAGCCCGCCGGCGTCCATCTGCACTTCTTTCACCCGGCATACATCTGAAACAAAACACAAGTCAGGATATACCATCCCCCAGAATCCCGCAACCGCAAACAATAGCAACCCTGTTTCCCATAATCTTTTCATCTGGCCTCTCCTATCACCAACGCAATTATTTTACCATGTTATGATAGGAAAAGTATTGCCAATTTTCGCCGCTTTATACCGCCCTGCTACTGTGCGCTGTCCAAACGGATTTGCTTCATAATAGATTTCTCCTGATTGTCAATATGCATTTTCGCCGCCTCCGCCGCTGCCGCGCTGTCCTTTTTACGGATGCTCTCATAAATCATTCTATGCTCTTCCATCAGCCTTTCATGCTGACTTTCGTCCTTTATATACTCAAAACGGTAACGGTACATCTGTTCTGCCAGGTTATTTACCAACTGCACCAGCCGCTGGTTTCCGGTCGCCGCCACAATAATATCATGCAGCGCCACATCCGCTTTCGCAATCACCGTAGCGTCCCTTGTCGCTGTCGCCTGCTCAAATTCCTTGCAGGCGGCGGCAAGCTGCCTCTCTTCCTCCTGCGTAATCCGTCTGCAGGCCAGTTCCGCGCACAAAGCATCCAAAGCCCGGCGCACCTCCAGCACATCTTTCAAACTTTTCTCCGTAATCTGCGCCACCTCTGCCCCGCGTCTGGGGAGCATCGTAACAAGCCCCTCCAGTTCCAGTTTCCGGATTGCCTCCCGAATCGGCGTCCGACTTACCCCCAGCCGATTGGCCAGATGAATCTCCATCAGACGTTCCCCAGGCTTCAGTTCTCCAGTCAGTATCGCCTTACGCAGTTTCTTAAAAACCACATCCCGCAGCGGTAAAAATTCCTCCCGATTCACTTCCAACCCTTCCCTCACCATTCCTTCCCCATTGCCTCAAAACCGCTATCCCTGTTCCACCATTGCCCGGTTTACAAAAGTTGTAACGAACAATTCCTTTGCCAGCCCTTCCGCTTCCAATAAACGCATTGCCTTTTTTGCAGCCGCTTCTTCCTCATATATCCCAAACACCGTAGGCCCGCTGCCGCTCATCAATGCATTGCTTGCGCCGTTTCGCCTCATAAACTCCTTGATTTCTCCGACTACCGGATACTCTTTTGCCGTAACCGTCTCAAGCACATTCCCCATGCGCTCTGTAATCCCTGCCAAGCTCCCGGCTTTTACCGCCTGGCACATACCGTCAATATCGGGGTGGGCCTCCAGCCTGTCCGCATGGAGATGTTCATAGACATGCCTGCTGGACACATCCAAATCCGGTTTGGCAAGCAGCAAAAAACATTCCGGCGCATCAGGCAGCCTGGTCAGCTTTTCCCCGATACCCTCCGCCAATACCGTCCCGCCCTGTATGCAATAAGGCACATCCGCGCCGATTTTCACCGCCAGCCCGCACATCTGCTCTTCTGCCATTCCCAGCCCAAACAACTCATTCATCCCGTGGAAAACCGCCGCCGCATCCGTACTCCCTCCGGCCATCCCTGCCGCCATAGGAATCCGTTTACACAGCTCCACCCGGAGCCCCTCCTGAAGCCCATAAGCCTCCGACACCAGCTTCGCCGCCTTATAAACCAGGTTGCTCTCATCCCCAGGCAGCTCTTCCCTATCCGTAACCACAAAAATACCCTCTTTTGCCTTTTGAAACTTCAGCACATCATACAGGCCAACGGTCTGCATCACCATCTTCACCTCATGATATCCGTCCTCCCGGCGCCGCACCACATCCAGCCCCAGATTTATCTTTGCATATGCTTTCCTTGTGAGAGCCTTCCCACCGTCAGCCAAAGCGCTCCCCTCATCAGCCAAAGCCTCCTTCCGTCCGGCCAAGGCTCTTCCCTCATCAGCCAAAGCCTCCTTCCGTCCGGCCAACGCGCTCCCCTTATCAGCCAAAGCCTCCTTCCGCCCAGCCAAAACGCTCCCCGCTACAGACGAAACTTCCCCTTTGCCAGCCAAAGCATTTCCCCTCTCTATCAACACATTCCCATTATCTGCATCCATATTGTACCTCTCTTGCATTTTGTATACATAGATTGTATTTCATTATATACACTCCAAAATAGTTCGTCAATGCCATTATTCCCTTTCCGCAGGAAATTCCTGCACAACGCCTTAATTTACCAAATTCCATTCAGACCGTTTCATTATAACAAATGAAAAAAAGAATGCAATACAGCCGCCTATGACACATACAAAACATTTTCCTGCACATCCGCCTTCGCCCTCCAACATTTTTTCTCCCTCCTCTTATCCTTTCCCCCGTCCCTGCCGATATATAAAATAAAGATGGGGATATTTTCCTCATAAATAAGTAACCAGCAAACAAGCTTACACATTCATTCCAAGGAGGGTTAGCAATGGGCGTAAACGGACTTACAGGCACAAACAGTACCGCCGATTTATACGGCACATATAACACAACTTCTGCGAAAACGGCAGAAAAGGCGGAAACGGCAACCACCGATGACAAAAAAGAAAATACCAGCGGCGTTGTCTATGAGCCTTCCAAAAACACCACAGGCGAAACAGCCGACGCAGCCAAGAAAACTTATAAGCCAAACACTGCTTTAGTCAACAAGATGAAAGCAGACGCCGAGGCGCGCACTTCCCAGTTGAAGAGCCTGGTTGAACAGATGATTTCCAAACAGGGGAAGACGCTGGGACAGGCAGACAGTATTTGGAGCTTCCTTGCAGGGGGCGATTTCACCGTGGATCCGGCAACCAAAGCGCAGGCGCAAAAAGACATTGCAGAAGACGGATACTGGGGCGCAGACCAGACTTCCACCCGTATTGTTGATTTTGCGACCGCATTGACAGGCGGCGACCCGGATAAGATTGAAAAAATGCGTTCCGCTTTTGAAAAAGGCTTTAAGCAGGCCACTGGCGTTTGGGGCAGCAAACTGCCGGATCTTAGCCAGCAGACCTATGACGCAGTTATGGAAAAATTCGACAAACTGGCAGAGCAGGCTGGCAAAAAAGTAGAAACAGATATGAATATGGACATGGAATAACCGTATCCAAAAGAATCCTTATTGCGAAAAGCGGAAAAAAGCGCCTGGCTAACGCCAGACGCTTTTTTAAGGGTTCCTTCAGAACTCATCCAACTCCTCCAACACTTTCTTAAATTCCTCTTTCGCCCTATCAATTTCCCCTGCGTCATACGTATTCAACGCCTGCTCATATTTATGCAGGGCGGCTTCCACCACCATACGGCGTTCCCCCAGGCTTTCCTCATAAATCCTTTCCCCGCGGAGCAAAAGGTACTTATTTTCCTCCCTGTCCCTGGGATGGATTTTCAGATAGGACAAAGTATCCAGACGCTCTTTGATTTCCTCTTCTGTCATATCCACATCCCTGCCCACAAACACTTCCTTTACCAGTTTCTGTGTGGACACTACCTTCACTTCCACTTCCAGAATCGAATTGATGTCATAAGTATAAGTCACATCCACCGCCTCTTCTCCGGCTTTTCCGGCAGGTATGTCAATCACCAGCTCTCCTAACAATAAGTTGTTGTTGGCAAAACGGCTTTCCCCCTGCAAAACTTTCACCCGTATCTTATCCTGGCTGTCCCTGACCGTATACAGCCGTTCCGTCCTGCTGGCCGGAATCACTGTATTCCGGTCTATAATCGGGCAAAAGACTCCGTTCTCAAAATATCCTTTTTCCCATTCCCGCACCACTTCCGTACCCAACGTAAAAGGACATACATCGGTCAGAATCACTTCCTTAATAGCGTCCCTGCGCTCCTTCATAGCGCCCTGGACAGCCGTTCCCAATGCAACCGCCTCATCCGGGTTGATGTTTGTATCCGGCAGCATCCGGAACAAACGGCTCACAAACCGCCTGACTACCGGACTCTTCGTCGCTCCGCCCACTAACACCACCTTATCTATATCAGACAGACGGATATGGGCGTCCGACAGACTGCGCTTCACCGGCTGGCGTATTTTATCAAACAACTCCTCGCAGGCTTCTTCGTAATCGGCCAGCCCCACCTCCAGGGTGAATTCCTCCTCGCCAATCTTGCAGTGCATCTTGGAAGCCTTGCCCTGCGAAAAGCCAAATTTACACAACTCCGCCTGTTTATGGATATGCCGCCTTGTCTTTTCACTTAAGGAAAGCGGGTCAAACTGCGGAAATTTCTCATAAAACATATTTTCCAAAACAGCGGTAAAATCCTCTCCGCCCAGAAAATTATCCCCGGCCACAGCCCGCACTTCCAGAATCGTCTCATACAGCTCCAAAATAGACACATCAAAAGTCCCGCCGCCCAAATCAAAGACAAGGAACCGGGCATGTTCTTTATTTTGGTATAATCCATAAGCAATGGCCGCAGCCGTAGGCTCACTGATAATCCGCTCCACCTTAAACCCTGCCAGCTCTCCGGCCCGCTTCGTGGCGCGTCTTCTGGCATCGTTAAAATAGGCAGGAACGCTGATAACCGCCTCCGTCACTTCCTCCCCCAGATAATGCTCCGCATCCTCCTTCAAAGCGCGCAGCACAAAAGAAGACAATTCCTCCGCCGTAAAAGTCTTATGCAGCAGTGTATATTTCCTCTGGCTTCCCATATCCCTTTTAAATACCGCTGCCGTGCTTTCCGGATAAAGCAGCCCTCTTTCGATTGCCAAATCCCCGACGTAAACCTGTCCTTCCTCATCTACGCTGACCACGGACGGCGTCAGCCTCTTCCCTAAACGGTTCGGGATAATCTGCGGCCCTTCCTCCGTAAAATAAGCCGCAAGGCTATTCGTTGTACCCAAGTCTATGCCAATTATCATATACAACCTCCCTGTCCGGCTTTCGCCGGATTCCTTTCCCTGTCTTTCATCTATACTTGTGCAGTTATGCACAGTCCCTACCCTGCTGCCACAAACTCTTAGTCCTGAATCTTCGCCTTTATATTCCCCCGCTCCCTGTAATGCATTCCCCGTCTGTAATAATAGCCTGCACAACCTTCATAGTCCGCCTCCACAGCCTTATATTTGTGAGGCGCCTTCTCAAATTTGTGCATCTCCCAGCGTAATTCCCGGCAGGCCATCCGGTACTGCAGCCGCCCCGGGTTCTGGTGCATCGCCCGTTCAATGCAGACCAGCGCTTCCCGCAGCTTCCCGTCATCCCACCAAAGCAGCCCCTGCTCAAATTCCAGCTCCGACTGATCCTCCAAATCACTGGCCTCCACTTTCCATTCCGCCTGCAGAGCGTCCAGCCTTTTCCTTATGGCTTCCCTGTCGCTCCCGTTTTTCGCCATCCCCCTTAACAACCGGATTTCACAAAGCTTCATTTTAGCCGTAAATTTTACCTGGCTCAAACCGGCCTGTTTCAGCACTTCCATCGCATCCTCATACTGTCCATAGTCCAAAAACACTTCCGCCGCCAACAAATAAGGCTGGTAAAATCCTGCATAAATCCCCACTGCCCGGTGGTAATCATCCACCACCTCCTGCGCCCGGCCCAATTCGTAACAGGCTTCCTGACGAATCAGATAGGCCGGAAAACATCCGTCATCGTCCCGGAGTATCCCGTTGCATACTTCAATCGCTTCTTGATACGCCGCTTTTTTTACCAAAATGGAGGCATAATATTGAAGATATTCTTTTTTCCCGTTTCCGCTTTCTGATGCAGCCGCCTTGCGGATATAGCGTCCCGCCTCCTCTATCCTGCCAAGCTGCGCATAACAGCTCCCCAAATTAAAATATGCCTTGCCCGTACTGGAAAGATATTTCCTGCCGCTTTCCTCCGGCCCGCCCCGGCTGGCCAATAACTCTTCCAGCCACTTCTGCAAATATGGAATCGCCTCCTCATACCGCCCTCTATAGTGTAAATACTTTCCGGATAAATTGCAATATTCCCCTGTCATTTTCCATGCTTCCGGCATCCCTTCCAGCAATGCCTCCAGTTCTTCCTGATATCCGTTCTGGAACAGACACCACGCAAGCCGGAACATCTGCTTTTTGCGTCCCTCCGGCCAATCCGCCTCACCTGGCGCCTGCCCGGAAGACTCTGGCAGCCGCCCGCTTTCCTCAAACAACAGGCCGCCTTCCTTTCGCTCCTGCCCGCTTTCCTCTGACAACAACCTGGCTTCTCTTGGCTCCTGCCCGCTCTCCTCTAACAGCAGACCGCTTTCCAAGCTTCCTACAGCCATCCCAACCAGTCCGTCCTGCGCCCGTCCCATGCCTTCTACGGCCATCTTCGCCCGTATTTCCCTAATTAACGCCTCATTCGCCTGGTGCAGCCATCTGCCCAGTTCCTCGTTATATGGCTCTTCTTCCAGCAACTGCAATATCATTTCCCTGGCAGGCCCGTATTCCCCGCTTTCCACCAAGCGCCGCACGACTCCATACTTCGCGCCATAGGATTCCGGCTCTTTCTCCAATACAGCCTTCCAACACTGGTATGCCTGCTCTTTCTCCCCCTGGCTCCACAACAGGTTTCCGGCATGTATCCCAATATAAGCTTCCCCCGGATATTCCCGGCAAAGCTTCCTAAGCAGCCCTCTGCTTTCTTCTATCCTTCCAAACTTTGCCCATATCCGCATCCGCTCCACGTCCTCATATGGATGATACACATGGTAAGCCGCCAAATCCTCCAGCTTTTGCAGCAGCCCGTCCGTCCTGCCCATGTCCATCTGCTGCTTCACCTCCAGATAAGCGGCGATATAAGCATCCCTGTCCGCGCCTTCCTTCTCCTCTAGTCTGTAACGGAAAAAAGCATAGGGCAAAAAATCCTCCTTTTCCATATAATACCGGAGCAGTTTCAGGAAATCCAAAGGGAATCTGACGCTTAACGATTCCAACTCCGCACGAATCCGGAAAACACCGTCTATCAAAAGCCATATCCGGTGCGGCAAATACCAGTGCCCCATCAGAAATTCCAACAGGCAGTCCCTTGCCTCCAGTGAAGTGTCCAACCCCTCACAGACAGGATCTGCCAACAGCTTTTCCCAAGCCTCCGCCTTCTGGCACTCCATTAAGTCATGGTAAAGCCTGTCCACCTTCCCTATCCACAGGCCCACCTCTCCTGCTGCCGCCCTTCCATTCCCCTTTTGCGCTTCCCCGGCAAACTTCATAGCCCCCTCATAAGCCAGCCGCAGCCGTTTAAACCCCTCTGGATTATCCTCCGGGTTCGTCCCCTTTAGCTTCTCCCTGTAAGCCTTGCGAATCTCTCCCTCTTCTTTCGTTTCCTCTATTCCGAGTATATGAAAGAACAACTCTCTTTCCATATTCCCGCCTCCATCTTTCTGACCGTTATGTTTCCCCATGCTAACACATGCCTGCACGGAAACGGAGCTTCCCCTTCCTGTCTGCGCCAAGCTTCTGAAAAACTCCAACCGCCGCACTCCGCGGCCGGAACTTTTCCGCCTCCGGCACAATCGCTGCAAAATGAAACTCCCATTCCTGCCCGGCAATAGCCCTATGTCAGTCAGAGCCCTTCCCACGCTGGAAACCGGCTACACTTAGAAAACGATAACTTACCACTCCCTCATAAATCAGTTCCTGATACCCTTTATCTTTCCATTATAATACGATATGCATGGAAAAGGGAAGCGTCTTACAAATTTTTTATATTTAGTCTCTGTCCGCTTCCGCTTTTCTAAACAGCCAAAAGCCTATGCACCGTCCCAACCATCAGACGGCCATAGGCTTAACGCTCTCCCATATACATTTCCCATAAAACAACAGCATGACGCACTGTCTCCAGCCATCATGCTGCCCTGCCTTCTCTTTGCGCAGAATCGCCGGCCCTGCATTTTGCACTCTGCTCCTATTAAGCTCCCTCCGCCTAACCCTAAGCTCCCAACCCTTTCACTATAAGCAGCTTATCTCCCGGCCGAATCTCATCCGTCGTCATATCATTGGTTTCCTTAATCTGGGAAATCGGCACATAATAACGTTTTCCCACATCCCACAGGCTATCCCCCTCTTTGGCAATATAAATCACAATGCCCGGCAGCCCGCTTAGTTTCTCCATATCCAGCTCAGAAACCACAATGTCCGTTACAATGTCCTCTTTACGCTGTTCAAATACAATAGCACGGAAATCCATCACTGCCTTGATATCCAGTTCAGAGCTGTCCAGCATCGCCGCCGCCAGTTGTTCCAGCCCTGTCTGTATCTTATAGGTGCAGTTGCTGTTAATGTCCGGCGCTTCCAGCACATAACTAAATGGAATCTGCCCCTTTACCGACCCATAAGGCGCCCTCTCATCGCTGCTTAGATACAAACATTGCACATTCAACGTCCCTTGGATATGGAGCCCGTTTTCCACAATCTCCTCATTTCCAATCTGTATCTGCGCTTCGCTGTGCAGAAGCTGCACCATAGGCACATCCGACTCCCCGGTTTTAAGATGTTCCGCCACCTTTATTTTCCCCGACGGCCTCGCAAAAATCCCCCGAAACTGCGCCTGTTTGCTGACTGCCTCCACTTCTTTTACCACACCGTATACGCCCGACAGGATATCCAGCCGCTCTTCTTCAAACAAGGCAATGTCCAAATCCATCACTAACTCCATGGCAAACACCCGCTGTTCCCCATCGAAATCCGGCCGTATTTCCACTTCCTTATGCCCAAGCACATAATCAATATCCACTGCCATCCCGTCTTCACAGCCGCTGCAGTCCACCGTCCCGGCAAACGGAACCGTCGTTTCATAACTTTTTACCGTCTGCTCCTCTCCTTCCGCCGAAGCCTCCGGCTCATACAGGAAAAATACATTCAACTCCCCCTGGATGGACAGTTTCCCGTCCTGCGCCCGGAATTCCACATTGGTAGGCTCTATCCCCTGCCAGATAATCTGGAATACATTGGGATAATTCTGAGGCAGCTCCAGTTCTTCCTTAATACGGAATATATCCCTCTTCTTCACTGCCATTTGCGCAATGCGCAGCGGTTTCCTGCGGTACTCCACCGGCTCCTCATGGTAAAGATCCACCGCCGTTTCCTCGTCGTACATCATTTCCGCCGTAATCCGCAGGGAAATCAGCGTCTGTACGCTCAGTTTCCTTGAATTAATCATCCCCACCGTCAAATCTTCCAGATTCCATTTGACATTCACGCTGTCCCCGCTCTGCACACCCTCTGCGTAAAGCTGTTCCTCAAAGGGAAGGCTTCCCTCCAGACAGGCTGGCGTAGGATGCTCCCCTTCCGTCAGATACATCACCAAAAACTGCATCCTTCCCTTTACCGTCACATGATCCTGCGTTACCTTCACATCCTCCAGCGTTACGCTGCCCCTGTCATAAATCAGCTTCCCCGCATCCGGTTTGGCATCCGGGATATTCACATCATCCTCCAGCGTAATCTGCGTTGCCGCCTGGCCCTTGATTTGATCCATATGTATATTTTTTTTCACTAACTCCACGAAAACACCTCCGCGCCATCCATTACCATTCCTTGTACTTATAGTTATTGTATGAACGGCCCGGAGGGTTTATGCCACTTTCCCCTCCTATTTCACTTCTTCCACTCCGCCAATCAGGGAGCGAATATCTTCCACCCCATATCTTTCCATATATTCTTCCAATCCTTCCACCACCTCCACTGTAGTATAAGGATTGACGAAATTCATAGCGCCCACTGCCACTGCCGTAGCTCCGGCCAACAGGAATTCCAGCGCGTCCTCTGCATTCGCAATGCCTCCCATGCCTATAATGGGAATCTTTACTGCCTGGGCTGTCTGGTACACCATACGCACGGCCACTGGCTTCACTGCCGGGCCGGAAAGCCCTCCCGTCCGATTCGCCAGCACAAACTTCCGCTTATGCACGTCTATCTTCATCCCTGTCAGCGTATTAATCATGGACAGCGCATCCGCCCCGGCCGCCTCCGCCGCCCGCGCCATTTCCGTTATGTCCGTCACATTAGGGCTGAGTTTCATAATAATAGGCTGCTTCGCCTTTTTCTTCACCGCTGCCGTTATTTCATACAGGCTGTCCGCTTTCTGGCCAAAAGCAATCGCCCCCTCTTTCACATTCGGACAGGACACATTAATCTCAAGCATATCTGCCTTCGTATCCCCCAGCCGTTCCACGGTTTCCAGATAATCCCCCACAGTCTTGCCGCAAACATTCACGATTACCCGCGTATCATATTGCTCCAGAAATGGAAGATCCCTTTCCAGCAGCACATCTATGCCCGGATTCTGCAGACCAATGGCATTGAGCATACCGCCATAAGTCTCCGCCACCCTTGGCGTAGGGTTCCCCTCCCATGGCACATTGGCCACCCCCTTTGTCACAACCGCCCCCAGACGGTTCAAATCCACAAATTCCGAATACTCCATCCCTGAGCCAAATGTCCCCGATGCCGTCATCACCGGATTCTTAAATTCCACACCCGCTATGCTTACTTTGGTATTCATCTTTTTCCTTTCTATTCCTGGAGCGTGTTTGAAAATCCATTCCTGACAATGCACGCCCCGCTTTACGTGATATTTGCGCCAAATTCAGATTGCGTAGCCGGCTATGCGCCCTTCTTTTGGCACAAACCTCCCACAAATTATCATGCACATTTGCCAGAAAGCAATTTTCAGACACGCTCCAGCGCTATATCCCATTCCGTTTCAGGCGTTCTCTGCCCTGTCCTGCGTCCTATATATCCACATCCTCCGCCAAAAACACCGGCCCGTCCGTACAGATTCGGGCATTGTGTACATGGGAATGGGCATCCTTCCCTACGGTTTTACACACGCATCCAAGGCAGGCCCCTACCCCGCAGGCCATGCGCTCCTCCAGTGAAATATACGCCTCTATGCCCTTCTCCTTGGCATACCGTTTGACAGCCCTCAGCATAGGCATCGGGCCGCAGGCCATTACTGCGTCCGCCTCCAGCCCGTTTTCCGCTATAGCGTCCAGCACAGTGCCTTTTGTCCCTGCGCTGCCGTCCTCCGTGGCGACATATACCTTGGCATACCTTTCCAAATCCTCTTTTAAGAAAAGCCGACAGTCCCTGTAGCCCGCTATCACCGACACATTTGCCGCTTCCCCCTCCTGCGCCAGCTCCTTAGCCAACTGCAGCATGGGTGGAATTCCAATACCCCCTCCTATCAGGAAAACCTTTTTTCCTGCCGCCGCCTCCAACGGAAAGCCATTCCCCAGGTTCCCAAGCAAATCCACTGTCCGGTTCACATGATACCGGGAAAATTCCGCAGTCCCCTGCCCGGCCACACGGTATACAATGCGCAACCGTCCCTGCTCCTTGTCGGCTTCGCATATGCTGATTGGCCTGGGCAGCAGCGTTTTGCCGTTTTGGGGATAAATGCAAAGAAACTGCCCGGCTCTGGCAGTCTGCGCCAGCTCCGTCTCCATCCACATATCAAAGATACCATCCGCAATTTCTGCCTGACAGACCACTTTGGCCTTTGTTTTTTTCTTCTGTCCCATCATCTTCCATTCCTTTCCATCCGGCACAACAGCCTTCTTTTCACTACCTCTCCTTCTGATAAACGACTTTTCCATCGCAGACTGTATAATACACTGCCCCGGGCAATTCCATCCCAAGAAAAGGTGAATTGTCCGATTTGGACTCAAAACTGTCCGCCACCCATTTTTCTTCCCGGTCAAACACCACCAAATCCGCCGGTCCCCCTTCTGCCAGATATCCAGCGTCTAACCGGTAAAACCTGGCCGGATTCCATGCCATGCAGCGAAGAAGCTGCGCCATCGTCAGATACCCCTTCTCCACCAGTTCTCTAATTCCCAAGGCCAATGCGGTTTCCAGCCCGATAATTCCACTGGGCGCCTCTGTGAAAGAGCGGTTCTTTTCCTCCCTGCTGTGAGGCGCATGGTCTGTGGCTATCAAATCCACCGTCCCGTCCTGCAGCCCTTGAATAATGGCCAGCCTGTCCTCCTCCTCCCGTAACGGCGGGTTCATCTTCGCCAACGTCCCATATTCCATTACCGCATCCTCCGTCAACGTAAAGTGATGTGGCGTCGCCTCCGCATGAATATGCGGATTGGCTTTCCTGGCCTGCCGTATGCGTTCCACCGCTTCTCTTGTGCTGATATGCTGTATGGAAATATCCGCCCCAGTCCCCTCCGCCAGCGCCAGGTCGCGTTCCACCATGGTAATCTCCGCCTGCCTGTCCGAACCGCCAATCCCCAAATACGCCGACGCTTTCCCTTTGTTCACTCCATTGTTTTCAATAAACGCAGGATTTTCCTCATGAAAACTTAAAGGCATACCTAATCTGGCCGCTTCTGCCATTGCCGCTCTCACCACATCCTCCTTTCGTAACGGAATGCCATCGTCCGTAAATCCCACTGCCCCTGCTTTACCAAGCGCATCCATATCCGTCAGTTCTTCCCCTTTCATCCCCTTTGTTATATTCGCGCAGCTCTTCACATGAATCCCTGTCCGCTCCCCTTTTTCCAATATCGCCCGCAGCGTATCCGGCTCATCCACACACGGCTTTGTATTCGCCATCAAAACCACCGTGGTGAAACCGCCCTTCGCCGCCGCCTTCGCGCCGCTGAAAATATCCTCCTTATACGTAAACCCCGGATCCCGGAAATGCACATGCACATCCACCAGCCCCGGGGCTACCACCTTCCCTTTTGCATCAATAACCCTAAGCTTGTCCCCCTTTGTACCCTCCCATTCCTTTTCCGAAATCCTGTCCTCTATCCGCAGGATCTTCCCTCCATCCACTAAAATATCCCTGACTCCCTCCATCCCGCTTCCAGGATCAATCACATAGCCTGACCGAATCAGCAACATATCCTGCCCTCCATTCTCTTTCCAATAACTGCAACGCACCGGGAACCTTTTCCCACAGCCGCCCCCGGCGCCCTTCCATACATCCGAAACAACGCCAGGGGCCACATAACGCTCACAGCCTTTTTTCCAGTATATCCTATCCGCTTCGCAACATCAATCGAAAACCACCGCTTTATCCAAATATTGCATTTTTACCACAATATAAGGATAAGAAGCCCCCTCCGTCTCCTGCGCATGATACAGTTCCCGGTTCTCCGGTTCCGGGCCAATCAGATTCGTATCTACGTAAATGGCGTTGGCCGTCAAGTACAAATCATTTACCGTAATGCTGTACCCTCCCGTCTCCTGCTTCCCATACCCTACGCATATATACAAAAAATCCCCATCCTGATACGTAATTTTAAATTCCTTCCCCTTCTTCTCCTCAATCACCTGCTTCAGTTCCTCCGGCACATTTTCCTCTCCCAGCACCGTAAATTCCAAATCCTTGATTTTTCCATTCCCCTCTTTCTCTTCCGCTTTGCATCCTGCCAGGCAGAAAAAAATAAACGCCGCAACCATCCCAAGCCAAAGATACCTTTTCCCCATTGCGCTGCATCCTTTTCCTTTTCTACCTATTTTATTTGCTATACTGTCCAATTATACCTTGGCCATTCATATGCAAATGCCTTTGCTTGTATATAAGTTAAAATACCAATCGTTCTCAAAAATCCAGTCCTCTTCCCCCCTGCTTATAAGTATAAACATAAATCAACCCAACCACCGCCTTATATCGTTCTTTGTCATAAAAAGCTTTATGGAAAATCTTATCATGAACCACCCCTTTTTTCAACCGCTTCTCCCCTTTGTGCGCCTTATCCCCCACCTTGTATAAATTTCCCCCATTTTCCCGGAGGTTATAGTAGCATTCCCGGCTTTTTTTTATTATAATCAAAAGAGGGCATATTTGCTCCAGATACGGTTTCCATGCCGAAAACAAATCTCCGGAAAGGACATCAGCTTATGATACGTTTTTTATGTGTTGCACTCTTTGTTATTTTATTCCTTGTCCTCAGCATCCCTCTGCTGATTGTGGAATGGATCCTTGGAAAATTTAATATGGATTTGAAAAACAGAAGTTCCCTTGCCATCGTCAACTGGGCGTTCCGCGTCTGCCTCTGGTTCTGCGGCGTCTCCCTGACTGTCATTGGGGAAGAAAATGTGCCAAAAGATACGGCGGTACTGTATGTTGGGAACCACCGCAGTTATTTTGACATCCTGCTGACCTATACCAGGGTGCCAAGGCCCACCGGCTATATTGCCAAAAAAGAAATGCTGCGTTATCCCCTTCTGGTCAACTGGATGAAAAACCTCCATTGCCTGTTTTTGAACCGGGACGACCTCAAAGAAGGGTTAAAGACTATACTGACAGCCATTGATAAAGTAAAATCCGGAATATCCATCTGCATCTTCCCGGAAGGCACACGCAACAAAGTCCCTGATACCTTCCTGCCGTTCCACGAAGGAAGCTTCAAGATTGCGGAGAAATCCGGCTGTCCCATCGTGCCTATGTGCTTAAACAACTCTGCGGCCATTTTCGAAGACCACCTTCCGAAAATCCGCCGGGCGCATGTTATCCTGGAATACTGCAAACCAATTTACATCAAAGACTTGCCCAAAGCCGAGCGGAAATTTGTGGGCGCCCATGTGCAGCAGGTTATCCAGGAAACTTATTTTAAAAACAAAGACGCTGTATAAGCAGGAAATAATGACAAAATAAAACGGAAAAGAAGATATTCCAGGATGCCTTGCAAGAGCATTCCGGAATATCTTCTTTTCCGTTTTATTCTTCTTTTTTAACCGTCTCTTTTTTTCTGACCTTCGCCACGCCAATCCCCATCAGAAGGAAAATGAGCGGCGTCCCAATAATCTGTTGATAACAGAGCAGATTATGCGCCATATAACCCACAACCGCCAGCCCGGCGCCAAACATAACCGCCTCTTCCTTTTCTAATGCAGACCGCAGCAGCCGGTATGCCGCCGTCACAAATATACCCAAATATGCGGCCCCGCCCACGATTCCATAATTCAGGACTCCGTTAAACCACTCATTATGTACATTGGTTATAGTCAAAGCAGGCCAGAAATTCCGCATTTCCTCCCCCATCAGGCCATAGGAATAGGCCATAAAGTTATCCGGGCCGCAGCCAAACAGCTTTCGCCATATATTATAATCCGCAAACACCGCTGCGCCCACACGCCATATAAATCCCCGTCCCTTCCCCCATTCCTTATCAAAACGGAAATACGTCCCGGTAGGCCCTCCGGCAAAATACCCTTTCCCATGCAGGATAAACAATGCCGCCATACCAGCAATCCCCAAACAGACAAGCGCCACATAAATGCCCTTTAACGCCCGCACCATGCGCCCCTTTTCCGCCCAGGGGACGCTTCCCTTTTTCACAAACAGGTAAAAAACGGCCACTGCCGCTAACAGCGCATATACCAGCCAGCTCTGCGCCACCTTCAAATACACAGCGTCAATAGGAACCATCCTCTCTTCCAGGCAACGCTCCAAAATGCCCACTATAGCCACTGCCGCCAACGCGGCCATCACAATTTCCGCCAGGGCAAGCAGCCTGTCCTTATGCCCGATGGCCTGCCACGCCATCACCATCAGCGCCGCCGCTACCGCCAGCATACCGCTGTCACAGTTAATCAGCATTCCCGCGCCAAAACCAAATCCAATGCAAATCCCCAAAAAAAGCTTCTCCCGCTTTTCTTGCGATAAATAGTACATCCCCATGCCTGCCACCAGCACAATACTGGTATAGCTGGATGTCCAAGTGACCTGTCCCTGCGTTGTGACAAAAAGCTGCTTCACCTCAGAACCATATCCTGCATAAAGGTTGGCCACATCCACGCCAAACCGCTGCAGCACAATAATCCCATTCACCGCCATTAACACAGCCGCCGCCAGATACTCTAAATATTTTAACTCCGCATATCCCCTGGAAACGCCGAAATAAATTCCCCCGAACAATAATTGTGAAGCCAGCCCCAAATACCATGTCTCCACTCCCCAAAAACCCGCTTCATGCTCCACCGCGCCCACATAAGAAATCAAGGCGCAGACCATATAGCCCAGGACAAACCAGTCCGTAAGAATCCAACGCTCCCAAAACCTCCCGCCTTTCCCCTGCCCGTGCAGCGTTCTCCTCCCTACTGCCGCTGCCGCGCATCCGGTCACTGCGCTGACTGCCACAAAAGCCATAGTGGCGTACAAAAACAAGGCCCACTTCCTGTAAATCAGCTCTCCATACCCCTTCCCCATAAACAAAGGATATACGCAAAGCATCAGAAACAGATAGATTTCCACTCCCTGCGTTCGGACTGTCTCAAAAATATTCGCTTTCTCCCCTGTTTTGTTCCGCTTCTTTCCCATTCTGTATTCCTGTCCCTTCCTTCCCCTTTGGCTTACCGCATCTTTTATAAAATCTGTCTGTCCCGCAAAATCTTCCTTCCATATCCGCTCAATGTTCCGCTATCCTTTTCACAATCTCTTCAAACGCCATCCCATGGGACGCTTTGACCAGCACGGTATCCCCTTTTTGCAAAATCTCCTGCCATCTTCCAAGGAAATCCTTTTTTTCCGGGAAATAGTACAGGTTTCCTTCCGAAATGCCCAGCCTTTGCGCCGTCTTCCCCGCTTCCTCGTACATGGATTTGGACAAACTCCCTATGCAGACCAACACATCCACTCCTTTTTCCACCGCATAGGCGCCTACCCTGCCATGCATTTCCTTCTCTCCTTCGCCCAACTCAAACATGTCTCCAAGGACAGCCGCTTTCCTTGTAAACGCCGTACCAAGAAGATCAAGGGCCGCACACATGGAAACCGGATTGGCATTATAACAGTCATCAATCACTACCCTGTCCGTAAGGCGGATGATATGGCTCCTGCCCCCTACCGGCTCCACACTGGCAATCCCCTGTCGAATCCCCTCTTCCCCTATTCCAAACAGGTTCCCCACACAGGCCGCCGCCAGCGCATTGTACACCATATGCTCCCCTGGCAGCGGAATATCTGCCCAAAACTCCAATTCTCCAACGTGTATTCTTACGCTGCTGCCAAACAGTCCCTTATTCTCCACTCTGTCTGCATACACCCCATTCGTTTCCTTCCGGCCAAACGTCAGCGGTTTACGCCCCTTAACTTGCGTCACTGTCGCCAGCATGTCATCGTCCCCATTCAGGCAGACCATGCCGTCCTTTTGCATAAAATCAAAAATTTCCGTTTTTGCCTTTAAAATACCCTGCCGGGACTTCAGGTTTTCCAAATGGCATTGCCCGATATTGGTCAATACGCAAATATCAGGCTTGGCAATCCGGCTCAAACGGCGCATTTCCCCAAAATCACTGATTCCCATTTCCACTACAGCCACCTCATGGCAGTCCCTGATTTTTAAAATGGTCAGCGGCAGCCCTATCTCATTGTTAAAATTCCCCTCTGTTTTCAATACCTGACACTTTTTTGCCAACACACAGGCAATAAATTCCTTTGTGCTGGTTTTCCCCACACTCCCGGTAATTCCCACCACTTTTATCTCCAACTGTTCCCGGTAAAACGCGGCAATATCCTTTAGCGCCTGGAAAGAGTCTTCCACCAGAATAAAATTCCCCCCCTCTTTCCAGTCTTTGGGCAGTTTCTCACAGACTACGCCAGCCGCCCCTTTCTGCAAAACCTGCGGAATAAAAGCATGGCCATCCGCCTGCCTGCCCTTCGTCGCTATAAAAAGGCATCCCTCCTTTACCTGCCGGGAATCCAGCACAACCCCTTCCACTTCCTTACCGCTTGCCGTTTCCCCTTCCGGTTTGCCGCCAAAGCGCAACGTTCCGCCGCAAGCCATCGCTATATTCCTTAATGTAAGATTCTTCATCCCCATCCCTTCTCCTTTCCACAGGTTCCTAACCCTCCGACGGCCCCTTATAGCCTGCACCCACGGCAGACTGCAGAATCCGCTCACACAATTCTTCAAAACGGATGCCGGCAGCTTTCGCCTCCTGCGGCAAAAGCGAAGTTGGAGTCATCCCCGGCAGCGTATTGGCCTCCAGGCAGAATATTTCCCCTTCCTCACTCATCATAAAATCCATCCTGGCATAATTTTTAAGGCGCAGCACACGGAACGCCTGCTCTGCCAAATGCTGCATTTCCCTCGTCTTCCAGTCCGGAAGCTGCGCCGGGCAAGTCTCTACCGTACTGCCTGCCTGGTACTTATTTTTATAGTTGTAAAACCCATTCAAGGGGGCAATTTCTATTACTGGCAGCGCCTTCCCGTCCAAAACCCCTACGGAGAATTCCCTGCCCTTTATATATTGTTCAATAATAACCTCTTTATCATAACGGAAACCTTCCTGCAGCGCAAGTCCATATTCTTCCTCATCATGAGCGATACACACTCCTACGCTGGAGCCACCGCAGCATGATTTGACTATACAGGGAAATGGGACAGACCTGGGATCCGGCTCCCCTTTCCCAAGCCTTATCCCCTTGGGAGTCGGTATCCCATGATAATCAAACAACTCCTTAGCCAGCCCCTTATCCATGCAAAGCGCCGAACTGACATAGTCCGTCCCGGTATACCGTATCCCCATTAAATCAAAACAAGCCTGTATTCTGCCGTCTTCCCCATTTTCACCATGCAAAGCCAGGAACACCACATCTGCCATCTGGCAAATCCGGAGCGCTTCCGGCCCGAAAAAGCTTTTTCCTCCGTCCTCCCGCATGGCCTTTACCTTCCCGATATCCGGTTTCTCTTCCCCTACCATGCCAACTTCCCTTGCCCAGTCCTCTTCCCTGTCAAAAATTGTTTCCACATTTTCCCCTGTATATCCCAAGTACACATCTAACATCACTGCCTGGTGTCCATTTTTTTTCACAGCCTCATAAATCATCCTCCCGGTACTTAATGACACATCCCTCTCCGTGCTAATCCCCCCGGCTAAAATCACTACTTTCATATTGCGTCCCTCCCTGTTTTCTATGTTCTGCTTTCTATTACAGCATTTTCAATGTTTTCTCTCCCGTTCCTATAGCCTGTTCTCAGGCTATTCCCTTAACCATTCCGCAGCGCCCTGCTCTGCCAATCCTCAGAAACCCGCTCTGCCACCAACTTATGTTTCTCTTTCTTCTATGTAAAATAAAAAACTGCCTGTTATAGTTAAAATATGCACCTGCCCGCCAACAGCGCCAACTATCTGCAAAGCTATATCCTCCCTACCCTCTTTCCTGCCCTTTTAATGCCAAGCTTTGCACTGTCCCCTCTCTCAAATGCCCTCTCTCCTCCCACGCCTGCCAGACAGCAACTAATCCTATCTTATTATATTCTTCCGCTAAAATCAATTGCATTCCATCCAAAAATAGCCTTCCTAACCGGAAGGCATATTTTTCACCACTGTTTTTCCTACCTGCACTGCGGCCCTGCTTTTCTTCCTGCTTTCCCCTGCAATGCGCCGTTTCTCCGTTCCCATGCCTCCCGCCTCCATCCCCTTTCCTCTTTCCTTCTCCCTGTCAGCGTTTTTCCCCTTCCTGCCGACTCCTTCCCTTTCTCGCTGCCCCTTCCTTTCCCCTACGCATTGCCCACGCTTCCTCTCCCCTTCTACTTATTGCGTTTCCCTTCCTCATCCTCCCATTGACGCTTCCTCTCTCTTTCTTACCGTCAGCTCATCCTTTCCCCTTTTTTCCTGCCTGCGCTTCCTGTTCCCTTTTTCTTATGGACGCTCCCTGTTCCTTTCCCCCTTCTTCCTGCCGAAACGCCACTTCCCCATCAATCCATGTGCAGAACGTTTCCGAAGAGACTTCCAACGGGTTCCCGTCAAACACCGCGATGTCCGCATCCTTCCCGATTTCTAAGCTGCCCACCCGGTCTGCCACATTGCAGATCTGTGCCGCATGAATCGTAATCGCCCGCAGCGCCGCCTCCATATCCATGCCGGACTTTACGCAAAATCCGGCGCAAATCGGCAGCGACTGGATCAAGGAAACCGGATGGTCTGTGGTAACTGCCACTTTTACCCCTGCCGCGTGCAGTATCCCCGCTGTTTTGAAAGCCACATTCTGCACCTCGATTTTGCTCCGGCTGGACAAGTCCGGCCCAACAATGGCCGGAAAGCCTTCTTTTGCCAGTTCTTCCGCTACCAAATGCCCTTCGCTGCAATGATCCAGCGTCATATTCAGACCAAATTCCTTTGCAATGCGTATCGCTGTAAAGATATCATCTACCCGGTGTACATGCGCCTTTAAAGGAATTTTCTTCTCAAATACCGGAATCCAGCACTCATACCGGAAATCCTCCTCAAAATCGGGAATGCCCTCCAATGCCTGCGTCCCCGCTTCCCGCTTCGCCTGCTTCTTCTTTTCCCAATACTGCTTCGCCAAAAACAACTCTTCCCGCAGCAGCCCCGCTATCGCCATTCTGGTAGCGGGCATTTTCCCCTGCCCGGAATAATTTACCTTTGGATTTTCCCCAAATGCAATTTTCATAGCAGCGGGAGCCAAAACCGCCAAATCGTCTATCCTTCTTCCTTTTGTCTTAATAAAAGCGAACTGCCCACCTACCACATTGGCGCTCCCTGGCCCAATCATAGCCGAAGTTATCCCTGCCCGTACCGCATCGTCAAAGGCGGCGTCCATCGGGTTAATGGCGTCTATGGCGCGCAAATACGGCGTTACCGGATCCACATTCTCATTGCAGTCATCCCCTTCCATACCCTTTTTCTCCTCGGTAATCCCCATATGACAATGCGCCTCAATAAGCCCCGGCATCACCGTCCTGCCGCCCACATCCATCACCTCGGCCCGGTCGCTTACTTGGACAAGTTCTTTCCAATCCCTCATATCCCCAACCCCTGCGATTTTCCCATCCGCGATGTGTACATAACCGTCCTCATAAAACCCTTTTATGCCGCTTGCCTGCTCTGCCATAGTTATGACCTTACCATGTATGATATATTTTTCCATGCCGCGCTTCGCCTCTCTTTCTCCCGGACATTTTTCCGCCGCTATTTCCCGCCACTCTTTCTCCCCGCTTTGTTCCATAGACTTCCTTTGCTTCCCTGATTGCCTCTTCATAAAATGTTATTCAGCCCTGCGGCAGATTCTGTCCATGCGGCCGGGCCATGGGATGATTCTCCATAAACCAGCCGGCACAGGCAACAAATGCCGCAGGGCCAATGTTCTGTCTGTCCAAAATTTGTCGCTTTCCTATTATTCCACGTCAAACCATATCAAAAACCTTAGAATGCCTGTCCAAAAAGACATCCTGGATTTAATTCAGTTTCGACATAGGGTTTATGGGAGCCCCATCCTTTGTCAGCTTAAAATACACATTGCATCCTTCCACCGTATAATATTTGGTAGGAGCGGCCACATTGCCGATAATTTCGCCCCGGTTGACAAAACCTCCTTCCGATACGGTAATGTCCTTAATCTGCCCATAAGTCAGTTCATATCCATTGCCCAATTCCATGACGATGACATTTCCCAATTCCGGGTCTTTCCTAATGCTCCTGACTTTTCCGTTGGCCGCGGCCGTAACCGTCTCCCCCTCTACCGCCGCAATAATAATGGCCGGATTATATTTATACTGCTCCAAGGTAGGAAAATAGACTGTCTTGTCCATACTGTAGTTAATCAGCACATTGCCTACAATCGGCCATGCCAGCGTATCCCCGTCGCTAAAAGTCAGCGCCGGCTGGATGGAGGTGGAAGTGGCTATGGCCATCGTATCTTCCATTTCCTCCATGGCCGCCACTTCCTCCAGCACGCTTTCCTCTTCCCCGCTGTCTGCGGTGTCCTTGGCGCCGTCTATCATCCCTTCGCTTCCGGTTTCATTCTTTTCTTTGTCCTTATCACTTTCTTTCCCCTTGTCCTTTCCGGCCTGCGCTTTCTTATCACCGTCGGTTTCGCTGTCCGGTTTCGCTGCGTCCGGGTTTGTCCCATTCCCTTCGCCGTCCGTATTTTCCACGCTCAGGGAATCCGTTTCCTGGAAATAAGGGTCATAATCCAGGTCGTCTGAAGTCACTGCGTTGTCCTCTATCCCCTGCTGATTCCCGTCCAATTTGGCCTCTGCCATTTCCTCCAGGCTCCTGGCCTCATTCTGCGCCGTCCCGTCCCCGTTGTTTTCCAGCGAACTGAAGTCCACCACATAACCGTCGCTCTTGTCCTCGTTCCTTTCTCTGATAAATAACCCTGTCGCTGTTAATGCAGCCAGCACAAATACCGATGAGAGGGCCATAATCATCTTCTCTTTCCTGGCCCCGTCCCTTCTCCTTCTTCTCATTTCCATTTCCTCCATTCCAGTTCCGCCCTTGTGTAAACACGGCCACCTTTCAGACCTTATCCTTTTTTTATCAGGCTTCCCTTTTTATTCCTCACCGATAGTTTTGCCTGTTTGCATTTCTTTATTCAACATTTATCCGGATTCCCCGTTTTTTTCTATAACGGCGTCAGAGAAGAAATAATTTAAAAGATCTATGTAGTCGCTGCCTCTTTTGGCGGCTTCGTTTGCCGCATACTGGCAGAACCCTAGCCCATGGCCCACTCCTTTCGTTTTTATTACGATTGTCTCCCCTCTTTCCTCCACTTCAAAACAAGAGGAATTCAAGGAAAAGATTTCCCGGAACACTTCCCCCGACAGGCTTTTCCCATTTAGTGACACTTCTGTCACATATCCGGCCCTGTCCCTGCTAAAGATAAGCTGGTCTTGCGCTTTTTTCCCTTCTTCAAACTCCATCCCCTCCATATATTCCCCAAGACGCTTCCAAAACGTATGCTTCCCCATCCTTATGCCCCCTGCATAGTCCTCTGCCGTAAAATCCCGCTGGCACATAACGGACTTTAAATACGCATACCCTTCACTGCCCAATGCCTCATTCCCATTTCTCGTAGCTCCCGCGCTTACCGCAAAATAGGGGGCCGTAATGATTTCTCCCTCATATTTTAAAAACATCCCCCTGGTGCCGCCTACCGCTTCTTTGCTTCTTTCATAGTCTTGCGCCCCTGTTTTTACCGCCGCGCCTTCTACATAGATGCCCTTCCCCTCCCCTTGCGCCATCTTCATTAATTCCGTGCGCAGCACAATGGCCTGCGCCTTTAACGCCTCCATTTCATACCCCATGTCAATGGTAGAAGGCAGCCAGCTTACCAAATATGTTTCCAACGGTATTTTCTCCGTCCCGGCAGCCGTTTTATTGTATACAATATACTCCGTTTTTTTCATATCATCCGGAAACATTTCAGACTGCGCTTCTACGCTGTCCTTTTCTTCCCCCTCTCCCCCCTTTGCTCCTGCATTGCCAAAGAAAAAGGACACAATATACGGAACCAGCAAAATAAACAAAAGAATCGCACCAAAATCCCGGTAATCGGGTTTGGATACGACTCTTCTATTCTTTAAGACGTTTTGTATGATTTCTTTTTTTCCCATGCAGCACCCCCACACTATTGTATGTGGCAATGTCCTGCTTCTATACCTGTTATTTATACTATTTTGTTATTATTTCAATCCTCCCCTTTGGCTCCTGCCTTTCCCCTGTCATTCGCCCAATCCTTTTCCACTGCCTTTGGCTTTACACATCATATATGGAGTGATGCGGCCCACTCTTTGAACCTATGCAGCCGCCGGAACTTTAGACAAGCGAATTTTAAGGTTGCTTAGATGAAAGCGCATGCAAATCAACGCGCTGCCTCAAAATGCCCCACACCGTTTTCGCGCTCCGCCACATCCACATGCTGAACCGTGCCTGCCATTCCATTCTCATACAGAAAAAGCCCTGTCCGGCGGATGCGTCCGTTGGCTGCATTGTCTGCCCCATTAAGGGAAAAATCCGTGTTCACATTTCCGGTGTAGATAGCTCCCACGCCCTTTTCTGACAGTTTGTAGCATATTTCTTTCCCGTCTTCATCCCTGGTCCAAATCAAAAGCTTCTCCCAAATCTCATCGTTTTCATCAATCCAGCCATTCCCGTCCGAATCGTATGCCGCCAAATCGCGGAAGCCATCCCCTGACTTTGTGCCAAACAGCTCAGAGCCGTCATTAATTACGCCGTCCCCGTTTTTGTCCAAAGCAAGATAGCCGCTGCCTTTTTCCAGCCTGGAGATTTCCTCTTTCTCTCCATCTCCGTCCAGGTCAAAGAAAAACGTCTGGTCTGAAAGCTTTGCCACATTCCCGTCCAAGTTAATCACCAAAGGATCCCGCATCCGTTCCTGCACAAACGCAAAGTTCTCCTGGTAATAAGCGGAAAAACTTCTGCTCATCCCTACATTGAGCTGGAGCGGTATCTGCCGCCCGTCTGCCGTCTGCACCATTCCCGATGCATGAAAAGACGTTTGTTCGCTTTCCTCAAAATAAGTTTCCGTCTGACAGTATACGGTTTCCAGCAGTTTCTGCCCCGTTACCGGCTGCAGCGCGTCATAAGGGATGGGACTCCACTTATCCTGCTCGCCCCAAAAAATCTTAATCAGATACTGGAGGCAGCTCTCCCGCACCGTACTGAGCGAATCTCTCTTTTCCTTTATTTTTTTCAGCCTTCCCAACTTTGAATTGGAACTCATCTCATCCAGCTTCTCTTTCAGGTTTTTCATCTTCTCTTCAAAGGAAGACTCCCCGTCGTTCTTCTGCTTTAATTCCTCGCCGACAAGGATATTGTTTTCCATATCCCCATCTTTTTGCGAATCAGATAAAAGCCCTTTCGTTCCAACCATCACTACCGTACTTGTGCTGCTTTCCATATAAGCATGGTAACTCCTGGCTGATTCCATTTTTATGTCCGAAGCGCTGATACGCATATAATCTCCTTTCCACCATCCACCGTTTTGTCCGGCCCATCCTCATGAGTACACCGCATCCTCCGCGCAAAAGCCCTGAACGCCCTTCTGCCAAATTCTGCAATGCCATGGGCCAGCGGCATCCTGCCTGCTGCCTTCCACGGCTTGGAACAAAAAAGATGGCGTCTATCATACAGCTCCGCCGTATTCCTAAACACCATCCATGGTTAAACGATATGTAATCCAGAAACCCGGCGTCTGGCCAAGACGCCTGCCCCTGTATGTTATATATCGGAATCCGTCTTAGATAACTTAAGGATAATTCTGTAAAAAAACAGGGCTGTCCCTTATTTCAGGCCCGCCCTGTCCAAACCATCATTGTGTAAAATACGCATCAATACCGTCCGCAATGCCAATGGCAATCAACTGCTGGTAATCGTCCTGCGCCATTTTCCTATCCTCCTCCGGGTTTGTCATATATCCCATTTCCACTATCGTTACCGGAAGTTGGCTCCAGTTAATGCCGCTCATAGTGTCCGTTTCCCATACCCGTTCGCGTTTGCATCCCGTACTGGCTGCCAGGCTGTCCAACACAAGGGTGGACAACCGCTGGCTGTCGGCATATAAATCCGCCACATATGGATTTTGCGGCGTCTGGCAAATTGTCATTGCCCCATTGGCGCTGCTGTTTTCCGAGCCGTTGGCATGAATCCGAACAAAAATCTCCGCCCCGGAATCATAGGCCATTTGGGCGCGTTCAGAGTTGCTGATGTCCACCTCATGCCCCTCCCGCACCATATAGACCTCGTATCCCCTGTTTTCCAATTCCGTCCGCAGTTTCTGCGAAACCATCAAAGTAAGCTCATACTCGTACAATCCGGTCGTAGTTCCCCGCGTCCCGCCAGTCACTTTCATCTTTGTTTCACTGGCGCCAGGCCCGATGGCTTCTTTTCCCGTGTTCGCCTTGCTTTGGTGCCCGGCGTCAATGGCGATTTTGTGGCTGCCTTCTGTCGGTTTTTTCTTTTCCTTTATATAATCCGACTTAATATAATACGTCCCATCCTCCAACAGCACCCGGCTCCAACCGCCGCTTTCCCCATTCTTCCGCAAGACAGCGCCCCTTTTCACCACTGTGTAAACCTCTGCCTCCGTAGAAGGCGCCATACGCACTTTCACATTGGTTGTGGCATATACTTCCACCGTCTCCATGTCCGTAAACGCCGCTTTCAGCGCTTCCCATTCCGCCTGCCGCTTCTGCTCCTCCAAACCGCCCGGTTCCTGCGTCTGTTTATCTATACTGCCCTGCGTCTGTATCTGCTCGGCTGCAATGTACAGAACGTTCCCGCTTTCCGCCTTCTGCGTCTGCTTGCCCGTAAAGTCCGGAACCTTCCCGCTTTCCGCCTTCTGCGTCTGCTTGTCTGTAATATCCGGCGCCTTCCCTTCCGTTAGCGGATACGCACAGACTTCCTCGTCCAAAATCACCGTCTCCACTTTCTCTAAGGCTTCCATGGAATGCCCGGTTCCGGTTTCCACGGCGTTTCTCCAGTTAGTTTCCATCCATGTCCGTGCGCCGCTTTCCTCCCTGTTTTCCCCTTTCACTTTTGTTTCCAATTCCGCCTCTGTTTCCTGCAATGCCGCTGTCTGCACACTGCCATGGTTCCAGCCGCCGCTCCCCTGGCCGCCGCTTTCCAAACCGCCTCCGCTGTCCCCACAGCCCATGCCAGAGACACACCCCCAAACAAGAACGTTAAAAAACATAACCACTGCCAATCCACGCTTTTTGCAATGTCCCATATAACCTTTTCCCATCCTATCCGCTTTCTTCCTTCCCTTCCTGCTCGCCTTCTCCTTATAACT
The DNA here is from genome assembly GCA_910578405.1 of uncultured Lachnospiraceae bacterium. Lineage (GTDB taxonomy): Bacteria > Bacillota > Clostridia > Lachnospirales > Lachnospiraceae > Kineothrix. The sequence continues at coordinate 155,880 of CAJTQO010000001.1, read as the reverse complement.
CTGATTTCCGCTTCCTGCTCCTGCCGCTTGCTCTTGCCTACTTCCCTGAAACGCTCTTAGGCTCTCCCTGCCCACTTCTCGGAAACCTCTCTTAAACTCTCTCCTGCCTATTTCCCCGAAACTGCTCTTAGGCAAGCCTTCACAGACTCCATCCGTCAAGAAACTCTGTTATAATTAATCAGACACCCTTTTAAAATAATTTGCCTTTCTTCCTCCGTCAGTTCCCCCAAAGTCATTTCAAACGCTTCCATCCCATTTTCCCGCACTACATAAGCCTTGATGCTGTCTGCCTTTTCTTCCACCGCTTTCTTCACATCAGGCAGGAAAATATAATCCAGGTTCTGAAACGGCAGCTCTGTATCCTTCCCCTGGAACAGGAACGGCAGCATACCCCAATTGATTAGGTTGGAACGGTACCGCTTCGTCGCATACTCACTGGCAATATTCGCCCAGCCGCCCAATACTTTCTGACAGGAAGCCGCCTGTTCCCTGGCCGACCCATCCCCCGGCTTTACGGCATAAATCGTAGAGCCAAAGCCTATATTTCCTTTTCCAACTTCCGGGTACTCCTTTTGTATCACATCCATTACCGGTTTCAATTCCGGTTTTGCCTCCACCGGGCATTTTCCTTCCATTACCGCCGCCTGCGCCTTTTGCACCTCTTTCGCACGGCCTACATAAGCCGGCTCCTTTCTGGAAAGCGTAAATTCCGCCAGCCCCAACGGATTGGAGCGGTAGGAAGAGGTTTCCCCGGAAGGAATCAGCTCATCTGTCGTCGTCACCGGATCATGGATTTGAGCCACTACCTGCAGCACCAGATTTTCCGGCAGGGCGCACATCTTGGGCCAGTCTTTGATATTGGGGCCAAATTGTATTTCCACTGCAGGGTCTGCCTTCCCTTTGGAATCAAATACCCGGTTGGCGTAAATATTGGAATCGAAATGGTATTTGTATTTCCCAATGGTTCCGTCAAACTCCGTAGCCGGAGTCAACACTCCCTGATTGGCACTGGTTGCCGCAATGGAACGGGCATCCATAAGGGCTACGGAAGAAATTTGGCCGCTCTGCAGTTTGGAGCCTTCCCTGTTGGGGAAATTCCTTGTGGAATGACGGATGCTGAACGCACGGTTTGCCGGCGTGTCGCCTGCGCCAAAGCACGGCCCGCAGAATGCCGTTTTTAGCACCGCTCCCGTTTCCATCAATGTCGCTGCGCAGCCATTTTTGATTAATTCCATATAAATTGGCATAGAAGCAGGGTAAATGCTTAAAGTAAACCCTTCCGAACCAATATAAGAACCTTTCAGAATATCCGCCGCCGCACAGATATTTTCAAATCCGCCCCCTGCGCAGCCTGCAATAATCCCCTGATCCACATAAAATCTACCGTCCCTCACCTTATCCTTCAAGGTAAAGTCCACTGCCCCGTCCAGGCTGACTGCCGCCCGTTTTTCCACATCCTCCAGGATATCCTCCAGATTCGCATTCAGTTCCTCGATAGTATACGTATTGCTTGGGTGGAACGGCATAGCTATCATCGGACGGATTTTGCCCAGGTCTACCGTAACCATGCCGTCATAGTACGCCACTTCCCCCGGATTTAATTCCCGATACTCCTCTTTCCTTCCATGTATCTCATAAAACGATGCAATTTCCCCATCCGTTCTCCAAATAGATGACAGGCATGTCGTCTCTGTGGTCATTACATCAATGCCAATCCGGAAATCCGCACTCAGCGAAGCCACGCCCGGCCCCACAAACTCCATAACTTTATTTTTCACATATCCGTTTCCGAACACAGCGCCGATAATCGCCAGCGCCACATCCTGAGGGCCTACCCCTTTTACTGGCTCTCCAATCAGATATACGCCTACCACTCCCGGCATATTGACATCGTAAGTCTGGTTTAACAATTGCTTCACCAGTTCCGGTCCGCCTTCCCCCATTGCCATTGTGCCAAGGGCTCCGTACCGGGTATGGGAATCGGAACCAAGGATCATTTTCCCACCCCCTGCCAGCATCTCCCTGGCATACTGGTGAATCACCGCCTGGTGAGGAGGCACATACACACCGCCGTATTTTTTCGCGCAAGTTAATCCAAACATATGATCGTCTTCATTAATTGTGCCTCCCACTGCGCACAAAGAGTTGTGACAGTTTGTCAGTACATAAGGCACCGGAAACTTCTCCAGCCCTGATGCCCGCGCCGTCTGTATAATGCCAACGAACGTAATGTCATGGGATGTCAGTTTATCAAATTTAATCTTAAGTTTTTCCATATTGCCGGAAGTGTTGTGTTCATTTAGAATACCATAGGCAATCGTCTGCTTCGCCGCCTCTTCCCTGCTTATTTCTTTCCCTGTTTTACTCTTTATTTCAGCCTGCGCCTGCCTGCCGTCCGGGATAATCTCCGTCCCGTTTACCAGGTATGCGCCGCCTTCCGATAACTGTATCATACCGTTCCTCCTAATTTTCTTATTCCAAATCCGTATCCGCTGCATGTATCCCCCTCTTACTAAAAGCATTTTCGCCCACTTCCACATTCACAAACATTCTCATTATAAAGCAAGCGGTATTGGTTTGCAAGCCACTTCCCACATATCTTTTCTTCTCAAAGCGTGTTTGAAAATTGTTTTCTGGCAGATGCGCGTCACAATTGGTGGAAGATTTACGCCAAAGGAAGGGCGCATAGTGGGCTATGCGCCTGTCACATAACCGCCTTTTCAATTTCCTCAATTACAATGCGCAGCGCTTTTATCCGCGCATACCTTTTATCCACCGATTCCAGGATGTGCCAAGGCGCATATGCCGTGCTGGTCTTTTGTATCATTTCATTGACCGCCACCTCATAGGCGTCCCACTTCTCCCGGTTTCTCCAATCCTCATCGGTAATCTTCCACCGCTTCTCCGGCGTATTCTGCCGCAGTTCAAAACGCTGCAGTTGGGTGTCCTTGTCAATCTGCACCCAAAATTTAATCACCACTGCCCCCCAGTCGGCCAGCTCCTTTTCAAACTCATTGATTTCATTGTATGCCCGCTTCCAATCATTTTCACTGCAAAATCCCTCCAGCCGTTCCACCATCACCCGCCCATACCAGCTTCTGTCAAAAATAGCGATATGCCCCGTCTTTGGCAGCCTGCTCCAAAACCTCCATAAATAATGCCTTGCCTTCTCATAGGGCTGTGGGCTGGCAATGGGATGCACCTGGTAGCCCCTGGGATCCAGAGCCTCCGTAATCCGCTTGATATTGCCGCCCTTTCCAGCCGCGTCCCATCCCTCATAAGCTATGACCACCGGGACCTGCTTGCGGTACAGCCGGTTATGCAATTCCCCAAGATGCTCCTGCAGTCTGTCCAATTCCTCTTTATACTCACGTTCCGAAATCCTTGCATCCAGCGCAATTTCTGACAGTTTCGGCATTTTGGCCAGCGGAAAGACATTCTGCAGCAAAGGCGTCGCCGGCGCATGGTTCTGCAGCGCAATGTCTATCCCCTCAGTCAATGTTTCCAACACCTGCAGTTCCGCCCATTTTCTCGTCTTGGCGTCCACAATGTACCAGGGCGCAGACGGCGAATTGGTCATTTCCAGATAGTGAGCATATACCTCCAGGCACTTCTCATAATGTTTATTCTGCCACAAATCACTGTCACTGACCCTCCACCTGGTATCAATGTCCTTCTGCAGGCTCTCAATCCGCTTCCTCTGCTCCTTCTCCCCTATCTGGAAAAAGAATTTCACCACCAGATACCCGTTATCCGTCAACTGCCTTTCAAAACGGCGGATGCTTTCCAGCTTTTCCTCGTACGCCTTCCCCTCCAATCCCTTTTGGAGGCGCAGCATGGTAATCTCCTCCATCCAGCCTGAATCCAGAAATACAAACTTCCCCGCTTCCGGAATTTTTGTAAAATAACGGCTTAAGAATGGCTTGCGCAAATCCTCCTGGCTCGCAACCTCCAAGGATATCACCTGAAAAAAGCGCGGGTCAATATTGCGTATCACCTGGCCGATAATGCTCCCTTTCCCGGCCGTCCCCCATCCTTCCATCAGTGCCAACACTGGAAGTTTGCGCTCCTTAATCTGCATCTGCTGTCCTGCCAAGCGCCGCCTTGCCGCCGCCAGCCGTTCCTTCAGCTCGACATCCTCCGGTTTCTGTGGCATCTTTCTCTCCTTCAACATACAACCACTCCTTCCTTTCCCAAATCTCCCGAATTTATGTCTACTTTTAATATACCATTGCCTCCTGCAAAATACAACTTTAAACATGCGCCCTTCCTTTGGCACAAATCTCCCACAAATTCTAACCTACATCTGCCAGAAAGCAATTTTCAAACACGCTCAGGCAAACGTTCCCACGGCGCCCCGGGCAGTTTATTCCATGGATGCGGTAACGGCCCTCTCCCCACTTGCGCGCCGGACATGGCCAGCCTTTGCCGATATTCCCTTTTCACGTCCGTGTACATAGAAAAAGCTTGGCGCTGCAGCACCAAGCTTTAAGTTCCTTCTATATCCTTACCGTTTCTTATCCCCTCTATTTTACCCCTGCCATTGTCACCTTTGGCTCATTTTTCTTTGGCGGCAACACGACCTTGTCCAAATGCCAGATGTCATCCACATATTCCTGAATTGTCCGGTCGGAGGAGAACTTGCCGGAACATGCAATATTTAAAATTGCGCTCCTTGCCCATTCTTTCTCATTCCGGTATGCCGCTTCCACCTTCTTTTGCGCCTGCGCGTAAGCGTCAAAATCCTTTAGGATAAAATACGTATCCGCTTTAGACGTGGAAAGCGTATTTAACAATGAATTGTACAATGGCCGGAACAAATCCGGGTCGTTCCTGGAATAAGTCCCGTTTATCAACTGCATCAGCACCTTACGGATATTGGCATTGTTATTGAAAACTTCCATCGGGTCATAACCGCCAAAATTCTCATAACGGATTACTTCATCGGAACTCAGGCCAAAGATAAAGGCATGTTCCGCCCCTACTTCTTCCACAATTTCCACATTGGCCCCGTCCATGGTGCCAAGAGTCAAAGCGCCGTTTAACATAAATTTCATATTGCCTGTCCCTGACGCTTCCTTGCTGGCTGTGGAAATCTGCTCCGACACATCCGCCGCAGCAAAAATCATTTCCGCATTGGATACACGGTAATCTTCGATAAACACCACTTTAATCTTCCCTTTGATGGACGGATCATTGTTCACCACATCCCCTACCGCAGTTATCAGCTTAATGGTCAGCTTGGCATTGCGGTAGCCTGCCGCGGCCTTTGCGCCAAAGATAAATGTCCTTGGATAGAATTCCATATCCGGGTGTTCCTTCAGCTCATTGTATAAGTGCATAATATGAAGGATGTTCAAAAGCTGCCTCTTATACTCATGCAGCCTCTTTACCTGCACATCGAAAATGGAACGCGGGTCTACCCTAATGCCGTTGTGTTCCTCAATGTATTTCGCCAGACGCACTTTATTTTTATATTTAATATTGATAAATTCCTGCTGCGCCTTTTCATCCGACGCATAAATTTTCAGCTTATGAATCTTTGGCAAATCCGTTACCCAATCGCTGCCCACATAAGAAGTCACCCAGTCTGCCAACAGCGGATTGCCGTGCAGCAGGAAACGCCTCTGTGTAATCCCGTTTGTCTTATTGTTGAACTTCTCCGGCATCATCTCGTAGAAATCCTTCAATTCCTGGTTCTTAAGGATTTCCGTATGCAGCCTTGCCACGCCGTTCACGGAATAGCCCGATGCAATGGCAAGATGGGCCATCTTCACCTGTCCATCGTAAATAATCGCCATTTTGCGCACTTTTTCATGATTGCCCGGATACATCTGTTCAATCCGCATAACAAAGCGACGGTTAATTTCCTCTATAATCTGGTAAATTCTTGGAAGCAGCCTGGAGAACAGTTCAATCGGCCATTTCTCCAACGCTTCCGCCATAATGGTATGGTTGGTGTAAGCGCAGGTCTTTGTGGTCACTGTCCATGCCTCATCCCATGTCAGGTAATGCTCGTCCATTAAAATACGCATCAATTCCGCAATGGCTACGGTAGGATGGGTGTCGTTAAGCTGGAACGTCACCTTCTCGTAAAACTTACGGATATCCTTATGCTTGCGCATATATTTGTCCACCGCCGCCTGCACCGATGCGGAAATAAAGAAATACTGCTGCTTTAAACGCAGCTCCTTGCCCGCATAGTGGTTATCGTTAGGATAAAGCACCTCCACAATATTCCTTGCCAGATTCTCCTGTTCCACTGCCTTTTGATAATCCCCTTTATCAAAAGAATCCAGCTTAAAGCATTCCACCGGCTGCGCATCCCAAATACGCAGCGTATTCACAATGCCATTGCCATAGCCTACAATCGGAAGGTCATAAGGGATGGCATGCACGCTCTGGTAACCCTCCTGGCGGAAATTGCTCCTGCCGTTTTGGTCTACATATACATTGACATAGCCGCCAAATTTCACCTCTTTGGCGTATTCCGGCCTGCGCAGTTCAAACGGATTCCCGTTTTCCAGCCAGTTGTCCGGCACTTCAATCTGGTACCCGTCACGAATTTGCTGCTTAAACATCCCATAACGGTAACGGATGCCGCAGCCATACGCGCAATAACCAAGCGTGGCCAGGGAATCCAGGAAACATGCGGCAAGCCTTCCAAGGCCGCCGTTTCCCAGCGCCGGATCCGGCTCCTGGTCCTCTATCACATTCAGATCAAGCCCCAATTCATCCAGGGCGTCCTTCACTGGTTTGTACGCCTGCAGGTTAATAATATTGTTCCCCAGGGCGCGTCCCATCAAAAACTCCATGGACAGATAGTAAACCATCTTCGGATCCTGCTTTTCATATTCCGCCTGTGTCGTCATCCATGTGTCCACAATGGCATCCTTAATCGCATAGGATACCGCCTGAAAGATCTGCTGCGGCGTCGCCTCGTCCAGGCTTTTTCTATATAAAGTCTTTACGTTATACACAACACTCCGCTTAAATAAATCCTTGTCAAAAGACAAGCTTGTCTGATTCACCATCTTTTTTCCTCCTCGAAAAAACTCTTCTATGCATGATTATACATTATTCATCGAAAATTGCAATAAAAAAGGCAAAAGTTCCGCAAAATCAAGCAGGGAACATTCCTTTTTCCCCGCCCGCGCACAGGGCGCGCGTCAGCTTTACCGGCAATCCTTTGGGCTTCCATATGCATAAAAGGGCATCCTCCTCCCTTCCGGAATCGGATGCCCTTTTGCCATTTTTCAAACCTGCCCCTTTCATTCTTTCAGCCGTTTTCATACCGAATATCTGCTGTATACTCCCGCAATGCACCGTAAATAAGCGATAAAAAGTAATGCCGTTAAACTTTTAATTTAAATTGTCCTACTAATTCTTCCAAATTAGCTGACTGGGCAGACAGTTCTTCGCTTGTCGCCGAAGTTTGCTCCGCAGACGCCGAATTGTTCTGGATCACATCTGCGATCTGCTCCACACCCAGCTCCAACTGTTTCATAGCATCTGCCTGTGTATCGGACAGGTCGCTGATCTCCTTTGTCGAGGAAGCCAGCATAGTAATCCCGTTGATGACTTTTTCAATGGCAGATGTGGTCTTTTCCACAATTTCATTTCCAAATTCAATTTCTTTCATGGAGTTTTCAATCAGCCGTTTTGTATTCACTGCCGAAGTTGCGCTGTCTGCCGCCAGCTTCCCAATCTGGTCTGCCACAACGGCAAAGCCTTTCCCGGCTTCCCCTGCCCGCGCCGCCTCTATCGAAGCATTCAGGGACAGCAGGTTGGTCTGGGAGGCAATATCTTCAATATCTCCGATAATATTTGCAATTTCCTTTGAAGTCTCATTGATTTTTTCCATGGCCTCATTCAGCCGCCTGATATCATCATTGCTCTTTTCCGCTTCCCGCTTAAACTCCTCTGCGCCGCTGCTGGATTTATTTGCCTTTTCCGTCGTATCCACCACATTGGTGGTAATGCTTTGGATGGTAGCTGTCAATTCCTCCACGGAAGCGGCCTGATCCGTCGCGCCCTCCGCCAATGCCTGGGCGCTTTCCGCCATCTGCGTCGCTCCTAACGCCACCTGCTCTGCCGACTCATTAATCTGGCCCATTGTAGTGCTTAATAAATCCGTCATTTTAGCTATGGCTGTTACCAACACTTCAAAATCACCACGGAAATCTACGCTTTCGTCCACTTCTATATTAAAGTTCCCATCCGCAACTTCACTCAGGCACCGCCTTAATTCTATGACATACTGTCTAAGCAGCCCAATGGATTCTTTAAAGGAATCCGTCATCTCACCGATTTCATCCGGGTACATACTGTCAATCTGTATATCCAGATTCCCCCTGGAAAGCTCTATCGTAGCATCTTTAATCCTGATAATCGGTTCTGAAAAAAGCTTCGCCACAAATGTGGCAAAGCGCATGGAAACCAGCACTGCAAGCAATATTACCGCAACGATAATGCCTAAAGTCGCATAAGTCTGAATGGTCAGGCTCTCGGCCACTTCGTTCCCTACTTCCACATTCAGCGCGATTAACCCTTCCACTCCGTCAGTCAGTTTCTTCAGTGCAGGTTTCCCCTGCTGCAGCAAAAGATCCGTCGCTTCTTCATCCCTGTTTGCAATGGCAAGCGCCTGCACGGAAGAAAATATCTCACGGTATTCCGGCAGTGTTTCCTCAATAATCCGTACATACTCTTCCTCTTCCTTCGATGTGCAGTTCGCAAGCATCGTTACCAGAGCGGCATCCGTCTCCATTTGGATGGCTTCCTTTTCTTCCACCGCTTTCCTTATTTCCGCCGAATCATCCAAAAGTATCATTTCCCTTACAATTGCAGGTTCCTTGTTCAAATATGTACTGAAAATACCTATTTGGCCTTGTGAAAACCCATTTGTCACTAATGCATTGCTGTAACTCACATTGTTGCGAATCAGCATCACAAGCCCCAGAATCCCAGAAACACTGGCTATACATACGATTAGGGTAAAACAGCATTTTAATTTTTTCTGAACAGTCATGTTCTTTATTTTTTCAAGCATAGCTTCCTTCTCCCTCAAATACAAGCAAGCTTAACTTCATACCATACTCCCTTATTTAGCGACAGCTTTCATACAACACTATATTCTAATGCCAAGGTTCGGTTTCCTCACTGTTTATCTACAAAAATACCCTATGCAGCTACAGATGAAATTTATTGATTATTATACCATCTTTCGATTCCAGATACAAGTATGCGAAAAAAAATCTTTTGAAAACAGAAAAAAGCAGGGAGCCTTCCAACTCCCTGCCGCCAATCATTCACTGTCTGTTTTGCAAATGCCAATCGTCACTTTTTCGCCGTTTACATTCCATTCTTTCCGGCTCCATGCCCCGTCAGGCGCAGCCCCCTCACCGGTCGTCATCTGCTCTGCCAACACTTTCCCTGCTATCACCTCCCGGTTCCTTTCTACAATGGATGCAATTTTTTCATTGCCGTTTATTTCCACCAGGATATGATCCATAACCTCATAACCCGCGTCTTTTCGCATAGTCTGGAGTTTGCTGATTACTTCATAAACAAAGCCTTCCTCCACCAGTTCTTCCGACAGGTTGGTATCCAACACTACGGTTACGGTATTGTCCGCTTCCGATACATAGCCTTCTTTCCGGCTCATCTCAATCAACAAATCTTCCTTGGCCAGTTCCACCGTCGTTCCGTCTACTTCAAACGCCAGCAGCCCCTTTGCATTTAACTCATCCATTGCCTTATTGCCGTCCAGCGCTGCAAGGGTCTTTTGGATGCCGCCCAATTGTTTTCCATATTTGGGCCCTACCGTGCGCAGTTGGGGCTTAAAGGCATAGCTTGTAAAATCACGCACGTCATCCGTAAAGCTTACTTCCTTTACATTCAGCTCTTCTTTTATAATGTCTTGGTAAAAACTGTCCAAGGCATGAGGCGCCTTTACAAACATCCGTCCGATAGGCTGGCGGTTTTTGATATTGGCTGCATTCCTTGCGGCGCGCCCCATTACCACCACCTTCAAAACTTCCTCCATGTCCTCTTCCAATTCCCGGTTTATCATGGACGCTTCCGCTTTGGGATAATCGCACAGATGAATGCTTTCCGGCGCCGTTTTGTCTATGCCGCACACCAGGTTGCGGTATATATCCTCCGTCATAAACGGAATCACCGGAGCCGCGCATTTGCATACCGTCACTAACGCCGTATACAAAGTCATATAAGCGTTGACCTTATCCTGCTCCATCCCTTTTGCCCAGAACCGTTCCCGGCTCCTGCGCACATACCAGTTGCTCATTTCATCCACAAAGCTGTCCAATGCCCGCGCTGCCTCCGGCAGCCGATAGTTCCCAAAATGCCCGTCCACTTCTTCCACCAGCGTATTCAGCCTGGACAGCAGCCATTTATCCATCACCGGAAGCCTGTCATATTCCAGCCGATGCTTTGTGGCGTCAAACCCGTCAATATTAGCATAAAGCACAAAGAAAGCATACGTATTCCACAACGTGCCCATAAACTTACGCTGCCCTTCCATCACGACCTTCCCATGGAAACGGTTGGGCAGCCATGGCGCGGAATTAATGGTAAAATACCAACGGATGGCGTCCGCCCCATAAGTTGCCAGCGCGTCAAAAGGATCGACTGCATTTCCCTTGGATTTGCTCATCTTCTGCCCGTTTTCATCCTGCACATGGCCAAGGACAATCACATTTTCAAACGGCGCACAGTCAAACAGTAAGGTAGACTCCGCCATCAGGGAGTAGAACCATCCTCTGGTCTGGTCCACGGCTTCGGAAATAAACTGCGCCGGAAACTGCTGTTTAAAAAGCTCCTCATTCTCAAACGGATAATGATGCTGGGCAAAAGGCATGGCCCCGGAATCAAACCAACAGTCAATCACCTCTGGCGCCCTCTTCATGCTTTTGCCGCATTCCGGGCAAATGCCGGTTATCTCGTCAATGTAGGGTCTGTGCAGCTCCACCGTCTGCGCTGCCGGATTCCCGCTTAGCTTCTCCAGCTCTGCCCTGGAGCCAACCGCTTCCTGATGGCCGCAGCTTTCACACTCCCATACATTTAAAGGCGTTCCCCAATAACGGTTCCTGGAAACCCCCCAATCCTGGATATTTTCCAGCCAGTTCCCAAACCTTCCTTCCCCAATGGACTCCGGAATCCAATTTACCGTCTTATTATTCCGAACCAATTCGTCCCGCACCGCCGTCATCTTAATAAACCAGGACTCCCTAGCATAATAAATAAGCGGCGTATCACACCTCCAGCAAAACGGATAGTCATGTTCAAACTTAGGCGCGCCAAACAATTTCCCTTCCCTGTCCAAATCCTTCAATATATCCGAATCCGCGTCCTTCACAAACTTCCCGGCATAAGGGGTTTCCTCCGTCATATTCCCTCTGCCGTCCACAAACTGCACAAACGGCAGGTCATACCTCCTGCCCACCTGGGCGTCGTCCTCACCAAATGCAGGCGCTATATGGACGATTCCCGTACCGTCCGACATAGTGACATAACTGTCGCAGGTTACAAAATGCCCCCGCTTGCCCTGTTTGGCAGCCGCCTCCCCGGTACATGCAAACAAAGGTTCATACTCCTTATTCTCCAGTTCTTTCCCCAAATATGTCTCCATCACTTCATAAGCCGGTTTTTCTTCCTCTGCCAGCTTCCCAAGCACACTATCCAACAGCGCCTTCGCCATATAATAGACATAACCGTCCGCCGCCTTTACCTTGCAATATTCCGCTTCCGGGTTCATGCAAAGCGCCGTATTGGAAGGCAATGTCCACGGCGTGGTCGTCCATGCGAGAAAATAAGCGTCTTCCCCAATGACTTTAAACCGCACGATAGCAGAACGTTCCTTCACCGCCTTGTACCCCTGCGCCACCTCATGGGAAGACAGCGGCGTTCCACAGCGCGGACAGTACGGCACAATCTTAAATCCTTTATACAACAAACCTTTGTCCCAAATCCGCTTTAACGCCCACCATTCCGACTCAATGAAATTATCATCGTAGGTCACATAAGGATTGTCCATATCCGCCCAGAAACCCACCGTACCGGAGAAATCTTCCCACATTCCCTTATACTTCCATACACTCTCCTTACACTGCCGGATAAAAGGATCCAGGCCATACTCCTCAATCTGCTCCTTCCCGTCCAGTCCCAGCTTCTGCTCCACTTCCAGCTCCACCGGAAGCCCGTGAGTGTCCCAGCCCGCTTTACGCGGCACCATATACCCTTTCATCGTACGATACCTTGGTATCATATCCTTAATCACACGGGTCAGCACATGCCCAATATGAGGCTTTCCGTTTGCCGTGGGAGGCCCGTCATAAAATGTATACGTAGGCCCGTCTTTACGGTTCTCCATACTCTTTTTAAAAATGTCATGATCCTTCCAAAACTTTTCCGTCTCTTTTTCCCGCTCCACAAAATTGAGATTGGCCGATACTTTCTGATACATTCCATCCATCCTTTCTTCCTATCACTTAGCGGCAGCGCAGCCTTCTTTCCTTTTACATCTTATAAACTCTTAGAAAAAAAGCCCCCGTCCGTAAAAGGACGGGGGCAAACACCCGCATACCACCTGTTACATCATACGCCTGCCGCCTTACACACCGCTTGATGCCAAAACACGCAGGATATATGGTATCCGATAACGGCGGATTCCCGTCGGCGCCTACTTCCCCTCCGCTATCCGGCCATTCCTGCACCGGCCCATCGGCCAGTGTCTCCTCCGGATAAAACGCCAAGAGTTCAGCCCGCAACTCAGAAGTGATCTTCGGCGTCCCATACTCCCACCGGCCTCCCACCGCCGCCGGCTCGCTTTGGGTTTCTGCAAACGCCTACTCTCTCCGTCACAGTCTTTCCCGCTAAACTAAATGCATTCCCTAAGCATAAACTTGCTTTTGCGTATGCCGTTATTATAATCCCCGCCCGCTCCCCCTGTCAAGCATATTATCTGTCAGGCAGTGGGGAAAGGGCAACTGCTGTTACTGTTCACAGTTCCCTTACTCTTTGGCCGCCTTATAAACAAACATATAATTCGCCGTAGACTGGATAGGCACTTCCACATTCCCGTTCCCATCCGCCTTCGTCGTCCCGATGCAGGCATTCTCCCCCACATCCACATTCCCCTCTTCATCCAGACTCACCGTCTCCGCATATACGGAAACTTTCGTCCCTTTCGAACATTGCGGCAAATTCACATGTAAACTGGCCACCGTCCCCATATCTTCATGGGAAGCGAACTTCACCGTAACCGCCATGCTCTTCTTGCCGCGCTTTTCACTGTCCACTGTCACCGACGCATCGCTGACGCCCTGGAAACCGCTGTTATCCGTATTCCCGCCAAACACCAGCGCCGCCCCGCTCCCCACATTACAGTGAAGATATTTCGCATAACCGGAACCGTCAGAAGCCAGACTGTCTTTGATTCCCGCCGGAATCCCGCTCACATTCTGCAGCCGCAGCACTAAAGCGCCGCCGTCTCCATCCGTCAGCGCATCCGGCGAAAGGGTGTGCAGCGCCTCATTGATTTGCTCCCAGTCTGTCAGAATGCCTGTTTTGTAATTCAGTGTCTGGAGCTGGCTGCTGTCCACTTCCTGCGCCACGGCCATTTCATCCTCTTCCTTTCCTTCCGGCAGCGCTTCCGCCGCAATCGTTTCCTCTCCTTCCGGCGCTGCGCCTACAGGCGCCTCTTCCACATCTGCGCCGCTTTCCGTCCCTGCATCCCCTTCCGCTACAGCCCCATCCGTCAAAGAGCTGTCCACATCCGCTCCTGGCGCAGCCGCTTCCCCTGCAGCCGCAAATCCTGTATCCCCAGCCGCTTCCCCTACAGGCGGCATAGTCATAGCCGAATTGTCCGATACCGAGTTGATAAATGCAGCGCTGTCCGGCAAACCATTGTCCGATACCGACTGATGCTGGATTAGAGCGTCCCCAACGGTTGCCTCTGGCAATCCCGCTGCCTCTGCCGAAAGCCCGCACTGCATGACAGCCGCAAAAATAAGCCCTGCCGCCGGAAGCAGCATCTTATTCCCTGTATTTTTCTTCCTCTCCAACACAAATATCACCTCCGTTTCCCAAAACTCCCCCATCTTTATAAGTAATATCATTATACAACATTTTTTTTCTTTTGAACACACCTATTTTATTAGTTTTTCCTTAATATTGCATTTGATTTTGTGGCGTCTAAAAACGGCAAAACCAATTACTGTTCACTCCGTTCCGGTAACAGGTGAAAATCCATGCAAAAATTGCTTCGCAAATGGATTTTTACTTACAATAAATACGTTTTCATACGAGTAACCAAAACTATGCCAATCACTGTAACTACTGACTTTTAACGAAACGACTGAAAAAACTTTCTTTTTGTTGTAATATGAAAGAAAAGTTTAATGGGGTTTTTATGATGACTATTCTTGAAAAATGGCAAATTACTGCAGAGGAATTAACGCAAATTGTTAATGACAATCCTTCTTTGCGTGGATTCCTATTTGGGTATATTAGCGAATATAAAGCAAGGGCGTACTTTGATGGCCATGTAAATATTGAAAATGTAAGGAAATATGATGATCATGACAGAACAAGCAAAGGAGATATTTCCTTTCGTTATAAAGGAAAGGAATTTAGGGTTGAAGCAAAATCCCTGCAAACCAATTCCGTTAAAAATATCGGCGATGACAAATGGACGGGTAAATTCCAATGCGATGCAAGTGACCGCCGTGAAATAAGATTACCCAATGGACACAAAGTAAATACAACTTGCCTTGCTGTTGGAGAATTTGATATTGTCGCAGTTAGCCTATACGCCTTCGGGGAGCAATGGCGTTTTGCTTTTGCAAAAAACAGCGATCTTCCACATCCTGGCGCGCGTTCACGCAATGTTTCCACACAAGATAGGGAATACCTTATAAAAACTTTGATTGATGTATCATGGCCGCTACAAGCTCCTTTTACAACTGACATCTACTCTTTACTTGACGGTATGCTCTAACCTACCTTACGGAAGACTAAAAAATACGAATGATTTTTTCTTGCATGGACTTGCCTTTTTAGCGTTGGGATATTAGGCTTATTATTCCTAATCATAACAAATAAATCTTCAACTATCAAATTGTGCTTTGTATACTCATTAATTATTTCAACATGGGTTAAATGTTGTTTGTTCGCGCTAACTTCATCCTGGCATTTTATAATCAGTATTCCTTTTCTTTTTAGAACGCGCAAGGCTTCATATCCAGCGGAATAGTACATATCTAATACAGCGTCATGATATTTAGGAGTCCCTTCTTTTTGCGGATATATGCTGCCATCTGAATACGCTTCACGAAAAGAGGAAAATGTCCCGCTTCCAGCCAAATGAGTGGCATTTCGACGATAAAAGCCTTCCATGTAAGGCGGATCAAGGACGACGCAATCTATTGATTGGTTTTCATAGGGCAAATTTCTGCAATCAACTCCTGTTTTAATATCGGAAAAGAATAAAGTGTAATTCTTTTGATTGACTTTCTTCCAAAATACGCCTTTTCCATATGTAACATCAGCAATCGTTGACCCAACAGGAACATAGAGGGAAAGTATCAACGGGAATATTTCTTCATTATTGCGGGTATAAGACGATAATATTAAATCCGTTGAGGACTTTCCAGTTACGCTCCGTTTTTTTTGTTTTTGCTCCATGTTCTCACCTCGTTATATGTTCAATTACACATTCAATATTACATCCTAAGCAAGAGCAAATACGATCCATAATATCCATTGAAACTTGTTCCCCGCGTGCCATTTTATCCATTGTTGATTTTGAAATTCCCGTTACCTGCATAAGCTGCTTTTTTGTCATATCGCGGTCAATCAGAAGCTTCCAAAGAGGTTTGTATGAAAACGCCATAGCATTTACCACCTTTCACAGTTAGATTATACCGCAAAAATATTGTAATATCAATACTTTTACACTTTATTCTCACTTTATATCAATTGCACTTCCCGGATTATATTTTTTGTCCTCCAACAAAGATTAGCCAAAGGAGCTTTTAAAAAAAGACGGCGCTTAAAAAACAATTTGCTTTCTGCATCTGTTTCCTTTATGATAAATGCAATGGTATATGGTATAAGGAATACCGCAAAAGACTTATGACATAGCCGCTATGCGGCAGAATGGAGAAGGACTATGGACAGACAAAACCTCACCCTGCTTACCGATTTGTATGAGCTGACGATGATGCAGGGCTACTTCAAACACAAAGACCAGAATGAAACCGTTATCTTTGACGCTTTCTACCGCAACAATCCCGGAGGCGGCGGATACGCCATTGCCGCAGGGCTGGAGCAGGTCATCCAGTATATCAAAGAACTTCACTTTTCCAAAGACGATATCAGCTACCTGGCAAGCCTGGGTATTTTTGAGGAAGATTTCCTCGCTTATTTAAAAGATTTCCGTTTTACCGGCGATGTCTATGCCATTCCGGAAGGAACCGTCATTTTCCCCAGAGAACCCCTGATTAAAGTGATTGCGCCCATTATGCAGGCCCAGCTTGTGGAAACGGCCATTTTAAACATTATCAACCATCAGAGCCTTATCGCCACAAAAGCGGCCCGCGTCTGCTATGCGGCGCGTGGGGACGGCATTATGGAATTTGGCCTGCGCCGGGCGCAAGGCCCCGATGCAGGCATTTACGGAGCCAGGGCCGCTGTCATTGGCGGCTGCATCGGCACCTCCAATGTGCTGTGCGGACAACTGTTCCATGTCCCGGTCAAGGGAACCCATGCCCATAGCTGGATTATGAGTTTCCCCGATGAGTACACGGCATTCAAAACCTACGCGGATATGTATCCTTCCGCCTGCATTCTGTTGGCGGACACCTACGACACTTTAAAATCCGGCGTGCCAAACGCCATCCGCGTCTTCCGGGAAATGCGGGATGCGGGCATACCGCTTACCAATTACGGCATCCGGCTGGACAGCGGGGATTTGGCTTATCTTTCCAAAAAGGCAAGGAAAATGCTGGATGCGGCCGGATTCCCGGATGCGGTGATTTCCGCTTCCAATGACCTGGACGAATTCCTAATCGACAGCTTGAAAGCGCAGGGCGCCGCCATTACTTCCTGGGGGGTAGGCACCAACCTTATTACCTCCAAAGACTGCCCTGCTTTTGGCGGCGTATACAAACTGGCCGCCATTATGGACGCTAACGGCAGCTTTGTCCCTAAAATAAAGCTGTCCGAAAATACGGAAAAAGTAACGAACCCAGGAAACAAAACCATCTACCGCATTTATGAAAAAGATTCCGGCAAAGTAAAAGCCGACCTCATTTGCCTGGTGGAAGAACAGTTTGATTCCAATGAGCCGCTTCTGCTCTTTGACCCTCTGGAGCCATGGAAAAAGACCAGGCTTGCCGGCGGCAGCTATACCATGCGTGAAATTATGGCGCCTGTGTTCCAAAACGGAACTTGCTGTTACAAGTCCCCCTCCGTTATGGATATCCGCGCCTACTGCCAGGAAGAGCTAAATACGCTTTGGGACGAAACGAAACGTCTGGTCAACCCGCATAAAGTGTATGTAGATTTATCCCAAAAGCTATATGACATTAAAATTGATTTGCTGGGCCGCATGAGCCAGGCATAAATTGCCGGATTGCATAAGGCGTATGTGGCGGCCACGTTTTATCACCGTATTTTATATTAAGAAACCGGTCAGCCAGTCAAAAGGGAGGGCGGAACGGACGAAAAAAGCCTCCGCCCTCTTCTTTTTTGTTTTCCCTTACTGCTCCATCTGCCGCCCAAGAAAGCCCGCCGCAGACAGCACCAGCTTCTGCTCCACCTCGCCCATCTTAAATTTATCGTCATTTTCCACCAGTATTACGGAGCCAATCACATCCCCTTCACAGATAATAGGGCTGATGGCCTGGTGTACGTATTCTTCACCGTTTCCATCCGAAATGGAAATAAAATTCCTCTCCCCCCTGGACGCCATTACCGTTTCCCGGTTATTGATTTTATCTTCCAGTTCATGGCTTAACCCTTTTCCCATCATATTTTTATATCCGCCGGAAACCGCAATAAACTGATCCCTGTCCGTAATCAGCGCCGTATGGCCGGAAACCTGGGCCAGACTCTCTGCATATTGTTTCGCAAAGACGCTCATCTCCCCAATGGGCGAATACTTTTTTAAAATAATTTCCCCTTCCCTGTCCGTAAATATTTCCAATGGGTCGCTTTCCCTAATCCGAAGCGTCCTTCTGATTTCTTTTGGTATTACAATACGGCCTAAGTCGTCAATTCTTCTCACAATCCCTGTCGCTTTCATAACTTTCATCCATCCTCCATTATCGTGGTTAATTTCAAAATCCGTAAATCCGGCGCCGCATCCTCCTATCCGGCGCCCACATCCAATGCCGCTGCAGCGCATCGCCCCTTGCTTTGCCTGGATATAGCACTAGTATGTGGAAATGTTGGATTAATATACCTTACAGGGGAAAAATCGCATTTTCCCCCATGGTTTTATAAAAAATTAATCTTAATAATTTATAAATATACACAATCCGCTTTCTTTTTACGCTATTATATTACCGTACCAAATTATTTTACCCATAATCCTTGCTTTCCATTCCTTGGAAGAAGGCTTTTGCAGAAAAAAAGTAAAAAGACGACAGAATCAACATACACCCGGGAGAAAAAGATGGAATTACAGGAACTTGAATGGATTGATATAAACAGCAGCGCCGACAGGCGCCAAGGACGCAGGCCCAAAGAACGCAAAACCGGATACCTGGACGAATCCGATACCGAAGAATGGGATATCAAAGAATGGAATCTGGAAGAGTGGGAACTCCATAGGGAAAACAGCCCGCATGGCCTGGAAAGCGAACTGCTGCGGCAGGAAAAGACATCTTACAGACAACAGGAAACGGCCCGCGCCCGCAGACAGCAAATGCCGGTGGACAACCGGATTGAGCGGACAACCCCTGTCAGAAAACAGACAGCGCGTACGGCGCCCCGTCCTTCCGCCTCCCAAAAATATGCGGCACAGGCCATAACTGTCCCTGTCCAAACAAGCAAACGAGGGACACAGGCCGCTGCCATACCTTCCGCCCCCCGGAAAAAAACGGCCCAAGGACGGCAGTGCAAAAAGAAAAACAAACAGCTCCGGATGATAAAGGGCCTGTTCCTTGGAACTGCTCTTCTAAGCGCCACTGGCATATTATTCGGAGCCGCGTTAGCCGCAAACCAAATCCTGGAACGGATAAGGGAAAAAGAGAAAGCCCACCCCGCTGCCAGTATGCGGATTGAAGAACAGGACCTCCCGCAGGATATCCGCAAATGGGGGCAGTTTTACGCCACGCCTTTAGAAAGGCCCGAATTGGCAGTGGATTTGCTAACGGTAAACGAATATTCCCGTCCTGGCGAGGCTCTGCCCGAAGTAAAGAACATTTTCATACATTACACCGCCAATGTTGGGACAACGGCCCAACAAAACAAAAGCTACTTCCAATCATTGGCGGAAACCCATGAGCGGTCAGCCAGCGCACACTTTATTATCGGATTTGACGGGGTAATCGTCCAATGCATTCCAACCGCAGAAATCGCCTATGCCGTAAAAGAACGCAATTATGACTCTTTGTCCATTGAATGCTGTTTTTTAGATGAAAGCGGCGTTTTTACAAAAGAAACCTACCAGTCCCTCATAGAACTGACTGCATGGCTGTTGCATAAATATGAACTGGAGCCGGAAGATGTGCTGCGCCACTATGACGAAGGCGGCAAGAACTGCCCAAAGTATTACGTAGAGCATGAAGACGCCTGGCGGCAGTTCCTGGACGATTTGGCACGCTATATGGAGGACGTATCCGCCGGATGAAAATGCATCCAGCGGATAGCGCCCTCCTTTTGCTTTCTGTCACTGCCCTTCCTGCTTTATCTTCTCACGCCTTGCCTTTATAAGCTCCTCCAGCCCGTCCAGTTCCTGAATCAGCCTTTCGTTATCCGCCCCTTTCAACAATGCCTCCGCCACGCTGACAATATCCGACTTACTCCTGTCCGCCTTTGCATGGCTGGCATATAGTTTGTCCTTCTCATATTCTTCCAAAGTGATTGCCGCCTCATAACACCGTCCGAACACATTGCCGCTTTTGGCAAAATCAACCACCTCAACAAGCCGTTTCCTCATCATCCGCTTCAACGTAGTATGAACCGTGCTTAACTGCAAATCATCATTCGCAATCTCCGAAGCCAACAGCGGCCTCCCTGCACTCCATAGGACATACAGAATATCCTCTTCCCGTTTTGCCAACTGGTATTTTCTTTTTACACTCCCCATTCTCACTCCGCTTTCCGAAAGCCTGCCGGGCGCTTACCGCACTCCCTCCCCAAACCTGCTTTCCTTACAAGTATGGGCGCTGCCGCACCCGTACAAATTAATGTTGTCATAAGTAATAACTCTCCTTTTTCCATTGTGTATACTTCTATCTGGAAGCTTTTGCAAAAACAAAATCCTACCCCGGATTCATACAATCCTTTGTGTAAAACAATAAAGCATTGTTAGCTCCCCTAATACTTATTATGCAACATTTTTCGCAAAATGAAAATAGTGAAAATAAATTTTGTTTGCCCTTTCAAAAAATATATGGCTCCGCTTATGAATCGCCGGGCCATTCCGGCATCCATAAGCGGAGCCATATAGAATAACAAATTGCAAAATAACCTTTATCTTTGTATCTGCAGCAGCCTGTCCCGCAGCTCCCCTTCAATCCTGCGCAGCTCCACTTCCGCTTCCTGCCTCTTTTGCCGTCCTTCCGCCTGAATCCGCACCACTTCGTCCAACGTGGAAATCAAAGATTCATTCGTCTGTTTGAGCGTCTCAATATCCACTACGCTGCGTTCCGCCTCTTTGGCCGTCTCCACCGTGGCTATTTTCAGCACAGCCGCATTTTTCTTCAACAGCTCATTGGTCATATCCGTCACTTCACGCTGCGCCTGGGCGGCCTGTGTGGAATGGTTCACCCCAAGCGCCAGCACCATCTGGCTCTTCCAAAGCGGTATGGTGTTCACCAGGGTAGACTGTATCTTCTCCGACATAACTGTATCGTTGCTCTGTACCAGACGGATTTGAGGCGCCATCTGGATTGACACCATACGGGTCAGCTCCAGGTCATGAATCTTTTTCTCAAACCGGTCACACAGGGAAACCAAGTCATTGACCGCCTGCGCATCCTCCGGCAGCCCGCTTACCCTGGCCTTTTCCATCATACCCGGCAGTTCCTCCTGGCGCACCTTCTCTAACTTCTTCTTTCCTGCCAGGATATACATGGACAATTCCTTATAATAATTCTTATTTAGGTCATACATCTTGTCCAACATGGCTGCGTCTTTCAACAACTGAATCTGGTGCCCTTCCAGAACGCCGCAGATTTTATTGATATTCGCCTCTGCCTTGTCATACTTGCTTTTCATCGCTTCGATTTTGTTGCTGCTCTTTTTAAAGATGCCAAGGAACCCTTTTTCCTCCTCCTCGTCAAACTTCTTCAGCTCATACACCACGCCGGACAGCAGTTCCCCGATTTCCCCCAAATCCTTTGTCTTCACATTGGCCAGGGCAGTCTCTGAAAAATCAGCGATTTTTTTCTGCGCCCCTGCGCCATATTGTAAAATCACCGTGGAATTCCCAAGGTCAATCTGCTTTACAAAATCATCCACCACTTTGCGTTCTTCCGGCGACAATACGCTCTCTTCCATAGGCGGTTCCGGCTGTGCCATGGGTGGCGGCGCGGGCGCCTTCGGTTCTTCTTTCAGTTCCTCGAACGGGGTCAAGGTCAGGGTTGGCATTGCTTCATAATTCTCTCCCATCTTTTTCTGCTCCTTTTCTTTTACATAGACACGGTTGACAAATATCAGATTTTTCCGCTGCGTTTCCCCTTTTATTTTACTTTCAGACCGTCCTCCAACAGCCCCTCCTGGGTCAGCATAGCAGACAATACGGAAATATCCGTGGAAATATCCAGCGCTTCCTCCTCGAACAGCTTATCAAACATCTTCTCAAAAGCCCCATTGATATCATCCAGCATTTCTTCTATTTCCCTCTTTGCAGTAGTGATATTTTCCCCCTGCACCGGCTGGCTGCTGAATTCATAATAATGCTCCACCAGTTTCAGTGTAGTGGGTAAATAATAGTCCATAAATTTTCGGATATCCGGTAATTTCTCCGGTTTCTCCCCGATATGGGAAAAAATTCTCTCGCAAATGCCCTCCAGCCGGCAAAGCTTGGCGGAAATATCTTTCTTAGCAATCAAGTCATTGATTGCCCGGATACGGCGTATGTATTCCTTCCCCTCCTCCACAATAAGGCACAACTGCTTTTGGGTCGGATCCTGCTCCAGCCGCTCCTGCTCTCTGGCCAGCCTTTCCGCTTCTTCTTTCTGCAGCCTTAGCTGCTCCTGCGCCCCCAGGTACATCTCATAGGACTCATTGGTCAGCATAAAGCAGGTCTCCTGCTCATCCAAATGCCCTTCCTTAAACCAACCCCTGCCAATCATCTTCTTTAAATCCCGGATGACGAACTTCTCTTTCTTCTGCACCGTATGCGCCAGTCCCTCCACCGAGTAAAAATCCCGGTTTCCCATAGTCCTGATATATTTTTTAAAGCGCCCCGCACGCCGTCTCCAAACGCCTCCCACTACCGCCATAGCCGTGCATCCGCCGGCAAACACAGCCGCCAGCCCCGAAGACACAGCGCCTGCCAGCCCGAAGCCAAACAAATCTATACTGGCAAAGGCCAGCACAGCCCCTGTAATGGCGGAAGTCCATCCAGCCACTGCCCCACAGGAGCCGAAAATTTCCATCAAAGGCCCGGCAATCCTCCCTCTCGGATTCCTGACCACCGGAAGCTGCCGCACAGGGCTTTTTTGTTTCGCCAAGTGAAAGCGCCTGCCAGGCTCTGCGCCGTCCAGTACACACTCATCCGTCACCCTGCTGCCGTCCTCTTCCACAATCACCTGTCCCTGCCAGCCATTTCCGGAGCCGTTTTTGCGCAAAAAACGGCTGTCAAACTTCCCCACCTGGTCTGCCGCCTCTTTCACGGAACGCCGCACTCCATCCATAGCGTCTTCCACCGTCATCCGGATATTCTCCTGCAGATCCTGGATTTCCTTAGAGGCGACAAATTTATTGATTTTGTCCCCAATCTCTTTTCCTAAATCCGAAAAATCCTTATCATTCATCCCTATTCCGATACCCCTTCCCTGAAAATGCGCAAAAGCCGTCCCCACAGGCTATCCCGCCCCTATCCGGTTTCCACAATATATACTCTGAAACGTATGAAAAACCACGTTTTCTTCATCTTTTGAAAAAAAGATACGTCACATAACCGCTTTTCCAAGCGCAGGCTCCTTAAAATACCGCCTCGCCATCATGATCCATCAATGACATGGAGAGAATGCCCTCCTTCTCTTCCAGCGCCTTTAACAATTCCTTCCCCTTCTCTGTCCTCACTTCTACAATCATATGCAGCTTCCCCCTGGTCACGTTCCTGGACTTCACTTTATAGTGCCTGCAATACTGCCGCACCGTATCCACCGCCCCCTCTTCCGTTTCCAGCCCTGCCAGATTCAGCGCCAGAAGCATCGGCGCCTGCACTACCTGCAGCCTGTCCAACACAAGCAGCATCACCGTAACCACCAAAGAAGCCACCACAGCTAACTCTCCAAGCCCTGCCCCGCAGATAATCCCTGCGCTGATGGACCAGAACAGGAACGTTAAATCTATAGGGTCCTTCACTGCCGTCCGAAACCTGACAATGGACAAAGCGCCCACCATACCAAGGGAAATGACAATGCTGGACTGGATTGCCAGGATAATCGCCGCCACAATCACCGGAAGTATAGCCAGGGAAACGTTAAACTGTTTGGAATAAAACGCTTGCCTGCTTACAAAACGGTACACCAGATAAATGTATCCCCCCAATATCACAGCCAAGGCAAACACCATGGCCATTTCCATAAAACCGATATCGGTATTGGAAAACCCGTCTAAAAACGCTTTATTAAATATCTCGCCGAAATTCATCCGTCCGCTCCTTCTTCCCATCCCATTTTCAAAGGCCCGCCTGCCAGGCGGCACAAATAATATTTGGAAAAGGATGTCCTTTCCAAGCTTACTGTCTGTATAGCCTGCCGGATAACATCCGGCAAATATTCATCATATTTTATTTCCAGCAAATGACGCCCCTTCTCCAAAATAGGGATTGCCATAATATCCCGCTCCAGAAACCTGTCCGTCTCCGGTGCGCTGCATATATTCTTATCTATGGTAATCCGTACATTCCCATCCGGAAACACATAAGGAATGCGTTCATATTCCACAATCACCGCCGGACGAAGCAACGCCCTTTCCTGAGCCAGCCGGAACCTGTTGCGGACACTATCCGACTGTGCGGCGCCTGTCCCATATTCCAACGCGCCTCCTGCCAGAACCTGCCGCACCTCCTCCGCCGATAAGGAACAGCTCTCCTTGCGGATCCTATCCCCTTCCCTATGTTTTATTTCCAGATGAAAAGGCCCCTCCTCCCCCTGGAGGTAGGAACGAATCCGGTATTTCTTCCGATGGTCCAGCCCGTCCTCTTTTTGTTTCATGGCATGGTTGCCGTAATCATCAAAATAAAGGCTCCGTACCGTATAAAACCCTGCACTGCCGCTATGCCTGTCCTTTTCCATCAAGCTTCCCAACTGGCTCTCCAAAAGCGTAATCTGGGGCTGCGTACACAAAAATTTCCATTCATGCCTGTACCGGGGCTGTCCCCTGCCTTCCGTCACTTTGTCTGTAAACCAACCGGCCATCCCCTCCGCCCCTTCCTTATGCCGCCTTATTTCCTTCCTGCTGTTGCATACATCCCGCAATGCAATATTATCAAAGATAATGCTTTTTCTTTGCATATCCTGTCTGCCGCTTCCATAATATCATACCACTAATGACCATTACAAGCAATAGAAAGGGGAAGCGGAACTTCATAAGAATTTCTAATGCGCTTCTCCCGCTTTCCTCCTGCCCCTGCCCTTCTTCCAAAGCCAACGGCTGACTTTCCAACGGAGGAAATTCCGTCACTATCCGGCTCTCCGCCACAGATTCCGTATAGCAGGCGTCCATTTCCTTTAATTTATCCGCCAAATAGTTTTCCAGATATTCCACATGCTCCTCCAAGGTCGCCTGGCTCATAAAAACGCTCCGCTCCCCGGTATAACGCCGCTGATCCATAGCAATGGACTCTGCAATGGCTCCAACCCGTTTCCGCACACCGCCTTTTACCAATGCTTCCAACGACGGACGGAAGTTTTCCCAATACTCCGACACTGCCATTTTGCGGAACTGCTCCAGCCCAAACAGCCTGGCGTACCAGCGGCTTAAATTATTGTACTGTTGGTCATAATTAAGAACAAAGAACGGCTGCGCTTCCCTTACAATGCCCCTGCCCATGGTATTGTCCAAATCCCACACCGGCCCGTCCGTCAGGACTCCCTTTTCCAAATCCAGATACATATAATGGCTGGTGTATCCAAAATCCATATCCTGGTAAATATCCTCCATCACAAACATTTTGGCAAAGGAGGCCAAATCCATATTTTCCACCGGCACATCCCCGCTTTCCATCCGGTTGGCGAATGTGTCAAAAAACTGCTGTACGCCATCCACATCCCTGTTTTTCCCCGGCGCATGGATAACCACAGGCTGGTCATTGGGCAGCGTAATATAAGCCTCCTCTTCCTCTGCCCGCTCCTGATAATCAATTTCCAGCAAGTAGCGTTTTCCGATATCCACCCGGTTCTTCCCCGCCTCCACTCTTTCCATCAATTGATACAGGCCCATGTATTCCTCATTGATATACAAATCCACAAACTGCGCCTGGGCGCTGTATGCAATGCCGCCCGCCTGGGCCAGTTCCAGCCCGGCCTGATTCCTGATATAAGCTCCGTCATAGTAGTTTGGGCATAATACCCAGTTCTTTGCCGCCCCCATGCCAAACAAATCCTGCGCCTCATCCAGTTTTACCAAGAAAGGCTTCTTCTCCCCGTCCCAGGAAGTATTTCCCCTGCCGGAAATGCTGGCTGCCTTCGCCAGGCAATCCGTCTGTCCCGTTGCATCCAGCGCCTGTATATAACCGCTTTCCGCATTCCCCTTTTTTTCATAAATATAATCCATTGCGCCGGAAGCCGTAGCCAGCCGCACTGCCGGGATATCCGACCCTTGCAGGAATATCACCAAAAACTCCCTTTCCATTCCCGCCGACCGGAAGCGCGTCCGATACTGTTGTCCAAGGACAATCCCTTCCAGAGTGTCGCCGTTTCTCAGGATACGCTCCTGGCCTTCCCCATCTGCCGCCGGCATTTCCCCTGCTTCCCTCCCCTCTTCCAACGCACCCGGTTCCGCCTTCTCCGTTCCCCACGTTCCCGGTTCTTCCTTCCCCGTTCCTGGCGTTTCCGGTTCTTCTTTCTCCGTTCCTGTTTTTTCTTTTCCCGGTTCTGTCTCCATTTTTTCCACGGTCAGGCTCTGGGAACGTCCCATTTCCACTTTCACGTCCTCCACCTGCATATAACCGGGCAGGAAAAAATAAACCGTTCCGCCCTTTCCTTCCGGGCGAAATCCCCTAATCCGCTGCCCAACGCCTCCTTGTTTATACCAAAGCGTATAAGGCACGGCGTCTTCTTCCCCCTCCTTACTCTCCCGCAAAACCCCCTGCACAACAAACAGCGCAAGCAGCAGCAGACTGACCGCCAGTATCCCGTTTTTCCATTTCGAAAGCTTCCCAGCCATAAGCCAATCCTCCGTTCCCGTAATATCTTTGTGGCTTCCTCCAGTTCCTGACAGCCTCACTGCGCTTGTCCCCGCAGCGCCTTTCTCATTTCTTCCCCCTACCGCTTACAACATCTGCATCATTGCCTCCAGCAGTCCCTCCGTCGCTTCCAACAGCCGTTCCGCATCCCGTTCCACCATTCCGCACTTCTTATAACGGAACAAAAACATCGGCACGCCTTTTGTATGGAAAGTCAGCCTTGGATACCTCTTTAACAACGCGGGGATTTCCTCTGTCCGTATCTTTGCGTCTGCATTCATCTGGAAACGGATTTCCTCATTTTTACCCCGGATTTCCGACATATACAGATTGTGCGCCTGCACACGGATTAGGGCAATGCGCAGCAGGTTGTCCACTGACTTTGGTATTTCCCCGAAACGGTCTAACAGCTCTTCTTTCATATCCTCGCTTTCCGCCGGACTCTCTATGCTGGCAATCCTCTTATAAATATCCAGCTTCTGGAACTCATTCACAATATAAGAAGGTGGGATAAATGCGTCCACATCCAAATCCACAGTGGTGTTATAATCCTCTTTTGTCTGCACGCCCTTCCATGCTTTCACCGCTTCATTCAACATTTTACAGTATAAGTCATACCCTACCGCCTGCATATGGCCATGCTGCCTGGCGCCTAACAGATTGCCCGCGCCGCGGATTTCCAAATCCCGCATAGCTATCTTAAAACCGCTTCCAAGGTCAGTGAATTCACGGATGGCAGACAAACGTTTCTCCGCAATTTCCTTTAACATCTTATCCCTCCGGTACATGAGAAACGCATACGCCGTGCGGTTGGAACGCCCTACCCGCCCACGTAACTGGTAAAGCTGGGACAGTCCCATATTGTCTGCATCATGAATAATCATCGTATTTACATTGGGGATATCCAGCCCGGTTTCTATAATCGTCGTGGAAACCAACACGTCAATCTCCCCATCAATAAACTCATACATGATTTTTTCCAGTTCCTGCTCCTTCATCTGCCCGTGGGCAAACGCCACATTGGCCTCCGGCGCCAGTTCAGCCACCCGCGCCGACACATCCGCAATATTATTCACCCGGTTATAGACATAATACACTTGCCCTCCCCTGGACAATTCCCTCACAATAGCCTCCCGCACCATTTCCTCATTATACTCCAGCACATAAGTCTGGATTGGCAGCCTGTCTTCCGGCGCTTCTTCCAATACGCTCATGTCCCGAATGCCAATCAGGCTCATATGCAAGGTACGCGGGATTGGCGTGGCGGTCAGAGTCAGCACATCCACCGTTTCCTTCATCTTTTTGATTTTTTCTTTATGCGTCACCCCAAAACGTTGTTCTTCATCAATAATCAAAAGCCCCAAGTCTTTAAAAACCACATCCTTTGACAATACCCGGTGCGTCCCAATTACAATATCCACCAGCCCTTTATGCAAATCCTCCACCGTTTTGCGTATTTCCGCCTGGGTGCGGAACCGGGACATAAGGTCGATACGCACAGGGAAATCTTTCATCCTTTGCACAAAAGTATTGTAATGCTGCTGGGCTAAAATCGTAGTCGGCACCAGATAGACCACCTGTTTGCTTTCCTGCACAGCCTTAAATGCAGCCCGGATGGCAATTTCCGTCTTGCCGTATCCCACATCCCCGCAAACAAGCCGGTCCATGATTTTCCTGCTTTCCATATCCGCCTTGGTATCGGCAATGGCCGCTAACTGGTCTTCCGTTTCCTCATAAGGAAACATTTCCTCAAACTCCTGCTGCCATATGGTATCCTTCCCATAGACATACCCCTCCTGCTGCTGCCGGATGGCATAAAGCTCCACCAAATCCTTGGCCACTTCATTGACCGCCCCCTTCACCTTACTCTTAGTGCGGCTCCACTCCGTCGTTCCCAACTTGTTCAGTTTGGGTTTATGGGCGTCCGCTGAGGCATACTTCTGAATCACGTCCAGTCCGGTAGCCAAAATGTAAAGGTTTCCGCCATCCCGGTACTCTATTTTAATATAGTCTTTGACAACCTTCTCCACCTCCACCTTCTCAATCCCTTTGTAAATGCCAAGCCCATGGCTTTCATGCACCACATAATCCCCGACCTTTAAATCCGCAAAAGCATTGATTTTCTGTCCCTCATATTTTTTCTTCTTCCGCTTTTTCTTTTTTTCCGAGCCAAAAATATCGCTTTCCGAAATCACCACAAATTTAATGAGCGGATATTCAAATCCTTTCAGCGCATGTCCATAAAAAGTCATGATTTCCCCTGGCTGAATCTCCCTAAACGGATCTTCGCTGTAGAAACTGGTCAGCTCCTCTTCCCTCAAATCCTCCGCCAGCCGTTTCGCCCTGGTGCGGGAGCCGGACAAAAGCAGCACGCGGAACCCGTTCTTCCGATAATACTTCAAATCTTTTACCAAAGCTTCGAAGCTGTTATTATAGGAAGCGACGCTCTTCGCCCCAATATCAAATTTCCGTCCTGCTTTCAACAGTGTGTTCTTCAAATCAATGGCAGACAACATTGCCACCCGCCCTGTTGCCATCTTCGCCGCCACTTCCTCTGTCCCAAACAGAATATCTGTTTGTGTCGGCAGCGCATACCCTTTTTCCAGCCGATGCATCATGCTTTCCCGAAACTCCAATTCCACCGCATCGGCATGTTCCTTTACCCTGGCCGGCTCGTCGATAAAAATGCCGCATTTGTTTTTATCAAATAATTCCAAAAAGGAAACAGGTTCCGTATAAAAACAACGGATATAGCTTTCCAGATTCACCGAAGTGCGCAATTCTGACGCCTGTTCTTTTAACTCCTGAACCTGCAAAGTTAAACGGTGCGCCTCCTGCGTCTTCCTCGCTTCCCGGAACTTGTCTGCACATGCTTTCGCTTCCGCCTCTATCCTTTCCATGCCCCTTTTGAATTCCCGCTCCGTCAGCGTCATCTCTGTGGCCGGATAAATGCTGATGGACTGCAAATTTTCAATGGAACGCTGGCTCAAAATGTCAAAGCTGCGGATGGACTCTACCTCTTCCCCCCATAGTTCTATCCGGTAAGGATTTTCTTCCGTCAAATCAAAAACATCCACAATCCCGCCCCGGATACTAAACTGCCCTGGCGCCTCCACCTGGTAATTCCTCTCATATCCCATTTCCACCAGACGCTGCGCCAACGCCTGTTCCTGGACGGAAGACTGCTGTCCAATGGCAATGACTCTCTCCTTCAACGTTTCCAATGGGACTTGCGGCGTCATCAGGCTTCCAAAAGTCGTCACCACCGTCAGCGGCCGCCCCTCCATCACTCTGCGCAGAGCTTTCATCCGCTCCTTAACCAACTGGTTCCCCTGCACATCCGCTTGGTAAAAAATCAAATCTTTAGCCGGATATAATGTCACATTTCTGTCATAAAGCTGGTAATCCTCAAAGATTTCCCTTGCACGCAAATCGCTGGCCGCTACAATAATCTTATATTTAAAGCCCAGGCTGTCGCTCAGGCCATAGATCATATGCAATTTCTGGGAATCCACACAGCCTGTCAGCGCCACAGCCCTTCCCATTTCTCTTAAATAACGTTCTATCTCCTCAAACTCCCCCAGCTCATGCAACGGGGCCGTAAATGTCCTCATTTTATATCCATGCCTTTCTTGGTCTGCTTTCCATTTTCCATTTCGTTCTTATTGCCTGCTCTATCCCTGTTTCACCCTTACTTCCGGCTCCTCTTTCGTTTCTTGTTCCTTTCCCGTTTCCCGCTTCTCCCTTGCTTCCAATTCCTCTTTCGTTTCTTGTTCCTTTTCCTCTTTCCCGCCTCTTCTTTACTTCCGGCTCCTCTCCCGTTTTCCGTGCCTTATCTGTCTCTCCCGCCTTCCCTCATCTTATGCATTTTCCCTTCCCTATACGTTCCCTCTTCTAACCGCGTACGCTATCGGCATTATTCTGCACCTTACGGTTAAATTCATTCATTGCCGCCTCTGCCCCATGCTCTAACATCAGCTCCACTGCCTGCACGGCTTTATCCACAGCCGCATCCATCGCAGCTCTTTCTTCCTTATTATAATGTCCCAGCACCCAATCCACCAAATCATACCCCCTTGGCTTCTCCCCAACCCCCAGGCGGACTCTTTGGAAATTTTCCGTTCCAAGCATTTTAATAATATTCTTCAGACCGTTATGCCCCCCTGCGCTCCCTTTCTTCCTTACCCGAAGTTGGCCGGGCGGCAGGCTGATGTCATCGGAAATTACAATCAGTTCCTCCTCCGGGTCCACTTTATAGTAATCCACTGCCATCCGCAAGCTTTCCCCGCTCAGGTTCATAAAAGTCAACGGCTTTACCAACGCCACTTTCTGTCCGCAAATCATCCCTTTCCCAATCAACGCTTTATGTTTCAAATCCAAAACGCTGATATTGTATTTCTCCGCCAAGGCATCCACTGCCTCATACCCTGCATTATGGCGGGTATTCCCATATTCCTTCCCCGGATTCCCCAATCCTGCTATTATATACATCTCTTTCCTCCTATTTCAGTTCTGCCTTGCACATTTTCCACTTTCCCTCTGCACCATCCGCTCTCCCCGTCTTCCTGTTCCGCCTCCGCACGGTTTCTGCTTTCCCTCTGCGCCATCCGCGCTCCCTTTCTTCCTGTTCCGCCTCCGCACGGTTTCTGCTTTCCCTCTAGGGCATCCGCTCTCCCTTTCTTCCTGTTCCGCCTCCGCACGGTTTCCGCTTTCCCTCTACGGCATCCCCTCTCCCCATGCTTCCAATTCCGCCTCGGCACACTTTCCGCTTTCCCTCTGTGGAATCATGCCGTCCTCCAATCCATCCCTTAACTCCCGCTCACAACGATAAGCCACGACATACCTGCCGTGACTTGCCTTTCCTGCGTTTATTCTCTTCCTTTAGTCTTCCCCAAACATATCTTCCCTGCCATCTTATCATAACGCTTCTGATTAATCAATGAACTTTCTGCCCTTTACCATTTTTGTTTTTCCCTGTGCCGCCAGTGCAAAATTTCCACCTGCAGCATCTCCCCTATACAAGGCAAGCCCCCTGCCATTTCATGGCAAGGGGCTTCCTCCTTTTCACTCACACACTCCCTATTTCGAAACATCATATCCGCCTGTTCCCCTGGCTTTTCCAATCCCCTCTATTTTACTGGCCCGTAACAAAAGCACGCCTAATATAGCGGAAGCAAAATCAGCGGCAGGCTGGGCCACAATCACGCCCGCATACCCCAACGTGGCAGATAATAAAAACAACACGACGGCAAAGACAATTCCCTGACGGCTCAAAGACAGAATCAAAGTAGGCAGGGATTTTCCCGTACTCATAAACACTGACTGTGCTGCATATTAGGAAAATTCCGATAAAAGGCAACCCTAACAACAGCCTGCGCAGCATGTGCGTCCCCGCTTCCACCACCACTGAATCATCCATAAACAGCCGAAGCATCCACGGCGCCGATGCCATCAGTATGCCGCCTCCCACAAGCGCTATAACCATTTGCACCAGTAAATCAAATTTCAACACTTCACGGAGCCGCTCCTTATTTCCGGAACTGTAATTGTAGCCAATCAAAGCCTGCGCCCCGAAGGCAAAAGCTATCATTATCATAGCCACCAGCATATTTACTTTACTTGCTATACCCATCGCCGCCACTTTATCCGCTCCATAAGGCGTTAAATTACGGTTCAGCAGCGCTGTCCCCAAGCTGTTCATTAGATTGTTCAAGCTGGAAGGCAGGCCAATGGCCAACACTGCCGCAACCGTGGCCAAATCCACTTTGGCCATCCTTGGGTCAATGGTCAGTTTCCGGCTCTTTTTATGGATGCAGGCAGCAAGGGCGATATCCGTAGCCACATTGCCCAGGACAGTCGCAATAGCGGCGCCGCTGGCCCCCATGCCAAACCCGAAAATAAAAACCGGATCGAGAATAATATTGACGACGCTTCCAATCATACTGCCAATCATAGCGGCATTCGCCAACCCCTCCGTACGCAATTGGTTCGTTGGAATGAGCGATACAATAATAAACGGAGCCCCCAGCGCAATCCAAAAATAATACTGACTGGCATATTCAAACACAGCTCCCTGCGCACCAAGCAGATGCAGGATGGGCGTTTGGAACAACAACATAACAGCCGCAACGATTATGCCGGTAACAATAGCCCCATAAAAAGTGAACCCGCTGACCCGTTTCCCCTCCTCATCCTTCTGCTGGCCGAACAAACGGCTCATGACACTGCTCCCGCCCAAACCAAACAAATCCCCCAATGAAATCATGAGCAGGAAAACAGGGGCGCAGATTGATACGCCCGCCACCAAATCCGCGCTCCCAGTGCGGGCGATGAAAAACGTGTCCGCCATGTTGTATATAAGGCTGACAATTTTAGACAGAACCACCGGAACCGTCAGGGCTAGGAACGCCTTGGGAACCGGGGTCGTTTCAAATAAAGCGTTACGGTTTTCTTTTTCCATTTCTTTTCTCCTTATTCCAATTTTGCATCCCCAAAACCACCGCCTTATCTTTGGGAAAAGACTTGCGCTGGATGGAACGGATACTCTTTTCCAGTTTTGTAACCAATAAAAATATTGTAGCAGAAAATCTTGCATATTATTGTGACATATGTCACAATAAATGAAAAAGATAAGCATCAAAACCCGTTTTATATTATATTGGAGCAAACTATATTATTATGGAAAAAATATACCAAAAAGAAGTGATAGAAGAAAACATGAAAAAATCCAGGCTATCCGGACAATTCCGTACAGAGGGACTGGACTTTGCCGTGATACACTATCAGCAGGGGGAATTCCTGTCCACGCCGCAGCAACCCATTACACATTTCCAGTTCCTCATCAAAGGCAGCGTGACATTGTACTATCTGGATGAACATGGGAACAGAAGAAATGTTGCGACGATGGAACACCACGGATTATTGGGAGACATGGAATTTGTGCTGGGCAATCTGCCTGTCTTTTATGTGGAAGCCATCAGCCCCGCCACTGTGCTTGCCCTGCCTATGGAGGCGAACCGGGCAAAACTGGAAAAAGACTGTGAATTTTTAATGTATTTACTGCGCAATGCCTCCCAAATCAAAGTTTTATCCACACGTAACCAAGTGGTACTGCCTCATTTGGAAGAACGGCTGCTCTATCACCTTGCCTATGAATGTCCCCATCAGACTATCACCGGAATGGAAAGCTCCGCCGCAAAACTGCACTGCAGCAGACGTCAACTGCAGCGGGTTGTTAAAAAGCTGGAAGCGCAAGGCATTTTAGTAAAGCTGAAAAAAGGCTGCTACCGCTTATTTAAACGCATTCCGGACAAAAATTTACGGACGCCGTGACCCACAGCGTCCGCTTAAAGCTATTTTCTCCCTCTCTTAACAAATTAAATAACCCTATCCCTCCACATCCGGCTCCAGCAGCGCCCTCTCGTAGCCTTCCAGTATTATGTCTTGTATCCGCTCCCGGGTATCCGAATTGATGGGATGTGCAATATCCCTGTATTCCCCATCTGTCGTTTTTTTACTCGGCATTGCAATGAAAAGCCCTTTTTCGCCTTCAATCACCTTAATATCATGAACAACGAATTCATCATCAAGAGTAATTGATACGATCGCCTTCATCTTACCTTCCTTTGCAATCTTCCGTACTCTAACATCTGTAATCTGCATGCCGTATCCCCCTTGGGTATCATATGGTCTGAATAGTGTCTATTACTATTATAACATTATATCACATATCTGTCACTATGCTCTATAACAATTTTAATTCCGTCTTCTCCCTTGTGGTATGAATTCGCACGGATTGTATCCCTGCTTTCCACGATGCAATTTTCAATATGTGTGTTGTCCCCGATATAAACATCATTTAAAATAATCGAATTTTTGATATAACAGTTATTTCCAATATACGTCTTCTTAAATATAACCGAATCCTCTACTGTTCCGTTTACGATACAGCCGCTGGAAATCAGGCTGTTCCTTACATGCGCCCCTACATTGTACTTTGCAGGCGGGAGGTCGTCCACCTTGGAATAAACATCCGGATACTGTTTAAAGAAATAATTCCTGATTTCCGGCTTCAGGAAGTCCATATTGGTATTAAAGTAGTCTTGCACAGATGCAATATTGCTCCAATACTCTTTCATCTTATATCCGTAGATTCTCTTTAAGCTCTTATAGCGGATTAAAATATCCTTTACAAAATCATAACGTTCTTCCTCCATTCCCTTCTCAATCATTTCGATGAGCTGGCGTCGCCGGATTACATAAATACCACAGGAAACCGTATTCGATTTTGCCACAATCGGCTTTTCTTCAAAATCTTCGATGCGGCTTTCTTCGTTCATCTTAATAACGCCGTACCTGCCCACATCCGTCCCCGCCGGCATGTCCTTACACACCACCGTAATGTCCGCTTTCCGTTCAATATGATATTCCAGCAATTTATTATAGTCCATCTTGTATACACAGTCGCCGGAAGCAATCACTACATACGGCTCATGGCTGTTTTTTAAGAAAAATAAGTTCTGGGCTATAGCGTCTGCCGTCCCACGGTACCAAAAATTGCTTTCCGCCGTAACTGCGGGGGTAAATATAAACAAACCGCCCTGCTTACGCCCGAAATCCCACCACTTGGAAGAGCTGAGATGTTCGTTTAAGCTCCTTGCATTGTACTGGGTAAATACAGCAACTTTACGGATATGAGAATTGGACATATTGCTCAGCGCAAAATCAATCCCACGGTAACTTCCGGCGATGGGCATTGCACAAACGGCGCGCTTTTGGGAAAGTTCCTTCATTCTGTGATTATTGCCACCTGCTAAAATAATACCTATTGCCCTCATGCTTCCTCACCTGCCTTCACTAAAGTTTTCCCGCTTGGAAGATAGCTGTCCTCATAGTCCTCCAGCGCCGTTACGCCGAAAATCACAGAATTCTTCCCTACCGTAATGCCATCCGGAATCACGCTCTTCTCACCAACCGTAACCATCCCATTGTTATAAATATTCGGGTCTGTCTCATTCGGCGCTTCCTCACCGACGCCAAGCCTGACACGGTTCCCCACTGCCACGCCTTCCGCCAGGATTGCCTTATACAGTTCACAGCCATCCCCAATCCGCGTTTCATCCATAATAATGGAATCCCTGATAACCGTCCCCTTCCCTATGGTCACACCACAGCCAATCACGGAATTATACACTTCCCCATAAACCTCGGACCCTTCCCCTATGATGCTTTTTTCAATTACGCTCTCCGCCGATATGTACTGAGGGGGCAGGATTAGGCTACGGGTATAAATCTTCCAGTATTCTTCATAAAGGTTGAACTCCGGGACAATATTGATAAGCTCCATATTGGCCTCCCAATAAGAACTCAGCGTCCCCACATCCTTCCAGTAACCGTTAAATTCATATGCATAAAGCGGCGCGCCGTTCTTATGGCAATATGGGATGACATGCTTGCCAAAATCCAACGACGGCTGTTCCGCATTGACCACCAAAGCATTGCGCAGCGTTTTCCAGTTAAAAATATAAATCCCCATGGAAGCAAGATTGCTTCTGGGATTCAGAGGCTTCTCCTCAAAATCCGTAATCCTCCTGCTCTCATCGGTAATCATAATGCCGAAACGCTTCGCCTCTTCCATCGGAACCGGCATAACGGCTATCGTCACCTCCGCTTCCTTCTCCTTATGGAAATCCAGCATCACTTCATAATCCATCTTATAAATATGGTCGCCGGAAAGAATCAGCACATAATCCGGATTAAAACCGTCTATATAATCCATATTCTGGTATATGGCGTTGGCCGTCCCCGTATACCACTCGCTGTGAGCGCTCTTCTCATAAGGCGGCAGCACCGTCACGCCGCCAATATTCCTGTCCAAATCCCATGGGATGCCAATGCCTATATGTGTATTGAGGCGCAACGGCTGGTACTGAGTAAGCACCCCTACCGTATCCACACCGGAATTAATGCAATTACTAAGCGGAAAGTCTATGATCCGGTACTTTCCGCCAAAAGCCACTGCAGGCTTCGCCACTTTTGACGTCAGGACGCCCAGCCTACTGCCCTGTCCGCCAGCCAGCAGCATGGCAATCATCTCTTTTTTGATCATATTATCACCTCTTAATTAGCTAACTTATGTAAGTCACTATATTATGTTTTTTAATTATACCATATCATGATAGAAAAGTGAATCTTTTTTACAAAATATCTTTCTCTTTTTCAAAATTTTTATGTGCGTTTTTCACAATATTTTCACATCTTCCCCATCATTTTTGTATACTTTTTCTAACTCCATCCCATAAACACCACCTTTCCCATCCTCCCAAAATCACTCTTCTAAAAACTCATTCCCACTAAAAACTTCCCCTGCGCAAAAACCCCTCTCCTTACGCAAAACTCCTGCCCAAAAGCCACGCCCCTTCCTTAGCCCCCTTCTTAGCCCCTCCTCAAAACTTTGCCAGCCATCCCCCAGCCTGTTCCGCAAAATTTCTTATTGTTTTTTTCCCTTATCCTTGTATAATAAAAAGAAACGGATCCACAATATTCCCATATTCACAAATTCATCCGTTTACATATCCAAAATTTGCATATAATCATATAATAAAGAATAAAGGAAAGAGCAGGAAGTGCATCCATGTATAAAATAGACTTTAACCACCCAATCCATATTTACTTCATCGGCATCGGCGGCATCAGCATGAGCGGCTTGGCCGAACTCCTCCTGGCGGAAGGCTTCCGGATATCCGGCTCCGATATGAAGGAGTCAAAACTGACCGAAGCCCTTAAGGAAAAAGGGGCCACTGTTTTCTATGGGCAGAAAGCCTCCAACCTGACGCCGGACATTGACCTTGCGGTATACACAAGCGCCATCCATCCCGACAACCCGGAATACATCGCCCTGAAACAGCTTGGGCTCCCCAGCCTGACCCGCGCGCAGCTCCTGGGCCAGATTATGAAAAACTATAAAATTCCGGTTGCCGTCAGCGGCACCCATGGCAAAACCACCACCACGTCCATGATCGCGGAAATCCTTCTGGAAAACGACAGCGATCCCACACTGTCCATCGGCGGCATTTTCAAAGATATCGGCGGCAATATCCGTATCGGCAAGTCCGATTATTTTGTTGCGGAAGCCTGTGAGTATACCAACAGCTTTTTAAGCTTTTTCCCAAAAATCGGAATTATATTAAATATAGAAGAAGACCATCTGGATTTCTTTAAAGATATCCACGACATTCGTCATTCTTTCCACCGTTTCGCTAACCTCCTGCCCCAGGACGGCTCCTTAATCCTAAACGGCGATATCGAAAACTATAACGAACTTGCCGACGGCCTTGCCTGCCGGACAATAACCTTCGGTTCTTCCAAACAGTGCGCTTACCATTATTCCGACATTGCCTATGACGGCCACGCCCACGCTGCCTTTACGCTGCATAGCCCCGGCCATGGGGAAGACCGGTTTGCATTGGCCGTCCCTGGCGAACATAATGTCTGCAACGCAATGGCCGCCATCGCCCTTGCAGACCTCCTTGGCGTCAACCGGCGCACCGTAAAAAAGGCTCTGCTGCATTTCACCGGGACAGACCGCCGCTTTGAATACAAAGGCAAGAAGAACGGATTCACTATAATAGATGATTATGCACATCACCCCACAGAAATTACTGCAACTTTAAAAGCCGCGGCAAATTATCCCCATCATAACTTATGGTGCGTCTTCCAGCCCCATACCTACACCCGGACCAAAACCTTCCTGACGGAATTTGCCCACGCCCTCTTGCACGCAGACAACATTGTCTTAACGGACATCTATGCCGCAAGGGAAACGGACACCCTTGGCGTCAGCTCCAAAGACCTGCAGGATGAAATCCTCCGGCTGGGAGGAAAATGCCACTATCTTCCAACTTTTGAAGCCACAGAAAAATTTTTATTGGAAAATTGCATAAAAGATGACCTGTTGATAACTATGGGCGCTGGGGACGTGGTAAAAATCGGGGAAAACCTGCTCCGAAAATAGCTTTCCACATTATCCACAGATTTTGGCAAAGAATCTCCTTTCCAAAACTGTGGATATTTTCTTTCGGCCGCTGCCATGGGCTTTGTTTCCCCCAGCCCGTATTTTACATGGCTCCCTTACTTTTTCCCTATATTTTTCCATTTGGCCCGCCTGCGCTATCCACATTATCCACATCATCCACAAAAGTCCGCAGCCCTTATGTTTACTGGATTTTCCGGCATTTTGTCTATTTCCTTTCTAAAAGGGTTATGCTATAATTCATTTTACTTTGAAGCGGCGGCCTGGATATGGCTGGACAACCGTCCCTGCAGCGCCGTCCCAGTGTGTGGAAAATTGTTCCTGCAGCCTGCCGCAGACGGCATTTTCACACACTCTCATAGGAATCCGAAATCCGCAAGGAAAGGATCCATAACACATTACATAATAAGGATGGGTGGAGATCATATGGGCCATTTAAAAATTTACAAAGACAACTATTCGGACGCCACAACCGTATCCAACATTTTCATCGACGAATATATGAGGGATGCTAACGATGCGCAGATCAAAATTTATCTGTACCTCATCCGGATGCTGAATGCCAACCTGCCGTTTAGCGTATCCGACATAGCGGACAAGTTCAACCATACGGAAAAGGATGTTATGCGGGCGCTCAATTTCTGGGAGCGGCATCGCCTGCTCGCCCTGGAATACGATGAGGAACACAACCTCTCCGGCATCCATCTCCTTGAACTGAGCCACCCGGAGGAACTTGCCTCCATCCGGCCGCTGGCCCCCGTTGTGCCGCTGCCTCCCAAGGCAGAGCCGGAAGATGGCAACCCCTATGCAAAGCCAGCCTATACGCTGGAGCAACTGAAAAAATTCAAATCGGACGAAACCACTTCCCAACTTCTTTTCGTTGTGGAACAATATGTGGGCAAAACGCTGACTTCCACCGAAGTGCGCACGATTCTTTTTATTTCGGACAAGCTTGGTTTCTCCATGGATTTAATCGACTATTTGGTGCAGTATTGTCTGGAACGGGGCAAAAAAGACTTCCACTATATCGAAAAAGTGGCAATCAATTGGGCGCAGCAAGGAATCCGCACGCCGGAAGAAGCGGAAAAACAAACTTATAAATATGACAAAATTGTATATGATATTATGAAAGCCCTGGGGAAAAACAGCGCCCCCACCAACAAGGAGGTGGAATATATCAAATGTTGGACAAAGGTATTGGGCTATGACATGGATGTCATTTCCACTGCCTGTGAGCGCACCGTGCTTGGCACGGACAAGCACCGTTTTGAATACGCCGACAGCATATTAAAAAGCTGGCACCGTGCAGGCGTTCACCACCCCAGCGACATTGCCAGAGCCGATGAAACCTTCAAACGGACAAGGCCGGTACAGCCCCGCACCTCCTCCGGCATCGGCATGGCCAACAAATTTAACCAGTTTAAACAAAACAGCTATGATTTTGACGCTTTGGAGAAGGAGCTTTTGCAAAACTGAAATAAATGTTTTACACTGCTTACTTCCTGCAGGGATAAACGAAATACGCCAAAAATGAGCAGAGGAACAGGAGGCCCGCCATGCCGCTAAACAACAGCCAGTACGATTCCATTATCCGTACATACGAAGAAAGGCAAAACAAAAACCGATACCTGCTGGAAGAGCGGCGGGACTATGTCTACCGGCAGGTTGACGGTTATAAAGAGCTGGCGGACTCCATTGCCTCTATCTCCGTGGAACAGGGAAAGAAGCTGTTGGACGGCAATGAGTCCGCCCTGGCTGAATTGCGGCGTCTGCTCAAAGGGCTTTCCGAAGCAAAAACCAAACTGCTGCTGTGCGCCGGACTGCCCGCAGACTATTTGGAGCCAGTCTATGACTGCCCGGACTGCCGCGACACCGGTTATGTGGATGGCAGAAAATGCCACTGTTTCCGCCAGGCTGAAATATCCCTCCTCTACGAGCAGTCCAATATCAGCCAACTGTTGGAAAAAGAGAATTTTTCCACCCTTTCCTACGACTACTACCAGGGAGAAGACCTGACGCGTTTCCAAAGCGCGGCCGAAGCAAGCAAAAAATTTACGGGAAATTACGATTTTGACTACCGCAATTTATTTTTTTATGGTACAGTGGGTACAGGAAAGTCATTTCTTTCGGGCTGCATTGCAAAAGAAATGATTGAAAACGGCCACTCCGTCATATATTTCAGCGCAGTCCGTCTCTTTGACACACTGTCCCAGATTTCTTTTGATTACAAAAGCAGGGACGAACTCCACGGTATGCATCGGGATTTATACCAATGCGACCTTTTAATCATTGACGACCTGGGGACTGAGCTTACCAATAATTTCATCACCACGCAATTATTTTCCTGCCTGAATGAAAGGCATATGCGCAGGAAGCCTACGGTTATTTCTACGAACCTTTCTTTGGAGGAATTAAGGAACCGTTATTCTGACCGGATCTTTTCCCGGATTATGAGCAACTACCAAATATACAAACTGACCGGGCCGGACATCCGGCTCCGCAAAAAATTAAACAGATAACCCTATAGCGACGCACATGCGGAAAGTGAGGATTTACATGGCTAGACGTGAAGAAAAGAGAAACCTGGAAACAATCCCTGTTGGTTCCCTTGGCATCATTCCCCTAAAGGGATGTAAATCATTAGGCGAAAAAGTCGATTATTTTCTTGTCAAATGGAGGACGGAACGGGAAAGCGAACATAAAGAAAGCCTGGCCTTTGCAGGATACCAGCGCAATTCTTATATCCTAAACGCACATGTCCCCCGTTTCGGCTCCGGCGAAGCAAAAGGCATCATTTCAGAATCTGTCCGCGGCACTGACCTGTATCTCTTAGTCGATGTGGCAAACTACAGCCTTACTTACTCTTTGGGCGGCCACGAAAACCATATGTCCCCCGATGACCATTTTCAGGATTTGAAGCGTATTATCGCTGCGGTTGGCGGTAAAGCACGGCGCATCACCGTAATTATGCCCTACCTTTACGAAAGCAGGCAGCATAAACGTTCCTCCAGAGAATCCCTGGACTGCGCACTTGCCCTCCAGGAGATGGTTGCCATGGGTGTGGATAACATTATCACTTTTGACGCTCACGACCCCCGCGTGCAGAATGCCATTCCCCTCCATGGTTTTGAAACGGTGCAGCCTGCCTACCAGTTTATCAAGGCTCTCCTGCTCCATGTAAAAGAACTGCAGATTGATTCCGACCATATGATGGTGATCAGCCCTGACGAAGGAGGCATGAACCGCGCCATCTACATGGCCAATGTCCTTGGCCTGGATATGGGCATGTTCTATAAGCGAAGGGATTATACGAGAATTGAAAATGGACGCAACCCTATTGTCGCCCATGAATTCCTCGGGACAAGCGTGGAAGGGAAAGATATGCTCATTATCGACGATATGATTTCCTCTGGCGAAAGCGCCCTTGAAGTTGCCGCTGAACTGAAAAAACGCAAGGCAAGGCATGTTTTCATCTGTTCCACCTTCG
Organism: uncultured Lachnospiraceae bacterium; assembly: GCA_910578405.1. Taxonomy (GTDB): domain Bacteria; phylum Bacillota; class Clostridia; order Lachnospirales; family Lachnospiraceae; genus Kineothrix. The sequence goes on along the minus strand of CAJTQO010000001.1, from coordinate 113,526 downwards.
GCCTTTTTACCAGCGGGCTGGACGGTTTCGACCAGGCATATGAAAAAGGCATTATCGACCGGGTCATCACTACCAATCTGATTTACCAGACCCCTGAACTGTTAGGACGGGAATGGTATATCAACTGCGATATGAGCAAGTACATTGCTTACCTGATTGATACCCTAAACCACGACTCCTCCATCAGCGACCTGCTCAATCCTAACGAACGTATCCAAAGCATTGTTGCAAGGTATAAAAGCGGGGAACTGGATCACCTTGCATAATAGGGGGCGCTGCCAGCAACCAATAACTGTTTATGGCTGCCGGCAGCAGTAAACGCCCCAAAATGGGATTATGCTTTGCTCTATCTGTCCGCAGACACAAAAACAGATTGGCTTAACGTAATGCAGATAAGACATTCCCGCTTTACACGCATAATACTGACATGTAAAAGAGGATTGCAACACTCCTTATGCGCTACGCAAAACCAATCTGTTTTATATTTTTGGCATTTTTTGACTCATCTAAAAGTATAATATTATAAATTCACTCTGTCAATACTATAAATGTAAGTTTTCTAAGAAAATCATGTTATCCTTAGAATACCTTACAGAACTGAAATTCAATTATGGTGAAACAAATGAACGTTGCAGAGCGAATTACCCAATTAAGACAAGCAAAAAATATAACGGTAAACAAACTTGCGAACCAGTCCGGCCTGTCCCAAGGGTTCGTCCGCCAAATTGAGCTGGGCAAGCAGAAACCGACCATCGACTCTTTAAGCATGATTTGCGAAGCTTTGGGAATTTCCTTATCCGAATTTTTTCAGGAAACAAACCCGCCCAGCCGCCCTGAGCTGCTCAATAAACTGAACAAAAATCTCGACGGCTTAACGGACAGTGACTTAACTGCGCTTATAAAAGTGGCAGAATGTATGTCTCAAAAAAGCTCTCCGGCAATGCCGCCACGGGAATAAATCTCCATAAGCCGGGATAAAGACAAAACATGCAAAATAAGGGCGGCAGTCGTTAAACCTCTAACGACTGCCGCCCCGCTTATTTCAGCCCCATACTTTTCAGCCAGCCTATCCATACAATATTCACTGCTTTCACAGTCCCAAATCCCTTCCTTGTAAATGCGGCGCAACCTTCCTGCATCCTTATCCTCATCCCCTAAAATTAAATCAGCGCTTGACTTTTCCCCATTTTCAGCTATAATGAATCTACGGAAAAGCCCGTAAACCACAATGTCATTCACTGAAACTTTTCAGGTTGGCGCAATGATAAACCTCCGTCCAGGCAATGGAAAGGCACCGGCCCATAGCGCCGCATCTAACCGTCTTCGCTCTGCTGCGTCTGCTGTGAGCGAAAGCATGTCCGGGCGCGTTTTATCAGTGGCTTCCCTTTGGAAATCTTTCGTTTACGACATTGCATCCAATCAAGGCTTTTTACAAAATATAACGTCAGTTCGAGACCTTCCTGACGAACAGAACCGCAAACGGTTCTGTTAAACAAAACTAAAGGAGAACAAAATATGAAAAGGCAAAACAACAAAGCAGTCCCCATAGGGACCGCCCCAAGTTACCCGTTCACCCTTGTCCAGGCAGCAATGATTGCCGCTCTTTATGTGACGCTTACCTTTTTAGCCAACGCTCTTGGCTTGGCCAATCATGCCATTCAGGTACGTTTTTCCGAAGCGCTTACTATCCTGCCCTACTTCACCCCGGCGGCAATCCCCGGATTGTTTGTGGGCTGCCTCATCAGCAATACGTTAACCGGATGTGCGCTTCCGGATATTATATTTGGCAGCCTGGCAACTTTAATCGGCGCTGTGTTCACTTATAAACTGCGCCATTTCAAGTGGATGGCCCCGCTCCCCCCCATTCTTGCAAATATGATTATTGTACCCTTTGTCCTGCTCTATGCTTATGGCGTCAGGCCCCTGTGGTTTTCCTTCGTTACCGTAACCATCGGGGAAATTATTTCCTGCGGAATCTTAGGCATGTTGCTTCTTTTCACTCTTGAAAAACATAAAACACATATATTCAGAAATTAAGCGCAAGCTTTGCACGAAAAACATAAGTGCAAATTCCATATAAACGCAAAAAGCGGTATGCCCACGGAAATCCTAACCGGATGGCATACCGCTTTCTATTTTCCCCTCCTGTCTGCCCTTTCGTCCTTTCCTTACAAAATATCGTCTCCGGGCTTAAACAGTTTCCTCGTAAAGCGCACATTGAAAAATTCAACTACCGGCCCAAAACCAAACGCCGTCACTAACGTCCCTATCCCAATCAGTCCGCCTGACAAAAAGCAAACCAACGCGCTAAACGCATCGGTAAAAATACGGCACCAGAAGTAGGATATTTTCGGCATCCGTTTTGCCATAATCAATGACAGGCTGTCATAAGGCGCCGCTCCCACGTTAGGCGTCTGGTATAAGGAAATGCCAAACCCGGCAACCACCATCCCTATCAGCACAATGACTATTTTCACTGCAAGCTGCTGCGGCTTTCCAAACAGCCCCATCCAGATTTCATAAAAAAAAGTGACGATATATCCTTGTAAAAAGGCGTTCACCAATGTCCCCGCCCCGATAAACTCCCTGCCAAACAACAATTCCACCAAAAAAATAAAAGCATTTAACAAAATCAGGAACACCGCGTATTCCATCTTCGCCAATTCCGCCAACGCCATTACCATACCGCTGAAAGGATCATTTCCCAAACAGGAAAACTTGAAAATACTAACACCCATCCCAAGAAAAATATTCCCGATTACCATAACCCAAAACCTTCTTGCGCTTATTTTCCTAAAATAACCAACCACCATTTTTCTCTTCCTCTCTTTTCTTAAGTTCCATCCGGCCAAAAACTCCCCTTTTCTCTGCCCGGATAGAATGCTGCCCCATACTTGCGTTATACGCCCTCGGGGGAATCACTCCCCCCTTCCCGCCCAATAAGACGTCAGCGGATAATATGCCGGAATTGTCAGAAACAATATCCAGCCCGGGTTCCAGGCTCCCAGAAAGAATCCGGCGCATAAAAACAAGAATGTTACAAACACCGGATAAGCAAAGATATGTGCGTTCCGCTTTCTTACGGCTCCCAGGAAACTATACCATAACGGTATCAGGAAAAACAACAGCCAGGCCGGATGCCATGCGCCAAACAGCATCCCCAGTGAAAAATACAGTATTGCAACGAACACAGGCAGCGGGAACCGCATTCCCCTGTCCACCCATTTCATACGCCTCTTCTTTCCTTCTATCCGCACCTCAGCCACGTCCCTATGTACGGCTTCCACATTTTGCCGCTCTTCCACATGGATGCCATCCCAACTCACATGGACTTCGCTCCCATCCTTATCTAAAACGGGAATGCCTTCCTCCCCCACTCCTTGTGAAAACCCGCTTCCGCCCGCCGACGGCCCTCCGGCTCCAGACTGGCATTCTTTCCCAACCGCTTCCCGGCCCTTTCCGGCTCCTATCGCTTCCGGCTCCTGTGCTTCCATGAAGCTTTCTTCCCCTCCCGCCGGCTCCGGGTTTTTGCCGTATTCCGGCCGATACATATCCCCGGCGCCCTCTGACGGCTCCTGGCTCTCCTCCTCCGTCAGCAACAATTCATCCAGCGATACGCTATACAGCTTTGCCAGCATAATTAAATTATCCGTATCCGGAGACGCTTCCGCCCGTTCCCACTTACTCACCGCCTGTCTGCTGATTCCCAGCTTTTCCGCCAGGGCCTCTTGCGACAACCCATTCCCCTTTCTTAACTTTACCAATCGGTTTGCAATTTCAATATTCATCCTATCCCTTCCTTTCCCTGCATTCCATATCTGCCTTTACAAACCCATTATAAAGATTTCCCGCTCCCCTTACCGCCTATTCTGGTTTGAACTGCCGCAACTATTGGTTGCGCAGACCCTGGCATCCGCTTTCCGTCCGGATAAAACACGTTCTAACTCAGACAAAAAAGCCGCCTCTTTTCTCATTCTTTCCGCTGATAAGTGATAAACCGGTTTCCGTTCTCCTCAAACATGCGCGCGGAATCGTTCATCCCCATCTTAAACGGCTCCCCGCCATGCAGCGGATCCACCAACACCGTATTCAGCTCATTAAATCCTATTATCAATACTGCATTTCCATCGTGGAAGGAAGCCAGTACCGGAATATCCTTATTGACATAATACAACACCGCATCCAGGCTGCACCCGGTCAAATCCAATACCCTGGCGTCTTCCAGATTTCCCTCTAACACTTCCCGGATTGTGTCCCCTTTATTGAGCATATATTCCGTATTCCGCATAATCCCCTCATATTGCAGCATCAAATCCAGGCAGACCGCCAAGCTGTTCTTTTCTTCTGTAATAGCTCCCCCTTTAATCGCCATAATCTGGTTTTTCAGGCTGCGGTTGCCCCTGGCCCATACGTAGCCTCCCTGCTCGTCAATTACAATGCCAGACCGTCCATATGCCATATTTACCGCATCGCCTTCATCCGTAAAAATGCCTTCCACACCGTCCTTTCCATACACAAAATAACGGAAAACGCCCTCACCCTCCTCTTTTAAGACAATCTCCCTCCCCCCTTCAAACAACACCTCCTTAGGAGTTAAAAATTTATACTTCTTTTCATCCACGGCATTCTTTACTGCAATCTGCGCCACCTTCTCATACCGGTCTACCGCCACCACTTCCACCACATTGTCGCCTTCCGGCTCAATCCTCGTATTCACAATCTGATCATTTGGCGCCGGGATATAATTCCCGTCTTCATCACGCTGCACACGCATCAGATTAATCTGATTCCCCTCTATTTGGCTTCCTGTCACATACAGCCCTTCCTGACGGTAGGTTTTAAGCGCTTCCCCATTTTCACTTTGTATCTTTACCATGTACATAGGAAATACAGTGCTTCCTGTCTTATCCTGCACCACCTCCTCCATATGGGCCAGCCCGTAAATCAAATCTTCTCCCATAAATCCAAGGGGGGCGATATACTCCCCGCTCCCTGCCGTAATCTCCCTGCGTTCCTTTGTGCTTAGATTCATTAATACCAGTTCCTGGCAGGCATAAGGTTCTCCCCCCGTCTGCCAGACTAACATCCGGTTACTGTCGGAAACCTTATAGCTTCCCACTTCCAGCCCGGACACCATTACTTCATAATTACATGCCGCCAAGTTGACCGCATAAACCGCTCCGTCATGCATAAAGAAAAAGATATCGGACTTATTAATATAAGCCAATTCCTCCAACTCCGCCCGGAGCGCCTCATACGTACTTTTCGCGGGAATATAGACCAATTCCTCCACCGTATTCAGCAGGCCGCTGAACTGGTACACGGCAACGCCCACTTCCCCCTCATGCCTGCCCCGGTTCATATAACCATATACAATAAACTGTACATTCCCTGCCTCATCCACATTCAATATCTTAATCCCATGTTTCGGCCATATATCCCGCTTGTCTGTAAAGTCGCCATCGTAAAAGCTAAACAGCCTGGACAGCTTATTCTCCGTCACATTATAGCAGAATAACCGCTTTCCGTCCGAAAAGGCAAAAACATTCCCATCGTCGCTCTCTTTCAGCCCAATCTCCTCTTCCGGCAATATCCCCAAATAGATTTTATTGTTGGCAAAGGCCCTGCCATTCCCATCAAAAACCTGCCGCATCGTCCTCTCATAATCCAATAGGTAAATACGGTCTGGCGTATACCGGAGACGATAAAACTCCTTGACCTTAAACAATGCGCCTGCGCTGCTCCCCCCCAAAGACACCGGATATTCCACTTCCAAGGAACCTGTCTGCTCCCCCAACTCCTTAATCGTCACTTCCGGCTCCGTCAGCACATTGACTTCCAAATCCCCCCATGTCACCTGCTGGAAACTGCTATGGATATCCACCTTGCTAAATGTGGTATTATCGCCTTCCGCACTGGACTCCAGATACTTCGTCAAATCCATGGCAGCATCTTTATTGAACGTCTTTTTATGGAAATCCAGCACATAGTCCAGCTTTTCCTTCTCATGGTAATCCTCCGTCTGAATAATCCTGGTGTAATAACGAATCGTCTGCCCCCAACTGTTTTCCACAAGCAACACTAACATATATTCCGTATCCGCCTCAATCAAATCCTTTACCACAAATTCCCCGCTAATGCGTTCCTCTGTGTCCTGATATGCGGTAATTTCCGTACTTTCCACCAGCCTCTGCCCATCTATGCTCCTAACTTCAAACGTGAGTTTTTCAATCTCCTGCCCGTACTTATCCATCACAAAACTAATTCTTCGCCCTTCTCCCAAAGGCGTAATGCTGTCTCTTTGAAAACTGCACTGCATCGCCTCTTTGTAGCCATGCATCGGATTCACTTCCCTACCGGCCACCCGCATATGGACTACCGGATAAGTGGCCGCCCCCATCTCCATCGTCATATCCGTATTGCCCTGGTTCAGAAAAGAACCGGCCAGCAGAAGCGATACCAAAAACACTGCTGCCAGGTACAAACATTTTATGATCATTTTCTTCATACTGGTTTACTTTCCTCTTGTTTTTGCAGCAGCTTCTGCAAAGTAGTCTCTACCTGAAGACGAGCCGCCATCTCTTTTACCCCTGTCTTTTTCCTCTTGCCGTCTTCCCTGCGCACTGCACGGAGCAGAATATTTTTCGGCGTATGCTCCATATCAATAAATTCCAACACCTGCACTTCATATCCACATTCTTCCAGCAAATTCGCCCGTATGGCGTCAGTGAAAAGAGCCGCCGCCCTCTCTCTAAGCAGTCCGTATTTCAAAAGCGGCTTCCATTCCTCCGATTCCATCTGACGGTTTACCTCATGCTGGCAGCAAGGCACTGACAGGATTGCTTTAGCGCCCCAGTCCACCGCTTTCGCCAACGCATAATCCGTAGCCGTATCACATGCATGGAGCGTTACCACCATATCCACCTTCTGCCCTACATTCCCCTCTCCTTTGTAAGTCCCGATGTCCCCTTCCAAAAAGCACAGTCCCTCATAGCCATACTTTTGCGCCAGACTGTTGCAGTTGCGGATTACCTCCGCTTTTCTGTCCAACCCTGTAATCTTTACCTGATAACCTTGCAGTTCCTTCATATAATAGTAAATGGCAAACGTTAGGTAGGACTTCCCACACCCAAAATCTATGATATGGATTTCTTCCCCTTTAGGAAGTGTGGGCAAAATATCATCAATAAATTCCAGAAAACGGTTAATTTGCTTAAATTTATCGTATTTTGCCTTTACCACCATGCCGTCTTTTGTCTGTACCCCAAGATCAACCAGAAACGGCGCCGCCTTCCCTTCCTCCAGCAAATACTTTTTAACCCTGTTATGCAGTAAATTTCCTTTCTTCACCATTCCTGTCTTTCCCGCCTGCCCGGCCCGGCCCGCCCGTTCCAGCGCTCCCGGCATTCCGGCCTGGCCCGGCAGTTCCAACGCCCCCGGCATTCCGGCCTGACCTGGCCATTCCATCGCCCCCGGCATTCCGGCCCGGCCCGGTTCCACTGTCCTTGCCAATCCTGTTCCTGCCATTTGTCCTGCACTGGGGTGAAAACGCCTGCATTTCACCGTAACCTTTCCTTTTTTGCTGACCAAAGCCGTGGCTCTGCCCTCTGCCGTCTCTATTTCACACTGCCGGAAATCCTTCACCATATATTCCAGCACCCCTGCTATCATTCTATCCTTATCCAAATTTTTGTGGAACACCTGCGCGCCTATGTAAGCCGTTTCCTGAAATGCCAGCCTCCCTTTTAACATCACCGGACGCACCTTCACCTTCAAAACCTTTTCCCTGTCTCTTGGATTGCTTAACACTGCCTGGTATAAATTTTCCCCAAACATCTCCTCCAATATATCCTTCAACCGCTGCATCTGTCCGCCCTCTTTCTCTGTCCCGTTTTTCCACCGCAATATAGCCATGGCGTAAAACACCATGGCTATATTGTACTGGCTTTGGGCTGAAACTACAACTAAAACTTTAAAATCCCGTTGCGGTTTCCATGCCGCCGTTTATAAATTTCGTAGAAAAGGATAATCTGCACCAAATCGGACATCCACTCCCACTTTTCTTTTGAAAATTCCACCCCCGGCTCTTCCTGTTTGCGCTGCCTTTTGATATGTTCCATCACGCTTTGGGACAATCGGTACATCTGCCATCTGTCCGGATATTCATCATATATCATGCTGCCCTCATAATCCAGCTTATCCAACATGCCGGCAATGACCTTCTGGCACTTCTTGGCTTCCGCCGGATACATCTGCTGCAAGTATTCCAAATCGCGCACTACGGTATCTTCTTCCTGATAATACAAAGGTAAGGGATATGTCATATAGAAGGGTAAGACTTTCTGATTATACATTGAAATCATCCTTTGCCGAATACCACGGTTTTTATCTTATTATATGCACAAAACCGGAAGTGCGTTCTCCTGCGTCGCATAAAAACAAAGTCTGTCCATATATGCCAAAAGGCAGTCTTTGCCATTTATGCAAAGTCTGCCTTCCAGCCATTTTATCTGTAACTTCTTTACGGCTTTTCCTGCCGTTGCGTTTCAGCCGTCCCCTTCATTTCATACCGCCGACGGATTATCATCTCTTCCCTGTTTTTCGCCTTCTACGATACTGCCTTAATACGCGCAAGCGCCCTTTTTAACGCAGCTTCCGCACGCAGCACATCCGTTTCCGGCGTCTTCATGCGCAGCCGCTCCTCCGCGCGGGCTTTCGCTTCTTCCGCGCGTTTCCGGTCAATTTCTTCGGGCCACTCAATGATTTCCGCAAGGACCGTTACCCTGTCCTCCAGAATTTCCACAAACCCCGCGTGCAGCGCCGCATTTCTCGCCCTGTCGCTTTCTGAGATGGTCAGTATCCCCGGATTTACGATAACGGTCATAGGCACATGGCCCTTATAAACGCCGATTTCACCCTCCGTAGTATTGAATTCCACCATACTGACATCCCCGTCATAAAAAACCCGCTCCGGCGTAATCACTTTTAATCGGAAATTTCTTTCATCTGCCATATCTTAACCCTGCCCTTTCTGCACTATTTGACACGGGCAAGTACGTCGTCGATACTTCCTGCATTCAGGAAATGGCCTTCCGGTATGTTGTCATGTTTCCCTTCCAGAATCTCCTTAAAGCCACGGATGGTTTCATTGATAGGCACATACTTCCCTTCCAGGCCAGTGAACTGCCCTGCCACGAAAAACGGCTGGGACAAAAACCTCTGCACCTTCCTTGCACGGGAAACCACCAGTTTATCTTCTTCCGAAAGTTCATCCATACCAAGGATGGCTATGATATCCTGCAATTCCTTATATTTCTGCAAAATCTCCTGTACGCCGCGGGCTACCTGATAATGCTCCTCACCTACAATACGCGGATCCAGAATCCTGGAAGAAGACTCCAACGGATCTACCGCCGGATAAATACCCAATTCCACTATGGAACGGGACAAAGTGGTCGTTGCATCCAGATGGGCGAACGTTGTCGCCGGAGCCGGGTCTGTCAAGTCATCGGCAGGCACATATACTGCCTGGACGGAAGTGATGGAGCCGTTCTTCGTAGAAGTGATACGCTCCTGCAAAGCGCCCATTTCCGTCTGCAGCGTAGGCTGATACCCTACGGCCGAAGGCATACGCCCCAACAGGGCGGACACTTCGGAACCGGCCTGCGTAAACCGGAAAATATTATCAATGAACAGCAGCACGTCCTTGCCGCCCTTGTCACGGAAATATTCCGCCATGGTCAGCCCGGTCAGCCCTACCCTCATCCTGGCTCCGGGCGGCTCGTTCATCTGCCCGAATACCATCGTTGTCTTATCAATAACGCCTGACTCCATCATTTCATGATACAGGTCGTTTCCTTCCCTCGTCCGTTCGCCTACGCCGGTAAATACCGAATAGCCGCTATGCTCCGTGGCAATATTACGGATTAACTCCTGAATCAATACCGTCTTGCCTACGCCTGCGCCGCCAAACAGCCCAATCTTACCGCCCTTCTGATAGGGGCAAAGCAAATCCACGACTTTAATTCCTGTCTCCAGCAATTCCGTTGCCGTAGACTGCTCCTCAAATGCAGGCGCCGGCCTGTGTATCGGCTCATAGCCTACCTGGTCCGGAGCAGGCTTATTGTCAATGGGCTGGCCAAGCACATTAAATATCCTGCCCAGTGTATTCTCACCCACCGGTACGGTAATCGGAGCCCCGGTCGCCACCGCATCCATGCCCCTTACCAGCCCGTCGGTAGAACCCATGGCAATACACCTGACTGTGTCGTCGCCAAGATGCTGCGATACCTCTACAATCAGTTCCCCCCCGTCACTGGTGGGAATCCGAATCGCTTCGTTTATCTCCGGCAGGCCGCCGCCCGTAAACTTGATATCCAGCACAGCGCCGATAATCTGGGTAATCTTACCGATGTTACCCTTCTCCTTCTTTATCTCTGCCATCTTCCCTGTTTATCCTTTCTACTAATTTACATTGAAATTGCGTTCGCGCCGGCAATGATTTCGGTTAATTCCTGCGTAATGGAGCCCTGTCTAGCCCTGTTGTACATCAGGGTCAGATGGTCGATCATCTCCTCCGCATTGCTTGTCGCCGCATCCATTGCCTGCATCCTCGCCCCGTTTTCACTAGCCACCGCCTCTACCAGGCCGCCAAAAATCAGGCTCGTTACATACTTGGGGATAATCATATCCAAAGCCGCATCATCCTCCGGCTCAAAGTTCATTGGCGCCACGCTTCCTTCTTTGGCGCCTTCCTTCCCTCCCACTTCCACTGGAAGCAGCTTAAGCATGGTAGGGACATGGACTACCGTGTTTTTAAACCCGGTATAAGCCAGATATATTTCACCGATTTCTCCGTTTACAAAATCATCCAGTACCTTTTTGCCCACTTCCATCGCATCCGAATACAAAGGCTCTTCCACAATGTCGGAATAATCTTCCCTTATGCTGTAACCCCGCCTCTGGAACGTTTCCCGCCCCTTCTTGCCGATTACATACACTTCCACATCCTCTTTCTTAAAATCGCCCTGTGTCACCAGCTTAATCACATTGGAGTTATACCCCCCGGCCAGCCCACGGTTGGAAGTTATCACAATTATCCCTTTCTTGGAAGAATTCCCGGCTTTTAAGTACGGATGGTTAATATTGCCCGCTTTGGCCAGCATGGAAACCACCGTCTCATACATACAGTTAAAGTATTCCTTAGACTGTTCCGCACGCTGTTTTGCCTTTTGCAGTTTCACGGTAGAAACGAGTTTCATGGCTTTGGTAATCTGCTGCGTACTCTGGATACTGCCGCGACGCCTTTTTATATCTCTCATTGAAGCCATAACCGTTACCTATCCTTCCTCGCCTACAGGCAGGACGCCGACCTGCGGCCTCCCTGCATTTTCCATTATGATTTCTTAAACTGCGCCTTGAACTCTCCAATGGCTTTCTTAAGCGCCTCGTCCGTTGCATCGCTGATTTGCTTCTCCTTTGCAATGGAATCAGGAATCTGCGCATATTTCGTATCCAGGAATTCGAAGAATTCTTTTTCAAAACGGGTAATGTCTTCTACCGGGATATCCAACAGGTATTTATTTGTTACCGCATAGATAATGATAACCTGGTACTGCACTGCCATCGGCTGGTACTGCGGCTGCTTCAACACTTCCTTAATCCGTTCGCCCTGTGCCAGCTTCTCTTTCGTATCCGCGTCCAGCTCGGAGCCAAACTGTGAGAAAGCGGCCAATTCCCTGTACTGCGCCAACTCCGTACGGATGGGGGCCGCAATCTTCTTCATGGCCTTAATCTGCGCCGCGCCGCCTACACGGGATACGGAAAGCCCGGCATTTACCGCAGGGCGGAAACCGGAGTTAAACATTTCCGTCTCCAGGTAAATCTGGCCGTCCGTAATGGAAATTACGTTGGTGGGAATGTACGCGGACACGTCCCCTGCCTGTGTCTCTATAATCGGAAGCGCGGTCAGCGAACCGCCGCCGTATTCGTCGCTCATACGCGCCGCCCTCTCCAACAGCCTGGAGTGCAGATAGAACACATCGCCAGGATATGCCTCACGGCCGGGCGGCCTTTTCAGCAGCAGGGAAAGTGTACGGTACGCCGTAGCATGTTTACTTAAATCATCGTAAATTACCAGCACGTCCCCACCGTTTTCCATCCACTCTTCCCCGATGGCGCAGCCTGCATAAGGGGCAATGTACTGCAACGGAGCCAGCTCACTGGCTGTAGCCGCTACAATGGTCGTATAAGCCATCGCTCCATATTCTTCCAATGTTTTCACAATGGTGGCAACTGTGGAAGCCTTCTGCCCGATAGCGACATAGATGCATTTTACCCCCTGCCCCTTCTGGTTAATAATGGTATCCACAGCAATTGCCGTCTTACCGGTCTGCCTGTCGCCAATAATCAATTCCCTCTGTCCTCTGCCGATAGGCACCATGGAATCAATCGCCTTAATACCGGTCTGCAGCGGCGTATCCACCGACTTTCTCGTAATAACGCCGGACGCAACTCTTTCTATTTTACGGTATTTATCTGTCTGAATAGGTCCTTTTCCGTCAATCGGCTGACCAAGAGCATTTACCACACGCCCCAGCATCACATCGCCTACCGGAACCTCTACCACACGCCCCGTAGTCTTTACGGTGTCGCCTTCGTTGATATTCTTGTGGCTCCCAAGGAGAACCGCGCCTACGTTGTCCTCCTCCAGGTTGAGAACCATGCCGTATATCTCGCCGGGGAATTCCAGCAATTCCCCCTGCATGGCATTCTCAAGTCCGTGTACGCGGGCGATACCGTCTGCAACCTGGATTACCGTACCCACATCGGATACTTCCAGCTCAGACGCATATCTCTTAATCTGATCCTTAATGACAGAACTTATTTCTTCCGGTCTTAAATTCATGGATCTGTACGCACCTTTCTTAATTTTATCATAACCCTATGACAACTGGAGCTTCATTAGCTGCCGTGTCAATTCATTTAACCTCGTTTTGATACTGCTGTCCACCACACGGTCACCAATCCGGATCACCATGCCACCAATCAGGCTTTCATCCACAGCATAATGCATCTCCATCTGCCGGTAGGATGTGGTCTGGAGCAGCCTCTGTTCCACCTTTGCCTTCTGATCCTCCCGCAACTGCGTAGCCGTAGTGACCTGCGCAATGCCGATACCTTTATATTTTTTCACTTCCATCAAAAAATAATCCAGTATCCCATCCACTTCGCCATAACGGTCTTTGGTCACGATTAAAGTAAAAAAGCCTGTCAGTTCATCCGAAATCCGCCCTTTCAGCACATTCCGCAGCACCTCGACTTTTTCCTCCTTTAGGATCTTTGGATGGTTCATGAACCTGCCAAAGTCCATATTCTGTGCAAGGACATCCTTCAGCCGGGTAATCTCCTCCATGAACACATCGACTTTATTTTTTTCCACGGCAAGCTCAAATAAAGCCTCGCCATATGTTTTTGAAACTAGCTTAGCCATGTGCCCTCACCTATTTCTTTCAATGTCTCATCAACCAGACTGTCACGGACAGCCGTATCAATGGAAGAATTCACCACTTTTCCGGCCATCATGGATGCAATCACTATCATCTCGCGTTTCATATCATCGACTGCTTTCTTCTTTTCCAGCTCCGCCTCCGCCTTTGCCCTTTCTATAATCCTTGCCGCTTCCTCTTTCGCCTCTGCAACAATCTTATTTTCATTGGCAAGGGCTTTCTTGCGCGCTTCGCTTAAGATCGCCTCCGCTTCTTTCCCAATATTACTAATCCTGGATTCATAGTCTGCCTTCAGCTTCGCTGCATCCGCCATATCCTGCGCCGCGCTGTCCAGCTCGCCCTTTATCTTATCCTGGCGTTTCTGCATCATGTCCCTGACCGGATTGAACAGGAACTTCGATGCAATGAGGAACAGCGTAAACACAGCTATAATCATCAATACGGCGTCTGCCGCCAGTTGGAGATCCAAATCAAACAATCTTGGCTCCATCCCGGCAGCCGCCAGCATGAATCCTGTGCCTGCTAATGTATTCAAGACGTAAGCCTCCCTTCCCTAAAGCTTTTGTTTCCCTTTTCCCAAAGGCTCTTAAGGCACCAGGGGTTTTACGAATAACAGCAGCATGGCAATCAGCAAACCGTAAAGACCTGTTGTCTCCGCCACTGCCTGGCCTAAAAGCATCGTAGAAGTAACATCGGATTTTGCCCCTGGATTACGGCCCACTGCCGCCGCCGCATGACCTGCCGCGATACCCTGACCTACACCAGGCCCAATCCCGGCGATAACTGCCAGGCCAGCGCCAATTGCCGAACAACCTAAGATAAAATTCGTATTAAATTCCATGATTAATTCCTCCTTGGATGAAAAATGTTTAATCAATATCCCTTATTCAGTTGTAGCTTTTTTCTTAAAACAAAATGACAGGCCGCCCATTGCGCAAACCGCAGCCCACACTTCCAACATTTGGAACCACAGCTTTATTCCGTTGTACATGCATCTGTAACATAGGTCATTGTCAGCATACAGAATACATACGTCTGGATTGCTCCTGAGAACAGGTCAAAATATACATGGAGCGCTGCCGGCCACACATACGCCACTTTCGAAAGCAAACCATACACCAGAGCCGTCATTACCACCCCGGACAGCACATTGGCAAACAGACGCAGTGACAACGAAATCGGCACGGCGATATCGCCAATAACATTAATCGGCGCCCAAATCGGCCATGGGTCGCATAAGCCTTTCAGGACCCCCTTCACTTTTTGGTGCTTGAACTTGTTGAAATGAATCGTGGAAAATGTCATGATGCCAAGCGCAAAAGTCACCCCGTAATCAGCCGTGGGCGGACGCAGCCCGAACAGGCCCGAAATATTGCTTAACAGGATAAATATGAAGATCGTACCGATATAATTACGGAAACTTACCGCATATTTCCCCATTACGCCCCCGACCATGTTATCCAGCATCTCCACTACCATTTCGGCAATATTCTGAAATACGCCCGGAACCTCAGATGCATGTTTCATCGCCCGGTTTGCCGCAAGGCAGAAGCCGATAATGACCAGCATGACAATCAGCACACAAACATGTGTTGTTGTTATCCACACGGTCTGACCAAACAATTCATAGGAAAACACCCCATGGATCATAAAGTCGATTTCCGCTGCCGCAGATAACAAAATTCCCTGTCCCATACTCTCACCTCCTTATATTAGTTATTGATATTACCTAATACTTTATGAGTAAACGGCTGTAAATAAGCCGCTACTTTCAAACCCATCAGCCCAAGAAAGGCCGCCAGCGGATTGGCAAACCCGCTCACCATAATCCCTGCCATCACTGCCACGATTGCCACATAGCGGATAATATTATGTTTCATCATCAGCTTTACCGCCATATCCTGCGCAAAATCCAGCGCACGGTCTAACGACCACCACATATGCACGCCCGCCGCCACAGCCAACAGCGTTCCCATCCAAAGCCCCAGACTGTACCCTGTTTTGTCCGCCACAAACCAGACTCCTGCCAGTTGGCACAATGCCCCCCAGACGATAATCCCAATGGACAGTTCCAACAGCGTCCTGTCCGGCTTTTGCCCCGCCTGGCCCTCTCTGTCGCCCGCCTGGGCCGTTTGCGGCCGGCTTGCCTCGCCGTGCGGCTGGCTGCTTTTTGCATTATTTGTCCGGCCGTTCCCTTCGTTTCCATCCTCCGGCCCGGCTGCCGTTTTCTTTCCCGTTTCCTTTATTCCGTCCATCTGCCCTGTTCCCATGCGATGCCCGCTTCCTTACTTTTCCCTGTCCGCGCCTGTTCCCTTAACCTTAGTGTCCCTTTCATTTTTCATACTGTATATGCTCTTTGCAAACAGATACACATTACGGAATCCTGCCATAGCTCCTACAAAAAACAGGATTACCATACAGAACGAAACACCCAGTTTCCGATCCAGGTAAATCCCCAAAAAAGAACAGAGGAAAATCGGCGCCAGCATATTAATCCCAAACTGCGTCACCATGGCCATAGCCCGGTATACGCTCTTTCCATACTTCATTTCTTCTTTTCCACCCGTTCTTTCCTATAAATAAGCAAAATTGGCGTACACCGTTTTCCCTGCGACTGTCAAACGCTCCGATGCCCGTCTAAGGCTCCATCCAGCCCAAACGCTAATATGACTCATGCCAATTGCCATATGTTTCGTTCGCCTAAATTTCCATCTGCACCGCTTTGTAAGTTTATCCCGCGCGAAACACATGGCAATTGGCATGAGTCACACTAGTAATTATACTCACTTTTTTCCGCAATGTCCAGCACAACGTGTTAAAAATACGGAATCGACTTTTCCCCTTAAAACTTATGGAAACGGAAAAAACTGCCGATATGTAATATAACATATTTTGCATTGCCACCACTTAAAGAAGGAGGGAAATGATATGACGACTGCTATGGCGCAAATGTTGGATTCCATGGAACACGCCATGAAACTGCAAAACCAGGCAAGGACGCAGCGCCGGGCGCAAAAGGCGGAAGAGGAAAAGAAGGCATTCCAGGAAAAATTAACCCGCGCCGCTGCCAATGACTTGGAATTAAACGGTATGGCTACCAGAGTAAAGGGCGCTGAGGACGCTGTACAGCGCGACCAACTGATGGGGCTTATGATGGCAGGGTTTTAAAAACAGATTGACTTTTCCGGCCCGCAATAGTAGTATGAGGTCTATACATCCTTGGACGGCTTGCCAAATGCGTTGTTCATACGTGCTGACGCTCTAAGGAATTTCTTATAAACTGCCCTTCGGCCCGGGAGGAACTATGACATATCCTACATTATACCGCAAAAGAATGATTCCGGAAGAATGCATCCACTTAAAAGATGATATTATCATTCAATGCACGCAAGATATTATCATAACAAAATGGAATACCTTAAAGCCCAAAAAGGAGCTTCATCATGGGTATTCCTGCTATTTCCTAAAAGAAGGGCTTAAAGTCAGCCAGTTTCTGCGCGCTGACGACTCCCTTCTTTATTGGTATTGTGACATTGTGGAATATTTTTTCCAGCCTAAGGAAAACGCCCTTACGTCATTAGATTTACTGGCTGACGTAATTGTATGCCCTGATGGCTTTGTCAAGGTGCTGGATTTGGATGAGCTGGCCATTGCCTTAGAGCAAAATATCCTCTCCCAGGATCTGCTCAAAAAGTGTCTGACCAGACTAGACCGTTTGCTTGGCATTATATACCGCGGTGAATTCCACTCCATGCAAAAATACATAACGGATATCCCATCGAACGGTTTATCGCAAGGCGCCTGCCAGCTATGCTGACCCTTTTCTTTTCAGCATTAAAAAAAACAGAAACCTGGTTTTGCCAGGCTTCTGTTTTATTTTAAAATTTTATTTAAAACTATTAATAAAATACATGGCCGCCAATATTAATCCCGCTCAGCCCCTCAATCGGCGTACGGAAATATACACAGTTTCCCACATTTGTATTTCCGCGCATTGCCTCATCCGCCGCCTGATAACATCGGTCCGTCGCTTTATTTTCCGCCAGCGCCGCCGCCAGCCTTCCGCTTGCAACCGGTGAAAACTGTCCGTTCTGGTAAATCACGCCCACCACTGTGTCGGGATAGACGGAACTTAATACACGGTTGATAACCACCGCCCCCACCGCCACCTGTCCGGCATAAATCTCACCGCCCGCCTCACAATAAATGAGGTTTGCCAGTAAATACCTGTCCCCTTCCGCAAAGCTGACTTCTGAAATATCCCTCCACTTCGACTGCGCCGCCAGCCTGGAAAGGCGGATTTCCTCAGCAAGCTTTGCCTGCAGTTGCTCTATATTCTGTTCCTGTTCTTTTAGCTTCTCCTCATAGGCAAGGGCCTCCGATTCGGCCTGTGAAATCTCTGTCGTCTTCCCCGCCAGGTTTGTGGATGTCTGGCTCACCAGCCCGGCCACCCTGCTTTTCTCCGCCTCTACCTGCGCCTTTATCTCGTCCAACTCCTGCAATTCCTCTTCCAACTGTTGTTTCACAGCCTGTATCATCTCTTTCGTCGCCTTATATTCTTCCAGCTTTTTCCGGTCATAATCGGAAAGCTGCTCAATATAATCGCTGCGGTTAAGGAATTCCGAAAAGTCCGCTGAAGCAAACAGCATCTCCAGCAAAATATAGTCCTGCGTCTCATAAATAAACTGTATGCGTTTTTTCATACATTCGTATTGCCATTCTTCCGTAGCTTCCGCATCTGCAAGTTCCGCCTTTGTATTTTCGATTTCCTCTTCTTTCCTGTCAATCTGCCGCTCCAGCTCGGCAATGTTGTCACTCACTTCCTTCAACTGTCCGTTCAAGGTATTAAGCTGGCCCTGGAGGGAGCTTTTCTGCGCATTCAGGCTATCCAGTTCCTCCTTTGTCTCACCCAGATTCTCCTCCGTTTCCTTCTTGGCGTCCTCAGCCTCCTGCAGCTTCTTGCGGGTAGCTTCTGTTGCATATGCAGTTGACGCAGCCATCATAAAGAAAAAACCAAGCAGCAATGCGCCTGCTATAATTGCCGCCATCATCTGTTTGCCTGTATGCCTCATTCCTTCTACCTGCCTTTACCGTTTCGTCTCTTTCGTCTATTTTGTGCCGAATATCCGGTCTCCCGCATCCCCCAGCCCAGGGACAATATATCCATGCCCATTCAATCCTTCATCCAAGGCGCCGATATAAAGATCCACGTCCGGATGCGCCTCCTCCATCTTCTCCACACCTTCCGGCGCCGCGATAATACACATAAAATGAATATTTTTGCACCCTTTGTCTTTCAGCATACGAATCGCCGCCACAGCAGAGCCGCCTGTAGCCAGCATAGGATCCACCACAAAAATCTCCCGCTCCGCACAGTCCGCCGGAAGTTTGCAGTAGTATTCCACCGGCTCCAGCGTCTCCGGGTCACGGTACAAACCAATATGTCCGATTTTGGCGGCGGGAATCAACTGCAACACTCCATCCACCATCCCAAGCCCAGCCCGCAGGATAGGCACAATGGCCATCTTCTTCCCCTTCAGCTCTTTTCCCACCGTTTTGCAAATCGGCGTCTCTATCTCCACCTGTGCAAGCGGCAGGTTCCTTGTAGCTTCATAACAAATCAGCATGGCAATCTCACTGATTGTCTGCCTGAAATCTTTTGTCCCTGTATCTGTCTTCCTGATATAGCCAATTTTATGCTGGATCAACGGATGATCCATAACCATCTTTCTACTCATCTTACCGTTTCCTCTTCTAATGCCTGAATTGCCGCCAGTCTCCTGCAATGCCTCTCTCCTTCCGAAAAAGGCGTATGCAGGAAAACATCCACAATCCCAAGCGCCAGGTTCGCTCCTACAATGCCTGCCCCAAGCGCCAATACATTTGCATCATTATGTTCTCTTGTCAACCTTGCCGATACCGGATCCGAACAAAGCGCGCACCGGATCCCTTTCACCTTATTCGCCGCAATGGAAATTCCAATCCCTGTCGTGCAAATCACAATAATCGCAAGACCCAGGCCCCCCGCAGCCAAAATCCCTATACGCTATCCCCCTTTCCTCCAAATATTTTATCACATCCAATTTCAGCGCATATCCCCCATGATCACTTCCCAACGCCACCCGCATCCTCTTCCTCCTCTTCCGTTTTGCATATGCGCAGACAATGCCGCTCCGCCCTGCGAAACCTTTCCGGCCCTGTTTACGCTTATGCTGTTTTATTCCGGTTCCCCATATCCTCTTTTTCATAAGCTCTTAGCCAAAACCACTTCTGACACGTCCTCCAGCCGATGCCCCGCCGCTTTCAGCAAACGGTTCATAATCGCCTGTCCGAGTCCATCCCCAGCCGTATCCCCGAAGCATTCCGAATAAATAACCGTTACCCCCTCCTCATCGAACTCCCGCAGGATACGGTACAGAGCCTTCGCTATCGCCTCCTCATCCTTCCGGTCCCCCGCGCATTTTACACTGTCCGCCAGGTAATCCGCCACTGTCCCCTCCGTTCCAATGACGCCCACCTTTTCCCCTTTTTCCTGCTTTTGCTTTGTCCGGCGGTTGATTTCGCCCACAACGCTCTCCTGCCTGCCGCTTAAAATCGTCAGCTCCCCCTTCGGCGCATAATGCCTGTACTTCATGCCGGGCGCCCTGGGCGGCCGCTTGGAATCGCTTTCCATTATAGCCCGATCCACCAAAACCTCCCCTAAAACTTCCTGGAGCATGGCTTTTGTAATATATCCCGGCCGCAGAATGACAGGGACCGGCGCCGTCAAATCCACAATGGTGGATTCCAACCCGATTGCATCCCCTCCCCCGTCAATGATCATCTCTATCCTGCCATCCATATCCTCTTTCACATATTTAGCCGCCGTGGGACTGGGCCTGCCTGACAGGTTGGCGCTGGGCGCCGCCACATATCCCCCGGCCGCTTCTATAAAAGCAAGCGCCACTTTATGCCCCGGCATCCTTACCGCTACCGTGTCAAGCCCGCCTGTGGTTGCCCGCGGCACTTTCTCCGACTTTTGGAATACCATAGTAAGAGGGCCGGGCCAGAAAGCCTTTGCCAGCTTCTTTGCCGCCTCCGGCACTTGTCCCACCAATGCAGGCAAATCTTCCATCCTGCATATATGCACAATGAGGGGATTGTCCGACGGCCTCCCCTTAGCCCGGTAAATCCGTGCGGCAGACTCTTCCTGCAGGGCGTCTCCCCCAAGGCCGTATACCGTCTCCGTGGGAAAAGCCACCAATCCGCCGCTTTTGATTATCCGCCCAGCCTGCGCCAGCGCATCTTTGTCCATAGTTTCTTCATTCATAGAGATTATCTGCGTTCTCATTAAACTCCCATCCTCCAGCCATCGCAGCCAATTTCCATTTTCATCCAATTCCAGTCGCCGGGCGCCTCAGGCAACCCCCGTCTCCACTCCAGGCCCTGCCACCCACCATAACCGTTCTTCCCTTCCACTCAAGGGAATCTTCGTTTTCACGTTTATTTGCTTTGTATAGTATACCACAAAGCCTATTTTTTTTGAAGCGGAAATAGCAAAATAACATGGAAATGAAAAAGCTTCCATAAAGCACAAAAAAAGTTTCTCTTTCTGCACTTATATGTTATACTATATCCTGTATTAAAAAATATATTATCTGCTTAGCTACGAGACAGCGTATGCTAATGAGGAGGAACGCACATGTACAAGAAAGTAAAACAGTACGCATTGAACCACGGTTTTACCGTAGAAGAAAAAAATGGACTGATTTATGGCCGCATGAACGGATTTTTCATCACCATCCGCCAGGATCCCACGGTCCAGGCCAAACACACCGTCCATCTTTGGATCAAAGAAAACAATACAGCGGCAGTCCCCGCCATCGCAGACTTTTTAAACCAATGCACAAGCAAACACCAGTACCTGCAGTCCGCATCCTACAGCGGAACAAAAGTTACAGCAGAGTTCCAGGGGCTCGGTTTTAAATGGGGCAAACAATACACCCCCTGCCTGGATGCCTTTTTGCAGGAATTCACTTCCTACTGCAATGCCAACGGCCTGATTTCCTGCTGTGAATCCTGCGGTTCCGGCTCCAGCCTGAACTTATACCAGATTGGGGAAGCTGAGCATATCCTTTGCTCCTCCTGCTACTCCAACACCTCCGATAACCTACAGCGCCAGGCGGCAGAACATGCAAAGAAGGGAAGCGGCAACATCATTGGCGGCATTGTGGGTGCCCTGTTAGGCGCTTTAATCGGCGTCGCCGCATGGGTTGTCATTTACCAGCTTGGCTACATTTCCGGTATCGCTGGCCTGGTTATGATTATCTGTTCCCTTAAAGGCTATGAATTGCTGGGGGGCCATTTAAGCAAGGCAGGCGTTATTATCAGTTGCATTATCTCGGTTATTATGGTCATTGTGGCAGAACAGGTCTGCCTTGGCATAGAAATCTACAATGCCTATAACGATTACTATGAAATCACCTTCTTTGACGCATTCCGCAGCGCCACCTCATTCCTGGAAGAGGCTGATATCCGGAATGCCGTAATCTATGACCTTGTTATGGGATACATATTAATGGTAGTCGGCGCCTTCGGCACCATCCGCCAGGCATACAAAAACAGCTCCGGCAAGACGGATACACGCATGTTGTCTTCCGTCACAAGCGCCAATCCTATGGAACGGAATTAAGAAAGCAAAAAGAAATCCCACTGCTATGCACAAGCATAGCCTGTGGAATTTCTTTTTTATTGGGAGCCTTTCCCACTTCCTATCATCGCTTTCCGTTCATCGCAGGTTATCGTTTCCATTTGGAGCAGTCCAATTACAGCAATCCACTCAAATTGCTTTAAGCATACTAAAATATCACAATACAACGAAAAATCCGATGAATCAAATTCATCGGATTTTTTAAGCTGGGCTACAAGGATTCGAACCTTGAAATGACGGAGTCAGAGTCCGTTGCCTTACCGTTTGGCGATAGCCCAATCTGTATTTCTATTACTTGCTCATCACAGTTATTTATTATACAGCATGTCCTTACATTTGGCAAGCCCTTTTTTTAATTTTCTTGATTTTTTCTAATCTCCCCCGTCTCCTCCTTTCCCGCATCTGTCACAACATCCGGCTGTTCCACTGCGCCTTCGCCTGTCTGGATGGAACACTAGAGCGTGTTTGAAAATCGCTTTCTGGCAGATGTCAGGAATGAATTTTCAAACACGCTCTAGCGCACCCACGCTCCGGCCCAAAATAACGCTTTCCCACATTCTCCTTGCGCCGCTGCGTCCTTTTGCCATCCAAAAAAGCCAATTTCTGACCGGGGCGGCAAAGCGTTGAATGATTACCAAGCAAAACGGACAGCCCAAACGCTTTACAAATATTGTGTCTTGCCCTGCTCTTCCAACAGCTCCACTACTTTCTTTACATCCTGCGCCCGGTCCTTATCGCAGACCAGCACCGCATCCTCCGTCTCCACAATCACCACATTTTCCAACCCTATGGTAGCAATCAGTTTATCCTTAGCGTAGGCGATACAATTCCTGGAACCGATATGGACTTGCTCCCCGTATCTTACATTGTTGTACGCATCCGTTTCATACAACACATCCAGCACATCCCAGCTCCCCACATCATTCCAGCCAAAGTCCCCCTCTAACATAATCACATCATCCGCTCTTTCCATAATCCCATAATCCACCGAAACCTTAGGGATGGACGGATAAACCCTTTCCACCGTCTCCTTCTCCCTCTCTGTCCCAAGGGCTCCCTGGATTTCCATCAGGCACTCATACACCTCCGGCAGCAACTCCTCAAAATACTTCAGAATGACGGAAGTTTTCCAAACAAACATTCCACTGTTCCACAGATAACAGCCTTGCTCCACATAAGATCTGGCGGTAGACAAACTGGGCTTTTCCACAAAATCCGATACCGGGTATGCCACGATTCGTTTCCGGCTCACCGCTCCGATTGCATGGCCCACTTCCCGTTTCCGTTTGTTATATTTGATATATCCGTAACCGGTAGACGGCCCGGTGGGCCGTATGCCAATAGTGACCAGCCGTTCCTTTTCCTCTGCCATCCGGATTGCAAAATCCATCACCTCCGAATATACCTGGCCATTCTTAATATAGTGGTCGGAAGCCAGCACGCACATAATGCAGTCTCCGTATTTTTTCTGTAATGCAACCGCCGCATATCCGATACATGCCGCCGTATTGCGCGCCTCCGGCTCCTCCAGAATCCGGTCCGGCGCAATCCTCCCGGCTGTTGTTTCCCGCATCATAGGCGCTTGTGAAACATTTGTCACAATATATATATTTTCCTGTGGAACATTCTTCGCAATCCGGTCGATGGTTTCATTTACCAGGGAATCTTTTCCCGTCAGGTTCAGAAACTGCTTGGGCATCTTCTTCCTGCTTAAAGGCCAGAACCTGGTGCCTCCTCCGCCTGCCATGATTACGCTGTATCTATCCATCTTTTCCGAAACTCCTTTCTTTTCCTCCGTTTAGCCTAAACCTCTTACTTATCCCTATCTGCCGTCCATCCTGGCCGTCTCTATGTTTTCCCTAAACCAGTCATAAGCTAACTTCACGCCCTCTTCCAGTTCCACCTTATGGCGCCAGCCCAGCCCATGCAGCTTATCCACCTTGGTCAGTTTGCGCGGCGTCCCGTCAGGCATATCTTTATTCCATACAATTTCCCCCTCAAACCCTACTATCCTTCGCACCGTTTCCGCCAATTCCTTAATTGTCACCTCTTTGCCAGTCCCAATATTGACATGCCGTTCCCCACTGTAATGCTCTAACAAAAACACACAGGCGTCCGCCATATCATCCACATACAAAAACTCCCGCAACGGACTGCCCGTCCCCCATAACTCCACAGAAGGCCGCCCTGCCATCTTCGCCTCATGGAATTTCCGTATCATGGCAGGCATCACATGGGAATCGTTCAGGTCATAATTATCATAAGGCCCATAAAGATTGGTCGGCATACAACTGATAAAGTCATCCCCATACTGCTGTTTAAAAAACCTGCACATCTCCATCCCGGCGATTTTCGCTATGGCATAAGCTTCGTTCGTTTCTTCCAAAGGCCCCGTCAGGAGCGCCTCCTCCGGAATGGGCTGCGGCGCCAGCCTTGGGTAAATACAAGTGCTTCCCAAAAACAAAAGTTTCTTCACCTTATAATCATGACAGCATTTGATTACATTACACTGCACCTGCATATTTTCATAAGCAAATTCCGCCGGCTTCGTATTGTTGGCATGGATTCCGCCTACCTTCGCCGCCGCCAACACCACAATATCGGGCCTTTCCTCTTCGAAAAAATGTCTTACCGCCGCCTGATTTGTCAAATCCAGTTCCCCATGGGTCCTCCCCACCAGGTTCGTATACCCCTTCGCCTGCAGGTTCCTAACAATGGCGCTTCCCACAAGCCCTCTGTGTCCTGCCACATAAATTTTGTCCGTCTTTTCCATCATCCTTACCCACACCTTTCTTCTTTATTCCTTATACCGGAAACCGTCCTCCAGCCCTTCCCCGCGCAGTTGCGCCGCCGCCTTTGCCGGTGAGGACGGAAATGCCTCATACCCTATTCTGTCCCCTTCCACGGGATAATAAAATACCACCCCATCCATTTCATAACTTTTTGCTGCAAAATTCTCATAATCCTTCTGACGCACAAAATATTCCGGCGAATATCCTTTTGCCAGTTCCAGGCCAAACATAATGGCCTTATAACAGCCAACCAACAACACACACCCATATACCAGCCGCCAGAACCGCTTCCCCACCTTCCCTTTTTCCGTCAGCCATAACGCCAGCCCGCCAAACGTAAGCGGCGCCGCCAGCCATACATATACACATCCATACCGGATAAGCGGTGCGGAACAAAGCCAGAATAAAAAAGAAGCGTTCACTGCCAGGGCCGCAAACATGATATCCTGCCATAACTTCTCCCCTTTGCGCAATGCCGCCCCAAAGCCTGCGGCAGACAGCGGCGCCGCCGCCAGTCCGCCAAGGACAAACAGCCTGTCCACCATTCCCTGGGAAACAAACCAAGCCGGGAACCATTCCCTAAACCCCTTTCCATATTCCGCCACATCACGCATTCCCCTGCCCCATACCTGAATCTCTTTTGCATCGTAATCCGCAATCGCCACTGGCATTTTCCAGTCCACGGCAAAAAAATCCACTGCCGTAAAAGGATAAGCCAGCCAGCCGGAAATCCATACATTCCGTATCAGATATGGCAGCATTATAAAAAACCCCAAGCCGAAAAATACGCCAAACCCTTTCCAGTTTCTTTCTTCCACTAACATCCCTGCAGGCTTTAGGGCAAACAGGACAATAAACGCCGCCGACAATTTCACACTTACCGCAAAAACAGCCAGCAATGCCAGTAAACCATAAGGAAGCCATGCCGTCTCCCCTTCTTCCGCCAAATCCAAATAGCGTATCACAAGGTAAAACACCGTCAAAACCATAAAATAGTCCGAAGCCGGGGAAACCATTTCATCAAATATAATAAGCAGATAATAAACAGCCATCAGCCTGGCAAAGTCCGCCGCCGCAAGCCTCCTCCTTTTCCACGCCCCCGTTCCTTCGCTGCACACTTTCGCCAATACCAACGCCAGAAACCCAGCCATGCCATGGTACGACTGCCCGCCCAGGAAACGGAAACTATACAGAGCCGACAATGCAAACGACGCGCTGTTGTAAGCCAGCCTGCAATGCAGGTTCCCCAGCCCTTTCACCACTCCATACTCTTCCAGCCAACGGATACTCTGTGCATGATACAGCCCCGTATCGTAATGAAGAATCCCCCGGGACGTCCCATACGCCATCAGAAGAAAAAGAAACCCGTAAAAAACCTTCCTCCCTCTGCTTAAACCGCCATACTGCCTGCGCACTTCATCCCACAGGGGCTTTCGCAGCCAAACCACAGCCACTGCGCAGACTGCCGCCAAAAGAACCTGCGCCGCCAGCCCCACTTTATAAAATAAGCTGAAAAACTGGGCATATACCGTTACTGCCGCCAGCCCGGCCATGACACAGCCATCCGCCCGCATCCGGCGCCTCCCAAAGACGCCTCCGACGCACCACAATATTAGAAACCCCACCACATACATCGTCAGCCATGCATATAAAAAAATCAGACCTACGGAAAGCATATCCACTTCCTCTCATCTATCTGCCGCCATTTTGGCAACTCTCCACAGACCGCCTGTTCCCATCCTGCTTTTTTATCCGTCATCCTGTTCCTTCCACCCTCCGCAAACAAGGAACCGCCGCCACCGTCCAAAAACTTACGCAAGAAACCCCATGGCCGGCAATCTTTCAAATTACTGTTCACTCCGTTCCGGTAACAGGTAAAATCCATGCAAAATTTGCTTGACAAATGGATTTTCACTTGCAATATATACGTTTAGCACGGAGTAACTCTTTCAACCCTAAATGCCAACCATCGTTTTATTTTGCTCTTCCTTTGGGAAGTATACTATTGTATAATACAAGTGGCAACCAAAAATATTGCTGTAAAATAGTAAAATATTGCTGTATCATTTCTTTCCGTTTTTTAAACAAAGGAGGCTCATACATGGCAAAATCCACGTCCAACCGCATCATATCCACCCCATCCCAATATGCCAAAGAACACTATCTCTATGTCCAGGAAGTAGGCACCCTGCAAAGCCTGGAACCTCATATCAGCAAACGCCAAAATCTAAGCTCCTTCCTATTCTTCGCCGTATTGGACGGTCAGGGCGCCCTGTCCTATGACGGCAAAACCTATGCCATATCCGCCGGCGACTGCGTATGGCTGGACTGCACCCACCCCTACGCGCACGAAAGCAGCGCCGACGCCCCATGGAGCCTGATGTGGGTCCATTTTAACGGCAAAGACGCTGCAGAATATTACGCTTCCTACGGGCTGCAGGGAAACCCCTTCCTGTTCCGCCCCCGCAACCTTGTTCTTTTTACCAATACCCTCTCCCAGCTTTATAAAGCCCAGCAAGAACGTTCCTCGCTGATGGATTTACTGTCCAACAAATACATCACCGACCTAATTACCCTCTGCTTCACAGAAAACAAGGCGGAGCATTCCGGCGAATATTCCATCCCCGAAAAGCTCAATCAAATCCATGCCTACCTGGAAGAGCATTATGGGGAAAAAATCACGCTGGAACAGCTTTCCGCCCAGTTTTTCATCAGCAAATACCACCTGTCCCGGGAATACCGCAAGACCTTTGGCTCCACCTTCTCCGGGGAGCTTATGGCCAAACGGATTTCCCATGCCAAATCCTTGTTACGCTTCAGCGACGGCTCCATAGAATCCATTGCCCAAAGCTGCGGCTTCCAGGATGCCGGATATTTTATCAAAGTCTTTAAAAAATCCGAAGGAATGACGCCATTGGAGTACCGGAAAAAATGGTAACCTCCACCTCTTGCGTCCATGCCTAAGCGCCTCCAAACCATCTTTTATAAATACACTGCCACAGCCACGGCAATCCCAAGCAAAGCCCCCATCAGCACTTGCAGCGGCGTATGCCCCACAAACTCCTTCAGCTTCTCCTCCACGCTCATTTTCTTCCCCATCTTACGGAACATCTCCAGCATTTCATTCAACACTTTCGCCTGTATCCCTGTTTCCCATCTGACCCCGATGGCATCGTACATAACCACAATGGCAAATACCATGGCCATGGCAAATTCAAAACTGCCGCCGCCATACTCCATACCTGCCGCCGTCGCCAGAGCGCACACTGTCGCCGAGTGGGAACTGGGCATACCGCCGCCTCCCACCATACGCTCCGCCACAAACTTACGGTTAAACCACATATAAATCAAAGTCTTCAAAAACTGCGCCACAAACCAGCCGCAAATTGACGCCATAAAAATCCGGTTATGCAGCAAATCCATAATAAAATGCATCTTCCGTCCAAAGCCCCCAAATCTATCCTGTCAGCCCTGTTCCTCCTTCATATACTTTGCAATGGCCGCCTGCCAGTCTGCAAAACGGTAATCCGTCGTAAGCTTCAGCATATAATTCTCCAACACCGAATAGGCCGGCCTTGGCGCGGAAGCCGGATTTCCTTTCCGGTATTCCTCTGTGGTGATTGCTTCCACTTTCGTCTTTTTCCCCGCCAGCCGGAATATTTCTTTTGTAAAATCGGCCCAACTGCATTCCCCTTCGCACGTTCCATGAAAAATCCCATAATTGTCCGTAGGCAGCAAATACACAATTGCCTTCGCCAGCTCCTCCGCACTGGTGGGCGAACCCATCTGATCCATTACTACCCGGACCTGGTCACTGTTCTCTGCCAGACGCAACATCGTCTTTACAAAATTCTTTCCCTCTCCATACAGCCAGGCTGTCCGGATAATAAAATAATTCCTGGCAAAATCCCTGACAAACGCTTCCCCTGCCAGTTTGGAAGCCCCATAAACCCCCTGTGGGCCTGTAGGGTCAAACTCCACATAGGGCCTGTCCGCCTGCCCGGAAAATACATAATCCGTGGAAACCTGCACCAGCTTGGCCCCGGTTTCCGTAGCCGCCACCGCCAGATTCCTGGCCCCCACCGCATTGATCCGGTAAGCATTGTCCACATCCCTCTCGCAGGCGTCCACATTGGTATGGGCCGCGCAATTGATAATGGCATAAGGCTTAATCTCCCGCACCATCCCCAATACTTGCCCCACATCCGTAATATCCAACTGCGCCACATCCGTATTGACCAGTTCCACCTCCGGATTTCCCGCATATTGCTTATTTATTGCAATTCCCAACTGCCCATTGCACCCGGTAATCATAATTTTCTTCATACATCCTGTCCCTCCAAACATAATATGCTTTTATCATACAACCCCGCCCCCTTTTATGCAAGCAAATTTGTTCCTGTTTGCGCAAAACGCTCCCCGCCATCCCCTCTTCCTTTTGCCGCCTGACATCCCTTCCCTTATTGTATGCATTTCATAATATATATTCCCTTCCTTCTTCCCTTGCGCAATTTTAAGGAAAACCCTTATAAATTCTTAAGAAATTTGTTTAGTTTTTTCCTCCTTTTTCTAGTGACTATGTCGATTTTCTGTGTTATAATTGCATTCGTGATGTTTTTAGTCAGAAACCGGACACAAAAAATCCGGCTTCTGCCCTGCAGCCGCAGCCGGATTTTACCAATTCTTCTGCCGCGCAAGAAGCAGGACTCAATTTGCTACCAAATATCATATTATAATTTCATAAGAAAGCGAGGATTCGATATGAAACGACCAAAAGTACTTCTTCTCATAGCATTATCCTCCACACTCTTACTGTTCGGCTGTGGAAAAAAAGAAGAAGAAGCGGACACACCTGCAGTTTCGCAAGTTATTGAGCAACAGACAGACGCAGAAGGCCAGGGAGAACAGACCATGGACGATGTGGAGCCGGAACCAGTGGAGGAAGAACCTCAGGCTACAGACGATGAAGCCCCTCCGGCGGAAGGCATGGTGCGGAGTACCCTTACCAACGAATGGATTGACGGCAGCATTGAAAATGCGCGCCCTATCTCCATTATGGTGCCAAACGACACTGCAGCGCTGCCCCATTACAACATCTCCAAGGCAGACATCCTTTATGAATGCCCCGTGGAAGGCGGCATTACCAGAACCATGGCTATCATTAAGGACTGGGAAAACCTGGACCGCATCGGCAATGTAAGAAGCTGCCGTGACTACTTTGTTTACTGGGCATTTGAATGGGATTCCATTTACCTGCATTTTGGCGGCCCATACTACATCAACGAAATTGTAGAAAAATCAGACACTGACCATATTACCGGATGCGCATATGGCGACAAACGGACGGACGGGCTCTATGAAGGGACTTTCTTCCGCGCCACCGACAAAAAAGCTCCCCATAATGCATACGCAAGCGCAGACGGCATTAACAAAGGGATTAGTAAATTCAGCATCTCCAAAACATACCGTGACGGATACTACGATCCCGACCACTTCAAATTCGCTTCCTCCAAGGAACCGAATACACTGGAACAATACAGCGACGCCATAGCCGCTAAAGAAATTGATATGACGCCTGCTTACCCGGTAACGAAAACCGCTTTTTCCTACAATGAATCCGACGGCTTATACTACCGCTCCATTTATGGAAAAGCAGACGTAGACGCTGCCAATGGCAACCAGCAGCTTGCATTCAAAAATATCTTCGTTCAGTTTACATACCACGAAGTGCGAGACGCCAAAGATTACCTGACCTTCCAGGTGCATGACACCACAAGGGACGGCTACTTCTTTACAAACGGAAAAGGCATCCATGTAACCTGGAAAAAGTCAAAAGACTATGAGCCGACTAAATACTATGACGACAACGGCAACGAAGTGGAAATCAACACAGGAAAAACTATGATTTGCATCGCAAAGCAAGGAGCTTCCTTTAAAGCTGACGGCGCTACATATCAATCATCCGTCAAAAAATAGTATAATATAAAATAAACCCCGGAAACCTTCCGGGGTTTTATTTTATATGATACCGCCCTACCTCTCTCCTCCAATCCCCAGCCTGTTCACCGCTGAGAAAATAGCTCTGACAGAAGCCCTGGTAATATTGGAGCTTACTCCAACGCCATAGGTAACATTCCCGGTGTCCACATCCAGCAAGTGGATATAGGCCGCCGCCTGGGAGTTGGAACCGCTTTGCAAAGCATGTTCCTCGTAATCCAAAATCTTCATCCCTTCCCCAAGCTCCACCTGCAGCCCTCGCTTCACTGCGTCAATCGGCCCATTCCCAACCGCTTCAAACCGCTTCTCCTTTCCATGATCCGTATATACCACCGTAACCCTTGTGTCAAATTCGGAAGCAGTCTCGTCACTCAAATCATCCACCCGCAGCTTCCGGAAACGGTAAGGCTCCTTACGCTCCAAATATTCCACCCTAAACTGTTCCATAATCTGATCCGGGGACACCTCACCCTGTTTCTCTGAAATCTTTTGAATTACATTTGCAAATTCCCTATGCATACTTTTCGGCAGTTTAAAGCCAAAGTAAGTATCCATAATAAAGGCCACCCCGCCTTTCCCGGACTGAGAGTTAATACGCACAATCGGTTCATACTCCCTTCCAATGTCCGCAGGGTCAATCGGCAAATAAGGCACCTGCCATATTTCACTCTGCCGCTCCTTCATCGCCTTAACCCCTTTGTTTATGGCATCCTGATGGGAGCCGGAAAATGCGGTAAACACCATCTTCCCGGCATAAGGATGCCTTGGATGCACTGGCATTTTGCAGCATCGCTCATAAATTTCTATGCTTTCATTGATTTTCTCCACCCGCAGCTTTGGATCAATCCCCTGGGAAAACATGTTATAAGCGATATTCAGCACATCCACATTTCCGGTTCGTTCCCCATTGCCAAACAAAGTCCCTTCCACACGTTCCGCTCCCGCCAGCAAAGACAGCTCCGCGCTTGCAACCCCTGTCCCACGGTCATTATGAGGATGCACACTCAAAATAATGCTTTCCCTGTTTTTGAAATGGCGGTTCATCCATTCAATCCGGTCCGCATATACATTGGGCGTGGTCATTTCCACTGTAGACGGCAAATTGATAATAATAGGATTCTCTTTCGTCGCCCCCCAGGCTTCCTGCACTGCCGTACATATTTCCAAAGCATAATCCAGTTCTGTCCCGGTAAAGCTTTCCGGGGAATACTCCAGAATAATCTTTCCCGGAAACTTTTCCGCCCTCTCCTTTACCATCTTTGTCCCCTGTACGGCAATATTGGTAATTTCCTCCTTTTCCATCCCAAACACCACATCCCTCTGTAAAGTGGAAGTGGAATTATAGATATGGACAATGGCCTGGCTGCAGCCCTCAATCGCTTCAAAAGTCCTGTCTATCAACTCTTCCCTGCATTGGGTCAATACCTGAACCACCACATCCTCCGGTATCATCTTCCGGTCTACCAACTGACGCAGAAAATCAAACTCAATCTGACTGGCAGCCGGAAAGCCGATTTCTATCTCCTTAAATCCCAGTTTTATCAAATACTGGAACATCTCTATCTTTTCATCCACCACCATCGGGTCAATCAACGCCTGGTTGCCATCCCTTAAATCCACGCTGCACCATATAGGCGCCTTCCCAATCTCCTTGTTTGGCCATTCCCTTTCCGGATAATCCACCACCGGATTCCTCCGGTACCTGCTATAATTTAACATCTTTTCCTCCTATTCCAGTTCCGCATTTCCACATCCCGGACGCTCCTCCCACAGAGAAAATCTCTGCCCCAAAACTTGCCAGATATTTTCTCTGGCCGTCCATACTGTTTCGATGCTGTTTCCAGTTCCGCATCTCCACGTCCCGGACGCTCCTCCCACAGAGAAAATCTCTGCCCTAAAACTTGCCAGATATTTTCTCTGGCCGTCCATACTGTTTCGATGCTGTTTCCAGTTCCGCATCTCCACGTCTGGACGCTCCTCCCACAGAGGCCCACGCTGTTTCGATGCTGTTTGTTTGCCTGTTTCCTGTTCTGTAACGAAAGACATACAAAAGCCGGCTCAGACGAGCCGGCATATTGTTCTGACTAACCATGCTTGCATAATGCCATATTGTAAAGCTGCAGTTTACTGTCTTCTATTCTCCGAGTCCGCTTTCAATGGCATGAACCAGCGCCTTCAGCGCTTCCTCTTCATCCTCGCCTTCACATACGAATTCCACTTCGTCGCCACACTTTACACATGCGCCTAATACGCTAAGCACGCTTTTTGCATTTGCCGTATTCTCTCTGAATGTAAATGTAATCAATGATTTAAATTGCATTGCCTCTTTACATAGAATGCCGGCTGGCCGTAGATGAAGCCCCGTGGGGTTTTTAATTACTACCTTCTGGCTTACCATACCCTCTTCCCTCCAAATTCATATGCCCATTATCTTACGCAAATCTTTCTATAACTTACTATATCATCTTTTCTGCAGCTTGTGAAGCCTAAAGCATAATATTCTGGATTAGTTCCGCCAATTTCCTGGCTTCCCCGTCAATCTGCCTCTTATCCTTCCCTTCAATCATTACACGCACTAAAGGCTCCGTTCCGGATGGACGAATCAATACCCTGCCCTCCCCGGCAAATTTCCTGTCCAGTTCCGCAATCGCATCCGCAATCTCCGGATAGTCCATATATTTCTCTTTCTTATGGCTTGGCACTTTCGCATTCACCAGCGCCTGCGGCAGCACTTCCATCACTTCAGACAATTCGGACAGCGGCTTACCCGTCTCCACCATAACCTGCAGCAAATGCAAGGCGCTCAAAAGCCCGTCGCCCGTCGTATTCTCATCCAGGAAAATAATATGTCCCGACTGCTCGCCGCCAAGGCTGGCATGGATTTCTTTCATGCGTTCCAGCACATAGCGGTCGCCCACCTTCGTCTGCTCTATTTTAATCCCGTTCTTTTCCCCCATCAGGAAAAATCCCAGATTACTCATCACCGTAGCCACTATCACATTTTTGTTTAGCTTTCCCTGGTTTTTCATATGGTTCCCGATAATCGCCATAATCTGGTCGCCGTCCACGATATTTCCCTGTTCGTCCACTGCCAACAGCCTATCGGCGTCCCCGTCAAAAGCCAGCCCAACCTGCGCTTTTTCGAATACCACCCTTGCCTGCAGCTCTTCCATATGGGTGGAACCGCAGTTTGCATTTATATTTGTTCCATCCGGGCTGTTATGGATGGCTGCCACTTCACCGCCCAACTCTTTCAATGCTTCCACGGAAGTATAATAAGACGCTCCTTCCGCACAGTCCACCACAATTTTTAACCCACGCAAATCCACATTGACTGCGCGAATCGAATGATTGATGTACTCTTCCCTGGCGTCCGTTCGGTATTTTACCTTGCCAACCCTTGCCCCCACCGGGAAGGTCACATCCTGCATACCGCTCTTAATCAGCATTTCAATCTCATCTTCCAAAGAATCCGGGAGCTTATAGCCATCCCCGTCAAAAAACTTAATGCCGTTAAATTCCACCGGATTGTGGGAGGCGGAAATCACAACGCCTGCATCCACCTTGTATTTCCTAGTCAGATACGCAATGGCCGGCGTTGGAAGCACGCCTACATATACGCAGTTCGCCCCTACGGAACATGCCCCTGCCATCAGCGCATTGGCCAGCATATCCCCGGATATACGTGTGTCGCATCCAACCATAATCGTAGGTTTATGCTCTTTCTCCTTCGTTAGCACATAAGCGCCGGCCTGCCCTAACTGCATCGCTAAAAGCGGCGTCAACTCCTCATTGGCCACTCCCCTCACACCGTCTGTCCCAAACAATCTGCCCATAGAATTCCTGCTCCTTTCCCTACTCTTCCTCTGCGGATTCTTCCACTTCTTCAATTACCAGACGCACCGTTACATTCTCCCTCAATTCCACCGTCTCCGGCAGTTCAATGGATAGCGGCACATCGTAATTCCCGGCCTCCACTCCATCCAAAACCCCACTCTCCGTCAACTGGCTTATATCGAGAAATGCCCGAATCTGACTGGCTTCCACAGCATTCACATTCGCCGCCAGCCCCTGCACCCGGATGGAAGCTTCCCCGCCATATGCCGTCACCCGCGCCGTATACCCTTCCGGAACGTTTTCGATTGCGATATTCCGCTCCGGTATGCCAAAGGTTCTGGTCGCTTTCTTCTCCACATATGCCGTAACCGATACCTTCCCGTCAAACTCCGCATCCGCCAAATCCACACTGCCAGGCAGATACTTCTCAATATCAAATGTTACCGTAACGTTCTTCTCCGCTCCTGTCAGGTCAAGTTCCGTATCCGGTATCTCTATCACGGATAAATTATTCAGCACATTAGCCTTGCCTGCCAGCAAAACTGCGCTGACGGACCCCCTCACCACTCCGGTTGCCTGGAAACCGTCCGCCGGAACGCCGGATGTGGAAAACTTAAGCGGCACTGCTTTTGTAGCCAAAATCTCCACCTTAACGCCTACACTATTGATGTTTAAGGTCAGCTTATCCTTCTTCACCTCATTTTTCTCGGCATCATACAGTTTAATCTCCGCGCTGGTGCCGATATCGCTGGTAAATCCGGTAACATTTACATTTACTTCCGCCGTTTTAATCTGTGAAACCACCGATTCCGGCCCGGACACACGCACCAGGTTCTGGTCCGGCGTCACAGCGCCCACTATATATTCCTCCGGCAGGGAACCGGAAGTGGACGTAGTAAGCGGTATGGAAATATTTTTCTTATCCTCTATATTTAGCTTCAAAATATCATTGCTCGTACTGATGCTGCTGACAGAATTCTGGTTACGCCGCGTAGATATTTCAATGTGAATCGTATTCAGGTTCGTCAGATTGTTCATATCGGCAATCGCCACAATATTGTCCTCACTGCTCATGCTGTCCGTAAGGGAACGCGGCACCATCAGCGTAACGGAGTCGATGACATCCGTATCATCCAAAACCTCAAACATCTTCCCCTGGCTGGTAATCAGGTTGGAATTAATAATCTGCACAGGCACGTTCGTAAAATAAATCGGTGTGGACGGATTGTTGATGTTTGTCACAAGAAGCCAGAGAATGCCTGCAAAAAGAACAGAGCCGATTTTTAAAGCAAGATTATTGGTCAGTTTCTTTCCCATTCTTTTTCCTTCCCTTCCATCGTTTCACCTTTTTCTCTTCCGGCTGCTGCTTATCCTGTATCATACGCAGCCTCTCCTTCAAGGCTTCCCCATCCAGGTTCCGCTCCAGCTTTCCCTCCATTGCCACACTAATCCGCCCCGTTTCCTCCGATACAATCACAGTGAAGGAATCCGTCGCTTCCGAAATCCCTACGCCTGCCCGGTGCCTGGTGCCAAGTTCCTTGCTTAACGCCATATTGTCTGACAAAGGAAGATAACAGGTAGCGGAAGTTACACGGTTTTCACGTACAATAACGGCGCCATCGTGCAGCGGCGTATTATGCTCAAAGATATTAATCAATAACTGGCTTGAAACAATGCCGTCCACATCAATCCCTGTCCGCTCATATTCCGCCAGTGACTGTGACCTCTCTATCACAATCAGCGCGCCAGTCTTCACCTTGCCCATCTCCACGCAGGCTTTTACAATCTCGTTAATCGTCCTGTCCGAAAAAAGCCCGGTTTCCGTCTTCCCGGAATCAAACGGTATGAGGGAGGAAATGATGTTCTTCCTGCCTAGTTCCTCCAATGCCCTGCGTAACTCCGGCTGCAGGATAATAATAATTGCCGTGGCAGCAATCCCTACGATATTTTTTGCAATCCAAAGGATGGTATTCATCTTAAAGATAGCAGCCACAACCAAAAACAAGGCGATCACCACCACCCCTTTGAGCAGTGACCATGCCTTTGTATTTTTCACCCATACCAGGATATGGTATATCAGGAAGGAGATTATCGCAATCTCCACAATATCTGTCCATATGATACTTGGCATACGCCAGAAGTATCTTTCCATAATTTCTTGAATCTGTTGCATATCAACCCATTCCAGTCCTCAATATTATCTGCCCACTTTTTTGTCCTCCTGGCTTCTCTGCGAAGGACGCGTTTTTTTCTGCTGGTTTATTTTCTTAACTTTTCGCTCCGGCGCCGCTACCGTTACCTTCGGCACCGCCTTTACATAATAATAATATTCATCGTCTTCAAACTGTACTTTTTCCGTCCGGCTGTAATCCACGTGGAAATTGAAAAACTGTATGACTACCCCAAGCAGCGCCGCAACCACCGTCCCTACAATCACTCCTGAAATGGATACATTGGTGTCAAACATCAAGTCCCCCACAAGCAGCGCCATAACATTCACCAGGGAACCTGCCACAATGGCTATCGTCCAGGAATAATCCAGGGGCAGACGCCGGATCAGATATATAAAAAAGATAGTTACCGTAAAAGCCGCCACCGTTACCGCCATTGCCCGGTTATCTAAAACCCCATCAATAATAAAACGGAATTTCACAGTCGTCTCTTCCGCTTCCATTGTAGCCAAAGTCGTTGCGCTGCCCGTTACATATCCCAGTAAATAGTAAACAGCTGTGCCACATGCCGCAGAAACTGCGGATACCGGTGTGCATAACAACCCAAGGGCAACCGGAATAACATATGGAATATTCATCAAAAAACAAATGGGCGTCAATATAACCACCGCCGTATCCCTGGGCGAAAACCGGAAATACACCAGAAACATCAGCAAAAAAGCCGCCAGCATAACCACCGCGCATTCCAGCGACAACGCATACACATGAAGCAGGATAAATGCCGCAGATATCAGAACAATGAAATTCATCGGCATGAAAGAACACATAAGCGCCGCAACCAATACAATCGTTGTATCATCGATTTTTTCCATATATCCCAGCTTCCCGTTAATCAGCATAAAGCTGGCCAGGGCAAGCAGGAATTTGACTAACGGAATCAAATATACTTCAAACTTCCCATAAAACTTTTTTAAATACTGCCTTGCTACAAGTAATGATGTCATAGTAAATTCCTTTCAGAACCTTAACGGCTCTGGCTTATGTTTTATCGTACATGCCGCCCAGCTTGCGCAGGTTGTTCTGGTACAACCTTACGCTATGTCTTGCTTTCGCATAGCGGTAACTGTACACGGCATATGAGATTATGCAGTAAATCCCGATCGCAAGTAAATATTTCCTCAGGATGGATCTGCCAAATTCCAACAGATCCATCTTATAAATATCCATCATAAAGACTTCAAAATCATAAAATATATACATTCCGAATACAATCCCAAACGCTATCGTCCCATACACTACCGACTTTAACACCTGAAACCATACATAATCCCCCCGGAAGTAACTCATTACAGCCCGGTCCTTCCTGCCTTCATTCTCCTCATAAGACGCCATCTTGGTCATCAAAATGACTCGTTCCTTGTTTAACATATTTTCCTCATTTCTGCTGCGTACAGGGATTAGCCCTTATCCAGATAATGCATCTTTGGCTTTTCTTTTGTATCCGCCTTCTTCGGCTCTTCCCTTGGCCGTTCCTTTTTATACGTACTCCCCAATGTCTGCATCATATTGTTTTTACATTTGTCGCAAAAACGCCCGGAACGAATCGGCGCCCCGCACGTCTCGCAGTTTAACAACACGGCCGAATCTTCCGTAAACTGAAGCCGTTCCTCCCGCAGCCATTGCTTAATCTGTTTTGCTTCCACCTCACACTCTTCCGCCACTTCGGCAATGCCGCAGCCAGGATGCTCATACACATATTTCTTCACTTCCTGGAATTTCTCTTCCAGGCCTTCCTTACAGTTCTGGCAAATAATCGGCCCCATGGCGTAATTAAAAAGTCTCCCACATTTTCTGCAATTTCTAACGTCCATTATACAATCCCTCCCGTTATAACCCGTTGCCTATCGCCAGCGCTGCATAATAAACCTTCCCTACCCCGGCAGAATGCAATACGGCTGTCATAGCATCAATGGTGCTTCCCGTTGTGTAAATATCGTCAATAATTACAATCGTATCTAATTTTACATCATTTTCAGAGATTTTAAAAGCCTTTTTCAAATTATTTTGTCGTTGTTCCCTATCTAATTCTTTCTGCGGCGCAGTTTTCTTCTGCCGCAGGATAATGTCACTGCGCACCGGGATTCCCGTATAGCGGCTGACTGCCTTCGCCAGAAGCTGCGCCTGGTTGTAGCCCCGCTGCCGTTTTCTGGACGGATGCACCGGCACAGGCACCAACGCCTGCACCCGCCAGCGCCGCAGCCGCTCCCCCAGCAAAAGAGCCATGCACCTGCCAAAAAACAAGGCATACTCCTGCCTCCCGCCATATTTAAAGCGATAGATTGACATCGCCGCTTCCTGATATGCGAACACAGCCGCTCCCTGTATGTATCTATGCTTTCCCTCCCGGCAGTCATAACAATACTCGTCTTCCCCTTCCAGCTCTTTCCCGCACTTCATGCAGACAGGCTCTTTGACAAACTTTATTTTTTCCAGACACTCCGGACAGACGCACTCCCTGCGAAACCGCAGTATGCCGTCACACACCGGACACCTCCTTGGAAAAAGCGCATCCCAAATCCATTCTATGCACCGGAACGGCTTTTTTTCCATCATCCCGAATTTTTCAAACTCAGGAGAATACCCACTCTTTCTTTGCTCCATATCCTCTCCGCCATGTTCCTCCGGGCAAGGCTTCACATCACTTCTTTGATTCTGTCGCTCAGACTGGTATAACGCTTATTTTGATGTTCGTTCGCTATCATCTCCCCCACGGTCTGCCTGTCGCCCAGTATTGTGACGCAATATTTTGCCCGCGTCACCCCGGTATAAAGCAGATTCCGGTTAAACAGCATTCTTGGGCCGGACAACAGCGGCATAACCACTGCCGGATACTCGCTCCCCTGGGATTTGTGGATTGTCACCGCATAAGCTAATTCCAGCTCCTCCAACTGATGGAACGGATAAGTCACCCTGCGGCATTCGTCAAACTCCACCACCATTTCCTGTGAAACTTCATTGATTTCTTTCACAATCCCCATATCCCCATTGAAAATCCCCATGCCTTTGTCCACCGGAATCCCGTATTTGCTCACCACCTCCCATTCCGTTTGATAATTATTCTTTACCTGCATCACCTTGTCCCCTTCACGGAATACCCTCTCCCCATGAGGATGTTCCGCCTTCGTTTCCTCCGGCGGGTTGAGATACTTCTGTAAAATCCCATTCAATGCCTCCACCCCAAGGTTTCCCTTTCGCATTGGCGTCAGCACTTGGATGTCAAAGCTTCCGGCGTTCACATAAGGAGGCAATTTCTCCCGCACCAACTGCACCAGATGTTTGTAAATCACATTGACATCCTTTCTTTCCAGGAAAAAGAAATCCCTGCTCTTATTATCCAGCAAAAGCGGTTCCCCCCTGTTAATCTTATGGGCATTTACCACAATGTCGCTCTCCTCCGCCTGCCGGAAAATCCGCTGCAGCATCACTACCGGAACGCAGCCGCTGTCTATCATATCCCGTAAAATCTGCCCTGGCCCTACAGAAGGCAACTGGTTCATGTCCCCCGCCATAATCAGGCGCGTCCCCGGCGTTACCGCTTTTAGCAATGCCTGGAACAAATGCAAGTCCACCATGGACATTTCGTCAATAATAATGACGTCCGCCTCCAACGGATTCTCTTCATTTCTTTCAAACCTGGCCGAACGCTCTTCCTCCACGGCCGCCCCGTTTAATTCTAACAGCCTGTGAATCGTCCTTGCCTCATACCCCGTCGCTTCGGTCATACGCTTGGCCGCCCTTCCGGTAGGCGCTGCCAGGAAAATATCCATCCCTTCCTCGGCAAAATAGCGAATCATCGTATTGATGGTGGTTGTCTTTCCCGTCCCAGGCCCCCCGGTTAAAATCAATAGCCCGTTTTTTATCCCCTCCAACACCGCTTTTCTCTGCAGTTCATCCAACCGGATTCCCTGTCCCTCTTCCAGCTTATGCACCTTTGCGGCAATCCGCTCTTCTTCAGATGGCGTAAGCCCCTCTCCATCGTCCATGGAAAGGTTTATGTCATGCAGCATTTTCGCACAGTTCAGCTCCTCATAGTAGTAAGAAGCCGCGTATACCCGCTTTGCGCTTTCCTGCCCCTCGCCTGCCAGCTTGACCACCACTTTGCGCTCCATGGCCAAATTAGAAATCTGTGGAATCACAGCCTCCTCGTCCACTTCCAAAAGGCCGGAACACCTCTTTCGCAAGATTTCCTCCGGCAGATAAACATGCCCCTCTGCCGTAGCCTGCAGCAAAACATATAGAATCCCGCTCCGGACACGAAAATCGGAATCTGCAAGAATCCCTGATTTCCTGGCAATTTCATCTGCCGTTTTAAACCCAATCCCGCCGATGTCCTCCGCCAGCCGATACGGATTTTCCTTCATTACCCCGTAAAGCCCCGCCCCGTATTTGTTATAAATTTTCACTGCCAGAGCGCCCGAAACGCCATACTTTTGCAGGAACAGCATAGCAGCGCGGGCATCCTTTTTCTCCTCCATCTGCGCCGCAATCTCCCTTGCTTTCCTCTCGCTGATTCCTTTGACCTCTGCCAGCCGTTCCGGCTCTTCTTCTATAATGCGGAACGTATCTTCCCCAAACTTCTTTACAATCCTTGCCGCAAGGGATTCCCCCACGCCCTTCACTGCCCCGGAGCCAAGGTAACGTTCCATGCTTATGGCATCATCCGGCTCCACCACCCGGTAGCTTTCCACTTTAAGCTGTGTGCCGTATACCGGATGTTCCACATAACTGCCGCTTACTTCCAGCGTTTCACCCTGGTCCAGCGTCCGGAAACTGCCCACACAAACCGTTTCCCCGCCGCTCCCCGCCAGATTCATAACCGTATAGCCATTTTCCGCATTACGGTAAATAATATGCTCCACATAACCTTTAATCTGTTCCATAGTGCTTATTCCAGTCCCACATCCAATGCCACGAAACTCTCTCCCGAAATTTGCGTCATTCCAAACATCATACAAGAAAAGGCTGCCTGAAGCAGCCCTTCCTATGCACTATCTATCATTTAAACCATGTTGTAATTCCGTTTCATCTGTTCAAAAAGCATCTGCGCCAGCCCTAAGCCCTGCGTTTCCGTTGCGGTTCCGGCCAGCTCCTGTAGCGTACTGTCTTTAAAGAAATCCACCAAAGAATCATTGGGATTGGTTTCCCCGTCTTTAAATACATCCACCGATTTTTGCATCTCCTTGAAAATCTGCTCCAAAAAGTAAGCTTCAAACTCTTTGCAGGCATCCAGAAGCTGCTCATCCGACGACTTGCTGTAATCCTTTGTTTTAATGCGGCTGTCCAGCTTGGACGCCGACTGCGATGCAATATAACTTGTATATGCTGATGAAACCCCGTTTCCCATATTCATATATGTACTCCTATCCGGCTGTCAGCCACTGCCTTAACGTTTCAGGTTATTTGCCTGCTGAAGCATCTCATCCGAAGTGGTAATCGCTTTGGAATTCATCTCATATGCCCGCTGCGCCACAATCAGGTTTACCATTTCATCGGCCACCTGCACATTGGAACCTTCCAGATAACCTTTGATTACCTTGCTCCTTACCACATTGGCATTGGTCGCTTCATTCAGCGCCACGCCGCTTGCCGCCGTTACCGCAAATAAACTGTCTCCCTGCCGCTGCAGTCCTGCAGGATTGCGGAACTGGAACGTCCCGATGCTAACGCCAAGCGATACCGGGTTATTGTTCTCGTCCGGATAGTACAGCGTTCCGCCTGCGTCTATCGTAATCCGGTTTGCCAGATAAGTCCCTGCCAGGTTAATGGTTCTCCCCGTAGAATCCAACACCGGAAGCCCGTCGGAATTGGTCAGCATAATTCCCCCGTTTTCCCCTGTGGTCGCCCAGGTAAAGTCACCGTTCCTTGTATAATTGGTTTCACCGTTTGCCGTACGCACCGCAAAGAATCCATCCCCTTCAATGGCAAATGCCGTAGCGCTTTCGGAAGCTAACAGGCTTCCCTGCTTGAAAATCTGGTTTAACGCCGCCGTCCTGACGCCTAACCCCACCTGGGAAGTAATCGGTTTCGGATCGCCGTTTGCCGTTGTCGTCGCCGTCTGTAATGTTTGGTATAACAGACTCTTAAACTCTGCCACCTGCGCTTTATAGCCAACGGTATTTACGTTTGCAAGATTGTTTGCAATCGTATCTACGTTTACCTGCTGTGCGTTCATCCCTGTCGCTGCGGACCATAAACTCCTAACCATTTCTTATCCCTCCTATAACCTTCCTAATTGGTTGACGGCAATATCCAGGGAACCGTCATATGTCTGAATCACCTTCTGATTGGTTTCATAAGCCCTTGAGATATTAATCATATTGACCATTTCCGTCACTACCGATATATTGGAGCCTTCCAGATATCCCTGATGCAACGTTGCGCCCTCCGCATCCCTTACCGTAGCGCCATCCACCGCATCATACATATTTTCACCAAATTTCGACAGATAATCATAATCCTCAAAATCCCGTATCCGAATCTGCGCAACCGGGGCCGTTTCCTCCCCCTGCATAATATTCCCGCTGGTATCCACACGGAAATCCAACAGCGGATCCAACCGTATCCTGTTGTTATTGGCGCCCATCACATAGTCACCGTCCTGCGTTACCAGATATCCGTTTATATCCATGGTGAAATTTCCATTCCTGGTATATTTCGTAGAAGTTTCCCCCGCTTTATTGGTATAAGAAATTTCGAAAAAGCCCGGGCCGGATATCGCCAGGTCAAACTGGCTGTCCGATTCCCGAATCGGCCCCTCGGAATAATCCGTATAACCTTCCCCTATCTTCACGCCGAAATTGTTCATGCCAAGCTGCTTTGCAATCCCGCGTCCCTCTGACAGGTCTTTAATCTTATAAGTCAGCACATCACGGAACGCCTGGCTGGTGGCCCCTTCTTTTTTAAAGCCGTTGGTTGTCGCATTGGCCAGGTTATTCGTCATAACATCCATACGGTGCTGCTCGTTGATCATCCCTGTATAAGCGGTATATAGTCCTTTTAACATACTCTTCC
Organism: uncultured Lachnospiraceae bacterium; assembly: GCA_910578405.1. GTDB lineage: Bacteria > Bacillota > Clostridia > Lachnospirales > Lachnospiraceae > Kineothrix. The sequence goes on along the minus strand of CAJTQO010000001.1, from coordinate 69,461 downwards.
TCCATTTCCCTTACTCTTCCCGGTACCCCGCCAGGAATTCCACATATTTCCCGGTTCCGATGGCCACTGCCGTCATCGGATCCTCCGCCGTCATCGTATTGATTCCGGTCTTTGACTCAATCAAATCCTCTAACCCACGCAGCAGGCTTCCGCCTCCTGTCAGCACAATCCCCCGGTCCGCAATATCCGCGGCCAGTTCCGGCGGCGTTTTTTCCAATACGCTGTGGATGGTTTCCACAATCTGCGCCGTTGTTTCCCGCAGCGCTTCCTCCATTTCTTCCGAGGAAACTTTCACCGTCTTTGGCAGCCCTGTCACCAGGTTGCGCCCTCTTACATCCATATAGTCCACTTCCGTCCTTTTGTACGCGGAACCAATCTTTATCTTCAAATCCTCCGCTGTCCTTTCCCCAATCAGCAGATTATGTTTCTTTCTCATATAACGGACAATCGCTTCATCAAAATCATCCCCGGCAATCTTCACCGATGCGCTGACCACCCTTCCCCCCAGCGAAATCACCGCAATATCCGAGGTGCCGCCTCCGATGTCCACAATCATATTGCCGCATGGCTTCCAGATATCTATCCCGGCGCCAATCGCCGCCGCAATGGGTTCTTCTATAATAAATACATCCCTTGCCCCTGCCATCATGGTGGCGTCTTCCACCGCCTTCTGCTCCACCTCCGTCACCCCGCTTGGCACGCACACTGCAATCCTCGGTTTACGGAACGTCCTCTTGCCCAGCGCTTTTTGGATAAAATGCTTCATCATTTTCTCTGTTACATGGTAATCCGAAATTACCCCCTGTCGAAGCGGCCTGACCGCCACAATATTGCCCGGCGTCCGGCCAAGCATCAGCCTCGCTTCTTCGCCAATCGCTTTAATTTTATCCGTATCCCTGTCAAAAGCCACAACGGAAGGTTCCTTCAGGACAACGCCCTTCCCTCTGATATATACTAAGATGCTTGCAGTCCCCAAATCAATCCCGATATCTGTATATTGCATATATGGACCCCTTTCTATGGTCATTGTTCCTTATCTATACTTAAATCTTATCCAATTGCTCACAAAACTAAACATACAAGGTCATTATAACCTAAAGTACGTTATTTTCAAAGGGGTTTTCACAAATTTTTAAAATATTAATTTTTCTGTCACTGCTGTTTTATTAGTAATTTATCGGATGTATGCCGGAAATACATTAGAGCGGGACTGCATTTTCCATTGTTATTTTATGCCAAAATCCGGCGCTGGTTCATTTTTTTCACTGTTTGCGCCGCTCTCCCCTTCCTCCGCATCTGCAATTCCCCTTTTACCGCATCTGCGTTTCCCCTTTCACTGCCTCTTCTTTTTTCCTTTCACCGCCCCCGCAATCCCCCTCACCGCCTCTTCTTTTTCCCTTCGCTACGCCTGCAATTCCCCTTTCACTTCTCTTGCGTTTCCCTTTTGCCGCCCCTTCTATTCCGCTTTCACTGCATCCGTTTTAAAGATAAACTTCACGGAACCGGCGCCGCCTTCCGGCAACCGGGTAAATGTATTATAATTCTTCCCTGCTTCTTTCAGCGCGTCTATCCTTTCCACTGCTTTCTGCGCATCGTCCCCAAGCAACTCCGTCAACTGACGGATTCCTTCCTCATCAAAGCGCATCATCCCGTCCTTCAGCTCTTTCGCGCCATCGTCTAACTTTACGGCTCCATCCGTCAGTTTTACGGCTCCGTCTTTGAGTTCGCCTGCGCCATTGTCCAGTTCCGCCGCGCCGTCTGCCAACTGTGCGGCTCCGTCGTCCAGTTTTGCGGCCCCTTCTTCCAGTTTTACGGCTCCGTCCCACAGCCTCAAAGCCCCGTCCTCCAGATTCATGGTTCCGTCCCACAGCCGTCCGGCTCCATCTCCAAGCTCCTTTGCGCCCTGGTGCAGGACAGCCGTTCCTTCTTTTAATGCGCCTGCGCCGGAATCCAGGGCGCTGACCCCTTGCGTCAGTTTCCCCGTTCCTGCCGCCAGCTCCCCGGCCCCGTCCTTTATGGCGCCAATCCCAAGCTCCAAAGCCTGCGCCCCGGCGCACAATTCCCCGGTTCCGGCCACCGCCGCCTCCGTTCCCTGTTTCAGGGCCTCCGCCCCGGCCAGCAAGGCCGGCGTTCCCTGCTGTTCATTGCCCAATCCCTTTAAACCTCCGTAAAGCTTCCCTACGCCTGCATTGACTGTCTGCGCCCCCTGATTCAGACTGCCGGAAACCTGCCGGATGTATGCGGCGTAACCTTGCTGCCCGCCGCTCAAAAAAACTTCCCCGTTATCGCCTGCCGGCTGCCCCATGCCATCTTCCGCCATCTGCTTTGCCATTTGCGCCGCCGCTTCCGCCCTGGCCTGCGCCGCCGCAGCCTGCGCCTGATATCCCGCCACCGCTTCCGAAGCCGCCTGGTATGCTTCCATAGCCTCCATCACCTGCTGTGACGAAACGTTTTCCACTTCCACCTCCGCCAAAGCCGTCCTTGTCTGTGTCTGCGCCTCTGTCATCTGCCCGCTGGCCGTCTCCCCCTGCACTTCAAAATCAGCCGCCACTTCTATCTGCACCGTTTCCACGGCAGGCTCACATGCCCTATAAAGCCGCTGCGCGGCCGCGGCCTGCTCCGTCAGAGCCTGCGCCAGCTTCTCTTGCGCCTGCGCTTCCTGTCCCCTCGCCTGTGCCTCCATTTCCTGCAAAAACGCTATTTTCCCGTTGACATCCGCTTCATATCCGTCAAAATACTGATTCAGCAAAGCATCCAGTCCCGCCATCCCCTCTGCCAGCGCCTGTGTGCCGCCTACCAGCCCATCCTCCCCCTCACATGCCAAAACCATAGCTTTAACCGCCGCATCCACTCCGGCAAGGCCCTCTTGCATTTGCGCTGCGCCTGCGTCCAGCCCAAGGCTGCCCTCTGCCAACCGCTTCGTGCCAGCCGCCAACTGTCCGCTGCCTTGCACAAGCTGCGCCGCACCCGCATCCAACTGCTGCGCCCCCTGGTCTAGCGCCCCGGACTTATCCAGCAATTCCTGCGTCCCATTCTTTAATGCATCTGCCCCGGTTTTCACTTCCAAAGCGCCCTCTGCCAGCCTCCCGGTCCCATTTTCCAATTCCTTGGCCCCGCCAGCCAGTTCCCCGGTTCCATCCTTTAACGCACCGCTCCCGTCTTTTAAATCCACCGTCCCGTTTTTCAATTCCTCTGTCCCGCCCTTTACTTCCGCTGCCCCGTCCAACAGCCGGGCGGAACCGTCTTTCAGCTTCACAGTCCCATCCAACAGCTCTTCCGTGCCATCTAACAATTCCCCGGTTCCGTCCTTTAGCTGTCCGGTTCCGTCCTTTAGCTCCGACGACGCGTCCTGCAGCTCCTCCATGGAATCCTTCATCCCGCTAAAATCTATGGAATCGGTGAATGCAATGTCCGACAACACATCGCTCATAGCCATTGTCATTGTCATATTCAGGGAAAAGTTTTCCGTATCCGCTGACACTTCGATATAATCGGGCGCCTCCAGCCCTTCCAGTCCATCCCCTTTTCCCCCATCCTCTGCCTGCTCCTTCCATTCCTCCACTTTCAGGCTTTCATTCAATCCGGGAAATGCCACGCCCACTACCAGGTTATTGTCCCCTTCCGAAATCAGTTTTGCATTCGTTACCTCTATATTGGAAAACACATCTCCGGGAAGCGCCAAACCGGAAATCATGGCAAACGGAACATACAGTTCTTCTTCCACCCCCTGTATCTGCGCCTTTTGCTTCTGTTTGTTTTCATAGTCAAAACGTATCGTTACCCTTCCGCTTTTTCCTGCCAATTCTTCCGGCGTAATGGCCTTCCCGTCCAACAGATAGGAAACCTTCACCTCAACCGGAAGTTCCTTCCTGGTCGTGCCCTGATAATAAATATCAGCCCCTTCCGCTTCCCAAGTCAGGCGTCCGCCGCTTTGCGCCGTAAACCCCTCATACCCTTTTACATTGCGGATATCCTCCAAATCACTGCAGTCTTCTAACCTATCGCTTCCATCCGGGTTTTTTAGCCAGTCGCTGACAATCACCTGCCTGGCATTCCCGGCCGCATCCGCAATAACGTATACCGTTTCCTCCTTACCCGCCTCGCTGCTGTGGGAAGCGCTGACCTGCCCGGACAAAGCCTGCTCCAATACCTCCACCTCCCGCTTTGGCTTTGCCCCCGCATCCTCTGCCTCCTGGAAGCCGCATCCAATCAACGACGCCGTCAGCGCCGCACACAGAAACAAACTGGCAACCCGCTTTCTGCCTTTCCCCCACTTCCTGCAAACCCTTTTATACGCTTTCTGAAACCTTCCTGTACCCATTATCGTATTCATAAATTCCTAACCTCCTGTTTTTATTCACTCTTAAAATCCCTTTGCATTCTTCCCTTGCGTTCTGCCGTTCTTTTCATTACCACACCGTCAAATACCATAAACATGGATGGCAGGACGAAAATAACCGCCGCCATACTAATCACCGCCCCCCGCGCCATCAGATTGCACAACGAGCTGATCATATCAATATTGGAATACATCCCCACTCCAAACGTAGCCGCAAAAAAAGTCATGGCGCTGACCAGGATGGATTTTGCGCTGGCCTGGCAGGCAGCGGCCACCGCTTCCTGTTTTCCGGCCCCGCCCATCCTCTCCTTCCGGTAGCGGGTCGTCATCAAAATGGCATAATCCACGGTCGCCCCCAACTGTATCGTGCCGATTACCACCGAAGCGATAAAGGGGATGGACGTCCCTGTATAATAGGGAATGCCCATGTTAATAAAAATCGCTTCCTCAATCACCGCCACTAATATTACCGGCAGGGAGACGGAACGGAACACACATAAAATAATAAAGAAAATCACCCCTATGGACACAACGCTCACCGTTTTAAAATCTTTGTCCGTAATGCGTATCAAATCTTTGGTGCATGGCGCCTCGCCCACTAGCATGGAATGCGGGTCGTAGGACTTACAGATTCGGTCCAGTTCGTCGCACTGCGCATTGACCTCATCCGAAGCCACTTTATAACGGGAGCCAATTAACAATAACTGCCAATTTTCATTTTGCAGGGAATCCTTTAACGAATCCGGCGCCATCTCCTCCGGGATTGCCGCCCCCTTTATGGCATTTAACCCTAACACCCAGCTTACCCCTGCCACCTCCTTCATCTCTTCGCTCATATGCTTAATGTCCTTTGCCTCCAAGTCCGCGCTGGCCAGCAACATATGCGTGGCATTCATATCAAACTCTTCCTGCAGCTTCTCATTGGCTACAATGCTTTGCAAATCTTTCGGCAGCGTCTCATCCAGATTGTAATAAACTTCCGCATTTTTATAACCGTATAACGCAGGCGCAAGCAAAAACAGAAACAAAGCGGCAAATGCTTTATAATGCCCGGTGACAAAGGCGCCGATGCGCCCCATGTCCGGTATCAGCGGCCTGTGCTTTGTCTTTTCCAACGCCTTGTCGCAAACCAGAAGCAGCGAAGGCAAAACAGTCACACAGGCAAAAACGCCAAACACTACCCCTTTCGCCATAACTACGCCCAAATCCATCCCCAGCGTAAAACTCATAAAACATAACGCCACAAAACCGGCCACCGTAGTAATCGAACTGCCCACCACTGACGACAATGTCTCACCGATGGCCTTTGCCATAGCCTCCCCCTTATCCGCATCCCCTGCCTGCTCTTCCTGGTAACTGTGCCAGAGAAAAATGGAATAATCCATTGTCACCCCAAGCTGCAGCACTGCGCTCAATGCCTTGGTGATATAAGAAATCTCCCCAAAAATAATATTGCTTCCAAGATTGTATACAATCGCCATCCCAATGCTTAGCAGGAAAAGGAACGAAACAAGATAAGAATCCATTGCCAGCGAGAGGACAAGGCAAGTCAGCAACGCCGCAATCCCCACATAAACCGGAGCCTCCTTCTCCGACAGGTTTTTCGTATCCGTCACCACCGCGGACATCCCGCTTAAGAAACAGCTTTTATCCGCAATTCTTCTGATTTCCTCTATGGCGTCCATCGTAGCGTTCGCAGAAGTGGTTTCATTGAAGATAATAAACATCAAGGTGGCGCTTTCGCTGTTAAAAGCTTCATACAATTCATCCGGAAGCAATTCCATCGGCACGGAAATATCCAGCACGGAATCGTACCATAGCGCTTTTTCCACATGCTCTACCTGTTCTATTTTCTCTTTCAGGGCAGACGCCTCTTTGGGCTGCATCCCCTCTGCCATAAACATGGCAAATGCCCCTGTGCCAAATTCCTCCACCAGGATATCCTGCCCAACCATCGTTTCAATGTCCTTCGGCAAATAAGAGAGAATGTCATAATTGACCCTCGTTCCTATGTAGCCGAAAAAAGACGGGATAAGCAACAGGAAACCGACCAGCAAAATCGGTATCCTTGCTTTTACAACCGCTCTTCCAAACCTTTCCATATCACCGCTCCTTTCTTCCTCACTATTTTCCTATCCACACTTACTTTATGACCAATAGTCATTTTGTTTGCATCTATGGTTATATCACAAAAATGACTATTAGTCAATATTGATTCAGAGAAACAAAAATAAAAGAATTCTAAACTGTTTTCAAAAACCGGAATTACCCGCGGCCAAACCGTCCAAAAGTCTGCTATTTTATATCCATTTTATAAATAGACGGAAAATATAAGAAATTTTAGAAAAAGTATTGACAAATAGTATTTAAATGATATAATAATCTCATAAACACAAGAATTTACATAGATGAAACAAAATCTTAAAGAAAGCGAGGTATGGACCACCGAAAACTTAATTTAGCTCTACAACAGGAATCGTATTCAAGTACACAAAGAAAAGGTAACGAGACGCTGAAGATGGCTACCGGAAACATTTATCACCCGTTACAGTACATGACAGTACAGATATAAGTGGAACGGATATGAAAGGGAAAAGTGAATAGCGGAAATCTACGAACAGGAGGTATTGTCCAATGGACAGCATAGTTTAGAAGCGGATATGAATCGTCGAGATTGATATCCGCTTCTGTTTTTACCGCAAAATGCTGCATAAACCATTCCGCGGCAAAACCCTCTTGCCTTTTACGCCATTCCATATCATAATAAACTGGAACCGTAAAGAAACGCATTTTCACAAACATCCCTGGCTTTTAACCAGCGCCCACTCATAAGGAGACACTATGGGGAAACTTGAAACCAATAAGAAACAAAAGCAGGACGCACTGTTAAACACCGCTTTTGATTTATTTACAAAACAGGGGATTGCCAAGACTTCCATTGCCGAGATTGTAGAAAAGGCAGGCGTGGCAAAAGGAACTTTTTATTTATATTTTAAAGACAAATATGACATCCGCAACAAACTGATTGCAAAAAAAGCCAGCCAGGTTTTCCGCAAAGCAGACGACGCCCTCAACCGGACAGGCTTCACTGCCTTGGAAGACCGTATCATTTTCCTTATCGGCAATATTATCGACCAGTTCAACACGGATAAAACTTTACTAAATTTTATTTCCAAAAACTTAAGCTGGGGCGTCTTCAAAAACGAACTGCTGTACTCACAGTCCGCCGACATTGATTTTTACAATATCTATTCTTCCGTTTTTGAACAGGCTGCGCCAAAATACAAAAACCCGGAACTTCTAATCTTTATGATTATCGAACTGGTAAACGCCACCTGTTTCAGTTGCATCCTCTATGAAGATCCGGCGCCTGTCAGCGTCTTAAAGCCGTACCTTTTCGACGCCGTACGCCAGATTATGAAAAGCCAGGAATTTCCCAGCCCCCAGCGTTAAAGCGCAACAGGCTGCGGCTGTTCCGGTTCCCTTACCGGAGCGGCCACAGCCTGTTCCCCTTGCGGCATAACCCTAAACTGCCGCAATCTTTTTCATTAACTCATCCGCATCAATGCCATGCACCATAGCCGCCTCTTCCAGCGTCTCCCCCTGTGCAGAAGGGCATCCAAGGCAGTGCATCCCAATCTCCATTAACACCGGAGCAATATCCGGGTTAATGCTTAAAGCCTCCCCAATCGTTGTATCCTTCGTAATGTTTGCCATAACCATATCCTCCTTCTTTCATGTTTCATGCGCAATAAAATGCGCCATAATTTGAAAGGCGCGCGGTCTCCGCCGCCGCTGCCCTGCCACACTTTTGTCCTGTTTCCATAAGATTGTCCATAAGGTCAACATTATTAGTATAATACATTCCCCGGATTCTTTCAAGCTATTCTAATTTCTTAATAATTTTCACAAAAATTTCATAAAACAAATCGGAAAATCATACTGAATGTACAGAAAAAAGTACACTGCGTCGCTTGACGTTGGAACCGTTTTTCCCTTATAATAAGGGTACAAGGTTAGTGCTTTATTAATCAATCATATTTTAATAAATAGGAGGCTTTTCAAAATGAGACCAGAATGGAAAGATTTTGTAGGCGGCAAATGGGAAAATGAAGTTAACGTCCGTGACTTCATCCAGAAAAACTATCACCCTTATGACGGGGATGAGCAGTTTTTAGCCAAAGCTACACAGAACACAAAAGATTTATGGGACATGGTGCTTGGACTGCAGAAGAAAGAGCGTGAAGCAGGCGGCGTCCTTGACATGGACACAAAGGTTGTTTCCACAATCACTTCCCATGGCCCTGGCTACCTTGACAAAGACAAGGAAACCATCGTAGGCTTCCAGACTGATAAGCCTTTCAAACGTTCCTTACAGCCTTATGGCGGCATTCGTATGGCAGAGAAAGCATGTTCTGACAACGGTTATGAAGTAGACCCGGAAATCAGCGAGTTCTTCTCCACCCACAGGAAAACGCACAATGCAGGCTGCTTTGACGCTTACAACCAGGAAATGAGGGCATGCCGTTCCTCCCATATCATTACCGGGCTTCCGGACGCTTATGGCCGTGGACGTATCATCGGCGACTACAGGCGCGTTGCCCTGTACGGCATTGACTACTTAATCGAAGATAAGCTGGCACAGAAGGATTCCACAGGCCGTGTTATGACCGATGAAGTCATCCGCCTGCGTGAAGAAATCTCCGAACAGATCGTTGCCCTGAAGATGATGAAAGAAATGGCTGCTTCTTACGGATGCGACATTTCCAAACCGTCCACCAACGTACAGGAAGCTATCCAGGCTACTTACTTCGGATATCTTTGCTCCGTAAAAGAACAAAACGGCGCGGCTATGTCCCTTGGACGCACATCCACCTTCATTGACTGCTACGCAGAAAGGGATCTGGCAAACGGAACCTTTACCGAAGAGCAGATCCAGGAATTTGTTGACCACTTCATTATGAAGTTAAGATGCATTAAATTTGCCCGTACACCGGAATACAACCAGATTTTCGCTGGCGACCCGGTATGGGTAACAGAGTCCCTTGGCGGCGTTGGCGTGGACGGACGCCCGATGGTAACGAAGACTTCCTTCCGTTATCTGCACACACTGACCAACCTTGGGCCTTCCCCGGAGCCGAACCTGACGGTTCTTTGGTCTACCAGGCTTCCTGAAAACTGGAAGAAATATTGCGCGAAGATGTCCATCCAGACTTCTTCCATCCAGTATGAAAACGATGACCTTATGAGAGTAACGCACGGCGACGACTACGGCATTGCATGCTGCGTATCCTCCATGGTAATCGGTAAAGAAATGCAGTTCTTCGGAGCCCGCGCTAACCTTGCAAAATGTCTGCTTTACGCTTTGAACGGCGGTGTGGACGAAGTAACCAAGAAACAGGTAGGGCCGAAATACCGCGCCGTTGCCGGCGATGTTCTTGACTATGATGATGTTTACGCAAAATTCATGGATATGATGGAATGGCAGGCTGACGTATACGTAAACACTCTGAACATCATTCACTATATGCATGACAAATACTGCTATGAGAGGGCTGAAATGGCGCTCCATGACAGGGATGTAAAGAGATACTTCGCAACAGGCGTTGCCGGGCTTTCCATCGTAGCTGACTCCTTATCCGCTATCAAACATGCAAAAGTGGAAGTGGTAAGGGATGAAGATGGCATTATCGTTGATTTCAAAACAACTGGGGACTTCCCGAAATATGGCAACGATGATGACCGCGTAGACAGCATTGCACAGGATATCGTACACAAATTTATGACGGCAATCCGTAGGCACCATACTTACAGGAATGGCATTCCTACCACATCCATCCTTACCATTACATCCAATGTAACCTATGGTAAGGCTACCGGCAACACGCCTGACGGACGTAAGAAAGGCCAGCCGTTCGCACCGGGCGCTAACCCGATGCATGGACGTGACACCCATGGCGCTGTCGCTTCCCTGGCTTCCGTATCGAAGCTTCCTTTCAAGGATGCGCAGGATGGCATTTCCAATACCTTTACTATTATTCCTGGCGCACTTGGCAAAGATGACCAGGTAATTGCTGGCGATCTTGATTTAGACTTAAAGAACTGATTTTCCAAATAGCAAATTGCCCCTCCGGAGGGATGCCGCGGATTCCCTCCGAAGGGAGAAACGAGGGTTTTTATGGACGATAAAAAAATGGTTGACGATCTCGTTAAGATGTTGGACGCCGGCATGATGCAGGGTGTTGGCCATGTGAATGTAGATACGGACAATTCTATGGAAGACTCCAAAAGCGTTCAGACAATGGGCTGCACAGACTGCTCCAGAACCCCGTTGGCATGCAGTGTTCCCACATTGGAACAGGGCTTAGACGATTACCACTGATTCATGGTATGATTTTTTATAAAAGGAGGAAACGAAAATGGCAACAAATACTGCTACCGCACAGGTTGATAACCTTGTAAACTTATTAGATGGATATGCTAAAAAAGGCGGTCATCACCTTAATGTAAACGTTCTGAACAGGGATATGCTGCTGGATGCACAGAAACATCCGGAAAATTATCCACAGCTTACCATCCGTGTATCCGGATACGCTGTTAACTTCATTAAGTTAACGCCGGAACAGCAGGCAGACGTTATCTCCCGTACTTTCCACGAGGCTATCTAATTCGTTTTGCGGCGCATCTTGCAGAAGGTACAATAAAATAGAAAACAAAAAACCTCCGGTTCTTTTCAACCGGAGGTTTTTTAGCCGTTACGGCTATGCCGTACTGGACGCTCCTATAAATACAGGTCAATGGATGGGTATTGTGCAACGCGCTGTGCATGAGAGGCATTCATCTCTTCTTTCGCTTCTTTCCCTGCTGCCTGCATCCCTTCTTTTGTTTCCTTCCCCGTTTCCTTGGTTTCTTCTTTATCTTCCTTCTCTGTTTCCTTACTCCCTTCTTCTTTTCCGCTTTCCTGCGCCTGGGAAACCGCATCCTTTAATGTCTTCATCTGTGCGGAAGCGGCATCCGTTGCCTTTTGCTCTAATTCTGCCAGCGCTTCCCGCTCTTTGTCGTATCTCCGTTTAAAGCCTCATCCTGCTTAATCTCCGCCTTCAAAGCGCCTGCCTTTCCTTTCATTTGGCTGGCCACCTTCCCCTGCACCTGCGCCTGGTTCATGGCTGTGTCTGCCGAAAGCATAGCTGTCATACTTGCCTGGGACAAACCTGCATTTTGCTGCTTATTCTTTCCAACGCCGTTTTTCTTCCCTCCGCCAAGCATTTCCTCCATCGCATTTTGACTGTTTTCTTTCTTACCGGCTTTATTGGCCGCCTCCCTTTTCTGTTCCATTTGATGCTGCTTAAGCTGAGTTGTCAAATCACCAATTTGTTTCTGGATTTCCTGGCGTTTTTTCATCTTTTCTTCCGGAAGCATTTCCGTATTGCCTGCCAGCTCCTGCAACTGTTTCTTCGCATTCTCAATTTGTTTCTGCAGGTTTTTGCTGACTGCATCCATCTGTTGTCCCATGCCGAATTGCCCGGCATATATGGAATTTACGCCTGTTCCACTAGCGTTCACATTCATGATATGTCCCTCCTATTCCCGTTTTGCCACTCACGTCCTTGTCCAAGCCGTTTTTCCAAAGCTCCGGCTTTTACCGTTGTTTTTCTATCGGTTTTACATCTCATTGACCAAACCTGTTTCCCCAACAGCCGCCCATAAACGCTACGCTCAAACTACAAAATTAACCGGCCTGTATCTGGCCGCCCTGGCCTCCAGTTCTTTTAGGTGCAGCATCAGGCTGTCCCTAAATTCCCTCTCTCCTGCCCGATAAGCCTCTTCCATTGGCACAGCGCCAGACAGTCCTTTCCCTTCCGGCATTCCCTCATTGGAACAATCCAGTTCTGGCGCCCCTTCGCCAGAGCTTTCCAATTCCTGCGCCTTATTGCCGAGGTTTTCCAATCCCTTGTCTTTATTTTCGAAACTTTCCAATTCCTGTGCCCCGTTGGCGGAGTTTTCCAATTCCTCAGGCAGTTTGGAAGAATCGGCCAGATTTTCCACATCTTCCAAAAGTTCATCCAGCGCTTCCATTAGCTCGCCTTTTTCCACCCCTGTGATTTCTTCCAGCTCTTCCTCCTGCCGCTCTTCCGGCGTTTTAGGCTCTGAATCTTCCACAGCCTCTGCAATCTTCTCCCCCATCTCCCTGGCTTCATCCATCACATGCCAAATCTGCTCACTGTTATAAGCTTCCTTCACAGCAGCGATTTCCTCTTCATAATTATGGAACATTTCCAGCTTCCGGGCAATTTCGTCCAAAGTATCACACTGCATATTCTTCAGATTCTCTTTCTGGCCTTCCCAAAAGGCAATTTGGTTGCCCGCTTTTTGCTGCCTCTCTATTTTCTCCTGCGTACTTTTCAACCCATTCCTATTTTGCGCAAACGCCCCCGTCCCGGCAAACAATATCTGGGGGCCAGAATAACTGCCCCTACGGCTGCTAACGCCTGACAAATTCATACCGTCCCTCCTTCCCGTATCACGTTATGCAATGACTTTGCCTTTCCAAATCCCCCAATTGAAACATTCCCCTTTCCTTCTTTCTATATTTCGGAATCTTTCACCGGAAAATGAATCCTAATGTCATGAAACAGCGATTTTTCGTCATAAAACCCTGCCCTGCCCATAACCTCCTTACGCTCCGAAAAGAAATCCGTTTCAAATTGGAAAGACCTCCTTACCGCTTTTCCTCCCCGGCAGACAAAAGCATAACACTTAGTTTAAAGTTCTCCCCATCCGCTTCCATATCAATATCCCCTTTGTATTTCTGCGCGACCCGGCGGATATTCTGCAATCCGAACCCATGCGTCCCTTTATCCATTTTCGTTGTCCATGGCAGCCCACTGTCGGCATCCAGAAATAACTTGCCATAGAAACGGTTTGTAAATTCCATCATATATACATTCCCTCTCCGGTATGAACGGATATGAATCTGCGCCCCGCCGCCACTCTCCCCATGTTCCAAAGCATTGGACACTGCGTTGTTCAAAATAATGCTGAGGTCAAACACATGAATCCCCATAGCCTCCGGATAGCAAAACCTACAGTTCAATGCAACCCCCTTCGCTTTCGCCTCTTTCGCCTTTTCCGCCAAAATCACATCCGTAACCGGATTTCCGCTTTTTATTTCTTCCCCATAAGAGCCAGACAGGACACTATACTCTTTGCGAAGCCGCGCCACATATTCCTCGACTTTCCCATACTCCTTTTTGGCAAACAATCCCTCCAACGTCATAATATGGTTTCCCATATCATGCTTTAGGCTGCGTATTTCTTTTTGCCGCCGTTCCACTTCCTCTATATACCGCTTCATGCTTTCCACTTGCCCGGAAAGGAGCTTTCCCTGCATCTCATCCTCCTGTCCTCTTTTGATATCCTGGAACAAAACAATCATAGCCAGAACTGTGGCAAAAGAAATGGCATAATATAAAAAAGCCAGCCATGGGAACCCTCCAAACGCATCGTATAAGCTCTTTCCTGTTTCCTCTGCATAAAGAGTCTGATACATTTTCAGCATATGGTAGCCTACCATCCCGGAAAAAGACGGAGCCGCCAGCATAAAAAATTCCTTCTTCTCCATTTCTGCGCATTTGAAAATATAGAATTTGCGCACCACCCATACCGCAGAAAACATAAAAACCATGTTTGTCACAGCGCCCCCCACTGTCTCCGCCAGAAAAAACCAGAAATTCCCCCATTCCATTGCGGCAAAATCCGACAAATCCTGAGCAAAGAAACGCTGCGCCCATGGGTAAAATACCGCCCAGTACAAATAATCCAGACAATGGGCCATAGACATGGCCATCCAACGCAGGGAAAAGAAAGTAATGGTCAGGAACAGCTTCTGCACCCGCCTCTCCCGTTCCAACAGGCACATCACTGCATAAGCTGCCAAAACGGCCAGCCCGTACACGACAAAATTGCTGAAAACATACGGCGTCTTATATAAAACCCACAACGCTAAAAAATATGCAATCCCTGCAAACCAGGCATGTCTGCGCTCTCTCAGAAAGTCTTTGACCAAACAGAACAGACAATAGGCTGCCAACATATCCATGGTAAAAAAATAAACCTGCGACACCGTCTCAAAATATGCCTCCATCTCTTCGGTTCCCCTTACGTATGCAGGGTCGTCATACCGCCCACCCTTTTATTATACTGCAAATAACTTTTCACAAATTCTTTGTACTTCTGTCTGGACAAAAGCGCTTTTCCCCCTTCCAGCCAAATCATGGAGGCGTCGTATTTCACCACATACTTAAAATGAATCAGATATGCCCTGTGGGATCTGAAAAAATCCTCCCCCGCCATCTTCTCCAGCTCTGCCATCCTTCCATAATACTCCACTTTCCCGTCCGTTTGATAAATCACAATCTTACGATTGTATACCTCCGCATAAATCACGTTCCCTAAAAGGATTCTGTTGCTTATGCTGCCGCTCTTTATTACAATGGACTTTTCTTCCCTCCAGGAGTTTTCCGCTTCCCCCTGCGGCTTCTTTGCCTCCTTTTCCTCTACCCTCTCTATGGCATGTCCAAGCACTTCCTGCAATTTCCCTTCCGAAACCGGTTTCACTAAATAATGGAAAGCGCCCACGTCAAAAGCCTGGAATACATACTCTTCCAAAGCTGTGACAAAAATAAGCGCCATTTCCTTATTTTTTCCACGAAGCCTGCGCGCCGTTTCCATACCATCCATATCCGGCAGGCAAATATCCAAAAACAGAATGTCTGGCTGCACTCCGGCTTCCAACAGCTCTTTCCCTGACGAATAATCCAAAATATCCGCCTGCGGGCAAAACCTGCCAATCCTGTCCCGCAGCAGTTCCCTTATCTCCTTTTCATCATCGCATATTACAATCCGCATGGCATCCCTTTCCCACATCGCAACGCTTACAACGCCGCAAGCCATCCTGCCTAATCTGTCTTCTCTATTTTATATCGGCGCTTAAAAAGCTTTTCCGCAACCTCATGTCGCCAAACACCCTTTTTTTGTTGTAAACTAAAAGTTACGTACGAAAACGTATATACTACAAGTAAAAATCCATTTGCGAAACAAATTTTGCATGGATTTTTACCTGTTACTGAAGCAAAGTGAACAGTAACAACTAAAAAAGTCCGGTAGGCAAGCGCCAAGAATCCTTATTGGCTTTTTCCAAAACATCTGCTATACTGATAGAAAGAACAGCGGAAGGGAGATTATTAAAATGCAAGGAAGAATACACTCATTAGAATCTTTTGGCACGGTGGATGGCCCCGGCACACGATTTGTCGTTTTTGTGCAGGGCTGTCCAATGCGGTGCGCCTACTGCCACAACCCCGATACCTGGCCCATGGACGGCGGCGTCCTTATGGAACCGGAAGAAATCTTTGAACAATACAAACGCAATGCCGCATTCTACACAAAAGGCGGCATTACCGTAACAGGCGGCGAACCTCTGATGCAGGTAGATTTTCTTATTGACCTGTTCACTCTTGCCAAAAAGGAAAACGTCCACACCTGCATTGACAGTTCTGGCATCGCATTTAAGCCGCAAAATACCGAGTGGATCAAAAAACTGGACCGACTGATGGAGCTTACCGACCTGGTTATGCTGGACATCAAACATATCGACCCAAACAAGCACAAAGAACTTACGGCGCAGCCCAATGACGGGATACTGGCTTTTGCCTCCTACCTAAACGAAAAACAGGTTGCCATGTGGATCCGCCATGTCGTCGTCCCAGGCATTACGGACGATGATAAATATCTGTTTGACCTGGGATATTTCATCGGACAGTTTTCCAATCTCAAAGCCCTGGATGTCCTGCCCTATCATACCATGGGGAAAACAAAATATGATAAATTAGGCATGGAATACAAGCTTGCGGATGTCCCTGCCATGGATAAAGACAAAGTCGTTGAAAAGAAAAAAGTAATTTTAGACGGCATTAAAAAGCGCCGGGCAGAACAACCACCCCAAAAGTAATCCGCTTCCCCTGCCTGGCGCCGCCTGCCAATCCAGCGGCGCGCATTCCTCCAGGCTTGTCCGACACTCCATGGAACCCTTAAGTGAAAGGCGCAGGTCCCTATATTTCCATAATTTCAGAAAGGTTTTACTTGTAATTAGCGACACTTTATATTAAAATAAAAACGGAGATTGAAAAATATGATCCAAAACATAGAAGGAGGTATACGATAATGGCATACGTAATCAATGATTCTTGTGTAGCATGTGGCGCATGTGAAAGCCAGTGTCCGGTTGGGGCTATCAGCATGGGGGATGGCAAATTTGAAATTGATGCAAATACATGCATTAGCTGTGGTTCCTGTGCAGGACAGTGTCCGACAGGCGCTATTTCCGAAGAATAAGGACTATAAGGGATTAAGCCTTCCATCATATGATGGAAGGCTTTTTCTTTAAACCGAAGGGAGCGCTTTTCTTCTTATCCGATTTTACGCGTTTCTTTCCTTTTTTGCTGCTATAGCTGCGCAGCATCTCATCCAGCGCTTTATAGTGTTCTTCCTCCCGCCTTCTGCGTTGCTCTTCCCATCCCTGTGTCCGCTCTTCCTGCATACGGAACTGATAATCCAGTTCTTTTAATACGCTTTGTTTGATATCCTCACATAATTCCCGGTTATTATCCCTAACCGCTTCCGCAATCATATTCTGCAGGAGAAACTGCATCCGTGCATTTTTTTCTTCCCGGCTTTCCTCCCTGACTTCCGCAATCTCCCTCTTCTTGATAATTTCTATCATATGCCTCTCCTGTTCACTCACGATATGTCCGTCTGCCGCCATATTCCCCCTGTTTACTGCATCCTCTGCCATGCCTCCAGCCTCATATCGGCCTGCCCTCTTCCCGGACGTACGGGTTCCATCCTTCTCCTGTCTGGCCGAAGCCCCACTGTTTTCATACCCATCCAGCCTGACCACAGTCCCGCTATTTCCATATCCATCCAGCCGGCCCACAGCTTCATTATTTTCATATTCATCGCTTCCGGCCACAGCTCCGCTACTTCCACATCCATCCCCCCTGGCCACAGTCCTGCTATTTCCATATCCATCCCCCCTGACCACAGTCCCGCTGTTTCCATATCCATCCGCCCTGGCCACAGTCCAGCTATTTCCATATCCATCCCCCCTGACCACAGTCCCGCTGTTTCCATATACATCTGCCCTGACCACAGTCCCGCTGTTTCCATATCCATCCAGCCGGCCCACAACCTCATTGTTTTCATATCCATCCGCCCTGCTTGCAGTCCAGCCGCCTTCATAGCTGTCCACACCGCTTACAGTCCGGCGGCTTTCATAACCCTCCGGCCCGCTCACAGTTCCGCTGGCTTTATCACCGTCCACATCGCCTCCTGTCCCTCTGCCCTTATCACCGTTCACGCCGCTTCCTGCCTGACTGCTCCCATAGTTGTCCAATCCGTTTCCGGTTCCCCTGCCTTCATAACGGTCTGCACCGCTTTCTGTCTGACTGCTCTCATAACCGGCTAAACCGCCTTCAGTCCGGCTCTCCTCACAGCGTTCCAAACCGCCTCCGCTCCGGCCATCCTTATAGCCATCGGTTCCGTTTCCAGTCCGGCCGCTTTCATAAGCGGCTGCCCCGTTTTCTGTCTGACTGCTTTCATAAATGGCTGCCCCGTTTTCTGTCTGACTGCTTTCATAAATGGCTGCTCCGTTTCCTGTCCGGCTGCCTTCCTTCTTGCCAGACCCGCTCCCGTCCATATTGGCAGCCTCCGCCGCCTGTTCCGCCGCTAATTTTCTTGCCGGAGACACTATTTTATCATCCCATCTCTCCAGTTTCCCATCCTTTAAAATCATCCGGATTGCTTTTAACTGCAGCCCCTGTTCCTTCAGGCTCTTAATCTCCCGGAAACATTCCACATCATCCTGGGTATAATACCGATGCCCCAGTTCATTGCGCTTAATCGGGATTTCCAATTCTTCTTCCCAATAGCGCAGTACATGGGATTCCACCTCTACCTTTTTCGCTGCATCCGATATCAAATAACGCGCCTGTTCCATTCCCTTTCTCCTTTCCTTCCTGTAAACTTATGTCGAATCATGTCTTATTTTGTAAGCTATATATGTAAAAAGAGGACAGCATCTTACGCTTGTCCTCTTCTGTCCCTTATTTTACTTTTACCGCTCTTTCCTATCCTTTACTCTTTTCTTTCAAAACCGCCGCCCATTTTCTCCGGACGCGCCTCTCTGGCAGACCATCTGTCTGGACATGGCCTTATTACCTCTGCATATTGGCAAATTTCGTATATTCCGGCAGCCATACCAGTTCAACAGTCCCTATTGGCCCATTCCTCTGCTTCGCTACGATAATCTCGGCAATCCCTTTTTTCTCCGTATCTTTATTGTAATATTCATCACGGTATATAAACATCACCACATCGGCATCCTGCTCTATGGCGCCGGACTCACGCAAATCCGAAAGCATGGGGCGATGGTCCGGACGTTGCTCCACGGCGCGGCTTAACTGCGACAAGGCAAGCACCGGAACGCTCAATTCCCTTGCCAAAGCCTTCAGGGAACGGGAAATATCCGAAATTTCCTGCTGCCTGGAATCCCCACCCCTGCCGCTGCCTGACATCAACTGCAAATAATCAATAATAATCATTTTCAAATCATGCTCCAACCGGTACTTCCTGCATTTGGAACGCAGCTCTGCAATACTAATCCCCGGCGTATCGTCAATAATCAAATTGGATTTGCCAATCACCCCTGCCGTCTCTATAAGCCTTTCCCAATCATTGTCCGACAAATTGCCGGTACGCAGTTTTTGAGCGTCCACTTTGGATTCTAAGGAAAAAAGCCGGTTTACCAACTGTTCTTTCGACATTTCCAGGCTAAATACGGCCACCGTCTGATTTTGTTTAAAAGCCACATATTGTGCGATATTCAGCACAAACGCCGTCTTCCCCATAGAGGGCCTTGCCGCAATCAAAACAAGGTCGGAAGGCTGCATCCCCGCCGTGCGGTAGTCCAAATCAATAAATCCTGTGGCAATGCCTGTCACATTCCCTTTGTTCTTGGAAGCCTTCTCTATCTGATCCATGGCATTCATGACAATTTGCCGGATGGGAACGAATTCTCCTGTATTCCTTCGCTGCACCAAATCGAAAACCCGCTTTTCCGTATCCTCCAAAATCGCTTCCAGACTCTCCCTGCCTACATAGCAGGTATTGGCGATTTCCTCATTTAATTTGATTAATCTGCGCAAAACCGCCTTTTCCGACACAATATTGGCATAATACTTAATATTGGCAGAAGTCGGCACTGCCGTAATCAAATCCCTGATAAATTCCAAACTGCTTACTTCCGGCGGCACATCCTTCTCTTTCAGGCGGTCCTGCAATGTAACCATATCCACCGGCTTCCCCTCATCATTTAATTCTGTCATTGCTTCAAACAAGGTTCCGCACTGCTTACTGTAAAAGTCCTCTGCCGAAACAATCTCCGCCGCCACTGTGATTGCTTCCCTGTCCATCAGCATCGCGCCCACTACCGACTGCTCCGCCTCTATGCTGTGCGGGAGTATCCGTTTGAGCAGCGCCTCTTCCATCTCTGCCACGTTTTTCCCCCACTTTTCTGCCTGGTTTCATCCGCTTCCTGTTATTTCCATCGCTTCGCTGCGTGGAATCCATTCTGCCGCTTTGCGCTTATCCCGCGCTCCCTGCCCTTTCCTCCACAGCCTTTGTAGCCCTTACCCGGCTTCCTGCACCTTAACCCGTAATTTCCCCGTCACCTTCGGATGCAGCTTCACTGACACCTCATACACGCCAAGGCTTCTAATCGCTTCCGGCAGTTGAATCTTCTTCTTATCAATCTCCAGACCGCATTGCTGCTTAGCCGCTTCCACGATTTCCTTGGAAGACACGGAGCCGAACGTCCTTCCCCCTTCCCCGGACTTAATCCCTACAATCACTTCCTTTGTCTCCATCTCTGCCGCAAAAGCCTGCGCCGCCGCAAACTGCTCCTTGGCAATCTTCTCTTCATTGGCCTTTTTCAATTTCAGGTCATTCATATTTTTCCCGTTCGCTTCCACCCCTAACTTCCTGGGAAGCACGTAATTCCTTGCATAACCGTCACTGACCTCTACAACCTGTCCCTTTTTTCCAAGACTCTTTACATCCTCCAACAATATTACTTTCATCCTTAATCCTGCCTTTCTCCAGTACGCTGTCTCTCTTTATCCTTGCATTCCACCCGGGCCGCACTCCCCCGGCAGCCATATCCCTGTCTAGATTTCCCCTTCCTCCAGCATCGTATCCAAGGTGCGCTTGATTATGCCAATCCCTTCCACCAGTGAGGTATCCTCCATCTGACAGCCGGCAATATTCATATGCCCTCCGCCGCCCAGCCGTTCCATGACAAGCTGCACATTCACCTCGTCGATGGAGCGGGCGCTGACATAGACCAAGTTTTGGTATTCTGTCAGAATAAAACTCGCCTTTACCCCTTTGATATTTAGCAGTTCATTCGCCGCCTGCGCCCCCACAACCGTAGGGCTCTGTATTTCATCGCTGGTGCAAATGGAAATGGCATAGCAATTGCGGTATATCTCCGCCTGGCTGACCGCGTCCGCCTTTGCCTTATATTCCGCGGCATCCTCCCGGAACAGTTTGCGCACCCTGGTCACGTCCGCCCCGTTACGCCTTAAAAATGCAGCGGCTTCAAAAGTCCGCACGCCTGTTTTGGTCATAAAGTTATTCGTGTCAATCATAATCCCCGAATACATGCAGTCCGCTTCCACTGTCTTAATCTTCACATTCTCTCCGATATACTGCAAAATCTCCGATATCATTTCGCAGGTGGATGAAGCATAAGCCTCCACATAAGAAAGCGTGGCATTCTCGATAATTTCCGTCCCCTGCCTGTGATGGTCAAACACGACAATGGATTTGCACAGACGCAGCAGTTCCGGGCAGTCCGTAATGCTCGGTTTGTTCACATCCACCACCACCAGCACCGCATTGTTCCCTACCATTTCCACAGCCTGCTGACTGTTGATTATCAAGTCATCGTCATAATCCTGGTTATTATGGAACATTTCCACAAATGGATCCAAGGAAGCCGGAGCGTCGCTTAACACAATATGCACCTTCCGTTCCAGTGTGGCCGCAATCCGCGCAATGCCCACTGCCGCCCCGAAACTGTCAATATCCGCATTCCTGTGTCCCATTACAAGCACTTTGTCCTTTACGGATATAATTTCCTTTAACGCCTGCGCCTTTACCCGCGCCTTTACCCTGGTACTTTTCTCCACCTGCTGACTCTTTCCGCCATAATAAACCGTATTGTGGGGCGTCTTCACCACTGCCTGGTCTCCGCCGCGCCCCAAGGCTAAATCTATGGCATTGCGGGCAAATTCATAATTTTGCGCATACGTCAGCCCGTCCAGTCCCATGCCGATACTTACCGTAACGGCCATCTCATTGCCGATATTGACTGTCTTTACATCCTCCAGTAAGTCAAAACGATCCTCCTGCAGGGATGCAACCGCTTTTTTGCGCAAAATCACAAGGAACTTATCTTTTTCAATTTTCTTACAGATACCGTCCAGCCCGGCGATATACTTATTCACCTTACGGTCAATCAACGCAATTAAAAGGGAACGCCGCACATCCTCCACGCTTTCCAGCGCTTCCTCGTAGTTATCCAGGTAAATCATCCCTACGGCCAGACTCTGGTCGTCCACTTCCTGCAAGGCAATCTTAAGGGCCGTCTCGTCAAACAAATACAAGGCAATCAAATATCCCTCATAGTCCTTCTCTTCAATAATGTCACTGTTTAACGCCATTTCCTTTAGGGAAATCTTCTTCATCTTGGCCACATAGTCGTTGTTTTCAAAGCTGACGCTCAGCTCCACCTCATCCACATCCCCTGGCAGCCTTTCCCGCGTCACCATCGGGAACAGGGACGTGATAGACTTGCGGTAACCTTTCTCCTTATGTACCGCTTTTTCAAAGGCAATGTTTGTCCAGATAATCTTGCCCGCCTCATCCAATAAGGCATGGGGCAAATCCAAGTCGCGTAACAGCTTACGCTGTATCTGGCCGTATTGGGTGGCAAAACTGATTAGTTCATTCATAATGACCGGTTTATTATACAGTAGCAGCGCTATCACTATGGCAAAATAAAATAGGACAAAGCATGTCAGAACCAATCCTGCCCTGTAGTCAATAACATATATCCCAAGATTTACCAACACAAGCAAAACACCCAGGTAAATGGATGTCTGCAGATAGCTTTTCAACCTGCCTTTTAATTTGACGCTGTTCTTCATTGTTTAACCTCTGTGTTATTCTTTAGCATAATTTTGCCATTTCCTATAGTATATCATTTTTCCCCATGAAATTCCACAACATTATATATTCATTTTCAGCCGTTTTCGACATTTCTTTTCTAAGCATGACGGGATGTGACTGCAAATCCATATCTAATCTGGAAATCTTTTGTCACTTTTGCGGGATAACAAACGTGTATATAATAGAGGCGGGAAAAGGAAAGGGAAACCATGGCGGCGGCGTTCTTACAGGAAACAGGAAGCGAGGAAATATGAAACAAGAAAATATAAAAGAAAAAAACGACGCAGAAATAAAAGAAGTTATCCATATTTATGGCAATATGCTCTACCGGACTGCCTATGTAATCCTGGGGAATCCTTCCGATGTACAGGATGTGCTTCAGGAGGCGCTGATTAAATATATGGAAAAGGCTCCTGCTTTCCGGGAAGAGGCGCATCGGAAAGCCTGGCTGTTAAAAATAACCGTTAATCTGTGTAAAGATTGTCTGCGTTTCAACAAACGCCATGCATATGTCCCTTTAGAGGAACTGGGGCATCTGCAGGCCACGTCCGCCCAACAGGGGCTTATAAAGGAAATCATTGCCCTGCCGGCAAAATGGAAATCCATCCTGCTGCTACATTACGTAGAGGGCTATTCCATCAGCGAAGTCTCACTAATAACCGGATTGTCGCAAAGCGCGGTAAAAAAGCGTCTGCAAAGGGGAAGGGAAAGGCTGAAACAACAACTGACAGAAAGTGAGGAATTCTATGGACAATATGAATAAACAATGGAAAAAGGAAATTAACGATGCTGTAACGGCGCTTATTATGCCTGACGGGATGGCTGACGAATTGCTGGAAAGCAGTTTACAGACCAGGCATAGCAAAAAAATTTTATTCCGCCATTCCAAACTGGCGGCAGCGGTTCTGCTGACCGTATTTTGCGCCACCCTATGCACAACCTCTTACGCCGCCTATGATTTGTACCAAACGAAAAATGTACGGGTATTTTTCAACTACGATATCACCCCGGAGGAAATAGATGCGGCAGGCCGTGAACTCCGTTCCATCCCAGGCATTTCCAACGTCCGTTTTGTCAGCGGCGAGGATGCCTGGGAAGAATTCCGGTCTGCCTATCTAACCGAAGAACTCTCCGATATGTTTGAAGAAAATCCGCTGGCTGGCGCTTCCAACTATGAAATTGCCATAAAGCTGGACGCCGACACGCAGGCTATCCGGGAACAGATTGAATGCATAAACGGCATTCGAAAAGTCAGCAATCTATATGAGCTGAAAGATACATACGAACCATAAGCCTCAATGCCCCTCTCATCAAGTTAAGCTTTCCAAAGCGGCAAATGCCATATCCCTCGTCCAGACACTCTTTCGCTCACGGCGGGCGCAACGCCTCACTTTTTTCGGCCGGAAAAACTGCACTGCAAAAACAGCCAGGTGAATTTCTTCCCTGGCTGTTTCTTTCTATAAAAACTATTTTCAAAAGTTTTCTTTGGGGATTGCTTGTCCGCGGAAAACTTAATCCTGGACATAAGGCATCAAAGATAAATGACGCGCCCTCTTAATTGCGACGGTAAGAGCCCTCTGATGCTTTGCACAGTTCCCGGTAATCCTTCTTGGAAGAATCTTCCCGCGCTCTGTGACATATCTTTTCAATTTATTTACATCTTTATAATCAATTACATTGTCTTTGCCGCAAAATACGCAGACTTTTTTCCTTCTGCGCATACCGCCTTTCCTCCTCATCGGAGAATCTGACTTCTCTGCTTTATTGTAAGCCATAACACACGCCTCCTATCTAAAATTCATTCTAATTAAACGGCAATTCCTCGTCTATGCCATCCGGAATGTTCATAAAGCCATCGCCTGCCGCCATCGGTGCGGGCCTGCCGCCGCCGGAAAAACCATTGTTTCCGCCATATCCGCTGTTTCCGGCATAACCCCCGTCGCCGCCGGAACTGTTCTTGCTCTCCGCAAACTCCTGGTCTTCCACTACCACTTCTGTTGTATACACCTTTACGCCATCCTTGTTGGTATAGCTGCCAGTCTGAATCCGTCCGGTCACTGCAATCTTAATTCCTTTACGCAGATATCTTTCCGCAAACTCGCCGCTTTTTCCAAATGCGACACAGTTGATAAAATCCGCCGTCGCATCGTCACCGCTGTTCCTGTTAAAACGGCGGTCTACCGCAAGCGTGTATCTGGCAATTGCCAAAGAGTTCTCCCCTTGGGAATATCTCACCTCAGGATCCCTCGTCAAACGTCCCATAAGTATCGCTTTATTCATACATTCTCCTGTCTTCTATGCTTCGTCCTGCCTAACGCACAAATACCGGATCACATTGTCCATGATGCGGACTCTGCTTTCGATTTCAACCGGGACAGAGCTTTCTGCATCGAAATGGATAAAGTAGTAGAAAGCTTCTTTCATTTTCTGAATCTCATAAGCAAGCCTCTTCTTGCCCCATTCATCAACTTCCGTAATCTGCCCGCCAAATCTTTCGATAAGGGCTTTGCATTTCTCAATTACCTGCGCCCTTTCCTCGTCCTCGATTTTTGCACTGACAACAACGGCTAATTCATACTTGTTCATGTGCTTACCTCCTTTTGGTCTCTGGCCCCCGCCTGTCCGGGAGCAAGGAATCTAAAATATATCACAAGATAGTATCTTAGCATAGAAATCCAATATTTTCAAGGTTTTTGCCGGATTTCTTTCACATTTTTTTCTAACGCCCTGCGTGCAATCATAATCTGATGTCCGCAGCCCACGCACTTTAACCGGAAGTCCGCCCCGCTGCGCAAAACTTCCCATTCCTTACTGCCGCACGGATGCTGCTTCTTCAACCGCAGCACGTCCCCAACCTGTATATCCATACTTTCGCTCCCTGTCACAACTGGCTGAAAATCTCTCCGATTGCCCCCTGCACTGCCAAATCCGCCATACCGTCCCGCGCGGTGGAAGTCTTATTTACCAAGACCAGCTTATTTCCCTCATAATAATCAATGAGTCCCGCTGCCGGATAGACCACCAGCGACGTCCCGCCCACAATCAATACATCCGCATTCTTAATAAAACTTACCGCCTCGGACAACACTTGCTGATCCAGACCCTCTTCGTACAACACCACGTCCGGCTTAATGGAACCGCCGCAGGCGTCGCACACCGGAACGCCCTGCGACTCCCTGATATAACCCACCTCAAAAAATTTCCCGCAGGATTCGCAATAATTGCGCAGCGTGGAGCCATGTAACTCCAACACCTTTTTGCTCCCCGCCGCCTGATGCAGCCCGTCAATATTTTGGGTAATCACCGCTTTCAGCTTCCCCTCCCGCTCCCACTGCGCTAATTTCCTATGCGCTGCATTGGGCTGCGCTTCAAATCCAATCAGCTTATCCCGGTAAAACCGATAGAACTCCTCCGGCTTCCTACGGTAAAACGTATGGCTTAAAATCGTTTCCGGCGGATACTCATACTTCTGATGATATAACCCGTCCACACTTCTAAAATCCGGTATCCCGCTTTCCGTAGACACACCGGCCCCTCCGAAAAATACAATATTGTCGCTTCCATCCACAATCTGCTTTAATCGCTCCACTGCACCCATAAATACCCTCCTGCCTTTCCCTGCTCCCAAAACTCTGCTTCCTGCCACGTTACATATTCCCAACTCCGCTTCTTGCCACGTTACATATTCCCAACAAGGAAATCCTTCATTACCCCCATAAACTCCCGCAGCATATTATTCCCCTGCATCCAAAACTCCGACGGAGCCGCAATTCCGCACACCTGCGCGTATCCGCTTTTCTTTGCTATATGCGTGGCGCGGAAAATATGGAAGTTATTGGTGACAATGCCCACGCTGTCCTTCTCTTTATCCAAAAACACGCTGCTGAAATCAATATTCTGGCTTGTATTGCGCGACTCATCTTCTAACAGGATACGCTCTTTTGCAATCCCCTTCCCCACCAGGTAGTCACACATCCCCTGCGCCTCGCTGATATGCTCATCCGGCCCCTGTCCCCCTGACACAATGGCAACCGTATGTGGGTTTTCCGCCAAATAATCATATGCCTTATCCAACCGCATCCTTAATGCCTTGCTTGGGCCATTGGCCTTCATCTGCGCCCCCAGCACAATAATATAATCCAGCCCGGCCTCCCCCTTTGCCGTAAAACCGCTTACGATACACCCTTCCACCGCCAGAAACAGCAGACAGCCCATGCAAAAAAGCACGGCAGCCGTCCGTCTAAGCCACAACGGCAAATGGGGGATTACAATCCCCCTCTCCATGCCTATCCCCCAAGCCAACAGCGCGCCTCCTGTCAACAGCCAGATAAAATAAAAATTTGTGCCGTACGCCCCTATCATCTGTATTGCCAAAAAGTATAAAATACACAAAACCCCTGCCACTATCGCTGTCTTACCCATATATTCCATCCCGGTTTCCCTTCGCCTGTTTTATATCTCCAAATAACGCCCTGCCCGCACCTCACATTTCCTATCCTATGTTTTGCAGTATAGCATATTCTATTCCTGGTGGCAAGAAATGCAAGGGAAATTCCACCTTCCCATTACCTCCCATCTCCGCTGACAATCCGATAATAAGTCCTTGCCGTGTAAAGATAGCTGACCCCATAAAGCGCGGCAAACACAAGCAGCATCCCAAGGGCACAGCACACTAACAGCTTTGTATTGTAAAAACAAATCGCGCCAAACAGCTTTTCTATCATAAACACCCCCGCAAAGGTATGCGATACAGCCCCTAACAACGGCAGATAAAAAACAAGCAAAATCTGCTTATGCACCGTCCTTTTGATTTCACCATCGTCCATCCCCACTTTTCGCATAACCGTAAATCCTTCTTTATCATCAAACCCTTCTGAAATCTGCTTATAATACATAATAAGCAGCAAACACATAAGAAAAATCAAACTAAATAACAGACCAAGGAACAAAAGCCCTCCCATCATCTCCCGGTACTCCTTCCGGCTGGCTATGTTGTCATAAAAGCTTACATAACCAGGCTGCGTCTGACACCAGCCCCTAAACGCCCTGACGAAAGCCTCCGTTTGACCCATGTCTTTTGCCCCTCCCGCTACATTCAGACGGTAGGCATGTTCCCTTCTGTCATCCAAAAAACCCTGGTTTTCTTCTATTTTGCCTTCTTCCAGCCACCGCTCCACCAGCCCCACCCTGGTTTCCTCATCCCGGACAATCAGCGCATATTCGGCTATCAGCCCATTCTTTCCGGCTTTTGGCAGAATATCCATATCCGCCAGCTCCTCTTTTACCGTGAGTCTCCGGTCCATAAAAAACAATTCTCCATACCCAAAATCAGCCCCTTGCGAATAAACCAGAACTTCCCCCTCCCCCAATGCCGCCTGCGTATCCGCCATCTGGTTATAATCTTCCTCCAACAGGATGGAAACACGGTAATTATCCGCCCGGCCCGGACTTTCTTGGAATTTCATCCCGAAATGATTCCCTGTTTTGCCGCAGTCCAGAGCAATCCTTGTATAGTCCTCCCACTGTGCCGGCAAACCATACTCCCCCTCCAGGCTATGCAGCTTTTCCTCCACATCTTCTTTGGAAAAACTCCCCTCCATAAAATATACATCCATATCATACGGATGGCTGAAATGCAAAATGCCGTCCAAACCAAGATACAGAGAGGATGTGCAGACCAGCGTAATAATGACCATTGTGGAAAAAATACAGATATTGACCAGGCTGGCCGCATTTTTCTTCATCCGGTTGAGCATACCGGACACAGTGATAAAATTCGAAGCTTTATAATAGAACCCTTTTCTTTTCTTTAACAGTTTCAGCAAAGCTATGCTTCCGGAGGTAAATATCAGGTATGTCCCTACAATCACCAGAAATACGGCAAAGAAGAAATCCAGGAAAATATCGGAATCCAGCCTGCTTTGTATGGATATCCAATATCCTTTGCCAAGCGTAACCACCCCTAAAGCTGCATAAAGCGCCAGGAAACGCGGCTCCTTTTCCCCCTTTTTCCCGCCGGAAAGAAGTTCCACCGGCTTTGCCCTCCCTACCTGTATCAAATTATACAGGAGATTTACCAAATACACCCAAAAGAAAAAAACTGCCGTCTCACGAAATGCCCCCGGTTCAAAAACGAATTCAAGGTTCACTGGAAGCCCCGTCATACGCAGCAGCACAAGGAATAAAAACTTGGCCAATATTATTCCGCTGACCATTCCCGCCGCCAATGCCACTCCATAAGTAAGAACCGATTCCATGGCAAAGGAAAACCCAATATGCTTTTTTTCCAACCCAAGAATACTGTACAGCCCGATTTCCTTTTTCCTGCGTTTCATAAGGAAACTATTGGCATAAAAAAGGAAGGGAAGCAGGATAACCCCCAACAGCCACCTGCCCAATTCCAGCATGGCCCACGCATAACCGCTCCTTGGCAAAATACTTATAATATCGTTATGCAAAATAGAAGAAAATATAAAATAAGTGAAAACGGAAAAAATACCTGCGCCAAAATAAGGAAAATATACCGTCCCATTGTTCATAACCCCTTTCCATGCCAGCCCTGGCAGAATCCTCCAGAGCTTTGCCGGCCGTTCTGCCTTATCGGGCCGGCCAATGTTTGCTATTGTATTCATTTTCTGCCCTCCATTTTTATCCAGTTCCATATCCATGTTCCAAACGCCCCTTTTCCGGAAAGCCTTTCCTGGCGCTAACGCGTCCGGAATCCCTTCCCCGCCTTCGCTGCTTCACAGACCCTGTTTTCCGGTTCCGGCTCCATGCCCCAATAAGCTCTTTTCCGTTTCCTGCCGCCGCCCATCCAAATTCCTTCCTTGCTTTTCCATGCAACAAAACCCTAGAGCGTGTTTGAAAATTGCTTTCCCCAAGATGTGCGTTACAGTTTGTGGGAGATTTGTGCCAAAGGAAAAGCGTAGTGGGCTACGTTGATTAAATTTGGCGCAAATATCACGCAAAGTGGGGCCTCCCTTAGCTGCCTTGCCGGTGAAAATTTATTCTTCGCAGTTTCGCCAGATATAGTGCAGACAATACGCCAGTACAGCGTTTTTCAATGAACTCCACTCAAAGAATGCCGTATTTATCAGCATATTAGGCAAAATATAGTCCAGTTAATTAACAAATGCTATACTAGTGTTCCATCCAGACAGAAATTTGATTTGTGGGCTGCATGGTTCGTGCCAGCGCCAGGCAAAATTCCGACGGCG
The DNA here is from genome assembly GCA_910578405.1 of uncultured Lachnospiraceae bacterium. Lineage (GTDB taxonomy): Bacteria > Bacillota > Clostridia > Lachnospirales > Lachnospiraceae > Kineothrix. The sequence goes on along the minus strand of CAJTQO010000001.1, from coordinate 39,554 downwards.
ATGCGATGTCCTCGTCTAGAAATTTTAACAACGCAATGGTGCGAAACAGGCGGTTCACAATTCTAATTTCTGACCGGATGGAACACTAGTCCCGGCTGGCTGTTAAAACAGTCAGGGAATCCGAAATCATTTTATACATTTCCTCATCCGGCTGTTTCCCCCGGTAAATTTGGTGGAATACGCTGCCATCCTTGATAAATAGCACCCGTCCGGCATGGCTGGCAGCCTGTATGCTATGCGTTACCATCAATATGGTCTGCCCTTCCCTGTTGATATCCGCAAAAAGGTTTAACAGACAGTTGGATGCCTTGGAATCCAGCGCCCCGGTAGGCTCGTCCGCCAATATAATATCCGGCTTAGTAATCAGCGCCCGGCATACCGCCGCCCGCTGCTTCTGTCCGCCTGATACCTCATAGGGGTATTTATTCAACAAATCCGCTATGCCGAGTTTTGCCGCCAAAGGTTCCAGCCGCCGCTCCATTTCCCCATAGCCGGTTCCGGCCAGTACAAGAGGCAAGAAAATATTATCCCTTAACGACAGACTGTCCAATAAGTTAAAATCCTGGAATACAAATCCAAGATGTTCCCGGCGGAAAGCGCACAACTCCTTCTGCTTTATTTCAGCCAAATTCTGCCCGTTAAGCAATACCTGCCCGCTGGTTGCCTTATCCAGAGAAGCCAAAATGTTTAACAGAGTCGTCTTTCCTGACCCGGACTCTCCCATAATCGCCACATATTCCCCCTTTTCCACCGAAAAATTCACATCATTTAACGCCTGCACCTTCACTGCGCCTAACCGCGCCGTATATATCTTCTTTACATTTTTCACATCCAAAAGCGCCATCTCCTGCACCGCTCCTTTCTGTATTGCCACTGCCATTTTCTTTTACTTTCCTTATTATAAAAAACCAGGGAATATAATGCCATCTTTTCGGCTTACATTTCCCTGGTTTAAACTTACAGTTTTGTAAGGTTAGCGTCTTCCCTGCCTAACGATATTCCGCATACGCCTCCCTTTTCTGCCTAAAGCGTATTTAAAACTTGCTTTCTGGCAGATGTATGTCACAATTTGTGGGATATTTGCGCCAAAGGAAGGGCGTATAACCTGAATTTGGCGCAAATCTGCCGCAAAGCATGGCATGCAGATGTCAGGAATGAATGTTCAAACACGCTCTAAGCCCCTTCGTCCTCTGATACAACTCCCGAAACGTCCTGTAACCTTCCTCATACACGCCAAACTTCCCCACATCCGGCTCATAAACCCGGCTATCCAGCCTGACAAACCGCTCACACCCTTCCTGCAGGGAAGAAAGCAGCCCCGTCCCCACTCCCGCCAAAATACAGGCGCCCAGACATGCCTGTTCCTTCACCATACAGGCACGCACTGGCTTTTGGAGAATGTCTGCCTGCATTTGCAGCCAAAGCCCGGAAGACGCGCCGCCGCCGGAAGCAATGACCGTCTGTGCGTCAATCCCCGCCTCCTGCATCACCTCCAGACAATCCCTGAGACTATAAGTAACCCCTTCCATTACGGCCCTTAAGAAATGCCCCCGGCCTTGGCCCAGCCTGATGCCGAAAAACATCCCCTGTGCGTCCGGATCCATATGTGGCGTCCGTTCCCCGGCAAGATATGGCAGATAGACCAGACCTTCCGCCCCCGCAGGCGCTAACGCCGCTTCCTCGTTTATTTGTCCATATCCCTCCAAATGAAACAGCTCGTCCTTCGCCCATCCCATAGACTTCCCGGCGCAAAGCGTCGCCCCCAACATGGTATAGCCTCCTGGCGCCGCATGGCAATAAGTATTGGTGCGCAGCTTTTTATCATACACCGGGTCTTGGACAAAAGCGGATATCTGCCCCCCGGTGCCAATGTTGCTGACTAACCAGCCTTCCCTGCAAACCCCATTGCCAATGCTCTGGGCAGGCTGATCCCCACTTCCGTAAATTACCGGTATCCCTTCCGGCAGCCCTGTCTCTCTGGCGCAGGCGCGAGTAACCGTCCCTGCAATCTGCAGCGGTTCCCCCACTGTTGGAAACAACTTCCGCGGAAGGCCAAACCGTTCAATAATATTCCAGGCCCAGTCTCTGTCTGGCGTTGAAAACATGCAGGTTGAAGAAGCGTCCACCACTTCCGTCCCTGCCTGTCCAATCATTTTCATCCTCAGATAATCTTTGGGGCAAAATAGGTAGGCAGCCTTTTCCAACGCTTCCGGCTCTTCCTCTTTCACCCACAGCAGAGACGGAAAGGCAAAACCACTGCTGACACGGTTACAGAACACTGCCCCCATCTCTTCCTCCGTCATCTTACGGTATATCTCTTCCATCTGCCTTTTGGAACGCTGATCCAGCCAAATAATGGCCGGACGGACAGCGGTTCCGGCGGCGTCTGCCAATACCAGCCCATGCATTTGGCCGGAATACCCCACCGCCGCCACTGCCCCATACTCCTTTGGCCTTACCTCCTGCAGTCCTCCCAACACCTCTTTTAACGATGCCCACCACACCTCCGGAGCCTGTTGCGCAAACCCGGGAGCCGGAATATCCACACCATACCCTTTTGCCCGGACTGCCAAAGGCCCTTCTTTCGTATCCAACAACATCGCCTTTACACTGGATGTCCCAAGGTCAATGCCCAATACCACCGCCATAGCTTTATTTCCCTTTCTTCCTTATTATAAATGCCGTCCGTTATGCCAAAATCCGCATTCACTCCTTATCCATCCGCCTATCCCTTTTTCTACACGGCTGCATAGTAAAATCCTTTCTGGTTTCCAAAGCGAATATCCTCCCTTACTTCGCATTCAGATACTGCAACACGCCCATATGTATCGCCCATGCTGTCTTTTCCTGATACTCTTTGGATTTCAGCTTTTCCGCTTCTTCCTGATTGGACAGAAAGCCGCATTCCACAATTACAATCGGCCTGCTCGTCTTCTTTAACAAATAATAACTGTCATTCCCCTTCGGTTCCCTCTTATTTTCCGAATCCACCGTCCGGACAAAACATTTCTGAATCAGTTCCGCCAACTTTTTCCCTGTTGCGCTGGTATTGTAATAAAAGACCTGCGCCCCATGGACATATTCCTCATGATAGCTGTTCTGATGAATGCTAATGACAACATCCGGCTGCGCCTCTTCAATAATCGCTATCCGACGCTTCATATCCTGCACTTTTTTGTTGGAAGCGTCCTCATCGTACAATCCCCCTTCATCCTCACGCGTCATAACGACTTTAATATCCTGCGCTTGCAGCAAACTTTTCAGGCGTATGGCAATTTGCAGATTAATATCTTTCTCCAAGGCGCCGTTAATCCCTACTTTCCCTGGATCCGCCCCTCCATGGCCTGCGTCAATCACCACGCAAAACTTCTCCTTTAACTCCTTCCCTTCTTCCACCCGGCCGGAATTAACATAGGCGGCGCTTTCCCCTGCCAAAAAATACATAGACACAAGCAAAACTGCCGCCATCACCATCCCTAAAATTTTTTTCTGTTTCTCTTCTGCCATCAGCCCACCATTATTCCATGCATTCTTTATTTAACTTTATGAAATAATGGCCGAAAAAATACCCTCGACCTCCCATGTGAGTATAAACTTATGCCTCTTTGCGCCGCGCACAGACAAAGCGATAACCCGTTCTACTGCCCTACATAGTTGGCAATTACATCCCAAATGGCAGGTTTCTCAAACCCCAGCCGCCACGCTGCCACACCGCCTATCTGATATTTTTCCATAATGCCCAGTTTCGCCTCAATGGACTGCTCATCCTCCAGCCATACTTGGTAAAATACATCCTCTTCCATTGCTTCCCCATAATTCTGACAGGCGGACTCATCCCACATTGTCTCAATCCCATGGTTGGCAATAAACTTTTCCGCCATCTCCATGCCCACTGCCTCACTGCTCAGACTGGCTCCCTGACTTTTCCATATGCGGGTATAAAAAGGTATGGCGTTGATTACCTTTTCCGCCGGAACCTGCTCCACAGTCTTTCGGATGCCGTCTTCCACAAAACCGATAGACGCCACGCTCCCGGCTTCCTGGCTTCCGTTATAGTGTTCATCATATCCCATAATAATCACATAGTCTACAAACACTCCCTGCTCTTCCCTATCGTAGTGGTCTGTATAGCCCATCGGCACATAATTGTCCACTGACAGCACCAACCCGTTTTTCCTGCAGGCCACAGACAGCTCCCGGATAAATTGGATAAAATGCGTCCCTGCATCCTGGCTGATGCTTTCAAAATCTACGTTAATCCCATCTATCCCATATTCCGTTGCCGTAGCCACCAAATCCCCAATCAGTTTCGCCCGCCTGCTGGTATATGACAATAACTCATAAGTGTCCACTTCGTCTTTATTGGAAAAATTATCAATCAACCCCCACACTTCCAAGCCAATCTCATGGGCGCGCCTTACATACTCTGCGGATGCAAAGCTGGAAAAATTCCCCTCACTGTCTGTCAACGCAAACCATGTGGGAGATATGACATTTAACCCTTTCGTATTTTCCAAAGCTCCAATCAGCGTATCATTTCCTGTGGCTCCTGCCACAACATGCCATCCTAAGTTAATCTTATGCCCCCTTGTCAGGCTGGTATATTCCAGATTCCCGAATTTGGCGCCCACAGACTCCTCCGGCTCCTGCCGTTCCACCGCCTGGGCTCCTTCTACAGCCATCACGTTTTCTGTATCCATCCGCTTATTTTCCACATAACCAATGAAAGCATCCTCTGTCTTTACTTTACTCCAGTTTTCCATCTCTTCCAATATGGTTACTTTGTCCCCTATCTCCAAATCGGAAAGGATTGGGCTCTTCACGCCGCCCTGGTATCGCAGAGCCGTGCCTTTGGCAATACGGGCCTCCCGCTTTTCCTCAGCCTTTTGTGTATACACTTGCATACGGTTTGGCTCTGTAAACGCTTTATAGGAATAATCTTTAAACAATTTGATATAATCAGCCGCTATATAGAGCGTTTCCTCTTTGCCGTCCTGCGCCGCATACAAGGCAATCGGGAACCCCATATCCACAGCCCCTTCCCCTGTCACATAGGAAGAGGAACCGGTTTCCACCCTTACAGTATCCTCGGGCAGAGTATACAACAGAAGCCGCTCATTCTTATCCTCATAAAACCGGTTACTGAAATATTTCTGCACAGTAGCCATATCAAAATAATATACGTTGCTGATTAATTTGGCCTTTTCTTCCACACATTCATCCTGCAGGATAATCGCAACCTCATCCCCGCCATGCAGATTAAAATATTCTTCCAGGTCTGCCCTTTCCTTCGAATAAGAATATTTCTCTGCCAATTTCATACCTACGCCAATTGCAATAACCACAAGAATAAGGACGATTGCAGTTATTACCGGAATAATTTTTTTCATAAATCCAGTTCCCTCCCAACCGTCCTTATTATAACAAACTATTTCCGCACCGTCATTACCTAATTTGACTTTTTACGGCTTTTTTTGACAACGCGCCAAACGTACAGCCATTCGGGGGTCTTCCTGCCTACTGTTCCTGCCGACACGCCGCCACGCAGAGAAGCCATTTGCAAAGCCCAAAAGGAGATTCTGTTTCCTATCCGCTAATTCCTTTTTCAATTTCTTTTTATTTTCTTTTCGGTTTGTGATATATTTCCTGATTTTGGTTTATACTTTATTAGCGGCAAAGACGGTTTTTCCCACCTTCCTTCCGTTTCTACGGCAGCAAACGCCTTTTTCATCAGGCAGCTACACCGTTTCGGCACATGCATTGAATGCCTTGCTTTCTTTTTCATTTTGCGACCATTAAGAAAACACAATCAGGTTTTCAATCATACTATAGATTATACCATGATTTTACAGCGGAATGCCCGGACATGTATCAATAAAAAACACTAAAAATAAAATTACCTTTTTTTGAATAAATATTCGTGAATGTGAATGATATTAACGTGAAACCTTTTTGGAAAATTTTATTTTATGAACAAACACATAAGCTTGTAAGACTTCTCCAATACTAATCTTTAGGAGAAAAGATGAAATACCCTCTGCAAAATAACTTGACAAACGATACTTCTCTACTGTTTGAACTGATACAATACAATTGGCTGACATTACGCATGGCCATTGCGCACCGCCAATTTAATATAACCGCCATGCCTCCTTCCGATACTGACTATCCGGAGACATTCCATGTAATGATTATATCAGACCATTTATCATAAAGCAAGAAAAAATTGGAATTTTGTCACAATTTTATAAAATTTTTTTAAAGAGTGGTTATTTTCTATTGACTTAAAGAAAAGGAAAGTATAAGATACACTTAGCTGGAGAGCGTATTCTCCAGGGACAGTAAGCGCAGCATCCTTTATTTAGAAGGAATGCAGTAACAGACCGGGTGCGGCGCCAGGTTCAAGTTAGTCACAATACCACAAGGTGGCAGTATCTTAATAGTAAGGATGTGATAACATGAAAATTGAAAAAGTAAACGACCATCAGATTCGCTGTACGCTTACCAGAGAAGATTTAGCCGACCGAGAATTAAAAATCAGTGAACTGGCATATGGAACCGAAAAAGCAAAGAATCTGTTCCGCGATATGATGCAACAGGCATCTTACGAATTTGGCTTTGAAGCAGAGGACATTCCGTTGATGATAGAAGCAATCCCCCTCAATTCCGAGTGTATTGTGCTCATAATCACCAAAGTGGAAGACCCTGATGAATTGGATACCCGTTTTTCGAAATTTGCACCTTCCGTTCATGATTCGGAAGGCGATTTTGACGAAATGCTGGATAATCTTTCCGAAGGCGCTGACGATGTACTGGATTTATTCCGCAAAATACACGAAGGGAAATTTACAGAAGCGCTGGAAAAATCCACTTCCGCAGAGGTTGTGGAGCAGAATCCCAAGGGAAAACAAAATGCTGACGCACCACAGGAGCTTACCCGCATTTTCTCTTTCGATTCCATCCATACCGTAACGAGGATTTCCCATGTGCTGGCCAACTGCTATGACGAAAATAATTCTCTTTACAAAAGCGACGCCTCCCACCGCTATATCCTAGTTGTTACGAAAGGCAAACACAGTCCGGTGGAATTCAATAAAGTATGTAATATTTTATCCGAATATGGCACGGCAGAAAAGTACGTTTCCGCAAGCGAAGCATATTTAGAAGAGCATTTTAACCCTGTCGTTAAGGAAAACGCCCTTCAATCCCTAAACAAACTGTAAAGGAAAATGCCAGGATTGGCATTGCCAGGCTGTTACACAAACCTGTGTAACAGCTTTTTTATGCCTACGGATTTGCCATGCCAAGACTCCTCCGGCCTGAAAGCAAAACCGTTAACCGCACAGTCCGCGCCAGGGCATCCCTGGCGCAAACTATGCCGTCTGCAGCCCTAATTTCCGGCATAACGCTTTTCCAGCATTTTCTTCACATAAAACCCTGTATAAGAATCCTCATTCTTTGCCACGTCCTCCGGCGTCCCCCGCGCAATCACAGTTCCGCCCCTGTCGCCGCCCTCCGGGCCTATGTCAATAATATAATCCGCCGTCTTTATCACATCCAGATTATGCTCAATCACCACTACCGTATTTCCGCCGTCCGCCAGCTTATGCAAAATCTCCGTCAATTTATGCACATCCGCAAAATGCAGCCCGGTCGTAGGTTCATCCAGAATATATATGGTTTTCCCCGTACTCCTTTTGCTTAACTCTGTGGCCAGCTTAATCCGCTGCGCTTCCCCGCCGGACAGTGTCGTGGAAGGCTGCCCCAATTTGATATAGGAAAGTCCCACATCATTGAGCGTCTCAATCTTACGCCGGATGGAAGGGACATTCTCAAAGAATCCCACTGCCTCTTCCACCGTCATATCCAACACATCATAGATGCTCTTACCTTTATATTTCACATCCAAGGTTTCCCTGTTGTAACGCTTGCCGCCGCAGACCTCACAAGGCACATATACATCCGGCAGGAAATGCATCTCAATCTTTATAATGCCGTCGCCGCAACATGCCTCGCACCTGCCCCCTTTTACGTTAAAGCTAAACCGCCCCTTCTTATATCCCTTTGCCTTTGCATCGGAGGTGGAAGCGAACAAATCCCGAATCTGATCAAAAACCCCGGTATAAGTCGCCGGATTGGAGCGCGGCGTCCTGCCTATGGGAGACTGGTCGATGCTAATTACCTTATCCAACTGCTCCATTCCCTTTATCCCTGCATGTTTTCCCGGAATCATCCTTGCCCGGTTCAAATCCCTGGCCAAATGCTTGTACAATATCTCATTTACAAGAGAGCTTTTCCCTGAACCCGACACTCCGGTTACGCAAGTCAGCACCCCCAGCGGGAAATCCACATTGATATTTTTCAGGTTATTCTCCGCCGCTTTCTGCACCGTCAGCTTCCCTGTGGGCTTCCTGCGCTTCTCCGGCACAGGAATCCGCAGTTTGCCGCTCAAATATTGCCCGGTAATGGATTCCTCCACCTGCATAATTTCCTCCGCCGTCCCCTGCGCCACTACCTTGCCGCCATGGGAACCGGCCCCCGGGCCGATGTCCACAATATGGTCTGCCGCCAGCATCGTATCTTCGTCATGTTCCACCACCAGCAGCGTATTGCCCATATCCTTTAAGTTTTCCAGCGTATGGAGCAGTTTGTCATTATCCCGCTGATGCAGGCCGATGCTGGGTTCATCCAAAATATAACATACCCCCACCAAGCCGGATCCAATTTGGGTCGCCAGCCGGATTCTCTGCGCTTCCCCGCCGGACAATGTCCCGGTAGCCCTGGACAATGACAGGTAATCCAACCCCACGTCTATCAGGAAGCCTACCCTGGCCCGTATCTCTTTCAATACCTGCATCCCAATCAACTGCTGCTGTTCGGTCAGTTTCATCTCCTGCAAAAATCCATGCAGGCCGCTGATGGACATAGAGGTGATTTCATAAATATTTTTATCGCATACCGTTACAGCCAGCGATTCCTTCTTCAAACGCATACCACCGCACACCTTGCACGGCGTAATGCGCATAAAAGACTCATATTCCTGCTTCATCGCATCCGACCCGGTTTCTCTGTACCGCCGTTCCACATTGCGAATCAGCCCCTCAAACGCTACGGGATACACACCTTCGCCCCGCTGCCCCTTGTAGTGTACATTGACTTCCTTTCCCTTTGTGCCATGAATCAGGATGTCCCGTATGTGTTGCGGATATTCCTCAAAGGGCGTATCCAGGTCAAAATCATATTCTTCGCATAGGGCCAACAGGATGGCGTTGGTAAAACTGTTCTTATCGTTGCAGGACTGCCAGCCCGTTACTGCAATGGCTCCCTGATTGATGCTAAGCCTCTGATCCGGAACCATCAGTTCCACGTCAAATTCCATCTTATACCCCAAACCGAAACATTCCGGGCAGGCGCCGAAAGGATTGTTAAAGGAAAAGCTCCTTGGCTCTATTTCGCTGATGCTCACGCCGCAGTCCGGACAGGAAAAACTCTGGCTGAAATTCATCGCCTCCCCGCCGATAACGTCCACCACCAACAATCCTTCCGCCAGCGCCAGCACATTCTCTATGGAATCGGTCAGCCTCCTTTCGATTCCAGGCTTTACCACCAGACGGTCTACCACAATTTCTATATTGTGTTTAATATTTTTGTCCAGTTTAATGTCTTCCGAAAGCTCATATAAGTTGCCATCCACACGCACACGCACATAACCGCTGCGCTTTGCCCGGTCAAAAACCTTGGCATGTTCCCCTTTCCGTCCCCGGACTACCGGAGCCAGCAATTGAAGCCTTGTCCCCTCCGGCATCGCCATAATCTGGTCTGTCATCTGATCCACTGTCTGTTTGCGGATTTCCCTTCCACAGGATGGACAGTGGGGAATGCCAATCCTGGCATACAACAAACGAAAATAATCATAAATCTCCGTTACCGTCCCTACCGTGGAACGCGGATTCCTGTTGGTCGATTTCTGATCTATGGAAATCGCAGGCGACAGCCCTTCTATCTTTTCCACATTGGGCTTTTCCATCTGTCCCAGAAACTGTCTTGCATAAGAAGACAGCGACTCCATATACCGTCTCTGCCCTTCCGCATAAATCGTGTCAAAGGCCAGAGATGACTTGCCGGAACCCGATAACCCTGTCAATACCACAAATTCGTTCCTTGGTATATCCACATCAATCCCCTGCAAATTATGCTCACTGGCGCCACGGATCTTAATATACTCCCTGCGTGGCAGCATTTTCTTATTTCCGCCTTCCATTTCTCTTCTCCAGCTCCTTTCCTTCGTTTTTCCGTGTGTTGCTGTCCTTTCCGCAACAGGATTCCTTTAGCATGTCCCCAACAGCTTTTTTAATTCCACCATCTTATCCCTCAGTTCCGCCGCTGCCTCAAAGTTTAAGTCTGCCGCTGCCTGCTTCATCTTCTTCTGGACACTGCCGATTAATTTCTCCAATTCCTCACGGCTCATGGATTCCGGATCCTTCTCAAAGCGCATCTCCTCTTTGGCGATTGCCTTGGATATGCTGATTAAGTCACGCACCGCTTTCTTAATTGTCTGCGGCGTAATCCCATGTTCTTTGTTATACCGGCTCTGTATCTCACGCCGCCTCTCCGTCTCCGTAATGGCCGCTTTCATGGAATCCGTCATGTTATCCGCATACATCACTACATGCCCTTCGGCATTCCTTGCCGCACGGCCTATGGTCTGAATCAGAGACGTTTCCGAACGCAAAAACCCCTCCTTATCCGCATCCAATATGGCCACCAGGGATATTTCCGGAATATCCAGCCCCTCCCGCAACAGATTGATGCCTACCAGCACATCAAAAACATCCAGACGCATATCCCGGATAATCTGCGCCCGCTCCAATGTGTCAATGTCCGAATGGAGATACTTTACCCGGATGCCCGCATCCCGCATATAATCCGTCAAATCCTCCGCCATCCGTTTGGTCAGCGTCGTTACCAACACTTTGTTTCGCTTTGCCGTTTCCTTATTCACCTCTGCAATCAGGTCGTCAATCTGCCCTTCCACCGGACGCACATCCACCTCCGGGTCCAACAGCCCCGTAGGGCGGATAATCTGCTCCGTACGGAACAGTTCATGATCCTGCTCATAGTCGGACGGCGTAGCCGAAACAAAGAGCATTTGGTCAATATGCTCTTCAAACTCCGAAAAATTCATTGGACGGTTGTCCAACGCTGACGGCAGACGGAACCCATAATCCACCAATGTGGTTTTCCTGGAACGGTCGCCTGCATACATCCCTCTTATCTGTGGTATGGTCATATGGGACTCATCCACAATAATCAGGTAATCGTCCTTAAAATAGTCCATTAACGTCAACGGCGTAGCGCCCTCCGGCAGCCCGTTCAAGTGCCTGGAATAATTCTCTATCCCGGAGCAAAAACCAGTTTCACGCAACATTTCAATGTCGAAGTTCGTACGCTCCGCAATCCGCTGCGCTTCCAACAGCTTGTCCTCGCCTTTAAAATAACGCACCCGCTCTTCCAATTCCACTTCAATCCGGTTGCATGCCTCTTTGATTTTTTCCTGGGACACCACATAATGGGAAGCCGGGAAAATGGAAATATGCCCAAGGGAAGCATGAACCTGCCCCGTCAGCGGCTCTGCCTCCACAATCCGGTCAATTTCATCTCCGAAAAACTCCACACGGATAAGATAATCGCCCCCCTGCGCCGGGTAAATCTCCAATACATCCCCCCGCACACGGAAACACCCCCGGCCCAAGTCCATGTCATTCCTGTCATACTGGATATCAATCAGCTCCCGAATCACATCGTCCCTATCCTTCTGCATCCCGGGTCGCAGTGAAACAATCATCTCCTGATAATCGTCCGGGCTTCCCAAGCCATAGATACAGGATACGCTGGCTACCACCACCACATCCCTGCGCTCCGTCAAAGATGCCGTAGCCGACAAGCGAAGTTTGTCAATTTCCTCATTGATGGAAGAATCCTTTGCAATATAGGTATCCGAAGAAGGCACATAAGCCTCTGGCTGGTAGTAATCATAATAGGACACAAAATATTCCACGGCGTTTTCCGGGAAAAACTCCTTGAACTCGCCGTAAAGCTGCCCTGCCAACGTCTTATTGTGTGCAATGACCAACGTGGGCTTCTGAAGCTGCTGTATAATATTCGCCATCGTAAAAGTCTTCCCCGAACCCGTAACCCCAAGCAAAGTCTGGAATTGGTTGCCATCCCGAAATCCTCTGACAAGCGCCTCAATCGCCTGCGGCTGGTCGCCGGTCGGTTTATATTCACTATGAAGTTTAAAGCGTTTCTGCTCACATTGCACAAAATCACCTCCGCAAATCTATATAAATTTTTCATACGCTAGTCTTTCTCTGTGGCTCTATACAGCCTATACAAAGGTAATCTTGATTATAGCATATTCATTCCCATTTGTACAGCTCTTTTTAGAACATTAGTTCTTTTCCTATCAAACGTCTGTCCAGAAACATCTCTGTCACCCATACCTTTATGCCGCCTGCCTGATAAAGCCTGCCTTAATGCAAAAGCAGGAATACTCTTTCTAAAGAATACTCCTGCTTTTCCCCATCTTATGCCGTCCTCTTTGGATGCTTTTCCCTTATCCTTGCGTTCTTTCCACTTTCCCCGCCATTACATCAATGGCATGTTCCAGTTGGTTGTCATATCCTTCATCATAATAGCGATCCCCGTCAAATTCATACACTTCATCCGGTTCCACGCCTATCCCATGGATATTATTCCCCTTGGGGGTAAAATAGGAACTGACCGTCAGCTTAAGCGCCGTCCCATCGGACAAGGAAATCACCCGCTGCACAATCCCCTTTCCAAAGGTCTTCGTCCCAATTAATTCCCCAATGCCATAATCCTTAATCGCCCCCGCCAAAATCTCGGAAGCGCTTGCGGAATATCCGTTAATCAGCACAATCAAAGGCTGGTCAAACTTCTTGGAACCATCGCAGGAATACTCCGTCCGGTTCCCGTCCCTGTCCTCCGTATAGACAATCAGCCCCTTGGGAAGCAGTTGCCTGGCAATTTCCACCACTGCGCTTAAATTGCCTCCCGGATTCGCGCGCAAATCCAGTATCAACCCTTTCATCCCCTGCCCCCGCAGCACAGCCAGAGCTTCCGAAAACTGATCCACCGTTACATCGTCAAATTCCGTAATCTGGATATACCCGGTTCCGTTCTCAAACATTTCATGTTTTACCGTGGGGCTTTCTATTTTTTTACGCTCCACATCAAATTCCAGATAATCCCTTTCCCCTTCCCGGTATATCGTCAAATGGACTTTTGTCCCCTCCAGCCCTTTGATATTCGCAACCACTTCCGACAGCTCCAGGCCCTGCATCGGTTCTTTGTCCACCATATAAATTACATCCCCGTCACGCAGCCCCGCCTCCTGTGCAGGCGTATCGTCAATAACGCCGCTGATATGGGCTAACCCCGTCTGGGTATCCATCCCCACATATGCGCCGATTCCGTAATATACCCCTTCCGTCTGCTGCATCAGCGACTCCAAATCCTCCTGTGTATAATACGTGGAATACGGATCCCCAAGGGCTGCAATCATCCCGTTGTACAGACCATCCGTCAGCGCTTCCTGATCCACGTCTTCTTCATAATAGTATTTTGCAATCGTCTCCTCTATGACCTGCAGCTTGCCCATTGTGTTGTCATTGACCACACTGTCCGGCTCTTTTTCGGCCTCCGCCCTTTCTTTTTCCGCACGCATCTGGTAAATATGGTAAAACCGTACCCCCGTATACACGCAGCAGGCGATTAAGAGAGTGAGCAGGGCTCCAGACGCAAAACCGCTTAGGAAACTTCCCCTGTTCTTCTTTGGCGGGATATTGTCCGGCGCCTGTTTGATTGCATTGTTCGGATAATCATTCGGATAATTGTTCAAATTATATTCCACTTCCTTTTCATCTATAAAATATTTACTTGCTTATGTAATTCCACGGACTGACATAGTTCCCGTTCAGCCTGACGCTGAAATGAAGATGGTTTCCGGTGGAACGCCCGGTGGAACCCACTGCCGCAATCTTCTGCCCCTTAGACACAGACGCCCCCTTGGACACATACAAGGCAGACGCGTGCATATAAATCGTATACAGTCCATCCCCATGGTCTATCATAATGTAATTCCCCATAGAGCCGCTGTAATCCGCCGCCACCACTTTCCCGTTATAAGCCGCCAGAATCGGGGAACCGCCCGGGGCCGCCAAATCAATGCCGTTATGGAACTGGTTCACCCCAAGGATAGGATGCACCCGGTTGCCATAATCATCGGAAATCCTGGTGTAAGAGGGAGCCGGCCAGGAAAACATGCCCCCGTCATACCGAATCCTGTTCGCTTCCTCCAGCCGCGCCTTTTCCTCTGCCACGATTTTCTCCAACATGGCAATGGTTTCATTCTGCTCCGCGATATCCGCCTCATATTCCGCGATGGCCGCTGTCTTAGTCTCAATATCCCTGCTCATTTGCTCAATGGTTTTCGTCTTCTCATCAATAAGGGAATTTAAGGACGCCTCTTCCTTTTCCACCCCTGCCTTGGCCTCTTCCAAGTATTCCTTATCCGCCTCCAACTGCTCCATATAAAGCTCAATTAATTTTCTTGTTTCCACATACCTATCCAGCATTTCCCGATCATAAGCCGAAAGCATCTCAATATACTCCGCTTTATTCAGCATATCCCCAAAGCTTTCGGAAGCGAATATCAGCTCCATGTACAGGTTATCCCCCTTTTCATACATGAATTTAATCCGCTTCTTCATCGCCTCATACTGGTTTTCCTGATCCTGGACCGCACCTTCCAGTTCCACCTCGGTCTGTGCAATCTCCTCCTCCTTCTCTGTAATCTTCCCCTTCAACTCCGCGATTTTCTCCTGGATAGTCTTTAGCTCCCCGTCCAACTGCATCACATACTGCCGCAGGTTCTCCTTAGAAGCCTCCAATTCTTCCTTTATTTTCTTTACATCCGTCAGACTCGACTGCAACTGCTTCTTCATTTCCTTGGCATCGCTTATTTCCGCTTCCTTTTCCTTAATCAGGTCATTGGTCAGCCCCGACGCCTGCACCCTGCCTGACATACCGGCCATCCCGGCCAAACACCCCGCAAGCAAAACACAAAGCGCTCCGCAGATACAGCGCTTTTTCCCTTTCTTCATGTATACGCCTTTCTACACTCTTAAATGCTTTCTGACTGTTACAATGCTCCCAAGGAAGCCAATCCCTACCCCCATGGCCACGGAAACCGGCAGCAAAATATGGAAAATCGCCTCCACCGGAAGGAAATCCAAAAGCTGGGTCAACATGGCAAAACGCTCTGTCACATAAAAAATAACCTGATTATAAATCACATATATAATTCCCATTGGAATCAGGGAACCGATTACACCAATCAAAATCCCCTCTATGACAAACGGCGACCGCACAAAAAAGTCCGTTGCCCCTATATATTTCATAATATTTATTTCTTCTTTCCTGACAGATATGCCAATTGTCACCGTATTGCTAATCAAAAATATGGAAACGGCAAACAAAATACCGATAATCCCAATGGAAACATACGCAATCAATGCATTGATGCCGCTTAAAGTGGTCGCCGTAATTTCCGACTTATTAATCCGTCTCACATCCGGTATGGACTCTAAATACGTCACCAGCGCCGGCTGCATGGACACATCCTGCAAATAAATGACATAGTGGGCGGAATTGGCCAGGGGATTTTCCGTAAACCCATCGGAATACTCTCCCAAATAATCGTCCCTGAAACCTGCCCATGCCTCTTCCGCGGACACAAACTCCACCTTTGACACCTCTACCCGTCTTCCCACCGACTCACCGATTTCCGCAATCCGTGTGTCACTTGTGTCTTCCTGGAAAAAAATCGTTACCGACAGGCTTTCCTCCGCCGTCTTCACAATATGCTCAAAATTGGATAAAATCGCATAAAACAAACCAAAAAGAAACAAGCAGGCCCCTATGGTTGCTATGGACGCCAGGGAAAACCACTTATTCCTGACAATATTACGGAACCCCTGCCCTATGGTATAAAAAAATGTGCTAATCCTCATCGATGTAACCTCCCTTTTCCTCATCGCTGACAATGATTCCCTTTTTCATTGTAACGACGCGTTTCTGCATGGAATTTACAATCTCCCTGTTATGGGTCACGACAAGGACTGTTGTGCCGTTTTCATTAATCTGTTCCAGCAGCTTCATAATTTCCCATGAATTCTTGGGATCCAGGTTGCCCGTAGGCTCATCGGCCAATAGAATCGTCGGCTTGTTAATCAAAGCCCTGGCTAACGCCACCCTTTGCTGCTCCCCGCCGGACAACTGCCTTGGCTTGGCTTTGTATTTCCCAGCCAGTCCCACTGTGGAGAGGATGCTTGGCACATTCCTTTTAATCTCCTTATTCGACACCTGTATAATTCTCTGTGCAAACGCCACATTCTCATACACATTCCTGTCCTTCAAAAGCCGGAAATCCTGGAACACAATCCCCAGGTTCCTTCTAAACTTCGGTATTTTCCTGTGTTTAATCTTTACCAGGTCGTACCCCATCACATTGATATACCCGGAAGTCGGCGTCAGTTCCCGTAAAAGGAGCTTAATTAATGTAGACTTGCCTGACCCACTGTCACCGACAATAAAAACAAACTCCCCCCTGTTAATATGTAAATCCACACCGTTTAATGCCGGAGCCCCCGTAGCGTATGCCTTACTTACATTTTCCAATGTAATAATCTCATTGCCCACTTCTGCCGCACGCTTCCCTCTGCGTCTCTTTTTTTCCTTTTCCGCCAATGTATTTCACCCGCCTAAATCACTAATAATCAAAAGTTTCCATATACTTCATATATTTTACAACCATCAGTGCAATTTTAAAAGTAATTGCATCTTCAAAAATACGTAAATCCAGCCCCGTGCTTTTCTGCAGCTTATCCAGCCGGTAAACTAACGTATTCCGATGGATAAATAACTGCCTGGATGTCTCCGATACGTTTAAACTGTTTTCGAAAAATTTGCTGATTGTAGTCAACGTCTCTTCATCAAAGTCATCCGGACTCTTATCCCCGAAAATCTCGCGGATAAACATCTTGCACAAAGGAAGAGGAAGCTGGTAAATCAACCGCCCAATCCCCAGTTCGCTGTAAGCCACAATGTTCCTTTCATCAAAGAATATTTTCCCCACATCCAGCGCCATCTTCGCTTCCTTGTAAGAACGGCTTACTTCCTTGATTTCCCCCACTATCGTCCCATAGGCAATATGGAGCCCTCTTATTCCCTCCTTATTCAGGTAGGCTTCCACATTCTGGGCCGCCTTTTCCATCTCTTTCCCCGCATCCCCTTCTGATAAATCCTTGACGATAATCACATTGTTTTCATCAACCGCCGTCACAAAATCCTTGCTGTTACTGCCAAAGTAAGTGCGCATCAATTCCAGGATATTGCTTTCCTTACTGTTTTCGGCTTCTATGATAATCGCCGCGCGTTTCACATCCGCCTGGATATGCAGCTTCTTCGCCCTGCTGTAAATATCCACTAACAGCAAATTGTCCAATAACAGGTTCTTTATAAAATTGTCTTTATCAAAACGTTCCTTATACGCTACCAAAAGGCTCTCTATCTGAAATGCCACCATCCGGCCAAGCACATACGCGTCTTCGCCTGAGCCTCCCGCAATCAGAATATATTCCAACTGCTGTTCATCAAACACCTTAAAGTACCGATACCCCTGTATCTCCTGGGAGTCTGCAGGAGATGCGGCAAATTCCACTGCCGCGCCGGCGCAGCTTTCCATATCCGACGCCGTGGCAGCCACTTCTTTCCCATCCGTATCCATAACACATAGTTCCACGCGCGCAATTGCTTTCAAGCCATCTATGGTGTTCTGCAATATCTGATTAGAAATCATATCCCCTCTCCTCCTATCCCCCTATACTATATAAGCTTTTATACCTTCATTTTCCCATTTTAATTGAAAACTACAAAAAAATCCATACTAAACGCATATATATTTGTGTATTTTTTATGTTTTTGCCAATACGGCAAACAGGCAGACTGGAAAACCCCTTCCCAAATCTGCCTACTCTCCGCTTTCATCCTTGAAATGATTGATACGCCTATGGAAAATCATACGGTATAACTTGTCCACTGCCCTTTTGCGCCAAGACTCCCTGCCAGTCCCAAGCGCCATATCCTTTGAAAGGCCCAGCCAAACCTCTGCATTAATCAGCTCCCGGAAACGTTCCATGCATTTCTCCTGCCTGCCATGGGAAATGCGTGAAATAATCGCAGTCGGGGCAATATCATTTATTCTGTTAATAATGACTTCCATACCCTCGTCCGTTTCCGCCAGAATATCGCTCCCTGCCACCAAAAGCCCCGTCTGGTAAGCCTCCAACTGCGCTCTTAGCAATTCCAAATCCTCCTGCGAATCGTCCAACAAATAGACCGCCTTCCCTCCCCCTGCCAGCCGCCGCAGGAATTCCTTTAAAAAGACCCGGTTCTCCACTTCATACAGCCTGCCTGCCGAATCAATCCTCGCCACCCGCAGGATATCCGCATCCCCGCATAGCGTCAAATCCACGGACTCTATACACTTTTTTTCTTCTTCGTCCTTCCCGGCTAAAATCAGCACAGGGGTCGTGACATATAAAATGGTATTCAGGCCCCCGCTCCTGACATATCCATCTACGATAGCCAGGGATTCCTTCAGCGGATAGTCCGTCAGCCCAATCCCCAATATATTTATTTTTTGCATATTTATTCCACTATAAATTGTTTTGCTTTACAACTGTCCGATTGCCATTGTACGTAAATTACTGTGAATCACTCTTTCATATTCTATCTCGTTCCACGATTTACTGTCTTGCCAATTATATCAGAAATGTGGTACACTTGCAATATAAGGAAAATGGAGGTGATGAGTATGAATATTCCTGAAATTTCTATGTCGCTCGCCCAATCCCGCACACTGAACGATGTAGGCGTAGCGCTTCTTTCCAAATCTTTAGACATGATGGAGTCAAACGGCGCCACTATGGTGGATATGATGAAGTCCTCAATGGAGCTTTCCGTCAATCCGTCCATAGGCGGCAACCTCGACATGTATGTTTAAAAAACGGAAAATAACAAATGTTCCAAAATAAGTTCTAAACTCATATAAGAAAGCGCCAGGACAATCCCTATAATCAAAGGGACAGTAACCATTCTGCCTGTTTTGGCGTTTTCTTTCTTTTCTCCTGCCGCTTCCGGCCATTGGCACGCCTCTGCCGCATTTCCCTGCCCGCTTCCGGCCATCCCATACATCCCGGCCGTTTCCGGCATTCCATATGCCGTTTGAACCGCCTGCGGCATAACCTGCTTCTTTCTGTCCCTCCAGACCGACTTAAGCGCATCCCCGCGCCCTTCCCCTTTGGCAATCCACACAAGCGCACAGGCAGCCAGCGCCGTTGCCGCCGCGGCGAACATCAGCCATAAGCTAATCATAATCAACAATACATCTTTGGTGAGCATCTCCTGCGCCTGCTCCAGCTCGTTCTCTCCAAAAGACACTGCGTCATACAGATACATCAGGCACACCTGCTGGGAATTGAACACCATATGGAAAATAACCGAACTCCAAAGACTTCCGGTCGCCTCCACCAAAAGCGCCACCATCACCCCGATTACGAAGGCATATGCCGCCTGGTTAAAGTTCATATGCATAAGGGCAAACAGCAATGCGGACAAGAGCATAGCGTAAAACACAGTTCCCGACTTCCGGTACCCCTGGTACACAATCCCACGGAATACCAGCTCCTCACTAAACGGCCCGAATATTCCAATGATAAACAACATCACAAGAAAGGGGGCGTCCAGCACATCCCCGCTGATAGCCGCTACCGTGTTATCCACAAACAGCATGGAAATCATATTAATCAATGTTGTCAGCGGCATCGCAAGAAAAGTAAAAAGGCAGATTTTAAATACAGTGGAAACCTTTATCCTGTTTAACCCCACCAGCCGGAATAAATTCTCTCCGGAAAAAAACGTCCAAAGAAGGGCTGGTGCCAGTAAAATCCCCTGACTCACCAGAAAGTTCGGGACAATGCCCAACGTATACCCATATTTTAGCCCTAATACCGTAATCACTGCCACCAATGCAAAATGCAGCAAAACAATTGATAAAAAAATCCAGTTTACCTTTTTACTATTCATCCGTATCCTCAACGCCCCATCCTGAAACCTTATTTCAGCCTTATGCTCTTCTCCCCAATCAAAATCTTGTTCTCTTTGAGCAGATGCCCTACTGCGCGCTTAAACTCATTCTTGCTCATCTGCATCTTTTCCTTTATCGTTTCGGGCGAAGCCTTATCATTAAAAGGCAGGACTCCGTCATAACTGCGAATCATGGCTAACACCTTTTCCGCATCCTTTGCCATCTGGATATAAGCCTTCTCCCGAATGCTCAAATCCAGTTTCCCGTCTTCCTTCACAGCCGTCACCCTCGCCGCAACGCTGTCCCCCACCTCTATCTTCCCATACATTTCCTTTATAGGGATTAACCCGGAATATTGATCGTCCACCGCCACAAAAGCGCCGAAATTCCGGCTG
Source organism: uncultured Lachnospiraceae bacterium (assembly GCA_910578405.1). Lineage (GTDB taxonomy): Bacteria > Bacillota > Clostridia > Lachnospirales > Lachnospiraceae > Kineothrix. Next base: position 18,926 of record CAJTQO010000001.1, on the reverse strand, counting down.
ATTTCATACACGCGCCCTATGACCCGGTCATCCTTTTGATATCTGCTGTCCGTCCTAAGGTAAGGATATAGCTTCATCGTTGCGCACAGACGATTGCTTTTGTCAATATAAAGCGCCACCAGGCATTCCTCTCCCTCCTGCACCGGCCTGGTCTGCTCGCGGAACGGAAGAAACAGCTCCTTTTCCAGCCCCCAGTCCAGAAACGCGCCAATCTTCCCAAGCTGAGCCACCCGCAGCAAAGCCACCTCCCCTAAAGTCAGCTTTACTTCATTGGTCGTCGCAATCATCCTATCCTTGGAATCCCGGTAAACAAACACCCGCAGCGTATCCCCTTCCTTCGTCCCTTCCGGCGTCTGTTTGCGCGGCAGAAGCACTTTCTCCTGCGTCTCCTCCTCCGGGCTGAGATATACCCCGAAATCCACCAATTTTACCACTGTCAAATCCTGCTTTTCACCTAACTGAATCACAAACATCCCCTCCTTGCCGTTCATCCTGCATAAATTCCACCACACAATAAGGCTTTCCATCCGCCTGTTCCAAAGAAACCGCCGTAACGCCATCCCCCCTGTAAACAACCGGATACAGCCGTTCCCCCAACAAAGCCTGCTTTTTATACTCCGCCCGCATCTGGCGGACGAAACGCCCCTCTTCCAAATACTCCATTGCCAAACGCACATACTGCCCATTGTTCACATGGCGGTTCGTATCCAAATGATGGCGCTTTATTTCCACAGCTTCCCGCCGACTTCCCTCTCCTTGCGGAAGCGCAATTTTGCGCGGCGCATAATCCATATCCAGCCGCTCCCCCAGGCCATATGCCTCCTGCATCCTCTCTGTTGCCTTTACCGGCCTTGCGCTTTCCATATCCACCAATGTCCATACCGAATTCCCCCAGGCAAGCCGTTCC
>CAJTQO010000001.1:0-18009 GCA_910578405.1 uncultured Lachnospiraceae bacterium | reverse complement strand
ACCCTCCCCATCCATCAGGAAATTCCGATATCCGATAAACCCTTTTAATTCATAAGGCTCCGTCCCCACCGACACCCTTTCCCCCAGCCCGGGATACCTTCCTACCACAATCTGCCACGCCGACAGCACCCAGGCCAGCTTCCTCTTTGCCAAATAAGCCACGCCAATCCCCAAATCCTCCGATTGAAACGTAGAGCAATCCTGGAAATAATCCAACAAAGATTCCAACGACAGCCTTCCTTCGCTATCCACCTCACTGTACCTTACACGGCTGTCAAACCTATACATCCCATCCACACCTTTCCTATCCGCGCCAATCTATCCTAACCGAATCCCATATATCCCTCTAATGCCACCCCTGCCCTAAACCACCTGCATTTCCAAAAACTCCCCGCTTCTAAAAGCCATTATAACACACACACCCTTTAAACTGCAATCGCCTTTCAAAAAAACCCCCTCCCCATAACAATCCCTGTTACGGTTCGCCCCGTTCCGGTAACAGGGAAAACTGCCCAAACCCCATCACTACCCTGCACCCTTGCCCTTGGGCAGACTCCACCCGGAGCGTATGCCCCAACTGCTCCATCACCCTTTTGCAAAGATACAGCCCAATCCCTGTGGACTTTTTGTCCATCCTTCCGTTATACCCGGTAAATCCCCTTTCAAAAATACGCGGGAGGTCTTCCTCCCGTATCCCAATCCCCGTATCTTCCATTACCACATAATCCGCTTCCCCTGTGCGCTCCATGCCACTCTCATCCGCCCCATAAAGGCGGATGCCACCTGCATTGGTATATTTGAGCGCATTTGCCAGCAACTGTTCCATCACAAGCCCCAGCCATTTCTCATCCGTAACCGCCTTACAGGTAAATGCCCCCATAGAAAAAGAAAGCCCCTTACCGATGAAAAGCACACTGTACTTCTTTACCGCCTTCTTTGCTATGGCCGCTATATCATACTCTTTCAGCAGCATATCCGCCGACATGCCGTCTAATCTTGCATAATGCAGCGCCATCTCCGCGTACTGCTCGATTTTAAACAACTCCTCCGATGCCTGCCGCAACTGCGCCCCTTCTGCCGTACGGCATTCCTCCATCCTCTCAAACAGCAAATGCAGCGCCGCAATGGGCGTTTTCACCTGATGGATCCACATAGCGTAATAATCCGCCATATCCGTCGTTTTACTGTCCAGCTCGGAAACGAGACGGCAATTGACCTGCTTTGCCTGGCAAAGCATTTCGTAATACAGCCGCTCCACAGCGCCCTTGGGAGCCGGCAGACAGTAATCCGTTTCCGCCCCTGCTGCCAGCGCTTCTTCCAATTTCATACATCTCCTGGCATAAAACGCAAAATCAACCGCACAGCCTGCCGCCAGGAAGAAAAAGGATATATGCGCCGCATAGAGCATATTTCTGACGCCCCCGTCATATCCGTACAGTCCTGCCACCGCCAGATAAACCAATGTAACCACCGTCAAAAACCCCAGCCATATGCTCCGTTCCTTTACATAACAAAAAAACCGCTTCCTCATCCCTTCTTCGCTCCCAGTTGATACCCAACGCCCTTCTTTGTCACAATCAGCCCTTCCAGCCCCTCCCCCTCAAGCTTCTTCCTCAACCGGTTCATATTTACCGTAAGCGTATTGTCATCCACAAAACATTCGTCGTCCCATAACCTTTTCATTATGCTCTCCCGCGTTACCGTCCTGCCTCCATGCTCAAACAAAATCTGCAGAATACGGAATTCATTCTTTGAAAGTTCCACCCTTCCCCCTTGGAACCCTAAAGACATATCTGACAAATTAAGCAAAATCCCCTGATATTCCAGAAACGCCCCCTGTTCATGGAACGTATAGGCCCGGCGCAGCGCCGCCTGGACTTTGGCGGACAGCACCTCCAAATCAAAAGGTTTGGCGATAAAGTCGTCCCCTCCCATATTCACCGCCATTATAATATTCATATTGTCGGAAGCCGAAGAAATAAAAATAATCGGCGCCTGTGACACTTTCCTGATTTCCCCGCACCAGTAATATCCGTTATAAAAAGGCAGGCCGATATCCATCAGCACAAGATGGGGCATAAACCTGCCAAAGCTTCCAAGCACATTGCTAAAATCCGTTACCGCTTCCGTTTCATACCCCCACTTTTCCAAATGTCTGCCAATTTCCGCCGCTATGATTTCATCGTCCTCCACAATCAGGATTTTGTACATAACCGCATACCTCTATTCCATATAGCGCTTATACATATATGCATGGTCATTGATGCAATACCACTTTGACGCAGCGTTGCCTGTCACGCACACATACCGCTTTCCGTTCTTGTCTATGCCATAGCTTACCGCACAGTGCTGCGACTGCGCCACATACCCGGTCTTTCCGCCAGGCACATTCCCACCGCAGTCCTTGTCCTCAATCCGGCGCAAAAACCAGTTGGACAAATCAATCCCGTTTGGAAAGCGTTTCGTTGGGCCTGTGGTATACGTGCGGGTAGACATTACTTCCCGGCAAAGGTCATTATTCAAAGCGTTTTCCATAATAACCGCCATATCATAGGCCGTACAATAATGATTTTCGTCATAAATTCCCATGCAATTGGTAAAATGCGCCGTATCCGCCAGCCCAAGCTCCTCCAGCTTTTCATTCATCAGCTCTACAAAAGCCTCTTGGGAGCCGGACACATAAATCGCCAGCCCAAGCGCAGCGTCCGCACCGGAGGGCAGAATCGTCCCATACATCAAATCCCTTATGGTCATCACGTCCCCCTTTTCAAACCCTGCCACACTGCAGTCATTCACATAACAATAATCCGTAATTTCACTCGTAATCGTAAACGTATCATCCAAATTATCAATATGTTCCGCCGCCACAAGCAAAGTCAGCACCTTTGTCATGGAAGCCGGATTCATACGGCTCTTTTCATCCCGCCGCATCAAAATATTCCCTTCATCCACATCCACTAAAATTGCATAGCTGCTGGCCACATCATTCCCCGCGGAAACCGTCTCCCCGGTTGTCTGATACTCCCCGGACAGCTTTGTGGCCGCAAAAGAACCGCCCGTCCCAGCGCCTGCCTGGCCTCCCGCGCCGCTTTCCCCGGTTCCTGTCTGGCTTCCCCCTGCCGCGCCGTCTTCTCCGCCGCCTGCTTCGCTTCCTCCTGCCGCGCTGTCTTTTCCGCCTGCTTCGCTTCCTCCTGCCGCGCTGCCTTCTTCACCGTCCGCCTGTCCTCCCTGGGACTGACCGTCCTCTCTAACGCCTGGCTGATTTTCACCCCTCTTCTTCGCGTCGGTTCCATCCCCGTTTTCCATGCCTGCCGCTCCGTTTCCCTCCTGTCCTGCCGCAGAGGCTTCCACCCCTTCCTTACGGCCGCCGTTCTTCACCGCTATGCCAACCAATACCGCAAGAATTACGCCTGCCGCCGGAAGCGCCACTCTGGAAACTTTGCGTATCATCATCTGCTTACGCTTCTCCCGCTGCATCCTTTCTTTCCGCTGCGCCCATTGCACCCTGCGCATACCATCCTCATCGTAATTTTCTTCCATAACCGCCTCCGTGCCGCCGTTTTGCGGCAACGCTCCTCCTTCCCTCAGCCACTGCCCACTCTCCCCGCCATATCACTGCGTGGTCTGATTATAGCATGGCGCAAAATGTAACGCAACGCTTTCCTCCCCCATCTGCCACGACAGCCCCTTGCCTTCCTCAAACCGGAGCCGTTGCTTCTTCCCCCCATACAAAACTTCCACTTCTCCCGGCGCGATGGCGCAAATCCTAAAAGCCGTCACTCCCCCATTCTTCCACGCCACATCCACCGTATATCCTCCCCTTGCCTTTAATCCCTTTGCCTGCCCGTCCTTCCATTCCCCTGGCAGCGCAGGCAATAGCTCTATCCTGCCATCCTGGCTTTGCAAAAGCATTTCCGTCACCGCTGCCGCAAAACCAAAGTTCCCGTCAATCTGGAACGGAGGGTGCGCACAGAATAAATTCGGATAAATCCCTCCCCCTGATATAGCCAATTTTTCTTCAAACGTCAGCCTCATCTGGTTTTTCAACAGCGCCAAAGCCTTGTCCCCGTTTTTCAGCCTGGCCCACAGACTCGCCTTCCATGCCATGCACCAGCCCGTCCCATCATCGCCGCGCCGTTCCAACGTCTTTTCACACGCCCGGCGCAAAGCCGCCCCTTCCTGCGTGTCACCAGGAAACAAATTCGCGGGATACAGGCCGTAAAGATGGGATACATGCCTGTGATGGATGTCGGTTTCCTCATAATCCTCATACCACTCCTGAAGCTGCCCTGCCTTTCCAATCTGAAAAGGCGGAAGCTTTTTCCATGCTTCTTCCGTTTCCCGCTTCCACTCTTCCTTGCCCAATATCCGGCAGATTTCCAAATAGTTGCCAAACAAATCCTTCAATATGGAAATATCCATGGCAGAAGCCATCGACACGCTATGCTTTTCCCCATCCTTGCCATAAAACACATTTTCCGGCGAAGTGGAAGGGCTTGTTACAAGAAACCCGTCATATTCTGTCAGATAACCCAGGTAAAAACGCACCGCCTCCCGAATCACCGGATACGCGCGCGTCTCTAAAAAGTCCTTGTCCAGCGTATAACAGTAATGCTCCCACAAATGCCTGCACAGCCAGCCGGAACTCATAGGCCAGAGGGCATAGGCGCAAGGAGCTTCATCCTGCGCGTATTTCCCTACCGGACCGGAATGCCCCCACACATCAAGGTTATGGTGGCTCACCCAGCCTTCCAGCCCGTACAGTCTCTTTGCCGTGTCTTTTCCCTTTTGCGCCGTTGTGTCTATCAAGTCGAACAAAGGCATATGGAACTCACTCAGGCCGCAGCTTTCCGCCATCCAGTAATTCATCTGCGTGTTAATGTTCACTGTATAGTTGGAACTCCATGGCGGCCTTACTTCCCGGTTCCAGATTCCCTGCAGATTTGCCGCCTGCGTGCCTGGTTTGGAAGAGCATATCAGCAAATATCTGGCGTAATGGAACAGCAAAGCCATAAAGTTCCTGTCCACAGCTCCTTCCCCAAAATGCCGCAGACAGTGCATCGTATCCGCCTTTCCAAAATCCGTCTCCTCAAACTGCAGTTCCACACGGTTAAATATGGGCCTGTATGCCTCCAAATGCTTCCGTTTCAGCTCCCCGTACCCCTCTTTTTTCGCATACGCTAAAACATCCGTCATTTTTTCCTGCCAATCCGCCCCGCCATAAAAATCCGTCGCCGCTGTCAAAAAGATATAAAAATCTTCCTGCGCCGTCACTTTCAGCCGCTTCCCCTCCGCCTGCACCGTTCCGGCGCTTAAGGCAACCGCAAGCTTTATGCAAAAACGCGTTCCCTTTCCCTCTTCATACCGTATCGGGGTTTCACACTTATAATAATTGGGGGCGGCATAAACCGGGGCATAACCGCAAAGCTCCAGCCCGTCCTTGTCTCCCCATACATTTGTTTCATACCGCAATTGGCTCTCCAGGCCAATCTCCGCTTCCACCGTCTCGTTTTTGCCCACCTGCACTCTCACTGCAAACACCGGATCTGCCATACTCACAAACATCTCTTTGCCGTAAGAAACCTCTCCCGCTTTCCATGAAGCGGCCTGCACAGCGTCATTGAGAGACAATTCCCTCCGGTAATCCGTTATGTCCCCTTCTTTTCCACGGCAAAAATCAATCAGCAGCGAACCTGCCGGAAGATAGCCGGCCGTCCAGTCACCCAAAATATGCTCTTGCGCATACTTTTCCGCTTCTCTTAACTTCCCCTCCGCTATCATCTGCCGTAATCCCTTCCAGTCGGGCAATTCCCCATATCCGGCCTCTTCCTGCCGCGTCCCGGACCAGAGCGTGTCCAAATTCAGTTCAATCCGGTCACACCCTGCGCTTCCCGCCCACATAACGCCAAGCTCACCATTTCCCAAGGGCAAGGATTCCGTCCAGCTTCCTGCCGGTTCTTTATAATTCAATTTCCATTGCATATCAGCCGCCTCCCTTAATAGTATTTCATCCACTTGCCGTTCGTAAAGTCGGGGATGGCCACAGGCTGGCCTCCCATCGCTATAGACTGTTCCGCCAGCGCCGATATGCTCATCCAACTGGCCATATCATAAACATCAATGGCAGCCTGCGTCCGTTCCTGCACACATTTTATAAAGTCACAAAACGCAAGATAATCCATGCCGTCATGGCCCTTTTTTACGCCATCCTGTAAATACTTTCTCCACGCCGGATGTTCATAGGCTTCCCTATACTCTTCCACATTCCCCCAATGTTTTTTCCAATGAAAATGATCCTTGGCCGCTTCCTCCCCGTCCAGGAATATGGAACCGTTGTCTTCACTGTACATCCCTTTTGTCCCCTGTACGGTAAAGCCTCTGGAATAATACCTAGGCAGAGTCGTATCTAACGTAAGCAAAATGGTTTCCCCGTTGCTGCATTTGATAATGGTATTCACCACATCCCCTTGTTGGAAAACCGTATTGGCCAGCTTCGCATCCTCCGGCTTGTTCTGTTTGATGTACTCCCTTAACCCCGACGCCCTGGATGACATGGATGTCAGGGAAAGCATCCGGTTCCCTCTGTTAATATGAAGGAGCCTGGCAATCGGCCCCAATTCATGGGTGGGATAGTTTTCCGTATTTCTGTGGGTATAGTTTGCCAAGCGGTAATGGCGGTTCTCCTTCCCAAAGGCAATCTCTTCCCTCAGGTCATGGCGGTATCCGCCTTCACAATGCACAATTTCACCCAACACCCCAAGCTCCGCCATATGGGCCACCATCATTTCATCCCGCCCATACACACAGTTTTCCATAAACATCACCGGAATCCCGGTCTGCTCATATGCCTCCACCAGTTTCCAGCATTCCCTAATGGAATACGCCCCTCCCACTTCACATCCCGCATATTTTCCTGCCTTCATCGCCGCAATGCACATCTCTATATGCATATCCCAGGATGTGCATATAATAACCGCGTCCACTTCCGGCATCTGCAGCAGTTCCCTATAGTCCGCAGTGATTTTTGGCCTCTTTCCTGTCCTTTTCTCAAGGATGCCTGCGGCTTCCAGGCATCTGTCCTCATACCTGTCACAGACAGCCACAAACTCTGCATCCGGATGTTCCAGATATGCCGTTTCCAACAGTCCCTTTCCCCTGGCTCCAAGCCCAATCATTCCCAACTTCACAACACTTCCCATATCCCTTTTCCTTTCCGTTTCAGCTCCGCCTCTCAGCGCCCCATTCCGCGCCTTGAAACCCCACTGCCACACTTCCTCAAATGATGCTGTTTTCCGTTTCCATATCTTATAACGCTATGGCCGTCTCCCAGGCCGCTTTCTACATTATATCAAAATACAACTGACATTCAAGCTTTTTCCAAGCCGCCCCGCCGTCTTCCGCTCACGCCTACTTGATTCTGCCGCGGAAAGGTAGTAAGATAAGATACGTAAAATTTTTGTTTATGCCCATATCACGGCAGGAATGGAGGCTTTATATGTATGAAATGAAACCTGAATATTTCACAGGAATTGACCTCATTGACCAGGAACACACCAGGCTCTTTGAGCTTGCCCAGGAAACCCACGATTTACTTTATGACAGCTTTCTGGTAGACAAATCCGACAAAATAGTAGAACTTGTATCAGAATTGATTAATTACACACGGACACATTTTGCCCACGAAGAAGAATACCAGAAAAGCATCCAATACCCTTACATAACCCAGCACGCCGCACAACACCGTCAATTCGAAGACCGCCTGGCAGAATTCGATTTGTCCGGCAGCGAGGATGAGCAGGATGAAATAGCGCAAGACCTTCTGGATTTCCTGACAGACTGGCTGATCAACCATATCCAGAGAGTGGACAAGAAACTGGTCAAATAACGCGTTAAACCGCTGCAGAAAAACATTGCCGGCATTGCCGGCAAACTGTGCAAAACCGGCCCGCCCTATAAAAGAACTGGCCAACCATGCAAAATGGCTGGCCAGTTCTTTTATTCTCCCTTATCCTGTATTCCTTTCGTTCCCCATAGATTCTTCCTGCAGCCTGTCAAACTCCGCCATGCACTCCTCTACGGTAGCCCCGTTTAACAATTCCCGCACAATCAGGCAGGTATTTCCCCACTGCTCCAATTTCATCCCCGCATTGGCCCCAAGGACAAACACATCCTCTTCTATTCTGTCCTTAAGCGGTTTTAACGCAGGGACGCATTCCACCTCCACATTGTTGGACGGAGATATCACTCTGTTGGTTTCCGCATAAATCTGAAGCGCTTCATCGGAAAGCATTACCTCCAAAACATCCATGGCGTCTTGCGCATGTTCCGCATCCGCCCCAACGGCAAACCCTGTCATGGGCATGACCGGCATCTGCCCACGGCTGCTTGGGAAGCCAATCACCAGCATTTCAAAATCCGCATCCCCATAAGCGGTTTCCGTATTGGCCGCTCCCCAATATGCCATGACAATCGGCGTCTTCTGCGCCAGGAAATCCGGCCCCTCCCCTTCAATGGCCTCGCTCACATACGCCTTTTTAGCATCCACATATCCCTTATCTATCATTTCTTTTAAAAATTCAAAGCCAGGGCGCATATAGTCGCTGTACTTGCTTTCCCCGCTGTTTAACGCCGCTATCTCCGCCTGTGTATTCCCCCCATTATATAAATCCGCATATGCCTGCGCCAGCACAAAGTTTTCTAACCACCAGCGGTTTGCCCCCACCGGCGTTTCAATGCCGTTCTCCTTAAAAATCCGGCAGCACTCTAAAAAATCTTCCGGCGTTTCCGGCAGCTCCAGCTTATATCGGTCAAACATATCTTTATTAATGAATAAGCCATAAGCGACCACCTCCTGTGGGATGGCCACCAGTTTCCCATCCACCGTATTGGCCGTCTTCACCACATCCCGCAGGTTCTTTGCGCATTCCAGCCCGGACAAATCCATAAGCTTCCCTTCCTCCCCCAAAGCCTTTATCACGTCCGGGTTGAGCAAATAAATATCGTCCATATCATTGCGCGCCCTGTCAAGCGCCACATCATCGTACGTCTTATCCTGATAATTTTCTGCCGTATAAGTTACATAATTCACCCTCACTCCCAGTTTTTTTTCCGCCAGAATTACTGTTTTATCCGCTGCGCTTCTTGCTATATTGTCCACATTCGGCTCTGTCTTCTCCATAGGGCTAAACATTGTCACCACTCTTGCGCTGTCCTCTTCTTCCGTAATCAAGTTTGCTCCGTTTGGCTTTCCCCCGCAGGCCAGCATGGCAAATGCCGCCAGTCCGGCCAGACACGCCGCAGCGCTTTTCACCCTCTTCTTGTCTTTCCCCCTATCCATCTCCTACTCCCTTCCTTTGGCATACTGACTAATCACCTGCTTTAATAACTCCACATCAATCGGCTTTGCCAGATGGACGTTCATTCCGGCCTGCAGCGCCTCTTTCTCGTCCTCTGCAAAAGCATTGGCTGTCATTGCTATAATCGGTATTTCTTTCGCGTCCTGACGTTCCAATGCCCGGATTGCCCTTGTGGCGTCATAACCGTTCATAACCGGCATCTGCACATCCATCAAAATTGCATCAAACTCTCCTGCCCTGGAATGCGCAAAACGCTCCACTGCCAGTTTTCCGTTCTCCACCACCTCACAGCCCGCGCCCTCCATAGATATAATTTCACTCAGGATTTCCGCGTTAATCTCATTATCTTCCGCCGCAAGGAAATACAGCCCCTCCAGATTGCCGCTCTCTGCTTCCTTCTCCTTTCCGCCGCCCTTTTCCTGCAGCTCCAGGACTTTCGCCTTAAAAGCAGACACAAAAAACGGTTTGACCAAGACTCCCATCTGCTGCGCCTGAAGCGTCCCTTCCCCTTCCTCTATATCGTTTGCCGCCAGGAAGAGTATCGGAATCCCGGCGTCCACTGCCCCTCTTATTTCCCCGGCCGCCTGTATGCCGTCCTCTCCCATCCCCTCCACATCCAGCAGAATCATTTGGTATTTCTCTCCGGCGGCGCCTTGCAGTAAATGCACCGCTTCCTCAATTCCTTGCGCTATATCCACCGTTACCTCTTCATCCGCCATCCATGTCCGTATATCCTGACAGGCTCCGGCGTCGCTTTCCACTGCCAGTATCCGTGAAATGCCTGCTTCCTTCCAGAATTGTTTATCTGTCTGCCCTTCCGGTATCTTCAATTCCAAATCCACCCGGAACAAGCTTCCTTTATCCACCTGACTGGAAACATCAATGGCGCCTCCCATCAGTTCCACAATATTTTTCGTAATCGCCATGCCAAGCCCGGTGCCTTGCACTTTATTGGTGGTACTGTTCTCCGCCCTTGTAAATGCGTCAAATATCTTTTCCAGATATTCCGGCGTCATCCCGTACCCGTCGTCCTCCACTTCAATCCTGATATGTTCATACTGGGCCGACCGCTGCTTCTGTCCAATCATGCGCAGCCAGACATTTCCTCCCGGCTGGGTATATTTCACCGCATTGGAAAGCAAGTTAATCAACACCTGGTTAATCCTCGTCTCATCCCCCATCAGCGTTTCATGTCTGATTCCTGTGACCATAACATGAAACTTCTGTTCCCTTGCCTTTGCCATAGGACGTATAATGGCATCCACGGAAGATACCAAATCATTCAAGGTAAACACGCCCACATTCAACACTACCTTGCCGCTTTCTATTTTCGAAACATCCAGAATATCATTAATAAGGCTTAACAGATGCTGGCCGGACGCGGCGATTTTCTTTGTATATTCCCTAACCTTATCCGGATTTTCCGCATCCCTGGCAAGCAGCGTCGTAAATCCCAGCACTGCATTCATTGGCGTGCGGATATCATGTGACATGTTGGAAAGGAACATCGTTTTGGAATTGCTGGCAATCTGCGCAGCCTGCAGGGCTTCTGCCAGTTGTATGCTATGAATTTCCCGTTCTTTCTCCCGCTCCCGCCTAATCCTGTTTTGCTCCTTTTGGTTAAAATAATACAAAATGCAGCATAGGAAAAAAGCAATCAGCATCACGGCAACCACCGTAAAAATATTCTGATTGACCGTTTTTCCTTCCTGTTGGATTGCCTCGATAGGCACATAGCCAATTAAGTAAACTGTCCCCCCATTTACCGACCACATGTAATTCAGCGCCTTCTTGTTCCGGATGTTGTGATAAAACATAACATTTTTACCGTTTTCCAGGCATTCCTCCACTTCTTGCCTCAGCTCTTCATCCTGGATGTCATTTGCCCTGTAAAAATCCTCCAAGTTCAAATGTCCTGCATTGCGCTCACCCATCCCCTTCGGTTTCATTACCAGCCGCTTGGTTTTCGCATCCATAATGTAAAGCATGGCCTTTTTGTTATAAAAACCTTCCGGCAACGATCTGTCCAGGGAATCGTATACATATTCCACATAAAACGTTGCAATCTCCTGTCCATCCTTTACCACCGGGCATTTCATGGTATACGCCCAAGTTCCCATATAATTCAGATAAGAATCCGATATGAACAGTTCGCCCACCATATCGCCCGCAGAAAAATCCAGCCCTTCCTCTGAAAACGCTTCTCCCGTATTGGATATGCCTTCCGTCTTCCCTTTCCATATAAAAGACAACTTTACCATTGTCCGGTTCTTATTGTAGGCGCGGATATATTCTTCCGGATCCTCCGCCCTTGCAATCTCCTCTGCCATTAACTTTTGGTATTCCGCTTCCTTGTTTAAAATCGCCTCTATGGTAGCTTTGATCAAATCTAACGTTTCACTCAGATTCTGGATTGCCGATGCGGACATCTCCCTAGTAATTTTATGTGACACGGAAAATACCAAAACACCCAATATGGCAAAAACAAGAATAATGGAAAAAAGCAAGGGAATCCCTTTGTCTGTTGTTCCTGTTTCCTTCCTCTTTTTCATTCCCAATCTCCGTTCCGCCGCTCAAGCCGTTTCCATAACCTCCCCATTCTTTGCCCATCCCTGCGCCAAAAACGCGCATGGGCTATCCTACAGGAAACAACCTCAAGCCTCGTCGTAAAATGCATCATAGTATATCATATGCAACAGGATTATTATATCCTCTCTTGCATTTTCCTGTCAATATTTTCTCTATTCCGCCCACGGGAATCCGTTATCACAAAGCCAGCCTATGAAATGGCATTCTTCTTTTCCATAAAGCCGCCCCTCCATTCCTCCAAACGATTTTCATAAATGCCTGTCCGGATTCTGAAACTCTTACAAAACTCCAGCCGCGCCTCCTCCTTTTGGCTCTGCCGCAGGAATGCCTGTAGCCGCTCTGCCAACGCTTCCGCCGATACCGGCTGTTTCAGAAAGGCAAAGGCTGTTCACCGCATGGACATGCGCGCGTATCCAAACTGAAGCATTATAAGCCGCCGTATGGCTTTGAAGATGCTATCATTTTTACTGACATCGTGGCTCTATTTAATGAGCTGTGGGAAGAATGGTTGAATACAAAGCTGTATTTAATGGTAAAAGACGCTCCGCTGTTGGAAAAGGATATAAAGGCATTACTTGAGAGCCTCTCGAAAGAAAAACAATCGGGACGAATAAAAGTATGGGGATGGAACCGGATTCCATGGTATGGTAAAAGAGCTTTTATGGTATGGGAGTAAGTCACTAAACTGTAACATTTTTCTGGTATAATAAAACAAAAAATATAAGGTGATTGAAAGAAATGGTTGAATTATTTTATGCTGAGGATGATATTAATATTGCAGACGCTGTAAAAGAATATCTGGAGCGGAAAAACTTTAAGGTAGTGATATATAATACAATTTCAGAGCTTAGACAAGCATTGGAAATTCATGTGCCGACTGTTATTTTGTTGGATTGGAATATGCCGGATGGCCGTGGGGATAGCCTTTGTCAATGGATTCGCAGCAGATGGGAGGAATTGCCGATTATTTTTCTTACGGTTCGAAGCGATTCCCATGACATTGTTTCGGGTTTTCAAAACGGAGCGGATGATTATGTGGTTAAACCTTTTGAATTAAGCGTGTTATATGCAAGGATTCAGGCGGCGCTTCGAAGAACAGGGAATGTGGCGCAACAGCGCCTGTCTTGCGATGAGATTACGATTGATTTGAACCGCAGGGCAGTTTCTTGCGGTTCGGAAGAAATAGATTTAAGCGCATCAGAGTACGGATTGCTTTTGTATCTCTTGCAGAATAAAGGAAAGACTGTTACCAGAGAAAAAATCTTAGAACAGGTATGGGATGTAAATGGAAACTACGTGAATAACAATACTCTGACAGTCACTATCAAACGGTTGCGGGACAAACTACACCAACCATCCTGTTTGAAAACAATTAGAAGTGTGGGATACCGTATGGAGGAAACCATATGAGCGGACGAAAAAACTTTGTAATTATGTTTGGATTTGCAACAGCCGTCAGTTTGATTTCTTCTGCTGTTACGGCAATGCTGGTTTCCTGCCATTACAGCAGGCTTCCATTTGATTTGGTTAATGCTATTTGTGGCGAAGTGTTGGAACAGGAGCCGGAAATGAAGAATATAGTTTCCGCCACATTGAAAGAATATACGAGCGGAAAGGTCGATGGTGCGGCAACAAAGGATGTATTATCCGTTTTAGGATATCGCATATCTGATTTTTCTGATTCCGCTATCACATATCATATTCTATTTGCCATAACAGGGTTTCTGACTGGAATCCTCCTCTTTGCCGTTACTTTTGCATTCCGTAACCAAGCAGAAGCGAAACGAATAGAGGGGCTGTCCGATTATTTGGAGCAGGTCAACATTGGAAAAGCGGTTGTCCTTTCTGTTTCAGGAGAAGATATTTTTTCTAAGCTAGAAGATGAAATATATAAGACAGTGACATTTCTTTACCAGACAAAGGATGCGGCAGTACAGGCAAAAAATGATTTTGCAGAGAATTTATCAAACATCGCGCATCAGATAAAAACTCCTATCACTGCAATTTCTTTATCTTTGCAAGCATTGTCTGAAATGCCAATGAAAAAAGAATATGAAAAAGGCAAGATGGAGCAGATAAAAAAGCAGTTAATCAGACTTACCCATTTAGAAGAATCCCTGCTTGTGTTATCTCGTCTTGATGCAGGCACGTTGATGTTTCAAACAGAGGATGTGGATGTTTTTACTGTACTTGTCCTTGCAGCAGACAATTTGCAGGAATTATTTGCACATACCGGAACTTCCATTGATATTCCGGAATTAGGGGAGATGGCCGTAACCGCCGATTTAGACTGGACTATGGAAGCAATTATGAATGTAATGAAAAATTGTATGGAGCATAATGCGGGCGGAACAGTCCATTGCTCTTATGGACAAAATCCACTATATACAGAAATACTTATTTGGGATGAGGGGACCGGATTCGCCAAAGAAGACATTCCATATCTTTTTAAACGGTTTTATCGGGGACAGAATGCAAGCGCCGGGGACAATGTCCGTAGTAGCGGCATTGGAATAGGTTTGGCATTGTCAAAGGAGATTATAGAACGTCAAAACGGGACAATAAGGGCTAAAAATCTGCCAAATAGCGGCGCATGTTTTGAAATCCGGTTATATAAACAATAAAATTTATATCATTTCTGTTGCAGTCACTAAGTTGTAACTTTCCTTTGGTACAATATAGCTTGTAAACCATTTGCCTGCAGAATCAAAGTTTACAAGCTAACAAGCAGCTTTGCTGCAAACATAGAAATACAAAATATCCAAGGAGGAAACAAAATGAATATTTTAACATGCAAAGGAGTCCGCAAAATATATGGCTCCGGCAATAATCAGGTGGCTGCACTGGACGGAATAGATTTGACGGTGGGCAAGGGAGAGTTTGTGGCGGTTATGGGAGCGTCCGGTTCAGGCAAATCTACACTGCTGCATATTCTGGGAAGCGTGGATAAGCCTACAAGCGGAAAAGTCACCATAGACGGAACAGAGCTATCTAAACTTAATCCGACGCAGACAGCAATTTTCCGCAGAAGGAAAGTGGGTTTGGTATATCAGTTCTATAACTTGATTCCAACACTTACAGTGCGAAAAAACATTCTTATGCCGCTTGCCCTTGATAAGAAAAAACCAAACAAAGAGTATTTTGAAAAGATAGTTCGTTCGCTTGGCCTTGCTGACCGGCTGGAAGCTTTGCCGAACCAGCTATCGGGCGGACAGCAGCAAAGAGTTGCCATAGCGCGTTCCCTGATTTATCGCCCGGCTCTGCTTTTGGCGGACGAGCCGACTGGAAATTTAGATCAGAAAAGTTCCAAAGAAATTATTGATATGCTGAAATTATCCAATCGTAATTTGGAACAGACGATTGTGCTGATTACCCATGATGAAAAAGTGGCTTTAGAAGCGGACCGTATCATAACCATAGAGGATGGGCATATTATAAGCGACGAGAAGCGGAGGTAATGGGCAATGTGGAAAGATTATTCATCAAGCTATATTAAAAATAACCATTCATCGAGTATGTCTGTTATGATAACGGCATTTATATCAGCTTTACTGTTATCACTGCTTTTAGGATTATTTTATAACGCATGGAAATACGAAATTGAAAGCATCGAACAGGAAGAAGGGGGATGGCAGAGTAGAATCGTGGGAGAATTTGCCCAGGAAGATATTGAATCCATAAAGAATTTTGCGAATGTAAAAGATGTAGTAATAAAGGAAAAGAAAACGCAGCTTCCGGAAACCATGATAGATATTTATTTTGATGATATGGGGGCTGTGCTTGACAATACGTTACGGATTGCCAAAACTTTGGGGATTTCATCAGAAAATGTTATTTATAATCATAAACTTTTGGCAATGTATCTGATACGTGACCCGAAAGACACTGCGCCAAGATTGCTTTTTCCGCTGTTTATGCTGATTGCTGGAATTGCCTCTTTTTCATTAATTATTGTAATGCATAATTCTTTTGCAGTGTCTATGAATGCCAGAATCCATCAGTTTGGCATTTTTTCCAGCATCGGGGCCACGCCAAAACAGATACGGTTATGTCTTTTGCAGGAAGCGGCTGCATTATGCATTTTACCGATTTTAATTGGGAATCTGCTAGGCATTCTAATCAGTATGGGGCTTATACATATGCTGAACGGTTTATTGGGGAATGGCGTGGCAGGCAGGCATGAAGCAGTGTTTGGCCACCATCCACTGGCCTTAGCGGCGACACTTCTTTTGACAGTAGTGACAATATGGGTTTCCGCATGGATGCCAGCCAGAAAATTAAGCCAACTGACGCCACTTGAAGCGATTAAAAATACAGGTGAATTAGAATTAAAGCATAAGAAAAAATCTCCTCTGCTTACTTATTTTTTCGGAATGGAAGGAGAATTGGCAGGCAACGCATTAAAAGCACAACGAAAAGCCTTACGGACTGCATCGCTTAGCCTGATATTCTCTTTTCTTGCCTTCACCATGATGCAATCCTTTTTTACGCTTTCAGGAATCAGCACAAGGGAAACCTATTTTGAACGTTATCAGGACGTTTGGGATATTATGGTTACCGTAAAGGATACAGATGTGGATACTTTTAATGAAACACAAAAAATACAGGAGATTCCTGAAATAAGAAGCGCTATTGTATATCAGAAGGCAGTGGCAAAAAGAATCATCGCAGAGGATGAAATAAGCGAAAATATGAAGTCCTTTGGCGGTTTTGCGGCAGCAGGGGATAATTATGTGAAAGAGATGGATGGGGGCTGGCTTATAAATGTTCCAATTGTCATACTGGATGACGCAAGTTTTTTAACGTACTGCGAACAGATTGGCATTACACCTAGGCTGGATGGGGCGGTTATATGGAATCAGATACGCGATGTTACAAATCCAGATTTTAGGCATCCGCAATATATGCCCTATGTGAAAGAGGAACGTGCAATAAGCATTTTAAGGCAGTCCGGCAATGAAGAAATGACAGAAGAAATTCCTGTTTTGTCCTATACGGAGGAGGCGCCTGCTTTAAGAGAGGAATACGCAAAGCTTGACTATTATGAACTGGCGCATTTTATTCCCGTGTCTTTGTGGAAAGACATCAAGGGGCGGATTGGAGGCAGCGAGGAAGATAAGGGAGATACCTATATCTGTATGCTTGGCAGGGAAAATGTGACATTAGAGGAATTGAACGCTTTGCAGGGGCGGGTGGAAAGCCTTATTGCAGGAAACTATAAGACAGAAAGTGAGAACCGCATTCAGGAAGCAGAAGCGAACGATAAACAGATACAAGGGATGATGACAATATTTGGAGGCTTCTGTGTTCTGCTTGCAATTATCGGCATTGGAGACGTGTTTTCTAATACGCTGGGATTTGTGCATCAGAGAAAAAGGGAATTTGCAAGGTATATGTCTGTTGGAATGACACAAAGGGAAATCAAGAAAATGTTCTGCGTGGAAGCGCTTACCATTGCAGGACGTCCGATTTTAATCACCCTTCCGCTGGCGGTTGTTACAGTAGGGTATATGTTAAAGATAAGCTATGTTGAAGTGGGAACCTTTCTTGCCGAAGCGCCAATCATTCCGATTATGATTTTTATGTTGGCTATTTGGGGAACAGTGGCATTTGCATATTATCTTAGTTGGCGTAATATAAGTAAAATCAATTTAGCTGACGTTTTACGGGATGATACAATGATGTAAAATGCATTGTATATAGTGCAGCCCGGGCAACATGACCGGGAAGGGCGCATAGTGGCTATGTAACCTGAATTTGGCGCTAATATCACGCAAACTGGAGCGTGCATTGTCAGGAATGAACTTTCTTAATTTTACATCAAAAATGGCAATCCAAGAATTTTTTGTGAAAAACGCAGGAAAAGGCCTATGCCTTTCCACCTTAGCGCCACCTTATGATAACAAAAAAAGAACGGAGGCTTAGGTCTAAAAGGATAATAAAAGAAAATAGATAATACAAAAAACCCCGCTTTTTCGGGGTTTTTTAAGAGGCGCAGACCGGATTTGAACCGGTGGATACTGGTGTTGCAGACCATTGCCTTACCACTTGGCTACTGCGCCAT